>DATJNV010000154.1:0-18132 GCA_035507705.1 Acidobacteriaceae bacterium
GTCACGTCTTTAGCGCGGCGCTGGAGCTTCACATTGAGCGCATTGTAATTGGAATAACCGTTCCAGCCTTCGTAAACCATCAATCCTAAATTCGGATAGGGCCGCCGCATTTGCTTGCCCGCGGCGCTTTGATTGAACGAGCTGTCGGGATTGCAATTGGTGGTGGCGTTGCACGGTGTCGGCTGGTTCAACTCGGTGCGGATGTTCAGATGCGTGGCTTTGTTGCCGACGTAATCCAGATTGAGGATGGTCTTCGGCCCAAGCTGCCGCTCGATGCCGAACGACCAATCCTGCTCGTACGGATTGAGTTTCCGGGTTGCGGCAATCTGCAGCACACTGTTGAGGAATGTCGCCTCCGACACCGGTCCGACGGTAAGAGCTGGAAAGAGCGCATTTGTATTATTGATGGTTCCTGAGGCGCTGGTCGCAGACGTGTAGACCTGCGTGGGAGCGAAGGGATAGACCGCAGTAGAAGAGACGAACTCGTTGGTCTGGAAGGAATCCCAGAAGATGCCGTAGCCTCCCCGCACGACCATGTTGTCACTGCCCGTGGGACGGAAGGCGAAGCCAAGGCGAGGCGCGAAGTTATACTTCTGCGCCGGCCCTGGTCCCCGTTGGCTGTTGTAGGTATAAAGGCTGCCGCCGTAATTCTGCACGATGAACTTGTTGGCTACGAAAAGACCGCCCCCCGACGCCGGATTGAACCAGGCAAGGTGGTTCTGCTCTTCGTAGGGAACAGCGCTGAATTCATAACGCAAGCCAAGATTGAGTGTCAGCCTGCTCGACACTTTCCAGTCGTCCTGGAAATAAAGCGCCCAGGCTCTGAACACAAGGTGAGTTACATTTCCCACCGCGACATCCGATACCGGTCCCGGCTGAGCCACTTGCGCTTTGATAGGTGTGCCCAGAAGAAAGTCGGCGAGCTGATTGTGGGTGAGTTCCCCATCGAAGGTGAAGTTGCCCTGTGGATTGACTGTGCTTTGGCGATCGAGCTGGAGCGAATGGTAGACAAATCCGAAGCCGATAGAATGCTTGCCGTGCGTCCACGAGGCGGAATCGGAAAAGTCCCATGCCGGCTGCAAACTTCCGGTGGGAAGATTGGCTGCACCGCCGGCAGAGGAAAGCGCCTGAGTTGCGCCCACCGGATTAGTGCTGCTGACACCCGAGGCCAAGGCGATCACCGGGTAGTTTGCGTTCTTCATCCCAAACACATTCTGAAAGCCGAGGGTGGCGATGTCCGCCGCGGTCATGATCGGGCCCTGGCGATATACCTGCGACTCCAGATAGCCGAGGCGCAATTGATTGAGAAGATTGGGAGTGAAGATGTGGGTTTCGGTTAGCTGATAGTTTCTGACTACCTGTAGGATGTCGGTGTTGGTATAGATCGTAGGCGCCGCGGGCACGGTGACGTTCACATCCGAGATGGTGGCCCGGAAGAACATCGAATCTTTTTGGCCAAGTATCTGGTCGATGCGGTAGGTCTGCTGATCCTCGTCTACATTGCTCTGGAGGTTAGTGGTGTAGTTGTACGCACTGTTGCCCGTCACATTCGGCGCGGGGAAGAAGCCTCGCGCGATGGCTAGCTGGGCCAGGCGGGAGAAGCGGCTCTGAGGTATGACATAAGCTCCGGTTGCATTCTTCGGGAAGGGCAAGCCAGTGTAAGGATCGATGATGGTTCCGGTGGCCGCCTGCGCCGGGTTGAACGACGATACCTGAAACACGCCATTGAGTTCATCGGACGTTGGCACATTGCCGGTCTCGGTAACCTGCGAGCGAATGCGCTGCCCTTCATAATTCGCGAAGAAGAAGGTGTGGTTGCGGCCGTTGTAAATTTTGGGCAGGATGACCGGTCCACCCAGTGAATATCCGAATTGGTTTTGTTTCAGCGGGGCCACCGGTTGCGGGTATCGATTGAAGTAAGAACGAGCATCCACCGCGGTGTTACGAATGAACTCGAAGGCGCTGCCATGAAAGGTGTTGGTGCCTGATTTCGTACTGAGGTTGATCTGGTTGGCTCCGAATCCATATTCAGCGCTGTAGTTTTTCGTCTGTTCCTTAAACTCCTGGATGGCATCGATGGAAATGTCGAAGGCCGGAGTACTGTAGCCCGTATCGGTAATCATCGTGCCGTCGAGGGTGTAGGCGTTCGATGCGCTGATGCCACCCCCGATGCTGATCGCATCTCCCGCTGCATAGCGGTAGGTTGACTGTTCGCCGCCGGTTTGTACGGCTCCCGGCTCGAGGAATAGCAGGCTGACGAAATTGCGCCCGTTCAGGGGTAGTTCGCTCACCTGTTTTTCATTAATGGTTTGCGCCACGGCAGGGCTGTCGGTGTCCAGTGTGAGCGCACTGGCGGCCACCTCGACTTTTTGTGTCTCGCTTCCAACGTCGAGTGTGAGATCGGCGCGAACTGTCTGATCCACCTCGAGCGTGATGTCATTCCGTATTGCTGTCTTGAAGCCTGTGTGCGACGCAGTGACCGAGTAATGCCCAGGCAGCAGAAGCGTCGCGGTGAAGTCACCTGAGTCGCCGGTGGTCAGCGTTCTGACTTCGCCGGTCCCCACATTTCTGACGGCGACGTTTGCTCCGGCGATCACGGCTCCGCTCGAGTCAGTGAGCCTACCGGTAATGGTGCCGGTTGTATTTTGACCCAGCGTGGTCTGGGCGATCACAAGGAAGAATGCGCAGATAAGAAACCATGGGAAAGAAATGTTCGACTTCATTCGGCCTCTTGCTCAGCAAACTTGCTGTTTCTCGATCTCAGCCGTCCTTGGCAAGCAAAAATTGGGCGAGATCGAGGGAAGGCTAGTAATGGGGTCTGCGGTTGTCAATATCGTGCGCAGACTCGGTTGCCTGGTTGCGCAAGGGACGATCACCAAGGGTTGCCACAAGCTGCGGCAGCGCCGTAAATACAGGCCGAAACCGATGTGTGAGGCTGTTCCGATCGGGGAGGAGCAATCGAATGCTTCTGTTCCATCCTGCGGAATGGCCCGGGACGACCCCCAAATGCGCCGCTAGTATAGTTATTACTTCGCGCAGCAGGGAGTCACAGATGACCACAAAAATTGCGCTCTTTGGAGCCGGGGGGAAGATGGGTTACCGGCTGGCCAGCAATCTCAAGCAGTCCTCCTATGAAGTTCGACATGTGGAGCGCAGTCTCGCGGGGCAGGAACTGGTCAGAAGCGGACTGGGCTTGCAGTGTATTCCGGCAGGGGAGGCTCTCGATGGCGCGGAGGTTGTCATTCTGGCGGTTCCGGACACTGCCATCGGCGCTGTCGCATCATCGATTGCAGCCAAGCTGAAACCAGGGACGATGGTGATGACGCTGGATGCCGCGGCGCCGTTCGCCGGACATTTGCCGAAACGCGAAGATCTGTCGTATTTTGTCACCCACCCTTGCCATCCCCCCGTCTTCAATGACGAAACCGATCTCAATGCCAAGCGGGACTACTTCGGCGGCATTGCCGCCAAGCAGCACATTGTCTGCGCGCTGATGCAGGGACCCGATAGCGCGTACACTTTGGGCGAGCACATCGCGCGCGTCATCTGGGCGCCGGTGATGCGGTCGCACCGAGTCACGCTGGAACAGATGGCGATGCTCGAACCCGGCCTTTCGGAAACGGTGTGCGCGACGCTACTGGTGGTGATGCGCGAGGCTATGGACGAAGTGGTAAAGCGGGGTGTGCCGGAACAGGCGGCGCGGGATTTTCTCCTGGGCCACATGAATGTACTCGCATCTGTAATCTTCAAGGAGCGCGAAGGCGTTTTCTCCGATGCCTGCAATAAAGCGATCGAATTCGGCATGCCAGTCCTGATGAGGCCGGACTGGAAGCGGGTGTTTGAGCCCGAAGAAATTGCAGCCAGCATCGAGCGCATTACCTAGGCCATGGCACTGAAGGCGCCGGCGAAGGCGGAAACGTTCCATCCTCCACACAACTATCTGAAATATCTCATCCTGGTAGCACTTGCCGGGTGGGCGCTCGCGTCGTATGACGTGAACCTGCTGGTGCTGGCGCTCCCGGATATCGCCAAGAGCCTACATATCTCGGAAGCGGGTCTGGGGATCCTGGGCTTTTCTGTCTACGGTGCACAGTTCTGCATCACCATCTGGGCCGGTTACGCAATGGATCGCCTGGGACGCCGCCGCGTTTGGATGTTTTGTCTGACCGGTACGGCTTTATTCACCGGCTTGACTTACCTGGTTCAGGACTTCTGGCAACTGGTGCTGGTGCGCGCCCTTGCCTCGGGCCTGGCCTACGCGGAACTGGCCGTCTCCATCACGATCGTCAATGAACAAGCGCCGGCGAAACACCGCGGACTGCTGTATTCGATCGTGCAGGGCGGCTGGCCGCTGGGTGTCTTCCTGGCTTCAGGTGCATATCTAGCGTTTGGCAGATATGGCTGGCGATTCGTGTTTTTACTGGGCGTGCTTCCGATCGTGGCGGTAATTCTCGGCCGCTTCTTTGTGCGTGAGTCAGAGCGCTTCGAACATGTGCAGAGTGTGCGTCACGCGGTTCGCCAGGGGGACCACGCCGCGGTCGAACTCCTGCTGCAGAGGCAAAACATTTTGGTGGAACCGGAAGGCCGGCCTACCATCCGCGAGCTGTTTGCGACACCGGGGCCGATCCGGCGGCAGTTGGTGTGGCTCTCCGTTGTGTGGATCTTCTACGGCGCAAGCTACGTCGCGACAAACTTCTACATCGCCTATTGGCTGACTCAATATAAGAACTTCACCGGCCGCCAGGCGAGCACACTGCTTCTGGCTTGTGGAGGGATCGGATTTTTCTTTTACATTCTGGGCGGCTGGCTGGGAGAGCGCTGGGGTCGGCGTGAAGTCATCATCGTATCGGGCGTGCTGGTCGCTCCTCTCAGCCTGATTTTCCTCTGGGTACAGCAAGCCTGGTTGGTCGTCGTCGTTTACTTCCTGCTTTATCAGGCCACGAATGGAACGTGGTCCGGCGCTGGCTACGCCTATCAGGGGGAGAGCTTCCCTACTCGTCTTCGCGGGACCGCCGTAGGGTTCCTGAGCGCGATCCAGGTAATCGGATTTGTGATCGGCAGCATTCTGTGGACGATTCTTGCGGAGTTCGGAAAGCCGGTCCTCACCTGGCTGGTCATCGCAACCGGTGTTTCCCTCGGCATGTGGACGACGCTTATGTTGAGGAGAATTCCGCCGGGCCAGGAATTGGAGGCGATTACGCAGTAGTTTGCCAGCGAAAGCTTCGTTCCGCATGTCGGAATTATGTTTTTTCCCCGCTTTCGGCCTGCTTTGCCTCCTGCTGGCCTTGTCAGTTCCGTATAGCGGAATTTAGGATGGCGTCTCGAAGGTGAGAAGAAGCATGAACGCCAGCCCAGCAACCCTTGCCGAACGCAAGGGTGACCGCAACGAATCGCAGACCGTACTTCGGGCTTGTGAAGTTCTCAAAGCATTTCGTGATCCCGGCGAAGAGCTGGTATTGGCGGATGTTGTGCATCGCACTCAACTGCCAAAGACCACCGTTTTCCGCCTCCTGCGCACGCTCATTCGCGGCGACCTTCTGGAACGTTCCGGCGCAGGCATCTACCGCAACCGCTTCGGTCCGGTTACCGCACGGAAGTTTCGCGTTGGCTTCGCCGCACAGGGTGATTCGGAGTTCTCACGCGAAGTGGTGAAGAGCATGGAGAAGGCCGCCGCTCGCGAGCATGTGGACCTGATCACCGTCAACAATCGATACAGCGCGCGCGAAGCGCTGCGCAATGCCGATGTGCTGATCAAGGAACGCGTCGACTTAGTGCTCGAGTTTCAGACCTACGAGCGTGTGGCTCCGGTGTTGGCTTCGAAATTTCTGGAATCGAATACGCCGGTGATCGCGATTGAAGTGCCGCACCCGGGCGCCAACTACTTTGGAGCAAACAATTACAAAGCAGGATTGATTGGCGGTAAAGCACTAGGCCGCTGGGCACGCGACAACTGGGGCGGCAAGGTTGATCAACTTCTTTTGCTGGAATTGCCGATCGCGGGCTCATTGCTCGAACTCCGTCTCACCGGCCTGGTCGATGGCTTGTGCGCCGAGTTGCCGCAAATCGGCAGTGCCCCCAAGGCACACCTGAATGGCCGCGGCAGCTTTGAACAGGTGCTCGAAGTTCTACGCCAGTATCTTCGCCGCTCTCCCCCGCGCCGCACCCTGATTGGCACCGTCAATGACATTTGTGCGTTGGCAGCCTTGCGGGCCTTTGAAGAAGCAGGTCTCAGCCATCTATGCGCGGTCATGGGACAGAATGCGATTCGCGATGCACGGATGGAACTGCGCAAAGCAGGCACTCGACTCATCGGCACGGTCGCCTATTTCCCCGAGCGCTACGGAGATGAACTCATTCCGCTCGCGATCAGCATCCTGAAAAAGAAACCGGTTCCGGCGGCTGTGTTCGTAAAACACCAACTGATCACCTCACGGAATGTGGAGTTGATCTATCCTCTGGACAAGCAATGCGAGGCCAGAGTTGGCTTCTGAAGAATTCCGCTATGCGGAATTTTGCCTATCCCGGCCGCTATGTTGACGGTTCCTCATTTTCTCCCGTCCAATGACGCGATGGCAATTCGGCCCACGCGGCGCGTGTTTCTCCAGGGTTCCGCTGCGTTCCTCGGCAGCAGTCTTCTCGGCCACGCAGCGGTAAATTCTCGCGAGGTCCTGCGCGAGTATCCCTATGACGCCGTCACGCTCACGGGCGGTCCGCTGAAGCAGCAGTATGATCGTATCCATGCCAGTTACCTGGCACTCGATAATGACCGGCTGCTGAAGGTCTACCGGCAGCGCGCCGGGTTACCTGCTCCGGGACGGGATATGGGCGGCTGGTACGATACGGACGGCTTCGTCCCCGGCCACTCTTTGGGTCAATACATTTCCGGACTGGCACGCATCGGAGCCAGCACCGGTGATGGCGCCTGCGCGGCAAAGGTGCGCGAGTTGGTTCAAGGTTTTGGCGCAACGCTGGGACCCGATGATCAGTCCATCATTCGGCCGAAAACCAATCTATGGATCTGCTACACGCTGGACAAGCACTTCGTGGGCTTGATCGACGCTTATTCGCTGGCGCATGTCGACGAGGCACGCGATCTACTGCCGCGTGTCCTTGCCGGCTCCCGCTCCTTGATGCCGGAGCAGGGCCACGATCGCGTAGGGAAGAAGGATCCCCCGTATGACGAGACGTACGTCATGCCGGAAAATCTCTTCACCGCTTATGAGATCACTGGCAGGCACGAATTCCAGGAGATCGCGCTGAGGTACCTGCTGGACCGCGACTTTTTCGATCCCCTCGCGGCCAATGAGAATGTGTTGCCCGGCCGCCATGCATATTCACATGCGATTGCGCTTTCTTCCGCGGCCAAAGCCTACCTGACGTTAGGCGATGCGAAGTACCGGCGCGCGATGGCCAATGCGTGGACATACCTCACCACGCAGCAGCAGTTCGCTTCGGGCGGCTGGGGACCGAACGAGCAATTTGTAGAGCCGCACCAGGGCAAGCTCTACGAGAGCCTCAGCACCACGGTCGATCACTTTGAAACACCATGCGGCGGTTACGCAGCCTGCAAGCTGGACCGCTACCTGCTGCGCATGACGGGTGACCCAAGATATGGAGACCACCTGGAGCGGGTGATTTACAACACCGTGCTGGGCGCCAAACAGCCGGACTCGGATGGGGACTACCCCTACTACTCGACTTACTCGCCGAATGCGGGCAAGGTGTGGTATCCGCGCAAGTGGCCCTGCTGCTCGGGCACCTTAGTGCAGGGTGTCGCGGATTATGTGCTGGGTATCTACCTGCGTGCGGATGACGGGGTTGCGGTGAACATGTACACCCCGAGCGAACTGGAAACGCAGGTCAATGGGGCTAAAATCCGGCTGGTTCAGACCACTGCGTATCCGTTGGAGGGGGCGGTCTCCATACGTGTCGAAGCGAACAACCCGGAAGTTTGGGCGCTCCGACTCCGTATTCCGGCATGGCTTGAGAATCCGGCAAAAATTAGCATCAATGGCTCGCCCGCCAACGCAATCGCAAGCCCCGGCAGTTTCGCCAGGCTGCACCGGCGCTGGAAGAGCGGAGACATCGTTCAACTACAGTTGCCGCCGGCGTTCCGGACGGAACCCATCGATGATCAGCATCGCAACGTGGCTGCAGTGATGCGTGGTCCGGTGATGCTGGTAGCCATCGACCCACCGCAGGGCCTAGAAACTAGACCTCTCCCGCTCGCGGAAGGCTTCGCCACGATAGCGGGGCGAGCCGGCGCCTGGGTGCGCAACGAGCAAGGGCAACAGATCGTCTTTGTCCCCTTCTACCAGGTGCAGAACGAGCGCTACACTACCTATTTCACTCACGGCTGAGGCCGCAGACAAACGGAGTCGCTATGGATGGGAACGAACGCATTCGAGCGCGCTATTGGATCGAGACGGCTTTTCCGCTCGAAGAGGCCGCAGAAATCATGGCCGGGGAGCAGTCGACGGGAACATTCATCCGTGTTCCCGGGGAGACCACTGAGCTTCGTGAAAAGTTTGCTGCCAAGGTGGAGAAGCTCACGGAATTGGGCATCGCCGAGCGCCCCTCTCTGCCTGGGTCGGGACTGCCGAAGAAATCACCCAACAACCTCCGGCGAACTGCGGAGGTTACACTTTCCTGGCCGTTGGAGAATCCAGGGCCGTCGCTGCCCAATCTGCTGGCTACGGTCGCGGGCAATTTGTTTGAGCTGAAACCATTTTCTGGCCTTAAGCTACTCGACGTCAGCTTACCGCCTGCATTTCTCAACCGCTATCAAGGGCCACGGTTCGGTGTCTCCGGAACGCGACGGCTTACTGGCGTGCAGGGACGGCCGCTGATTGGAACCATTATCAAGCCGAGTATCGGGATGAGCCCCGAGGATACCGCTGCGCAGGTGCGCACTTTGGCGCAAGCCGGTATCGACTTCATCAAAGATGACGAGCTGCAGTCCGATGGTCCGCATTGCTCTTTTGAAGAGCGGGCAAGCGCGGTTCTGAAAGTATTGCGCGATCACGCCGACCGGACGGGAAAGCAGGTGATGTACGCAGCCAACCTGACTGGCGACCTGGACCAGATGCTGCGTCGTCACGATCACGTTTTGGCAAACGGCGGCATTTGCATCATGGTCAGCATGAACTCGATTGGATTGCCTGCGCTCAAGGTTTTGCGCGCTCACTCGCAGCTCTGCATTCATGGCCATCGCAATGGCTGGGGAATTTATGGCCGCTCTCCTGCAATCGGCATGAGCTTCGTGGCCTACCAGAAGTTCTGGCGGCTTGCCGGGGTCGATCACACGCACGTGAACGGACTGCGTAACAAGTTTTGCGAGTCAGACGAAAGCGTGATGGCGTCTGCACGCGCTTGCCTTACGCCGATGTTCCCTCCTCCCCATGCCGGCTGCGAAATCATGCCTGTCTTCTCTTCCGGACAAACCGCGCGGCAAGCAGCGGATACTTACCAGGAGCTGGGCTCCGCGGATCTCATTTATGCGGCGGGCGGCGGTATCCTCGGCCACCCACTTGGCCCAGCAGCCGGCGTAGAAAGCCTGCAGCAGGCGTGGGAGGCCGCGATCAAAGGGATTCCCATCACGGAATTCGCAGCGGCTCATCCTGAGCTGCGCACCGCGCTGGAAGCCTTTGCCGGTTGACCATGCCCCTCTATTGCTATTACGGTGACGATTTCACCGGATCGACCGATGTGCTCGAACAGCTCGCGGTGAATGGCGTTTCCAGCGTTCTCTTTCTCGGCCAGCCCACAGGCGAACAAATGGCGCGCTTCACCGGGCGGCAGGCAATTGGTTTCGCCGGCGATGCGCGTTCGCGTACGCCGGAATGGATGTCTGCGCATCTATCGGCTATCTTTCACCGCATGCGTGAATTGGGCCCTTCGGTGGTTCACTACAAGGTCTGTTCGACCTTTGATTCTGCGCCCCACAGGGGGAGCATTGGCCGCGCGCTCGAGATTGGCCGCGCAGTATTCGCAACCGACACGGTTCCCATCGGTGTCGCCGCGCCCCACCTGGGCCGGTATCTGCTCTTCGGGAATCTCTTTGCTGCGGCCGGAAAAGAGGTCTACCGCATCGACCGCCATCCGACCATGACGAGTCACCCCGCCACCCCCATGCATGAGGGAGATCTCCGGCTGCATCTGGCATCGCAGACGAAACTGAACATCGGGTTGGTCGATCTCCGTGCTTTTCAAACCTCCAAGGTTGAGGAACAGTTTCGCGCGCGGAGGGAAAGCGGAGCGGCGGCTGTTCTGCTGGACG
Source organism: Acidobacteriaceae bacterium (assembly GCA_035507705.1). Classification (GTDB taxonomy): domain Bacteria; phylum Acidobacteriota; class Terriglobia; order Terriglobales; family Acidobacteriaceae; genus PALSA-350. Next base: position 10,280 of record DATJNV010000154.1, read on the forward strand.
GTCTCGATACCGCGATGCTCGAGCAGGCAGGCAAGCTCATATGGGGGCTCGCGGAAGAATCGCGGCCGGTCTTTACTATCGGCAGTTCTGGCGTGACAGCGAGCCTGATGGCGCACTGGCGTAGTACGGGTCTCATTCCCGCGCGGTCTGCACCCGTAACCGCGCCTGCGGCAAAAAGAGTTCTGGTCCTTAGCGGAAGCTGCTCTGCGGTCACCGCCGGCCAGATTCTTTGGGCTAAACAGAGTGGCTACGCATGCTTCGCGCTGGAAGCCGCGTTACTGGCGGCCGGAGATTCTCAAGCGGTGAAAACGGCGCTGCGGCGGGCTTCTCACTCCCTGCGGTCGGGAAAGGATACGGTTCTCTATACCGCCCTGGGGGCGCCTTCCGGCGTCACGCATGATAAGGAGCTCGGCCACGCGTTAGGCGAACTGCTGCTTGCCCTGGTGCGGGAGACAGCCGTTCGGCGCGTGGTTCTGTGCGGTGGCGATACTTCGTCGCATGCGATTCAGCGACTTAATCTGATTGCTCTCACTTTTGCGGGTATTCTCGCACCCGGTGCCCCGTTGTGCCGCGTGCACGCTGAATCAACCACTGGTCTCGATGGGCTGGAAGTGGTGCTGAAAGGCGGCCAGATTGGTCCCGAAAACTTTTTCCAGATAGCGCGGGATGGGAAGTAAGGGTAAAGGAGTGCGTATTCGATCGAGGCCAACCGGTAGGAAAGCAAACTGCTTACGCGGCCAATGCTCTTGAATCGGGAGCAGCGTCTCGACCACACCGGCTAACTCAATCCCCGGCTGCAGTCCACTTGAGAGAACAGACCCGCACTGATGAGAACCACGGCGGCAATACCAAACAGCGGAAGGCTGTAGTTGCCGGTTGCGCGGATCACATAACCGAACACCACGGTGCACAACAGACCTCCCAGATTGCCCGCCGTATTCATGACACCGGTCGCGGTGCCTCCGCAAGGGCCACCCAGGTTTAAACACATAGCCCATGCAGCGGGCAGCATGAGATCCATGACACCGAAGCAAACAGTGGATGTAACAACTACGGCGACCATTCCATGTACAAGCCCCAGTAAAATCAGCAGAACCGCCGCAAGAAGCAGGCAACCGCTGGTCACCCAGCGATAGGCGAATACCATGCCGAAGCGTTCCACCAGGCGGTCGCTGAGCAGGCCGCCGGCGAGATTTCCGCAGATCCCCAGCAGGAATGGGAACGACGCAAAGATGCCCATTCTGGCAAGCGAGATGTGCGCGCCATTGACCATCCAGGTGGGGAACCACGAAAAATAAAACCAGCTCGCCCAGCCGTAAAATCCGTACGCGACCGTGATGAGCCACAACTGTGGCAAGGCAAGGAGCCTGCGCCAGGGAACACTGCGGTGGGTTGAAACATTCCCTTCCCCAATTTCCTGCAGTTCACGGTCAGTGATGCCGGGCTGATCCGCGGGACGGTCGCGAAACCACAGCCACCAGACGGCGGTCCACACCAGGCCGATCGCGCCCAGTATCCAGAAAATGGGACGCCAGCCGAGGAGGCTGAGCAATGGAACCAGGGTTAGCGGCGCCAGCGCAGCTCCCAGGCGGCTCGCGGCCCACACCACGCCCTGGCTACGCGCCCGCTCCTGCTGCGGAAACCACCGCGGAATGAGGCCGGCCGCATTGGGGTAAGCACCCGCGGCGCCAACCCCAAACAAGAAGCGGGTTACGAAGAGCTGCCAGAAAGTGCGGCACCAGCCGGTAAGTCCAGTAAAGACGGACCACCAGGCGGCAATCCGCGTCAACTCGGCGCGCTGGCCATAGCGATCGCCCAAAGCACCGGAAGGAATCTCGAAGACCGTATTGGCAATGACGTAGGAACTGAGCACCCAGCCCCATTTCACAGGCGTGAGACGGATCTCGTGCTGAATGGCTGGACCAGCCACGGCGATGGCAAGCCGGTCCACAAAAGTGATTACCGACACCGCTCCCAGCAGCGCCAGAACGCCGTGACGTTTTTTCACTCTTCAGAACTCCAGATTGCGGGCCGTGCACTCCGGAGTCTTGCAGGCACTCCCAAGCAGCTCGCGCGTTCGCAATACCGCCAGCTCAGGGCTTGAAAGCACCGGAACCTTGACTTCGGGCATTTGTTGCAGAACACGTGCCATCGATGCCTGCGCCAGCACCACCAAGTCTACCTTTTCGGCTAGCTGCACAAGCGCCTGGCTTACGGCGCGGTCATGTGTCTCCGTATCCCCGGCAAGGACAGCCTGGAAGGCGCCATCGCACAGCGACTCCTCGATCTGCGTATTCAGGCCCGCCGCCGCGCTCTTCTCGCGGAGCAACGCGGTCGTCGGTTCCAGCGTGGTGCGTAGCGTCGCGATCACGCCGATACGGCGTCCTTCCCTGACCGCCTTTTCCGCCATGGCTTCGTCCACACGAATCACAGGAAACGGAAAGAGCTTGGCTGCGAGCGAAACGGCTGGACCAATGGAAGAGCAGGTAACCAGCATTCCATCGACGCCCACCAGGGCGGCGGATTCGACCATGTCGATTACGCGGCGTACCGTCACTTTCTGCAACTTGCCCGCAGCGATCGTCTGCTGAATCAGGCTTTCGTCCACCATGTGAAAGATTTCTGTCTGTGCGAGGTGTTGACGGCAGAGAGACGTAAACAAGGGGGTCAGGGTAGGGCTGGTGTGCAGCAGTGCGAGTGTGGAAGCCAAAGCCGATTCGCCTTTCCAGGGACTGGGAGCCCAGAGGTTTGCGAGATTTAAGAGCCAATTCACTCTCCGCAGCGTGGGTTCGTCAAGACCGATTCTCGACCCACAGCAGCCACCGGAGTTTTCTGCAACAAATAGCAGCTTGGACGCCTCGTCCTTCTTTCCGGCTGTCACGCCAGTTCCGAAATACGGAACGCGCGAAGGGTCATTTCGCAAACCGCGAAGGGTCTGCTATCTTCCACGGGTGAGTTGGAAGGCCTATCTCCGCAACTTCTTTCCCACCGCAACGCTATTGCTGCTTCCGTCCCTCTCACAATCGGCCGCCCAGCAACCCCAGACTGCGTATCGCCCCCAGGTAGAACAGCAGGTCGCTAAGGTCCGCGCAGCCGACGAACACGCCGCCTTCCGCGCCAACTGGCAATCGCTGGCACGGTACCAGGTTCCGGACTGGTTTCGCGACGCCAAGTTCGGCATTTTTTTGCATTGGGGAGTCTATTCGGTACCCGCCTTTGCCAATGAATGGTATTCGCGGAATATGTATCAACCTGGTAACGCGGCCTTTGAACATCATGTCGCCACTTATGGTCCGCAGACCAAGTTTGGCTACAAGGATTTCATCCCGCTCTTTCGCGCGGAGCACTTCGATCCCGATGCATGGGTGGACCTCTTCGTCCGCGCTGGCGCAAAGTATATCGTTCCGGTAGCCGAGCATTGCGACGGCTTTCCCATGTACAACTCGCATTTGACGGATTGGGATGCGGCAAAGATGGGACCGCATCGGGATGTAGTCGCAGAACTCGAGCGCGCTACCCGGGCTCGGGGACTTCATTTCGGGGTTTCTTCGCACCGCGCCGAACACTGGTGGTGGTACGAAGGAGGCATGCGTTTCCCGTCGGATGTTCAGGATGCAAAGTACAACGGACTGTACGGGCCCGCGGCACCTATGGGGTTGGTGGGCCAGCGAGATGGTAAAGAGCCGAATCCCGATCATCTGGAACGCTGGCTTCCACCGGACCAGAACTTCCTGGATGACTGGCTGGCGCGCTCGACTGAGTTGGTCGACAGCTATCATCCCGATTTCATGTACTTCGACTGGTGGATTGCGCAACCCGCCTTCCAACCCGAACTGCAGCAATTTGCCGCCTACTACTACAACAGCGCAGCGGCGCGTCACCAAGGGGTGGTTCTCACCTACAAGGGAGAAGCCATGCCCGCCAACACCGCCACCCTGGACATCGAACGCGGCAAGCTGGACCAGCTACGCTTGCTGCCGTGGCAAACCGATACCTCAGTCAGCATCAAGAGCTGGGGCTACGTCGACCACGATGAATACCGCGACCCCAAGTCGCTCATCGATGAGCTGATCGACGTGGTGAGCAAGAACGGCAATCTGTTACTCAATGTCGGGCCGAAATCCGACGGCACGATCCCGGAAGAGGCGCGTTCCGTTTTGTTACAGATGGGGGAATGGCTGCAAACCAATGGAGAGGCTATCTTCGGCACTCGTCCCTGGCTGCTATACGGCGAGGGGCCAACCCTCGAGAAGAACAGCCGTCAGATGGGCTCAGATCGACAGACCTATACGGCCGAGGACATTCGATTCACCACAAGGGCGGGCATTCTCTATGCGACTGCGCTGGACTGGCCCGCAAGCAGTCAGTTACTGATACATACGCTGGGACGCGGCCTGCCCTATCTGCCAGGTCCGGTCTGCGGTGTACAACTGCTCGGCGATCCGCAGCCCATCCCTTTCCATCAGGAAGGCAATGGTTTGCACCTGTCGCTGCCCTCCACACGGCCAAACCCGTTCGCCTATGTGTTCCGCATCCGCTCAGGCTCTTCCTGCGCCAGGTGATTTATGCGGTTGGGGCGGACTGCGGAACATTCTGTTGTGGCGACGAACTGAGCATCGGCGGCTCATCGGTGGAGCAGACCGCATATCTCATCGACGGGATGTACGACTCAGTGCCCAGCGGCAACCTGACGCTCAGCGTCCTCCCCGGGATCGATTCGATCCAGGATTTTCGAGTTCTCGAAAACAATTACGGCGCCAATTACGGCTTTGCCGGTTCAGGGCAGATCCTAATGCAGACCAAGAGCGGTGGGAACACTTACCATGGCAGCGCATACGACTATATTCGTAACAATAATTTTTGGACCGCCAAGAACTTCTTCCACCAGCAGGGAACCCCGTTCGGTTTGCATCAAAACATTTTCGGATATTCGCTAGGCCGGGCCGGCAATAATTCCCAAACTCTATAATCCGTCTCCCCGAAAGACCTTCTTTTTGCTTCCGGGCAGTGGTATCTGTCTAATTCCTCCCAATCGCGGACGCGGGCTTTCTTCCCGCAAGCAATGCGCACCGGCGACTTCAGCACAAGCCCGACACTCCCCACTTCGGACGCTCTATCTCTGGATGCCAGCAACAGAATCCGATCCGGTCAGATACTGGACAGCTCGCCTGGTGGCGATGCGAGGAACCCCTGACCTTGGCGCCGATGCCGGCCGGTCCTTATAGCGTGGCGCGTACAATCCGTCGAACGAGTTCGGTCGAAACTCCGTAGATAAGATGCGCGGCCAGGGGAGACGCCTGAGCGGTTGGCGGCTGCATGATCCCAGCTGGGCAACCAGTTAGCGCCGCCAGGGATCTAAGCCTGAGACGTCGAGGAGACATTAAGCTGACGGATTTGTCGAGAAAAGTTGCGGGGCTAACTCTGAAGAGTTCTGTCTTTGCCCAAGGGCTGGACCGTTTTAATGGCCTTCCCGGTTCGAAGATTCGCTCGCACGATTCTTTCTCTCAGACTGTGCAATTGCGCCGCGGATCACAATCTCCAAATGCTCAATGTGGATGGGATAGCTGAGGAAAGAGGTAGCGCCCAAGTCAGCAGCCCGCGACCGGGCGGACGCCGTGTCATGGGTGGCAGAGTGGAAGATCACCGGGATCGTGGTTGTTTCCCGACAGCTTTTGAGCTGCTGGCAAATCTCAAACCCGGTTGTATCCGGCAGGTTGATGTCGAGCAGAATCACATCCGGTTGCTCGGTGCCTGCTAACTTAAGCGCCTCTGCGCCATTGGATGCGTGGAGAACCTTAAAGCCGGATTCGGCCAAATGCTTACCAAGGGAGTACCGGTGCGTGCTGTCGTCGTCTACGAGTAGGACTAGGTAATCTGCCACAGGTCACACAGCGCTTGAGTGATCACGGTAACCCTATTGTAGCCGAAAGCCCCCAATTCTCAATCCTTTAGGCCATTGCTGGAGTAACAGGCTCCTCTCGTCTGGCCACGGGCACGCTTCGGCTATACTAATGCGTCAGTTTGAACCAAATATGAGGGCAACGTGAGCGCATCAAAGATTCCTGAAATTCTGCGTAAGAATGAAGGCAAGCTTCTCGACGATTGGACCCGCGAACAAGGAAAAATCAGGGATCTCAACAAGCGGTTATCGGAGGCGGAAGTCCGTTCCCAATCACGCCAGTTCCTTCAACTGCTGCAGGATTCAGTCATCTTGGGTAACGTCGAGGATATTGCGTCGGATAACTTCAAAGGCCTTCGCAAGTTTCTGGAAGAGGTTTCCGGAAGCAGGGCACAGTTGGGCTTCACGCCGAGTGAGACAGCCACCTTTGTGTTTTCCTTTAAACAACCTCTTTTTGCGCAAATCAGAGAATCGATTCCGGATCCCGCTGAGCAGGTGGACGAGATATGGTCTGCGACGCGCCTCCTGGATAAGTTAGGCCTCGTTACAACCGAGTTCTACCAGAAGAGCCGCGAAGCCATCATCATGCGCCAGCAGCAGGAGATGCTCGAGCTTTCGACTCCCGTGGTCAAACTTTGGGACGGGGTACTTGCCCTACCAATTATCGGGACCCTGGACTCCAGCCGCACTCAGATCATCATGGAAAGCCTGCTGGAAAGAATCGTGGAGACCGGCTCTGAACTGGCCATTATAGATATTACCGGTGTACCGACCGTCGATACTCTGACCGCGCAGCATTTGCTCAAAACCGTTACGGCTGCACGTCTGATGGGGGCGGAATGTATTATCAGCGGAATCAGACCGCAGATTGCGCAAACCATCGTGCATCTTGGCGTGGAATTGGGCGACATCATTACCAAAGCTTCGCTCGCTGACGCGTTCCGCGTGGCCATGCAACGAACAGGATTCGTCGTCACCCGCAGGGCGGCCGTTCCTGCTAAGAGCGCAGCCAAAGGAGAGTGATGTGGAACATATTCCGATCCTCAGAATGGGGGATTTCCTCCTCATCACCATCCAGATCGATATGCACGACCGCCTGGCGCTCCAGCTCCAGGACGACTTGACAGAGAAAATCGTGCAGTGCGGATCTCGTGGCGTGCTGATCGATATCTCTGCGCTGGAGGTCGTGGATTCGTTCATCGGGAGAATGTTAGGCAACATCGCCTCCATGTCACGAATTCTCGATGCGCAAACCGTCGTTGTCGGCATGCGTCCAGCAGTTGCGATCACCCTGGTAGAGCTTGGTCTATCGCTGCCCGGAATCCGGACAGCGTTAACCGTCGAACGGGGTATGCAGATTCTGAAAGCCGACGTAGACGCATCGCGGTCCGGCCATACGGATGACCTGGAGGAGATTTCAGATGGAAGTACTTCGGTCTGAGATCATCCCCGTCAGGAGTTCGGAGGATGTTGTCAACGTGCGAACCTCGGTTCGAAAGCTGGCAGCCGAGCTTCGATTTGGGCTGGTGGATCAAACCAAGATCGTAACCGCGGCGAGCGAGATCGCACGCAACACCTTGGACTATGGACGCGGCGGAGAACTTCACATGGAGGCGGTTCACAACGGAACGAAGAACGGCTTGCGGCTCACCTTCGTCGACCGTGGCCCGGGCATCCGCGATATCGACCAAGCCCTCACTGACGGGTTCACCAGCGGCAATGGGATGGGTCTTGGCCTTGGAGGTACCCGCCGGTTAATGGATGACTTTCAGGTAGTATCCAAACTCAACGAAGGAACGACCGTCACCATCACCAAATGGACTCGTTGAAGCAAACCTCGATCGTCCCGATTCAGGATTCGTCTCAATTAGTCGTCGCCCGTCGCCTTGCATCGGAGTATGCGCAAGCCGCAGGCCTGAATGAACAGCGAGCATCCGCATTGAACGTGGTGATG
>DATJNV010000155.1:0-116129 GCA_035507705.1 Acidobacteriaceae bacterium
CGCACTGTCTCTCACCACAATTCCAAAAGTGGCTATATAAGATCGTTTCCCGGTGGATATTGCATACGACCACTTTTGGTCGCAAGGTTGGATGAGGCCATAGAAGCGCGCCGGACTTCGGTTCTCGCGCAGCTAAATTCATCTTCGACGCTAAGGACAACCCATGAGGGTCATAATTAAAAAAATCGTAGCCGTGCTGCTCTCCCTGCCGCTGCTGTCCGTCTACATTCCAGCAGCAGCGCAAACCGTTACTGGCGCCATACGAGGCATTGTTACCGATTCCACCGGAGCTGTCTTACCCGGCGCAACGGTAACCGCAGCCAACATGGCGACGGGAGTTCTCTCCGGCACAAAAACCAATCAGGCTGGAGAATACTCGATTCGGTTCCTGCAAGTCGGCACATACAAGGTGACCGTCGAAGCGCCAGGCTTCAGAACTTCCAGCTATGGTCCGTTCGCCCTGGAAATCGACCAGACAGCAAAAATCGACGTTCCGCTCAGTGTCGGCGAGGCAACGGCTACCGTGAGCGTCTCCGATGAGGGGCAACCGATCCTGAACACGGAAAGCGCCACGCTCGGCGAAACGTTCACCGAAAACACCATCAACAGTGTCCCGTTGAACGGCCGCGATTTTTCTCAATTAACTGTCTATACACCCGGAGCGGTGTCCACCGGCTTCAACCAATACGGCACCATGAACTCAACCGAGCGCGCCACTTCGGCAAGCAGTGAGGTCGACGTGAACGGCAACCGCCAGCAGTCCAATAACTATTTGCTTGACGGCCAGGAAATCAACGAAAACCTTAACAATACGATAGGGTACAACCCCAGTCCGGATTCGCTGTCGCAGATTCGTGTGATCGCCTCCAACGCCAATGCGGAGTTCGGCAACGTGAACGGCGGTACAGTGCTGGCTGTCACCAAGAGCGGCAGCAATCGGTTTCATGGCAGCGCCTTCGCATTTCTGCAGAACTACAATCTCAATGCAAACACCTGGGCGAACGACAACAATGTCATCCCCACGCCGAAGAATCCTTTTACGCAAACAATTTTCGGTGGAACCTTCGGCGGCCCGATCATCAAAGACAAGCTGTTCTTTTTTGTCGATTATCAAGCCCTTCGGCTACACACTAGCGGCCAGACAACCGCCAGCCAGGCTCCTCTGGCATTTCTCCAGGGCGACTTTTCCGCGCTCAAATCCGTCCTGGGAATCCAGTTGTACGATACATCGACAATTGGTCCGGACGGGCAGCCGGTTCCGTATCCGAACAATCACGTTCCAGTGAACAACCCCATCGCCGCGTACCTGGCCAGCAATCCAAAAGCCTATCCTGCGCCCAATAACCCAACCAGTGATCCACTCGGCATCTTCAATAACTTCATTGGGCCGTCAGGCTCGTTCAACAGGAATGACCAGGGTGACGCCAGGGTCGATTGGCATGTGCGCGATAGCGATGTATTGATGTTCCGCTTCTCACAGGGCTATGCGCGAGACGGCCAGACCGCAGATCCGGTCCCGGTCCAATTTCCCAGTGCGAGCAATTACCCTGACCTGTTCTTCGATACCAACTGGGTACATACGTTTTCAGCCGCGATTGTAAACCAGGTCACCGCAAATTACGGGCGCATCCGCTTCAACAGCGGCAACACGACAGACCCCAGCGGCATCTTCGGATTGAACGGCAATAAGATCGTTGGCATCCCCAGCAACGCACAGCAGACGGCGGGTTTCAGTCTGCAGTCTTTCAACGGCATTGAAGGCGGCCCTCCTTCTCCGGGCAATTATTATCCCAGCAGCTTTGGCGCCAACCCGACGCCGGAGATATTCATCGATAATGTCTTCGGTTATTCGGACAATCTTACCTGGCAGCGCGGGCGTCACCTGCTGAAGTTTGGCGGCGAATTTCTCCGCTATCAACAAAACAGCTTTTATCCCGGCAATGATGGCGAATTGGGAAATTTCACATACTCGGGCGCCTTCACCGCGGGGCCCAACGCAAGCACCCTCTACCCCTTCGCCGATTTCGTAGCCGATCGTGTCTACGACGTACAGATTGGCGCCGTGACGGGAAGAACCGGCCAGCGGCAATGGCGCGACAGTATCTTCGCCCAGGACGACTTCAAAGTGAGTCCAAGCCTCACCTTAAATCTCGGCCTTCGCTGGGAGTACGACCAACCCATCTATGAAGTCAACAACAAGATGGCAAATATCAATATGGAGACCAAGCAGATTGAATACGCCGGCGTGGACGGCAACAGCCGCGCGCTCTACAACCCAACCTGGACACAGTTCCAGCCGCGCATCGGATTCGCGTTCCAACCAACACCACGAGCCGTCGTGCGCGGTGGTTATGGCATCTCAAGCTACCTGGAGGGTACCGGCGCCAATCTGCGCTTGACGCAGAACCCACCATTCCACACAGACTTTGAGCAGACCGCGACCGTCCCCACGGTGGTTGGCGGCGTCTTTCAACCAGGCAGCTTCTATCAGGCCTCGAACGGTTTCCCCACCACTGAGGTTCCGACAACCACGTTCTATGTATGGCCGAAGGATCTCAAACCAGCCGTTACGCAGGAGTTCAGCTTAACCACAGAATATGAGGTCACCCGCACAGCCTCGTTTCAGGTGGGATACGTCGGTATTCTCGGTCATCACCTGACGGACCCGTACTGGGGGAACCAGTTGCCGTATCCCGGGGCGACGGCGCCTTACGCCAACATCGTAGGCCAGAGCGGCGTAATCAAGATCACGCAGACGGAGTCCGCGAGTAATTACAACGCGTTGCAGACCGTGTTCCGGCAGCGTTTTACCGCCGGGCTGGAATTGACCGCCAACTACACATATTCCAAATCGATGACCGACGACATCGGTTTCTACGGCACGAGCAACATCGGCAATGCCCAGTTCTATCAGCAGGACGCCTACAACATGGCTGCGGAGTGGGCCCCCTCCGGGTTCGACACACGCCATAACGTCTCCGTGACTGGTGTCTATGAGCTCCCCTTCGGCGCCGGCAAGCGGTTCGGCTCCACCTGGAACTATCTTGTCAACGAGGCTTTCGGGGGCTGGAAGTTGAGCGGCTCTCAAGTCTACTATTCGGGCTTTCCTGTAACCGTCAGTTCTCCTCCGAATTACTCCAACCGCGTCTTTGCCTTTACCGGAGCTGCGCGGCCGGACCAGTACCGCCCGCTCCACGCTGTCAACCGTTCCGTTCGCGCCTTTTTCGGAACAGAAGCACAGGGCACCGCTTGTCCTCCGGACACCGACAACGGAACCTGTATCTTTGCCGCCCAGTCGGCAAATCACTTCGGCACGGTCCGTCCTTCCTCGCTTGCCGGTCCGAGCTTCCAGAACATTGATATGGCTGTGGAAAAGAGTTTTCCCATATGGCACGAACAAAGTTTCAAATTTCGCGGAGACTTCTTCAATGCCTTCAACATCGCTTCTTATCAGCAGCCGGACAGCGGCGTAACCGACTCCAACTTCGGCCAGATTACCGGCGTTAACAGCAGCCCGCGGACGATTCAGTTTTCGTTGAAGTATGCCTTCTAGTCAGGTCAGCCGCTGGGTTCCTGAGGCTACACCACGTTCGCGTAAGCGTACGTAGGCCGAAAAGCCGACTCGCTTCTACCTGGCATCGCCATTCAGGGTTCCCCATCGAGCCGCAACTGCGGCGTCGATGGGGAGAATTTCTCCAAGAAGACCGAGCCCGAAGGTCGAGTTCAAGCCTTAATTCAAGACGCCTGCGATACTTCTATGCATAAATGCTGGATTTCGCCTTCCTGGTCTTGGAACGACTGTCCTGGCTTCCGCCAAGCCGACTTGTCCTGCGTTTCGCTATCGCCTTCAGCGAACCGGGATCCCTCAGCGGTACCCTGACACCCGATTCTTTAGAGGACGCTCGACCCGTTTTTTTATGACGTACGGTCGAAGGACCTTTTCAGCATAGCGGCCACTATGTTTGACAAGCCTATGAGATCCTGTTCGGCCTGGTCGAGATAACGATCCGCGTTTTTCTGGTCTCTTCGGGCAAGGAAAATCGTATTCGTCAGCCGTTGTAAGGGGTTATTGATGATGTGAGCCATGTCATTCGCCATCTGCTCAACCGTGGAAGCCTTTTCGTCTGCTCGCAAGCGCAACTGCTGATGCTTGTACTTCAGAATGACAGAAGCGAACTCGGCAAGATGAGTGAGGAACAGGAAATCTTCATGGTCGAAGGCTTCGTCGGCCGAGTGCGACACGCTCCAGAGAGTTCCCTTCAGGGAGCCGGACGCCCAGGGAATGAGAACTCCGTCCCTGATTGGTTTTGCGGTCACACCGAGATGGTCGTAGTAAGGTTTCGTGAGGCGGTAAAGTTGTGGCCTGCCGGAATCGAGGCAGGTGCCGCAAGGACTATAGTTTCGTTGAGTCCGGCCATTGAGATACTTGGCGAAACTGCCGGCCACGGCGACCCATCGAAAGGTCTGAGTTTCGGGCTCTTCTAGTGAGATGCCCGCGCTATCCGCTTCGCAAACAGCAAGCGTTGTATCAACGAGTTCCTGAAGGACAAAATCAGGAGACTGATCGAGGGCCTTTGCTAAACGGCGAAGGGCCATTGTCTCCTGGGTGGAGTCGTGCGGCTTCGGGTTGCGCCTGTGGAAGTCAGCGTCCGTGTGAAGGTCGCGCAGATACATGCCACTGTCGAGTTGCGCGCTTTCTGGAACCATGGCTTGGCAACGATTGTACGCTTGCTTTTCCTGATTGAGACAATCGGGAAGCAGCGGACAGACAGAGCCGATAATTTCGCGAGACTCCATTTTCCGATGAATTTGTTGCCCTCTTGAACAGGGCACCTGCTTTAAGTTTCGTCGAGTCCCACCCGCCAGAGTGCTGGTTTCTTTCGTTCCAATTCCACGTCGCCGAACGCTGAGAGAACACAAAGAGTCGGTCGAAAATCGGCCGAAGCCCAGACGGCGAGAAGGTTCCGGGACAGGCTTAAAAGAAAACCGAACTTCGATCAGCTAAGGCCAGGGTTCGGTGAGTCAAGCTCTGGTCTAAAGGTATCGCTGACCCGAGAAGTGCAATTTCTCTTCCAACGCTGTCTTGTGGTCGATTGGTTCTTTGGAAATAAAGACAGCCCATGAGGAAACGCCCGCTCCGAGCGTCCACAGCATCCAGTTGCTCAGGGGATCAAGCTTCTTCCAGTCCATAATGGAGTGATGCTGAAACCTTCGAGCCCGCAGATTAATTTTTCTGCTAGTTGAATCTGACTGTCGAAAAGGCTCTCCGCAGGATGGGACTGTTTCAGAATCTGCGCAAGGCTACTAAAGCGAGAAGGCCTCCTGTGACGAGGGCATCGGTCAGTATCCCCGAGCAGATGAAGCTCAAGATCACCGGATACTTTCTTCTGGCGAGTTTTAAATCATTCAGTATGAGTTGAACGGGCAACACGAATAGATAAGAAGCGGTCGGCGTTCTGCTGGTTGTTGCAACTTTGGTGCTATTGGCGCGATTCCAAGTCTGCTATGGTTTGGTGCAAAGAGGCAGCGACGTGGGATCCTTCTGGCAAAGAGCCATGATCGCCGCGTCGAAATTCTTGGGGTTGATCCAGGGAACGGCTCCATTCGGATGCTTATCCAGCCAAGGCACAGTTTCCGTGAGAATGCAGTGCTCCAGCGAAGGATAAGTCGAATCGACCGCACACTTCGATCGAAGCTCTTCAGGCGTAATGGCCCATTGCCGCCGCAGGCTGTCCACCAGACCTGCAAATTCGTCATCCGTGCACTGTCTGTGATTGTCACATTCGGTGTCTGTTGAATTATGAACCGACGGAAGGGGTGTGGCCACGGAAGAAGATGCAGGTGCATGCAATGGAATAAAGCGATTGATTCGCGTAAGAGCCTCGGGAACAATAATTTGCCTGAAATTCATTCGCTGCAATGCCACGAGGCAGGCAGCAATGAGCAACATGGCTACGAGTACGGTCAGTAATCCTACCGCAAACTTGCGAGGGATAGAGTACCTTCGCCCATTCCGCTCGTGGATCTGTACACGAGTGGACTTCGGGATGGGTGGCGCCTCGTAATTCCAGCCCCCCCTTCTTCTACCTGCTGATTTCATACCTTGCTTCTCGATTATAGGGTTTTCGAGGAATCGAACCGTGAGGCGTTGGGGAAGCCGCTGCGCACAATCCTTCAATGACCGGGATGGCCACCCGCCTCCACGCTCGGCGATGACTTCGTGAGATGACCATTCACGGCATCAGGAAGCTTCGATCGGTTGCCTGCCCATGTTGAGGGACACATTACTTTAGATTAAGCAACACATTCGGGAACCATGCATCTCAGCAATTCATCATAGTGTGTTGACCACCGACGGGGTTGGAGGTGAGAGTCCGGCCCCGTTCCACCTCAGGCTATTTAGATGCCTGCGCCCACCCGGTTGTCCGCTTTTGCCCGCAATAGTATTTCGAACGAATTGAGGAACGCTTCCATGCCTGATTCCGCTCAGAAGTATCCGCCGGTCCCGCCTGATAATCCGGAACGCAAGCTCACCGTAGCGCAGGCCGATGGGGATTTGCCACACATCGGCCTGGTAGGGGACACATACACCATTTTGCTGACGGGGGAAGATACCAACGGCCGCTACTGCCTTGTCGACATGCACATTCCGCCAGGCGGAGGGCCTCCCCCTCACCGTCACGATTTCGAAGAGACATTCATCCTTCTGGAGGGTGAAATGGAAGCGACGTTCCGCGGAAAGAGGTCTACGGTTCGGGCAGGAGATACATTGCACATACCGGCGAATGCTCCTCATCAATTCCATAATTCTTCTTCGAAGGCCGTCCGCCTCCTCTGCATTTGCTCGCCTTCTGAGCAGGAGAAGTTCTTTGAGGAAGTAGGTGTGCGCGTCGAGTCGCGAACCGCGCCTCCTCCGAAGCTCGATGAGCAGCAACAGAGGGAGTTTATGAAGAAGGCCCTGGCGCTGGCTCCAAAATATCGGACCGAAATGGTCAGGGAGCCTTGAGAAGTGGCGGTTTTTTGCGGTTTGCAATTGCCTACACGAGGCTCTTTCGTGACGAAACTTGCTGACTTTTTTGGTTGCTCTTCGGCGCCCTCAGCGGCTTAAAAGCGGCAGTGCCTCAGGGGCTGAGCCCGGACCTGCCCAATCGATGCTTCTCACGCAGACGCTAAAGCCCTTACCCTTCAGGTGGGTTCTGAGACAGGTTTGAAAGAATAGCCCAACAAATTCGCTTTTCCGGGGCGGGGCGTGAGGTTGTTGTGTCACCATTTGCCGGGATGGGACATCCAAGGTTCGAGCTAGGGTGCGAGCCCCGAATTGTCTATGACGGAAGCTTCTGAGCTTCGTATGAAGAGGTTGCCACTCAGCAACGGTGGCGGTAGTATGCCCGCGGTTGGCTTTGGCACATTAATTCCCGATGCAGCTCTGACGGTTACTGCAACCCGGGATGCACTGGAAGCGGGATTCCGCCATTTCGACTGTGCAGAGCGATACCAAAACGAGCGCGAGGTAGGCGAGGCGTTACAAGCAGGGCTTTCCACCGGAGGGATCGCGCGCGAAGACCTCTTTGTCACGACGAAGTTGTGGAACACCAACCACCGGCCCGAACGCGTTGCACCGGCATTCGAAGCCAGTCTCGAGAGGCTGAAACTCAATTACCTGGATCTCTACCTGATCCACACGCCGTTTGCGTTTCAACCCGGAGACGATCAAGATCCGCGCGATGAAAACGGCAATATTCTTTACGACCGGGAAGTGACTTTGCTCGATACCTGGAGAGCGCTCGAGGGCCTCGTGGATCGTGGCCGGTGTCGGGCGATCGGGCTGTCTGACATCACGCTGGAGAGACTGTTACCCCTATACGACGCGGCCAGAATTAAGCCGGCTGTCGTGCAGGTGGAATCCCATCCGTATCTGCCGGAGACGGAGCTTCTGGCTTTTTGCAAGGAGAGGGGCATCGTGCTTTTGGCGTTCGCACCGTTAGGTCACGGAACCAGGCCAGGGCCGCTGGAAGATCCGATCATTACCGCCATTGCGGCGCGGGTCGGCAAGACGCCGGCCCAGGTGCTGCTGGCGTGGGCGGTGCAGCGAGGCACCGCGTTCCTGACAACGCCGAAATCCGCAGCTCGCGCGCAAGAAAGTTTCAACATCTCCGCCATTCCAGACGAGGCATTAGACGCAATCAATGGAATTCAAACCAGACAGAGACTCAACGACGTCGTAAGCACCGGCAGCCCGGGATTCATCCCGCGAGGTAATTGAATATGAAAACTGAACTCCCCCCAGAGCCATCGATCCAAGAGCAACAAATACGGGAAGCCCTGAATGCGCATTGGCGCGCGTCTGCGGCCGGCGATGCGGACGCGGAGCACGATATCTATGAGGACAATGCTATCTGTGACTACCCGCAGTCCGGCGAGCGAATCGTCGGGCGGAAGAATTTACAGGCCTTGCGCAGTCATCATCCCGGCAAGCCATCGGGTTTCAACGTCAAGCGTATTCTCGGGAAAGGTGAACTCTGGATTACGGAATACACCATCACTTATCAAGGACGACCGGCGTTCACCGTGAGCATTATGGAGTTTCGCAACGGTAAGGTGATGCACGAGACGCAGTATTTTGCGGATCCGTTCGAGGCTCCGGCGTGGCGACGGCAATGGGTTCAGGAGATGGTTTGAGCTTTTCGATTCGGGCAAAGGATCCCCTCTGGGAAGGATACCGGTCATGCCGCTGCGGAACCGGTTTTTGCTTGCAATGTTGTTCGTGCTTGTTACCTTGGCGGGCGTTGATGCGTCGAGGCCGAATACGAGGTCGCGCGCCCAGGTGTCCGTAGCTGCTGCGATGCCTTGGTACGAAACCCAGACGACAAACACAGTGGGCCGCACATCGGACCAATTGCTACCAGCATTGTTTCTTCCCGTTCAATTCAAGGATCCAAAAGAGTTGGGGGTTGGGAAGCTACTGGTAGCGAGCCGCGGCCTGGGCGACCCGGATTTCGCGCGAACCGTGGTCTTGCTGGTTCACTACGATGAAAAAGGCGTAGTGGGCCTGATTCTCAACCGGCGCACCGATGTCCCGCTTTCTCAGGTCCTGGATCTCAAGGCCGCGAAAGGGCGCTCCGACCCTGTCTACCTTGGCGGCCCTGTGGACCCTTCTTCCGCGCTTGCGTTGTTGGAGTCGTCGGCCAAGGTCGAAAAGGCTGAGAACATCTTCGGTAGCGTTTATTTGATTTCGGACAAAACGGTCTTTGAGAAGACAATTTCGGCGCGGCCGGACCCTCGCGTTTTTCACGTTTACCTGGGATATGCCGGGTGGACGCAAGATCAATTACGAGCGGAAACGCAGTTAGGCGCGTGGTTCGTGTTTCCGGCAGAGGCCGCCGCAGTCTTCAATTCCGACCCGGATTCCTTGTGGTCAGAGATGATCCAGAAGACGGAATTGCAACTGGCAAGGGCTGAGCCCTTCCTGGAATCCTCCCAGCGAGTGGGATCATTTTAGGACGAATGGGTTATGCCAAGTACCAGCTGCTGTCGCGTTTCGCCACGGTCCGTGGTATTGCTGCGATCATCCCGGCTGGATCTAATGAGAGAAAGTTGTGGATAGAAAAGTGAAGGAGCTTTGGGCCGTGAAGTCTTTCTGCCTTGGATCTCGGATCACTGACACAGTATGGAAAGTTGAGCGACCATCCACCAGGTTTACGATCAGCTCGGAAATCTCTACATCCAGGCCTAGCGGGATCGTCATCACGGATGTAGCGCTGGGCACAGAGGTTCATTACTCCCGGGCGTCCGCCGAGCAATTGTTCAACGCGATGGCGCGCGTTTTGGGTAAGACGAGTGGGGCAGGCTCAAGCCTGTTGGAACGCCCGTCGGTACGGGTGACGAACCGCGCTTAATATCTTGCTGTTTATTCGCATTGCGAGACCTTTCTGGTGTTTCGTAAGGCAGGTTTGTGCCGTCCCCTTCGGGAACTGGCTTTCCGGGAAGATCTAAAATCGGCCGCTTTTTAAACTGGCTTTTCTTTCTATTCCTCGGCCGGGCGCAGGTCGCCGCCCAGCGAACCGTCTTGTGCGGGCCGATGGCGCGGCATTCGGTAGCAGAAGACCCTTGTCTGACGCAGGGCATCCGGTGTCCAACGAGCGCTCCAGTTCACGCCAAATTCCAGAAGCAGTCCGGCACCAGCCAGAACAAGCAACCCGAAGCAGAGCAGGCCGGCACCGAAGGTTCCGGTGAGGTCCTTGAGTGTACCGATGGCGGAGGGAAGAAGAAAACCTCCGAATCCTCCCGCGGCTCCGACGATTCCGGTCATGAGTTCGATGTCTGCGGGAAAGCGCTGCGGAACAATTTGAAAAACAGAGCCATTGCCCATTCCCAGCAGGCCCATCGCCAGGAAGAGCACCGGCAAGACCAGAGCAACCGGCGGTAGGCTGCTTACGATCATCACACCGCGGAGATACCACCGAGCAGAAGGAGCAAGAGGCGATAACCACCGATCTTGTCGGCGATCCCTCCTCCGACGGGACGGAGAAAGCTGCCTGCAAGAATTACGAACGTTGCGAAGTCGCCCGCCTGCACCTTGGTCAGATGGTATTGATCGTGGAAGAAGACAGTGAGAAAGCTCGACAGCCCAACGAAGCCGCCGAAGGTGCCAAACGATTCAAGAGTGTGCTGCAGTCATCGGCCGCTCGGGCCGGGCTCTTCGCGGAGCTAACTGATAATCACCCTTCGCCCGGAAAGCTGCCGGCATGCGGAGCCGATTGAGCGCGAAGCAAGTTCTAAAAACTCGCTCCGCCTCCGGGTGATTGCGTTCGAGCGTAACGTTAATTCGCATCTCGTGCAAGCGGATTCAGATCTGCGGGATTTGAAGAGGTCTCTGTATCCCACTTCTACGCAAGGAACGCGTAGAGTGGGGCACGTGTCAATCATGAACTGGATTCGGGGGAAACAGGTGCTAAGATAGCCTCAAATCGAATGGTTGCGCAGTAATGCGTGCCGGGTTCAGTATCTGTTTCCGTACTTTGCGCAATCATCACGGACTGCAGAATTTTTCCCGCCTTTGGTTTCACTCCACGGAGCTAAGGAATGGCAACCGCAAACTTCAACGGTATCCGTGTTCTTAGCCTCGAGTCGCGCCGCGCGGTGGAAGCTGGAAAGCTGATTCGCACCTACGGAGGCGAACCGCTGACAGCTCCGGCGATGCGGGAGATTCCCATGAGCTCGGACGGGCCGGTCATTGAGTTTGCCGAAGCCCTCATGGCCGGGGCGTTCGACCTGGTCATCTTCACCACCGGCGTCGGAGTTCGTACCCTGATCAAGACTGTCTCGGAGCACATCGACCGGGAGAGGTTTCTGGTGGCATTGCGCTCAGTCAAGATTGCCGCGCGTGGACCCAAGTCATCGAGCGCCCTGCGCGAATTTTCTGTTCCCATTAGCGTTATCTCGCCGGAGCCGTTTACCTGGCGCGCACTGGTGCAGGCAATGGAGCAGAAGTTTGGCAGCGCACTCAACGGAATGAACATCGCTGTGCAGGAATACGGCACCTCGAACCCTGAGTTGCTTACCGCGCTGGCGGAAAAAAGCGTATCCATTACACGCGTTCTGGTGTACCAGTGGGCGCTGCCCGAAGACGTTCAGCCGTTGCGGGAAGCGGTGATCGCGCTGGCGCACGGGCACGTCGATCTCGTGCTGTTCATGAACGCGGGACAGGTTGCCCATCTCTTCCTGATGGCAGAGCGCATGGGATACACCGATGCGCTTTACGAGGGGTTCCGCTCGACAGTGATCGCCTCCATCGGACCGAGCACGACGGAAGGGCTTTCCATGTACCGGCTGGTCCCCGATTTCGAGCCGTCGCAATCGAAGATGGGATTTCTGATCAAGGAAATCGCGGAAAATGCAGAGAAGCTGCTCCAGCAAAAGCGCGCGGCTGTTTCTCTTCATGTCTCAAACACTGCGGCCAGGCCGATCAGTCCACTTCTCACCAGGGACCTGTCGGCAAGTCAGGCTGAGAAGCCGGCGATCTCCGGTGTCGACTTCCTTCACGAGATCGGCAGCCGAATGGCGGCGTCGGACTCATTGCACACGGTGCTGAATCGAATCGTAGACTTCGCTTCCTCGCTGATCCAATGCGATTCCTGTTTTGTCTACGTACTCGAGGGCGATCAGCTGATCCTGCGCGCTTCAAAGAACCCTCACTCGGATCTGGTCGATCATCTCGGCATCTGGCTGGGCCAGGGCATCACTGGATGGGTGGGTTGGCATCGCGAGCCGGTTGCGATCCCGGAGAAAGCCCTCAAGGATCCGCGCTTCCAACGCTTCAGGAACCTGCCGGAAGATACCTTTGAGGCCTTCCTCTCGGTCCCCATTCTTAGCCGCAGCAAACTGATCGGCGTGATCAACCTGCAGCATCGCAAGCCTTACTACCATACCGAACAGGAAGTACGCCTGCTCAGCGCGGCGGGTTACCTGGTCGGAGCGGAATTGGAGCGCGCTCGTCTGGAAAGTGAAAACCTGGAACTCTCGGACCGGTTGGAATCCCGCAAGCACATCGAGAAGGCCAAGGGGGTTTTGCAGCGCGAGTTCGGGCTCGACGAGGCGACAGCCTACAAAGCCATGCAGCGGGAGAGCAGGCAACGGCGCAAATCGATGCGAGAGATCGCCGAGGCGATTTTGCTGAATGATGATTTGCGAAAGAATCGTTGGAATTTGGCGGGCCAGACGAGCGAGGAGGATACTTCGTCTGGTATTTAGCGATGCGCCAAGGGCCGGTTTAAGTCGGCGTCCAGAAGTACGTCCTGGATGGTTTTCAGTCATTCGGGATTGGCTTGCATGAGCACTTCCGTGCCGGGCTCTGGATTGTCCCGTCCCTTTCAGGACTGGGTTTTCGGGCGGGTCATTGACCCCGCTACATCACTAGCTCCTGCGGAGTTGATGGTAGGCGGAGCTCAAGCGACAATGCGGTTGCTTCCGGTGGCAGGTTCGCCTAATATGACCTTGAGGTGAGACAACGCTGTCTCCCTTTCTTGTTCGCCCCGCACCATGCCGTGCGCGGGTTTCCAAACCTAAAAGTTATTTGTGCTGCGGCGTTTTTTTGCGCGCGTTCTTGTCTTATAACGCCTGGCGCCGCACTGAGGGCATTCGGCATGGAATCTCTTGTACGCGACAATTCGACGGCATTCAGCGCGGAACAGAAGGAGTACCTGCTGGGCTTTTTCGCGGGCGCGATGCAGCGAGGAGCACGGCCTTTCGTTGGCCACACCTCATCGGGTTTGCTCACGGATGACCCCTCCACGCGGACTGCGAATCTAGTCGAACCGATCGAGGAAACATTCCACCGCACGCCGGTGTCGGAGCTGTACCGGGGAGAGCTGTGGAAGTATCAGCAGAACCCACTCGATATTTGGGACAAGCTACTCGTGCATGCCAGCGAAAATCGGGCGCCCGAGGCGGAAGACATTTTTCGTTTCAAATTTCATGGTTTGTTTTACGTCGCTCCCGCGCAGGACTCGTTTATGCTGCGGCTGCGTCTCGCCGGTGGCATCGTCACTTCCCAGCAAATGCGCGGCCTGGCCGCAATGGCCGAGCAGTGGGGCGCGGGTAGAGCCGACATCACGACACGCGCGAATCTGCAGATACGGGAATTCCAGCCAAAAGACATCGTGCGGGTGTTAACCACGGTGCAGGCGCTTGGGCTCACTTCGCGGGGCTCCGGCGCAGATAACATACGCAACATCACGGCCTCGCCTCTGGCGGGGATTGATCCCAGTGAGCTGATCGACACGGCTCCCTACGCAAACGCTCTGCATCAGTACATTCTGAACTCGCGCGACCTCTACGGATTGCCACGCAAGTTTAATGTCGCCTTCGATGGCGGGGGCGCTATCAGTGTAGTTGCGGATACCAATGACATCGGCTTTGTTGCGGTCCGGGTAGGTGAAGGCCGGGGCGCGCCGGCGGGAGTTTACTTCCGTGTGTTGCTTTGCGGCATTACGGGTCATCGGCAATTCGCTTCCGATTGCGGCTTGCTGCTGCGCCCGGAGCAGGCTGTTGCTGTCGCCGCGGCTATGATCCGGGTCTTTGCCGATCACGGTGACCGGACCGACCGAAAGAAAGCGCGGCTCAAATACCTGGTGGACCAGTGGGGTGTCGAGCGGTTTGTCGAGGAGACCGCGAAGCGTCTCGCGTTTTCTTTACTTCGCATGCCCACGGAGGACTGCGAGCCGCGCAACGCCGTCGACCGGGCGGGTCACATTGGGGTCCACCCGCAAACGCAGCCGGATATGCATTACATCGGTGTGTCCGTTCCGGTTGGACGGCTCCCTGTTCCCCAAATGCGTGCACTGGCTGACATTGCGGAGCAGTTTGGAAGCGGCGAACTGCGCCTGACGGTCTGGCAGAATCTCATTCTGCCCAATATTCCTTCGGAACGCATCGGTCTCGCCGTTGCGAGCCTTCGCTCTGCAGGTCTGGACTGTACGGCCGGCGCCGTCTTGCGTGGAACGGTGGCTTGCACGGGAAACACCGGCTGCCGCTACTCCGCCACAGATACCAAGACCCACGCCGTGCAGCTTGCGAACCTGCTGGATACGCGATTCAGGATCGACCAACCTGTAAATCTCCATGTGACCGGCTGTCCGCACTCCTGCGCGCAGCATTACGTCGGCGACATCGGATTACTGGGGACCAAAGTCGGCGGCGGCGAGGGCTATCAGGTAGTCATCGGCGGCGGGTCAGACCAGGATCGTGGCCTGGCGCGCGAGCTGATCCCGTCTGTCGCCTACAGTGAACTTCCTCCGCTACTGGAGAGCCTTTTCGCTGCGTTCGACGCGCGACGCAGGGAGGACGAATCTTTCCTCGAGTTCAGCCGCAGGCACGGTATCGAGCAGCTGCAATCGTTTCTCGCTCACAAGGAGCCGGTATCACCATGAGTCCTGCAATTCCCTACATCCCTGAGAATGCTCCGTTCACGCCCGAGCAGCGGGCCTGGTTGAATGGACTGCTCGCCGGATTGTTTTCCAATGCTCCGCAGGCGGCAACCCAAGCAAAGCCATCGCGACGCATCGCGGTGCTGTATGCATCCCAATCGGGAACCGCGGAGGGTTTGGCCCGTAAGCTGGCAAAGGAATTGAAGGCCCAGGGACATACACCGGCAGTTTCCACACTCGTTGGATACA
The DNA here is from genome assembly GCA_035507705.1 of Acidobacteriaceae bacterium. Classification (GTDB taxonomy): domain Bacteria; phylum Acidobacteriota; class Terriglobia; order Terriglobales; family Acidobacteriaceae; genus PALSA-350. The sequence goes on from DATJNV010000155.1 coordinate 15,174, forward strand.
CACCGGCTGCTCTCGCGGCCGAGTCCTGCGCATTGATTCTGGCCAGTACCTATGGCGATGGGGACGCTCCCGATGAGGTGCAGCCGTTTTACGAACAACTGTGCCTGGAGCACTTCCCGTGCATGGATAAGCTCTCCTATGCCGTCTTTGCGCTTGGCGACCGGCATTACGAGCATTTCTGCAAATTCGGCAAGGATCTCGATGCGAAACTCGCCGCTTTGGGCGCGAACCGGCTTGCGGACTGCGTCGACTGCGACGTGGATGTGGACGAACCATTCGCGCAGTGGAAGGGGGCGATCATCGCGCGCCTGGCTGAGAACACTCCCCTTGCCTCGCGAAAGACGCCGCCCGAGGCCAAGGAGTCAAGTTCTGAGCAGCCGGCGAACTTAGCCACGGTTGCAGAACCCGCAGCCAAAGCAATTACCCGCGATTCCCCGTTGTTGGCTCCGGTCATCGATAAGAGATCTCTGACCCATATAACGTCAACCAAGTCCACACTGCATGTTGCGTTCTCCATCGAAGGTACCGGACTCCACTATGAAGTGGGCGATGCCTGCGGCGTCATCCCCACCAATGACCTGAACCTGGTCGCAGAGATCCTGCAAACCCTAGGTTTCAATGGCAATGAGCGGGTTCCAGGGGTAAAGGGGGGTACCACCACACTCCACGATGCACTCGCTCATGAACGTCAAATTACGCGCCTGAATCGCAAGATGGTTCGGGTATATGCGGAGCGTGGCAGTTGCGCATCTCTGTTGAAACTGCTCGAGCCGCAGAACCAGGCGGCTCTGGATGCTTACGTTTATGATCGCAGTCTCATCGACCTGGTTATCGAATACCCCGGAGTGATGGACGATGGCACCGAGCTGGTCGCGCTGCTGCCCAAGCTCTCGCCAAGACTTTATTCGATTTCGTCCAGTCCCGCAGCACACGCCGGGCAGATTCATACAACGGTCGCGGTGGTACGATTCACCGCCCACAATCGCGATCGCGGCGGCGTATGCTCCACCTTCTTTGCTGACCGGACTTCCCTTGCCGACCAGCTCCCCATTTACATTCAGCCCAACAAGAAATTCAAACTGCCATCGAACCCTGAAGCGCCCATCATCATGATCGGTCCCGGCACCGGGATTGCCCCATTTCGCGGATTCCTGCACGAGCGGCGGGCCCTGGGGCACAAGGGCAAGAACTGGCTGTTCTTTGGAGAGCGCTCGTCGGCAACCGATTATTTATATCGCGAAGAACTCGAATCGATGCACGCAAACCATCATCTGACCCGCCTGGACACGGCATTCTCGCGCGATCACGGCCGAAAGGTCTATGTCCAGGACCGGATGCTGGAAGAAGCTGCACCGTTCTGGAGTTGGCTACAGGACGGCGCAAGCGTTTACGTTTGCGGGGATGCGTCGCGCATGGCCAAGGATGTACACGGTACTCTCTGCCGCATCGCGCAGGAACAGGGAGCCATGTCCGCACAGGCTGCGGAAGAATACCTGGGGGCTCTCAAAGACCAGCATCGCTACCACCGCGATGTCTATTGATGGATGTGGACCCCAAGTTGCTCTCGACGGCGGCGACCGAAGCGATAGCCTTATCGGTCATCTGGTAAGGTCTTGTCCGGATAGCCCAAAGTCTCGACCTCCCAGCCTGTCGCGCCACCAGTAGGTCGACGGCCTTGGAAAGACCGTTTGACGCCTGACCTCTGGGCATCCCTCTCAACAACTTCTGAATAGGCGGGAGGTCATCGCTTTGAGGCATTGGACCGACCGGATCGCTCAGTGATCGCGCTCTTCGGCAATCGCGGAACAGCCTGGACGCTCTCGTCGATGGGGCGCGAATAGAACAGCGGGGTGGGGATGATCACCGCCTTATCTGGGGCTTCAAAACTCTCGTGGCCTTCGCGCGCTGAAAGTCTGGCTCGCAATCCAGATTCTCCGAGGATAAGCATGCTCGCCATGATGGGCATCACTCCGTCCTAATTGTTCCCAACAGGCAAGTCACTCATAGAACTTCGATTGCTCAGTACGGCAATCGGTCAGAGCGGCTTTTTCCGACAATCGACATCCTCCAGCAAAACCAAGGCCTGGGACTACTCGCAAGTGTGCCACGAGCACAGGGGTGCAGGGTGCAAATGCGCGGCTATTACGGATGAGCCCGAAGGCCACGCTTCCCGGAAGTGATCGGTTATGCGAAATGGTCCTCGCGGCGCGGAAACCGCCTCACAGTAGGTCTGGGAATAAAGGACGCCCCCGAGTGTTTCTCATGCAGGCGGGAATCAATGACCCGAGCACGAGGAAAGATTGTTTCCGCCGAATTGCTTTTCACAGGGAGAGAAGGGGTCGTAGCTATGAAAATTGGATTTGTCAGCTTGCCCGCGTCTGGGCACCTTAATCCGATGACCGCCCTTGCGCGCAGGATGCAAGCACGCGGACATGAGGTGGTCTTTATCGGTTTCGTGGAAACGGAACCCACCATTCGTGCAGCCAATCTGAGGTTTGTACCCTTCTGCGAAAGTGAGTATCCGGAGGGGTCCATCGCGAAAGATTTCGCTGGAATCTCCAGGCTGCAGGGGTTTGAGGTAGTGCAGTACACGTGCCAGCAGGTGATGCCCGCGCTGCTGGAGGCCGCGCTCAAGCATTTGCCGGAGAAGATCACACAGACCGGCGTGGAATTGCTGGTAGTGGACGCCACCTACTTTCATCTTTCGCTTGTGCCAATGCACATGGGAATTCCTTTTGTGCACGTCTGGACCGCCCATCATCTTGACTTCTCCGGCGCCACGCCGCCTGCTCTGTTCGGCTTTCCCTATGAAACAACGGCGGAGGCAATGCAGAAGAACCTCGAAGCATTGCAGAAATGCGGCGAGATCCTGGGCCCGCTGGCGGCCATCGCCCAGCCTTACGCGGAAAAGGTTGGACTGCAGATCGACTGGAACGATCCCACAGCAACCATCTCGAAGTTGGCCGCGATCACGCAGTCGCCGAAGGAATTTGACTTTCCCAACCCGAATTGGCCACCCTCGTTCCATTACGCTGGTCCTTTCCACGATGACCGCGGGCGGCTGGAAGCCCCCTTCCCATGGGAGAGGCTGACGGGCAAGCCATTGGTCTATGCTTCCCTGGGAACCATTGTGAACGGCCTCGAGTACGTGTACCGCATCATTCTGGATGCGGTAGGGAAATTTCCTGAGTTTCAAACCGTGCTTTCGGTCGGCAAAAACATCAACCCGGACGTCCTGGGTGCGATTCCACGGAATGTGATTGTCGTCAGCGCGGCGCCGCAAATTGAATTGTTGAAGCGAGCAACGCTGTGCATCACCCATGCCGGGCTGAATACAACGCTGGAATCGCTGGCGCAAGGGGTGCCTTTGGTGGCGATTCCGATCGGATATGACCAACCCGGCGTGGCTGCCCGGATCGCCCACCATGGCGTGGGCGAATTTGTCGCAGTCGGCGAGCTTACGGCGGACCACCTTTTGGCACTGGTTCAGCGCGTCGCCACAGATCCGGGGTACCGCATGCGAGCGCGGCAGTTCCGCGAGGTGATCGCAAAGACTCGTGGGTTGGACGCAGCCGCCGAGATCATCGAACAGTCGGTGGGAACCGGTGGAGTTTCTCGTCAAGATGTCGAGTTACTCCCTGCCTGATGAGGGCTGGGCAGCGGCGGCGTCCGCTGCCCCTGCCCGGCAGGCGCTTTGTGAGGGAAACCTTTTCCTTGGTGCGTAAAATGTTTTTGTGGCCTCTACCTTGTTGTTCATTCCTGCCTAACTTGCTACGGGCAGTTGAGGAGCTCGGAATGATCGAAGCTTGAGTTGCGCGATAGCGGCTTGACGCCGCCCATTCTGCCGTATTTACAATCTGCGAATCGAGCGGCGGTCGATGCTTACCGGCGCGTAATGCGCGGATTGGGAGGATGGGATGCGGAAGTTTCACCTCAAAACCATCGCTTTGGCTTTTGCTGTTCAGATTCTCTTAACTTACGCATGCGGACAAGCAGTCGCCCAAGCTGGAAAAACAGCTTATCCGGCGATGGCTCCCCTGGATCAGTACCTGATACTTGACCAGAAGTCCGAAATCGCGCTGGCTCGCAGTGCTGCACCGAGTTCTATTTCCGATCAAGCCGAAGTCATGGTGCTGGGACCTGAGGGATACAAAACCGCGGTGAAGGGCACGAATGGTTTTCTCTGCATCGTGGAGAGGTCGTGGGGGCAAGGCACGGATCAAGCAGAGTTCTGGAATCCGAAGATGCGCGCGCCCCATTGCTTCAACGCGCAAGCCGCCAGGAGCTTTGCGCCGATTTATCTGATGAAGACCAGACTTGTCCTGGCAGGAAAATCGAAGCCTGAAATCGCGCAGGCTATTGCGACGGCGCTGGATAACAAAGAACTGCCCGTGTTGGAGCCTGGTGCAATGGCATACATGATGTCGAGCCAGCAGTACTTGAACGACCAGGGTAAGAGTTGGCGCCCGCACACGATGTTTTACTCCCCCGGTGACATGACGAAGAGCTGGGCGGCGGATGATCCTACCTCGCCTGTCATGGTGGCAAATGATCCGCAAGAACATGTAACCATTCTGTTCGTCCTGACGGATAACTGGTCCGACGGTACGGCGGCTCCGCCCAATACGCCCTGATCGGCAGCCTGTGGTTGTCGAATATCAGTCGATGAGAGATTTTGGAGCGAGTTTGACGGCCGGCAGGAGACCTCACGCACCACTCCAAACGGAAGAGCGTTCGAAATTACTTTGCTCGAGGTTCGCTCGCATTGAGACGTGCTCGCGTCCCGACCATGACCCCCTCAGCGATGCGCCGGATCGCGTCGGTGCTGCAATCCACGTCCTCGGACGAGGTGGCCCACGAGGAGACGCTGATGCGCATGGCTCGGCGTCCTTTCCAGAGGGTTCCTCCACACCAGCATGTACCGTCTTGCTGAATGGCCTGAATCACTCGCTCCATTTCCTCGTCGGTTCCGAAGGCGACGAGAACCTGATTCAGTTCCACCTCGTTCAGGACCTCGAAGCCACCGTTGGACAGATTCTTCGCAAACTGGCTCGCGTGCCGGCAGGTCCGTTCTACCAGTTCCCCCACGCCGTTTTTTCCCAGAAAGCGCAACGCCGCCCAAAGCTCAACCGCGCGGGCCCGGCGTGAAGAGTCCGGACACCACTGCATCGGTTCACGTTTTGAAAGCGGGCCGTAATAAGCTGCGGAGATCGCCATCGAGCGCCGCAGTGCTTCCCGATTGCGCACAATGGCGATGCCACAATCCTGGGGGGTGTTGAGCCACTTGTGCCCGTCGGTTGCCCACGAGTCTGCACGCGTCAGGCCCTCGACCAGGTGGCGGCGAGTAGGAGCAGTTGCCGCCCAAAGCCCGAAGGCTCCATCCACGTGGACCCATGCGCCTGCACTTTGCGCGATGTCACATATAGCGCTCATCGGGTCGCACGCGCCGGTGTTGACGTTCCCCAACTGTGCGCAGATGATGGCAGGTCCCTGAAGTTTAGGGATGCCCGACGGCAACATGCGGCCCTGCGAGTCCACCGGAACGCGAATGACTCGATCGCGGCCGAAGCCAAGCAGAGCGAGCGCTTTCAGCATGGTGGCATGTACCTCATCGCCCACCACGACGCTGATCGGCGGCGCCCCAAACAAGCCATCACGCTCTACATCCCACCCCATGTTCGCAAGAAGAAAAGTTCTGGCAGCAGCCAATGCTGTCACATCGGCCATTTGTGTGCCTGTCACTAAGGCTCCCCCGGCTGACCCAGGCAGATCGAAGAGATCGAGCAGCCAGGAAAGAACGACTTCTTCCAGATAAGCGGAGATGGGGGAAATCTCATAAAGGCAGGCATTCTGGTCCCAGGCATCCGCAAGCCAGTGAGCCGCCACCGTAATCGGGAGCGATCCACCGATCACACCGCCGAAGAATCGGCCGCCCATGGTGGCCATCGTCGCCGGAGAACCAGCCTCATGCAGACTTTTCAAAACGCGGTCGGCCGATTCGCCGGTGACCGGCATCGCTCCTCCGAGGGCGAGCATGGCCTTCATCGCATGGGGTGTCACGCCCACATGCCGGTCATGAATCAAAGCAAGATACTCCTGTGCGCTGGCGCAGGCCTGGTTGAGCAGTGATTCATAGGGTGAGCGAGGTGACGATTGATTCTGCTGCAAGACGATCCTCCGTCACCATCATAACCACTTTTACCAGTTACGGCACAAGCGGAGTCCTTTAGCATAGTGGTCATGGGAATTGAGGTGAAGCGCGAGTCAGCGCACTTCCAGCTGGTTGCCGGCCATCCGGTGCTGGACTTTGTCAACACTCTGGACTGGAGATTCCGGCCGTCCGGATCCGAGGAACTTCTGAATGACTACGCGGACCTTCTGCGTTTCGCTCGACAGAGCGGCCTCATGAAGCCAGCAGAAATTCGAACGGTCGCATCAAGCGATCCCGCCGGAAAAAAGAGGATTTTGGCGACTACGACGAGACTGCGCGAATGCCTGGCGTCCATTCTTTACGCCATTGCGGATGGCAAGGTTCCTCAGAGCGAGCATGTGGCAGTTTTGTCCGCTTTCGCGCGGGCCGCACGAAAAGCAGAAGACCTTTCTTGGTCCGATTCTCGCTTTCAGTGGAGATCGAAGAAAGGTCCTGCGAACGCAGCGGAAATGCCGTTCCGAAGATTGATATCGTCTGCCCTGGACCTGCTGACCTCCGAGGAGATCCACAAACTAAGCGCTTGTTCGAATCCCGAATGCCGTTGGCTGTTTCTGGACGGAAGCAAAAACAGGGGGCGCCGGTGGTGTGACATGAAACTCTGTGGCAACCGCATGAAGGCACGCCGCTACCGGGGAAGGCAGCGCGCTGCTGCCTCAGAGTGACCGCTCGGCTGAAAGGAGACCCTGGGACCTTGAAAAAACTTCTGCAACCGGAGACTGTCTCCGATTATCTACTTTATTCGGAGGCTGTCTCCGTTTAAGTGCGGCGGTGCCCGCTCGCCGATTCTGATTATCAGGAGTACAAGGAGATTCCCATGCGTGTTTTCGTCACTGGTGCAACAGGGTTCATCGGTTCCCGGATTGTCCCGGAACTCATCAACGCAGGCCACCAGGTGCTGGGCCTTGCGCGCAGCGATGCGGGCGCCGAGTCATTGGCCGCCGCCGGGGCCCAGGTACAGCGAGGCGATCTGGAAGATACGGAGAGCCTGCGCAGCGGAGCGGCCGCATCCGATGCCGTTCTTCACGTTGCTTTCCGGCATGACTGGACGAAATTCGTGGAAAGCTGCGAGTTCGACAAACGCGCGATCGAGGCCATTGGCGCCGTGCTCCAGGGTTCGAACCGTCCCTTTATCGTCAGCTCCGGCGTTGGAGTTGCCCAAGCGCGACCCGCCACGGAAGACGATCCGCCGTTGACGCCTTCCGCCAGGTATCCACGCTCATCGGAAACGACAGCGCTCGCACTCTTAGAACGTGGGGTGAACGCCGCGGTGATGCGCCTCCCGCAGGTGCACGACACAGCAAAGCAGGGCCTCGTCACCGCGCTCATCGCCGTGGCACGGGCGAAGAGGGTTTCCGCGTACATCGGCGATGGACACAATCGCTGGCCGGCCGCGCATGTGGTCGACGCCGCGCGTCTTTACCGGCTTGCTCTCGAAAAAGGCGCCGCGGGCGCCCGATATCACGCCGTTGCCGAAGAAGGGGTTCGGCTCAAAGACATTGCTACCGCCATTGGCCGCGGGTTGAACGTGCCCTTACTCTCCATCTCACCGGAACAGGCCGAGGAGCATTTCGGCTTCTTCGGGTTCTTCGCGGGCAGAGACTCTGTGGTTTCGAGCGCGCGGACCCGGGAACAGCTGGGCTGGAACCCAACCGGCCCTGACCTGCTCACCGACCTGCGAAATATGCGTTATACCCAGGCGTGAGCCCATCATCAAAGCGCCTCAAGAAGGGATGCGCGCCGCTTCAGGTGCTTCCCTTCCCTGTGCCGCTAGATGTGTTTCCAGGAACGCCGGGACAAAATCTTTTTTACGTGCCCGGTGGACAAGTCAAACCGCTTAGCAAGTTCTGCCTGGGTAACGTTGCCCTTGGCGTAGAGCTTACGTATAAGCAGCACTTGCTTGGCGGAAAGGCGAGCCAGGTGCGAATCCTCGCCTGCAATCTGCAGACGTGGCACAGAGGCCATGATGTCGGTCCGGGTTCGGGTGTACAGATGCCGGACGCATAGCTTGTTCAAGCACCGGGCCGAGACGGTTCGCTTGCCGGGATCGGCTTTGCCCTGTTGTCGCCAGGCGTAGCGCGAAACCTGGTATGTTTTGCCGGCAGCTTTGAAGCGGCCATAGCCTTGATCGGTGACGGAGCCCTGCCAAACCCAGCACTTTGACTTCACGCCTGTCGCTGGATCGGGGCGAGGTCCGTTCTTTTCCACGAGAGACCAGAAGTGCTCCCGGATTTCTGCCTTAGTCGGGTTATGTCTCACTCGAGTATTATGGCACCTTGCGGTTCCAGAAACATGGGAAGTCGGCTGATCGCACTTAGTTCCTCCTCCCGACTCAATCTGTAGACCGGATTTGTACCGCACCGGCAGCAGAGGACGGAAGGCGCAGGGGCTTCGATCCGGTGCCCGCCCTGAGCACAACTTCTTCCTGAGCTGATTTCGTGACTTGTAAACGAGCGCCGGGAGTGATGCCATGAGCTTTCAGCCGCTTGAGCAGGGTGGCATCCCGGTCTGAAACGCTGTCCACCACGAAATTTCCGTCTGTCTCGACCCCTGACAGCGAGTGAGATACGTGCTTGGACATCTTTCCATCAAGAGCGGGAATGCAGTGTCCGTGCGGGTCGAACTTAGGGCGACCCAGTTTCGCGTCGATGCGTTCTTCAAAGCGTTCGGAGATGAAATGTTCCAGTCGCTCCGCCTCGTCATGAACTTCTTCGATCGGGTAGCTCAGGATCTCGTACAGGAAGGTCTCCAGGAGGCGATGGTGGCGGAGGATTTCCAGTGCCCGGCGGCGGCCCGCTCCCGATAGCCGCACACCGCGGCGGGATTCGTACTCCACTAACGGCATAGGCGCCGCCGCCAGTTTCTGCAACATGTTGGTGATGGATGCGGGAGCGACCCCGAGCCGCTCTGCCAGGGCGGTGCTGGTGACGCGTTCCTCCTCCGGCCCTCCGAGGGTAAAGATCGCCTTCAGATAGTTGTCCACGGATTCCGTATTCAGATTGACGCGGCGTGTGGTCATGCGCTCCCCATCTCGGGATTTGACATCGATTAATTTTAGGCGTACCTAATACATTTAGGCGAGGCTAAATAGACTGCGGGGCCCCATTGCGCACTCCCGCGGACAACAATCCCCAACAAACCGTTCAGAGGATCATGTGCGAACCAGTCGAGCATGGAAGTCCAGCTTTGGCCTTTGGGTGGTGTTAACCATAGTTAACCCCGGCCTGGTCCTCGCGCAGAGCGGAACCAGCAGCGCCGTCTCCGGGGAGGCGACTGACTCCAGCGGGGCGGCCGTGCCTCGCGCGACCGTTACTCTGACCAACACCAGCACCAAAGCAACGCGCGTCAGCGAGACTGACGCGGCGGGACACTTTCTCTTCTCCCAGATCAATCCCGGCACTTACCAGGTGACGGTCGCAGCCGACGGCTTCGCGATTTCTCAATCCAAGCCCACCCCCGTAGGGGTTGGCCGAACCGTTTCGCTGGACTTCTCGCTCCAGGTTCAATCGAAGAATGAAAGCATCGTGGTAACAGCACGGCAGGGGTTGTTGAGTCTTGACAACCCGAACACGACGACGACCATTGAAGCGGACACCATCAAGAAACTGCCTAATCCGGGACAAGACCTCACCTATCTGGCGCAATTCGCGCAAGGCGCATTGATGAACACCGCCGGCTCATCGAATGATGCCAAGGCAGCAGGAGGCTACGGCAACGTTGAGTTTAACGGGCTGCCGGCAACTTCAAACGGTTATATTCTCGATGGCTACGATACGAACGATCCCTGGCTCGGCCTGAACATCGGTCTTTCCACAAATCTGGTTATCGGGCTGGATGCGGTTCAGGAAGCTACGGTAAACACGAATTCCTTCGCTGTGGACCAGGGACGCTATGCTGTCGCACAGGTCAACTACTTCACCAAATCCGGCAGCAATAAGTTTCATGGAGACCTTTACGAGATATGGAACGGGTCGCTGTTCAACGCAGAGGACTATTTCCTCCATGCCAACGACACGGCGAACCAAATCGCGCGCAAGCCACGCTCCACAGTCAATGAATTCGGAGTCAGTGTCGGCGGTCCAATCCGTAGGAACAAACTCTTTTTCTTCGGCCACTATGAAGGCATCCGGATTGCGCTGCCGCTGGTCTCGCAAATAACGCTGCCGACTCCCGCCTATCAGCAGTACGTTCTCGGACAGCTCGCCGTTGGTGGAAACGACCCTGTCACTGGCGCGACGCTTCCCCCACAACCCGGGGAGATTCCGTTTTACCAAAAGATGTTCTCTTTGCTGCCACAGGCTGGCGGATCGCCGGTGCCGATCGTCGGCTGCCTCCTGAGCGCAGGCGGCCTTGGCTGTGCCACGCAAAGGCAGGCATCGCTCAACAACAGCGACAGCGAAAATCTGGTGGTGGTGAAGATCGATCAGACCATCAACGCGAAGGACAGCGTATGGTATCGCTTTCAGCAGGACACGGGCCTGCAGGCAGCGTACACCGACCCGATCAACCCGATCTTTAACTCCTACTCCCCGCAGCCGCAGCGCACACTTGTGGCCGGTTACACGCACGTGTTCAGCCCATCTCTGGTGAATCAGTTCAACCCAGGCGCCAGCTGGTACTCGAGCATCTTCGAGCCGAATAACTACTCCCAGGTCCAACAGGCATTTCCTATCGTCCTGGCCTCGGGCAGCGACAGTGTGCCCTTCACAACCATCGGCGGCAATAACAATACATACCCGCAGGGGCGGAAAGTAACGCAGTGGCAAATTAACGACAACCTCACATGGACCCACGGGCAGCACACCTGGAAATTCGGTGTCAACACCCGCCGGCTCGACGTCAGTAACTACGATCTCGGTGAGGGCACCGTGCCGACGGTGACATACAACGACCTGGCGCAATTCACGTACGGCGCAGCGTACACGGCGAGTCAGAGTTTCCCCGTCGCTCTAAAAGAAAGAGTGTCCGAAGGCAATCTTGAGTACTACGCAATGGACACCTATAGACCGTCAGCAAAACTCACATTCACCTATGGCACACGCGTGACGTGGAACACGAACATCACCAGCGAGCGCGATCTCTTCTCGAGGATGGCAGGTTCGTTTCTCGACGCTTCCCATGTGGCGACACAGCCACTGAATCGGGTGGTGCTCGGTAACGTGCACTCTCTTTTTGCGGCGACCCCGCTTTTCATCTACCAGCCGCGAGTTTCGTTCGGATATAGACTGCTGCCACACACTGCGGTGCACGGGGGCTTTGGTGTCTTTAGCGACATCATTCCCATGCAGATTGCAGACCTGGCTGCCATGAACGCGCCGAACGATCCGACGTTTGTCGGCGGCATCGGCGGGCAGGTTGGCGGCCTCGGGATCGCGCCTGGGGTTGCGAACAGTGCCGTCGACGCGGCCGCAAGCGCCGAGCGGGCCTTTCAGAGCGCGTACCGCACCGGCGGTAATCCTTGCGTGGGTATTGCATCCGGCGCCCCTACCTGCCCGCTGGCTGTCAGCCTCAACACATTTCCCAGCGGTCGCCTCAAAACACCCTACTACTACCAGTACAACCTCGGTATTGAGCAGCAAATAGGCGCACGCGGCAGCCTGCGTACCGACTTCGTCGGCACCCGTGGCCTGCATGAGCCCTTTCAGGTACAGCTCAACGGCTACCAAACCGTCTGTGACGGATGTTTTGCGCCGTTCTCCTATAACCAGCCGCTGGATCAACGCTTCGGCAATGTCACCGAGTTCCGTACCGACGCCAACAGCAACTACGCCGGATTGCAGACGACCTACACACAACAGTGGCATGGCCTCACGCTCCGGGGGAACTACACCTTCAGCCACTGCCTCGATGAGGTCTCGAACGGTGGACTCCTTGCATTCTCAACCCAGGGACTCATGTCGCCTCTGCCCGGAGAACTCCCCCGGCAATACGCGAGCTGCGACTATGACGTTCGACACAACGTTTCCGCTTTCGGGCTTTATCAGGTGCCTTTCCACTCGAGTCACGCAATCTCGCGGCAGATCTTCGGCGGATGGTCTTTCTCCGAGACAGCAATCCTTCACTCCGGGCTTCCTTTCAGCGTGCTCAGCCAGCCTTATATCGCGAATGGCAATGGTGTTTTTCAGGCGAATGGGGCGAGCACTATCCAGTTCAACGCGCCGGCCTATGCGAATCGCGTAGCCGGCGTCCCCGTTTACACCAGGACTCCGGCCGCAGGTGTAACTGTGGCTGGAACAAAGCAATGGCTCAATCCCAATGCGTTTGTCTCGGTCGTCGATCCGGCCACCGGAGGCTGCACGGGAGGCGATTCCATAACCAACTGCCAGTTCGGTGCATCCGGTCGCAATTCTGTCCGCGGACCGCATTACGCCAACTCGGACATTTACATCACCAAAACAATTCCCATTCGCGAAGGCATCACGCTTCGCCTGGATTGTCAGATGTTCAACGCCTTTAACCATCCCAACTTTGCATTGCCCAGCGAGGTGGAAGCCGGTGTTCCAGGCGGTACGATTCCAGCCCGCTTCGGCACGCTCGAAAGTACAATCTCACCCCCAACGGGGCTCCTGGGTGTTGGACTCGGCGGAGACAGCTCGCCACGCATGATCGCATTTCAGGGAAGAATCGAGTTCTAACTGCCACCAGATCTGACCCGTCTAGCGAAAGCTGAACGGACATTTCGGGGATAGAAACGTCAATGCACTTGCGATCGGCTACCAGGGCGCTGAAAAACCCCGATTCCCCAAACGAATCCGGCCTTCCGCAACTAATTTATGTTCAATCACTTACGGCACAACATTAAACTGTCTTCTGATACAAAATCGATGTTTCAGCGGTCCGTTGGGCAATCATTTGACATTCTGGATCGCTCCTGAGGGGCCTGTCGCAAGCCTCTGTTGCCGATCCCGCTACCGTATGATGGTGCATTTTGGCACGGCATCTAAACTATCAGTGTGCCTAATCTCGCGGAAACTCCCCCGACTCGGCTTGCGCCGGGAAAATCAGAGAGGTATTTACCTCCGCGGCAGCCGCGGGCCGGTCAACTTCCCTCACCACCCGCGCCCAGTTTTTACATCACCGGCCGCCAGCCGCTGAGCGCCGGAGCCATTCTGATGGCCATCGTGGCGGCGGTTTTCGCCCTGTGCTCGGTCCTCTATGCCCTGGGGCATGCGGGACATGTACATCTCAGCTCTGGGGCCTCCGGCGCTGATCGTTCGGCCAGCGGTTTCGCCGGGCCCTCCTCAGCCGCAGGTCCGAAGGACGATGACGATCCGAACCAGATTGACACTGTGGTCCTCGGCGATCCCTCTGAGGCTCCCGAACCTGCGCGCCCCGGAGACCACGCCAGCCCTGTTCACCCCACCATTCTGATTCACCTTCCGCGGTCCGGTGAACAGGTGGGCTATATTCCGAACAGCCCCGCCGGCCATCTCCTTTACGACTGGCTGGCTGCGTTCAATCAGGCCAGCTACCCAGGGCTGGCAAATGCTTTGCCCACTGCGGGTCTCGCCTCCCCAACTGCGGCACAAATGGAACTCCGGCGAGAAACCGGCGGCTTCACCCTGCTTTCTGCCAAGGAGGTCCGGCCGGGGATCCTCGTGTTCCGACTCCACGACCAGACTCCTGCGGCGACCGAAGCTCTTGGTACCCTCCAGGTGCGTCCGAAGTCGAATCCAGCCACGATCGCAAGCTTCAGCCTGCGCGATGCCCCCTCACCACACCAAAAGGCCACCGCTGCGGCGACACCGCGGTGAGGACAGCATCTGGTGACATCTTGAATTCAGCTGTAGTTCGTGGCCGGAAAGCTGACGAGGAGCATCCCTTCCGCCTATTTGAGCTCGCTTGGTCCGGGCATTAGGCCAGTCGAAAGCAGGTCTCGGAGCCGACGGCGTGCTCTCGCCAGCCGCGACATGAGCGTGCTGGGCGGGCAGCCCAGGAGTGCGGCGAGCTCCTGGTAGGAAAGGTTTTCGAATTCACGCAGGATAATGATTTCGCGGAACTCGATGGGAAGTTGGTTGATTGCCGTCCGCACATGCTCTGGCTTGACCCTGTTTGCGTATCCAGTCAGAGGACGCTGGGGCTCGGCGGCCCGCTCATTCGCACGATCTCCATCGGCATCGAACGGGACCGTATCCGGGGCGGTCAGGCGCTCCGGATGGTTCAGCCAAAGATTGCGCAAGATCGTAAACAGCCGGCTCTTCACACTCCCAACGGCATGCACTCTGCCCATGTCCCGAAGAGCATGCACGCATGTTTCATGGACCAGGTCCTCAGCCCTGGCACGATTGCGCGAGAGCGCCAATGCGTAGCCGTACAGTCCATTCAGATACTCACCAAAATCAACTCTTTGTTGGCGATGGCCGCGGCCGGGGCCCAATTTCATGCACTACTCCAAGATCCTAAGTGTCCGATCTCATGGATAGTGCGCGATGCCCGCGAAGCGTTACAGCTTCGAGCACATCAAGACCTATTTGCTGGTAAGAGTGAATGCCTGGACAGGTGGAGAACCTTTATTCGGCTGGGCGCATCTGCTCAGTTGCTTGCTCGCTGCTCCAGAACCCGGCAATGAGGGCCAGCAAGATCCAAACATTCAGCAGAATGGGGCCTGCCGTGTAGCTCTCAACGTTCATATGCAGGGCAATAACGATCATCGAGCAGAGTAAGGCGGTGCCCATGGGCAGGCCGCGTCTTGCCAGGAGAAAAGCCCGGCGGCTGCCGACCACAAGCAGGATCAAAAGGGCGGCAAGTCCCAGGGGTCCGGTTTCCGCGAGCGTCAGTAAATACTTGTTGTGAACGAGATATTCAAAGCTCTGCCGCTGATCGCTCGGTATAAATCCGTACATCTTGAGTTCGTAATTGTTCAGACCCTGGCCGATGACAGGAGAGTCCGCCGCCATGTTAAGGGCGGTCCCGAGCAACCCAGTTCTTCCATCAAGCGTCTCGATGCGGCCTTCGTCGGCGCGCGCTGTGATTTTGTCAGACAGGCCTGCGCCTATCAACGCCACTAAGAGAAGCCCGACGATCATGTGTCCGCGGCGAATCACCCGCTGCCGCCGGAGAAGCATAAAGAGCGGAATCAAACCGATGGCGAGAATACCGACCGCAGCGCGCGAGAGGGTACAGCCAAGCCCGGCGATGCCCAGTACCAGCGACAGACCAGCGAGTCTCTTGCGAGCTTTGGAGATGGGGAAGAAGAACTCGATAGCGACCAGGGGCATCAGAGTAGCCAGGTAACCTGCAGCCAGGGTCGGCGTGGTCAGACCAGCCGAGCGAAACACCTGAGGATCATATTCACCAGACTGGTAGGCATGAATGCCGAGGTGTTTCTGCAGAATCATTTCCAGCACGCAGATGCCCCCGATCGTAAGCACTGCCCAGACAATCGCAAGCGATGCGGCGTTGAGTTCCTTTTTGCCTTGTCTCACTGCGGACACCAACACCAGAAACAGGAGCGCATCCCGGAAATGTTCGATAAAACCATAAGCGCTCAGTTGGAGGTCGCCAGACTTCGTGAAGGAGATCAAATCGGTAACCAGGAGCAATATCACCGGAACCAGGAAGGCTGCGAAATCACGCAGAGGCTTTCTCGTCCCCTTCTGGCGTTGGATCATGGCGTCGACCATGAGCCAGACCACCCAGAAATCCACCACGTACACCGCCACGCCATCGGCCGCTCCCAGGTTGGGCCGATACACGAAGTGATGGGACAAGTAAAGCGGAACGCTAAAAATGAGCCCGAACACGCCGAAAGGCCGGGGCCCCAGCACCTTGCAACCAGCAACAAAGACGATTGCCAGCACTACGGCTGCAAATGCGGGAAGAGGAAATTTAATGGCGGCTGCTGCCACCAAGGCTGACAGCAGCACGAGGGCTATCGTCGTCCTGTATCCCAACGGAGCGGGACCAGGCACAAACTCCGGCGCGGAAGCGCCGTTCAGGGCCATGATGCGAACACGATTTGACATCGACTCTCCACGGATCATGGTCTTGGAACTTCCGCCTGGAAGCTTCCCCTCAAGCCCCGAGTTCTGCTTACTCTCAGAATCTAAAGCAGGATGACCCTCTCCACGATTCCCCGTTGGGGACCGTGGGGTATCGTTGGTGACCGGCGCGTGATTACTACCTGCTGGCTGTGGCTTTCCGGGCCGATCTGCTTGCCGGACGAAGGAAAACAGTCATCGAACCAGAAACTTCGGTGATCCCGGCGAGGTTTTTCCGTCTGGAACGGAAAGGTGAAATGTGTCCTACCGCCAATCCATCTGCAAAGAATAAATCTCTTCAATCCCGCTATCTCGCAGCGCCAGGATGGAGTCATCGGGGGTTAGCCCAAACCATGACCCAAAGCGCCCGTTCGTTATTTGCCCGGACTTCTCCAAATCGACGACGCGCTCTGGTTTGCGGTCTGGCAGGCATAGGCGGTAAATCGCGTTCCCCTGATTTATGTCGGCGTAGTAGATGCATTTACCGTCGTGAGACCATGCCGGATACGCGACTGGCGCATCTGTAAGCCTTGTCCACTGCTGCGTTCGAAAAGAGTAAAGCATCAACGGCCCGATCGCGTTGCGCGCTCCGATGGCGAGCAGGTATTTCCCGTCCGGTGACCACCGCGTTCCAACCATCTCGCTCGAGCCGGGCACGACAGTGGTCGTGCGGGTGGCGAGATTCAAAATCTCCACCGCGTGCGGGGTCGGATCCATCATCACGTTCAAGCCTGAATAAGCGATCGACTTCCCGTCTGCAGACCAACTGGCGTCGGCGTCCGATCCTTTTCCTTGCGTGACAGCCGTGGGGAAATTCCCAGGGGCGGCGCCTATTACATAAATGCGCCATTCTTTACCTGGCTCCTGTCCCATAAAAGCAATCTGATTCCCGTCCGGCGACCAGGCAGGCAGAGCTGCGATCATCGGGGTAAACGTCAATTGATGCCGATCGCTGCCATCTTTACGGCTTAACCACAGCGTGCTGTTCGGTTCCGCGATATATGCTATGTGCGATCCGTCGCGAGAGTACGCAACATCCTGCGCGGAGAGCCGTGGCAGCACAGAAGCGAATTCCTTCGCGTGCGTGTCGTACATCTCCAGTTCCCCCCGCTGCACCGTCCCAACGAAGAAGATTCGCTTGCCATCGAGACTCGGCAAAGGAAGACGAGCGCTCATCGGTCCCACCGTCAACCGGGTCGGCTTTGTATCCACCTTCTCCCACCAATGCCGCCGTTCTCTCATCGCCCATAAACTCGGGGTTCCACCGCGGTCGGACTGGAAAACGTAATATCTTCCATCCGGCGTCCACATTCCGCAACATTGACTACCCATTCCCTCCCGCTCGGAGAAAATCGGTCGCGGGCGGCTCCCATCGGGGCCTGCCTCCCAGATCGTGCTCGGATGGTTGCCCCTGGGAGTCACCGAGAATCGCATACGTACACCATCCGGGGAAAACGCGATGTTCCCCGCTGTTCCTTTGACTGTAAGGATCGTCTGGGCGGCGGTTCCGTCCAGCCGCGTCCCCGAAATTCTCCCCACGCGCGACCAATACACCGACTCTCCGTCGAAGGACCAGCTTGCGTCGTTGGCCTGAGCGTCTCCGATTCTTTGCACTTGGCCACCTGGTAGCAACATGTGCCAGACCGCACCTGCATTGGCTTGAAGGTCGACGGGATCGCCCAGGGTAAGCAGTTCGGAAGAACCGTAGATTCCCATCGCCTCGTGGTTCTGCAAGGGAAACCGTACCTCCTCCGCCTCGCCGCCCTCAATCGAAACTTCCTTAAGCATGGATTTAGTCGAACCCTGCACCTCATAGTAGAGCCGGGCTCCATCGGTCATAAGATGCTGGCCATAATCGAAGTCGGAAACCAGTTTCTCCGTTTGGTCATCCGTGATCTGCTTCAAGGCGATCACGCGCGGCGCGGGAATGGCAGGCCTCAAGAAAAAGATCAACGCGGCCACCAGTGCGACACAGACGCCCACTGCCGTCACCAGCGTCCATCTTGTCAGTGGCTTCTTCTGGGATACGGCAAGCCCGGTTTGCGTCGTCGCCCGCATCGGCTCCAGATCGCGGAGCACCCTTCGCAGATCTGCCGCAAAATCGCGAGCGTGCTGGTAGCGTAGATCCGGATCTTTCTCGAGAGCCCGCGCAGTAATCTGTTCAGCGAGCACCGGCGCGTCCGGCCGAACCTCACGCAGCGGCCGGGCTGGTGCATCGGTCACCGCCCGCAGGATCTCGAAAATGTTCTCTCCTGGAAACGGCGGCTTCCCGGCGAGCGATTCGTAGTACGTCACACCGAGCGCCCAGAGGTCGCTGCGCACATCCGCCTGCTGCCCGACTGCCTGTTCCGGCGACATATAGAGCGGCGTTCCCATCACCTCTCCCGACGCAGTCTGCCGTGCATCGACGGCACCCAACAGCCGCGCCAGTCCAAAATCCAGAACCTTTACTTGTCCCTTCGCCGTGATCACCACGTTGGCTGGTTTCAGATCGCGGTGGATCACCCCTTGCTCGTGCGCCTCTTCCAGGGCCTCAGCCACCTGCAGTACTAGCGAAGTTGCTTCTTTGATGGGAAGCGCTCCCTGCTGCAATCTCGCAGCCATGGACTCGCCCGGAACCAGTTCCATCACGATCAGATCGACGCCTTCCTCTTCGGTCACGTCGTGCACGGCGGCAATATGCGCGTGGTTCAGCTTGGCCAGCGTAAGCGCTTCTCGCCGAAATCGGGCCTGGCTCTCTTGGCCAATCGGAAGTCCGGTGCGCAATACCTTGATCGCCACTTCGCGCTCCAGCTTCTCGTCGTGCGCCTGGTACACCACACCCATGCCGCCCGAGCCCAGCTCGGCTTCAATTTTGTATCGAGCAACAAGACGTTTCCCTATCTCTACCCGCAGCTGAGGCGGTTCGGTCGTTGTTTCCCCTGCGGCCCCGTATGCGGGCTCAGAGAGAAATCCGCCTAGCTGGTCATTCTTATTGAGCAGGTTCTCGAGCATTCCCCGCAGGTCAGGCCGATCGCGGCATACCTCGTCCAGAAAGGCAGCTCGCTGCTCGCGAGGTAACTCCAGCGCTTCTGCGAACAATTTCTCGGCTGAGTGCCCTGGGTCCGTCATAAGCTCGATGCAACAAGGGAGCAATACCTACGCGTGAACTATATCAGGAGGGTTTATGGAATCCGGACAGGTGACACAACTGCTCAAGGCCATGCGCTCCGGCGACGCGCAGGCAGCAGAGGAACTACTTCCACTGGTGTACACAGAGCTGCACCGCCTAGCCAGTTCCTACATGCGGCGAGAACGCCCGGACCACACCCTGCAAGCAACGGCCTTGATCAACGAAGCCTACCTTCGTCTCGCCGGGGAACCGATTGATTGGCAAAATCGGGCCCATTTCATCGGCTTATCCGCCCAGGTCATGCGCCGGGTTCTGGTGGACTATGCCCGGGCACACAGAGCCGAACAGCGCGGCGGCGGCCTGCAACGGGTGGAAATGCAGGAGGAAATGGCGATCTCCCCAGGCAAGCTCGAGCTGGCAGGGCAAATCGACGAGCTCTTGCAAAAGCTGGAAAAAGAGAAACCGCGCCAGGCCCGGGTAACTGAGCTGCGCTACTTTGGCGGCCTCTCCTTCGAAGAAATTGCCGCCTTACTGGACATCACCTCGCGTACGGCAAAGAGCGATTGGGCATTGGCCAGAATTTGGCTGCTGGAACAATTGCAACCGGGTGCAAACCCCGGGTCAGAGCCTAATAAATAATTTTTCGCTGGATTTCACTTTTTACGACGGCTTCCCGCCTTAGTCAGTGAAGGCGTTTATGGAAACGCCTTCCAAAAGGAGAAATACCATGCGCACTTTCACCAAAGTTTCCGCACGCCTCTTCGCCGCAGTCCTTGCCGCCGCGTCGCTCGCGCCGGTCGCCCAGGCCCAAAACCGGTCCTTCGTCGCCAGGATAACTGTGCCTTTCGCTTTCGAAGTCTCTTCCGGTCGGCAGTTGAACCCAGGCGTATACGACATCAGCGTCAGTGGGGGGCAGACCATGGTAATTCGCGGCACGAACAGCGCCGCGCTGGCCATGATTTGGCAACAGGCGAACGTTGGGCTGCCCATCTCTCACGGAAAAGCAGTGTTCACGCACTATGGAGATAAGTATTACCTCCGCTCCATCTCAGTCACGGGAAGCTCGACCCGGCTGCTGTTTGCCCAGTCGAAGCACGAGCGGGAATCCGCGGTTGCGTCCGGAAAGTCAACCAGCTCGGTAGATGTGGCCTTGCTGCAAACAGGACGCTGACCTCAAGATGAGAGTTCCTCGCTACTGCTCCTGCCCGGTGCAGTAGCGAGGAACTCCTGAGGAAACGGCCCACTGTTCGTGGTCCCGACCAGCTTTTATAACACCGGTCAACTTACAGTCTGTCCCCGTTGCCCGGATAACCCCATTTGAGCAGCAGGCTGAAAGATTTGCTGCACTGTTTTCCGGATCCACGTGTGTAACAGATCGCTATCGAAGCGTGGGTGCCAAACCATTGAATATCGTAACTGCGGAATTTCTTTCGGCGCTTTGAACCTGGGGAAATGGAATGCAGACAACGTCGGCTCGGCAATGCGGGCAGGCATTGTCAGCACCAGGTCTGTAGCATCGAGCACCCTGATTGCCGCCTGGAAATACGGAAGATGGACGGCTACATGCCGCCGCAATCCAGCTTCCGCAAGCGATCGATCGATCAGATTCTGCTGGTTCGGCTGTGTCTCGATAGAGATATGACGGAAACTGAGATATTCCTTGATGCTGATCGCGCCTTTGCCGCGTTTGAGCTTCCGGCCGGCCACACAAACGAAGCTATCTTCGAACAGAGGCTCAAAGCGAAACGTCGAAGGTGCTGCCATTGGACTCAGAATGAGATGTATCGCCAAATGGTCCTCGTGCGTTCGATCGTGCCACGGAACGACCTCAAGCGTTACCCCCGGCGCAAGCCGTCCAACCATTTCCGACAGCGGGGGCAGGACGACACTGCTGGCATCGTCGGTCATTGCCAGGCGAATCCTGGCTTCGCTTTGTGCAGGAGAAAATGGTTCTCCTTCCCATAACCGTGCCAATCGGGGCATAATCTGGCCCAATTCACTCAGGAGCGCCGTTCCGCGCGGAGTTAACTCGTAGTTCCGTCCGACGCGCACGAGCAACTCGTCCCCCAGCTCGGAACGTAAGCGATCGAGCGCCCGGCTCATCGCGGATTGGCTGAGATGGATGCGCTGAGCCGCGCGCGTCACATTACGCTCATGCAACAGGGCTTTGAGCGGGATCAGGAGGTTGAGATCGACGTTTCGGAAGTGAACTTTGCTCATGCTCTGGGCGCATACCTCCCATTCCAACAATGCATGGTGCGCCTACTTGCCCAGAATACTCCAATGGGTAAAGGAGAATATCCATGCAGGACAAACCCGTCGCACTGGTAACCGGAGCTAATCAAGGAATTGGTCTTCAAATCGCAAAGGAATTGGTGGCGCATGGCTTCACGGTGCTGGTGGGGTCGCGCAACTTCGAACGTGGCAAAGCCGCGGCCAGGGAGATTGGGCCAAGCGCCTATGCGCTCCATCTCGATGTGACGGACCAGGCGTCGATCCACGCCGCGGCAGAGCGCGTCCGCAATGAGTTCGGCCGCCTCGACGTGCTCATGCAAAACGCGGCGATTTCCAATATCAGTAAATTACCCGGCCAAACTGTCGCGGAATACGCGGCCACCACCCGCCCCAGCAATGTGTCGGTCGCCGAGATGCGCGCGGTGTGGGACACCAATGTGTTCGGGGTCCTCGCCGTCTACCAGGCGATGCTGCCGCTCTTGCGGAAAACGCCAAATGCCCGCATCGTCAACGTCTCCAGCGGTGTTGGCTCGCTCACAACAAATTCCGACCCTGCGTCGCCCTGGCGCTCGATCTTCGGCCCTGTCTATCCTGCGTCTAAGACTGCACTCAACGCGCTCACCGTCGCCATGGCGGTGGAGTTGGAGGCAGAGGGCATCAGGGTCAACACTGTCTCGCCTGGTTTCACCAAAACGAACCTGAACGGCTATGCCGGCACAGAGACGGTCGAGGAGGGCGCCCGCGAGGCGGTGCGCGTCGCGCTCCTCGGGCCCGGCAGTCCAACAGGGACGTTCACCCGCTGGGAAGGCGAGACCATCCCATGGTAACGGGATATTCCGGGCCTGAATTATGAATGCAACTATGAATGAACGCTTTAGCTGCAGAACCCGTCACAAGCCAGGATCCCGTTTTCAGCTAATCGGGGCACCGGCAAACCGTTCGGTCAGGAACTCGCCGATCAGATTGAGTGACTCCGTTGGAGCGCCCAGGCTCCCAACCGACCCGAGGAAACCATGAGCCATGCCTTCCCACACGTCCACTTCGTGCATCCACTCCTGCGGCGACTGCCTTTCAGCAAAGCGCACCGAGTCGTCGAGCAACACTTCGTCGTTGCCCACATGTACACGGACCGGAGGAAGTCCGGCCAGATCGGATTCAGTGGAGACGCTTGAGGATCGAATCCATCGTGACCGTTTAAATAGGTGAGTTCTCCGAGGATACGAATGCCGAGCTTCTGGTAGATGCGATCGTTGCCCCCGCGTACTACCGGCTCCTGCTTCGCGATGCACCCCCTTCACGGAGAAGTACAGCAATGACCTGATTGATCAGGTCCTGCGCGGTGTGCGCACGAAACCAAAGCCTTCTTCCTCAAAAAGTAAGCGCGATTGCGAAGGACTGGAGACGGTAGACTCGGAACCTCGAAATCAGCTAAGCGCGTGTTCCTAACGAAAGCCGATGAGTAACCGTGCGCTTTGCGGATCCTCATCTTCTCCTGCAAAAGGTCTAGATACTTACGCCTACGATCCGTAACCGTTCCAGCTAACGCTGTACGACACTTGCGAAAAGTTTGAAAGAGATAGTAAAGGCCAAGTCGGAGTGCGGGACGGCTTATGGTTCACGGCACTTCAGGAATGCTTCTCCTCAACTCGGACGAATTCGTATCTTGTTTGACCGCCGTCGAGCAGCAACACATTCGGATTGTCTGTGAGTTGAAGTTTGATCGTTCCTAGCCAGGGTGGGCTCGTGAGGACAATTTGCCGGCTCTTACTGGATTGCTCCTCTACGCCGAGATTGCTGGACCATGACTCGAACTCAATCTGGAATGCCTCACCGATTTGCGAGATACACGCAGGGCCCAATTCCTCTGAGATGTAGTAGCCGGTGAAATCGCCAATCCATGTTGTGGCTGTAGCCTCTATCTTGACGCGCCGGCGAATACCTTCCAGTGCATCGTCGAGCGCCTTCTTCGCAGCCGTCACCATGGCTTCTGCCTTACATTCTGCTCCGAACAGTAGCTCTACCAGCCTTTGGCCCACCGAAGCTAAAAACAGATTGGCAGCGCGAAGATTTGTGAGGATCACCATGCCAACCCCGTGCTCCGGAAAGAAAAACATGTCTGCAGAAAAACCTAGAGTGTTGCCTCCGTGCGTAACTTGCACCAGGCCCTGTTGTTCCGTCAGCAACAGTCCGAGTCCATAGCTGCTCTTCCCGTCGATCTTCACCGCGGATCGACGGCGCGCCAGCAGACTTTCCGCTGAGATAACTTGTTCTCCACGATCGTTCAATCCATTGCGCAACTCGCACTTTACGTATTGGGCCATGTCCAGAATGTTGGACCAGAGGGATCCGGCCGGAGCTACAGCGTCGGCAAACTTTTCGAGTACGGAATCGATGGGAACGCAGTTTCCATTGAGATTGCGGCCGTGCGGCGCTGCGTCGAGAGGCGAATCAATACAGCGGACCGAAGTCTGTGACATTCCCAAGGGTTCAAAGACAAGTTCCTGCATTGAGCGCTCGTAGGCATCCTGCAATGGAAGATCCGGGGCATAGCTGTGCGCTGCGGCGTAGCCACCTGCAGCCACAAGATAGTTTGAATATTGAAAGGTCTCGCCGAAGCCGGTCGTCGGGTTCATCTGTCTCATTTCGGCGATGCGGTCCTCCGGCCGAACGTCGCGGAATCGGAAGACCAGATCGGCATCCCGCCTGGGCATGCCGGTGCACGCGCACACCGTGTGTCGCATCTCCAGTCGTCGCGTGACCTCTTCATCAGCAAGTGCGAAGCCGGACAGCACGTGGGTCACAGGTGTCGTCCAGCTGAAACGCCCCAGGTCCACTAGCCGAGCCATCATAAAGGTTGTCAGCGGCTTGGTCGACGATCCAATCATGAAGCGGGTGTCCGTCTTCACTGGCTCACCGGCCCCGGCCCTGCACACTCCGAAGCCTTCCGCATAAACAGTCCGGCCGTCCTGAACAACGGCAACGGCTGCACCGGGTATTCCGATCGACCGCATAGCCCAGTCCACGAAACTTCCGATCGCCTTCCCTTCATCGTCGCCAAACTTTCTTGGGGAGATACCAGCAAGGCTCGGCTCCTTCAGCCCCGTCGGCTTCCAGCCATTGTTCAATTCCGCAATATGCGCCAGCCGGCGGCTGAAGCCCGCTTTGGTCCCGTTGATAAGGGTGATATAGGCGTGGCCGCCAAGCATTCGAGCGATTGCAAACACAACTCGGCTCTCACTCTCAGCCGTGTCATAAGCGATCTGAATTGCCCGATCCCAACCATCCCTCGTCGGCATCTCTACTTTCTGCCGAACGGCGACATTGAATCCTGGCTCGACCTCCTGCCACGCGGCCCGAACCAAGTCGTCTATACCCCCCATTACAGGACGTGCAAGGAAGGACATTTTCAAATCTGATTCTGGTCCAATGACGCTCAGCGGATCGCCTTGGTTGACTATGTTCCAGCCACCCGGCAGAACAATGGGCAAAGGCGCATCAGGCAGTGAGATATATAGCTTGGGTTTGTCCATGCTCGATTCCCCACGACCCTCCGCATATGCACAATTCCAGCGCGGTCGTACATAACCATGTTAATCGTCTGCTCGCTCTAAAAAACCAAGTACGACCCGACGAACTTCTTCTGTATGAACCACAACATCAAGCCACGTCAAACGGCGCCTGCAAAAGATTGTCCCGTTGGATCGAAATAAATGCTTCCAACCAAACGAACCTAGATGCGACGGGTCCTCTGGCAATTCTTCGCTAACAGTCTTAAGCAACGCAGAGTTCGGTGACGCAGAATCGCCATCAGTCAGTTGCTCGCGTGGAGGAACGCCTATAGCATGCTTGCTGTGGTTGAACCACGCGACAAGTCAACCGATGTCAGCCTCGCCACACAGGTCGCGGCACTGTGGCCACACCGGGGGTGTGAAGCCAATATCATCCTGGGACAATTTTGCCCCATCGGATTGCACTGGTGGCGGCAATTGGATCTTTCAGAACTTGTCCGGGGCAAAGACATTCGCTTTTGCTTCTCGTGCAAAAAGGTCAAGATAGACGGTCGCGTCTACGATCCGTAATCGCTCCAGCAACTCTGTCCGACACTTGCGAGATGTTTGAAAGGGATTGTAATGCTAAGGATGCGTGCTCTATGACAGACTGGTTCGCGCGCCCGGTCTTCCACGTCAAAGACGTTGAGGCGTCTCTTCGTTTTTATGTTGACCGGCTCGGTTTTAGCAGCCCCTGGCGCTACGACGAGGACGGCACGGCGCATGTCGCCCAGGTGGACGGACTGGGCTGCGCCCTTATCCTTGCCGACACGTGGCCGGACAAGATCGGCAAGGGGCTGGTGTTCATTTCGCTGAACGCCGAGCCGGAAAAGCAGATCGCTGCGTTGGACGCGCTGCGCGCAGAACTCGAGGCCAAAGGCGTTCCGGTCAAGGATGGTTCGTGGGGCTACCGCCTTCTGGTGGTCGATGATCTCGACGGCAATCAGATCTTTTTCAACCATCCGGAAGAAACTACATCCGGCAAAACCGGCAAAGAACAAGCATAATCGTCCAGCCTCGCCGCAATACACAACAACGGCGCCGGAGTGACACAGCGGTTTTGCGCCTATTTTGCTGTATTTGCAATGTTTCGCAGCGAGTCCTTCCGCATGCTGTAGGACTACACCTGCATCTCGATCCGCAATCTCGGAGATACGATGCTCGGCCGAACTGCCTACCAAAAGGGCCGCCTCCGACGGAGTCAAGTGATAATCGTGCTGGAGCCACTGCACCATGCCCATCGTTGCGCGAGGCATGGCATCATCGACGGAACCAGCGATCCCGACGCGACGTAGGACTTCTCGGTTTCTATGATTTCGGCGAGCCCATCACGTTTGCTGACCCATACCAGCGGCGTTCGCAGTTGATATTTAGGCAGCGCGGAGCAGTGCCGGCGGCACGACAACCTCAACAAGTCCCGTGGCCACGTCATAGACGAGTCCCGAGATAAGCCACTCTCTCGGCAACGCCGGAATCGCCCGCAGCAACGAAACGTCGACGGCAACGGCCGCACGTGGATCGGTCACCCTTTTTTTCTT
Organism: Acidobacteriaceae bacterium; assembly: GCA_035507705.1. GTDB lineage: Bacteria > Acidobacteriota > Terriglobia > Terriglobales > Acidobacteriaceae > PALSA-350. Next base: position 41,795 of record DATJNV010000155.1, read on the forward strand.
GAGCTCCGCCTCCTCAATTTGAAAATAGCGCGTCAGCAGGGCGGGGTCGCCCGCGAGACGCGTGATCCCGCAATCGGTGTGTTGGAGGACGATGATGTGAAACTCTCCGCCTCCCCCAGGGATCGCACCGGCAACCTCACCGATTCTTCCCAGTAAACCCAATTGCTCCAGCAAACCCGGAGTGATGCGACCCCCAATGTTGCGAATGACGACGGCCTCCCCAGGTTCAATTCCGAGCAGATGAGCCGGATCCACGCGCATGTCGGCGCAGCCGATAATGACTGCCTTTACATTTGGCAGCGCTCGCGGAAGGGAGGGCATGAGTTTGCCCGCAGCAGACTGGCGAGCGGCAAAGGTTTGGTTGCGTTCCAGCATGGAATCGAGAGTGCCCATAGTCACCTCACTAAAGCGACTCTACGACTCACCCCTTTTTGCTGTAAGAGCATGAGCGGACAACAAACCCACGATTCCTGCCAACGATGAGCGGCGTAGCTATTGCCCTCGAGTTGCGCCGAAGGACGCTCGATATTGACCAGGTGTGACCTGCAGGCGCCGCCGGAACATCCGGCGAAGCACTTCGGCGCTGGCTAGTCCGCACGCATCCGCGATTTCCCCCGTGCTGCGCGAGGTTGACTCCAACTGGCGTCGCGCTGCTTCCAGGCGGAGATCCTCGATATGCTGCGCGGGACTTTTCCCATGCTCCTGTTTAAATAATCGGGCGAAGTTGCGAGGGCTCATGGCAGCATGGCCAGCCAGTGAGTTTACCGAGAGATCCTGTCGAAGATGGTCAGGAAGCCACGCCAGCAGGTCACCCAGAGGCCGGCTCTCGCGCGTTTGCGCTTCAAGGGTTGCGCTGAATTGCGATTGCCCGCCCGGACGCCGCAAAAACACCACCATCATCTGAGCAACGCGAAGAGCCAGCGCTCTGCCAAGATCCTCTTCGACTAATGCGAGGCACAGATCGATGCCGGCCGTCACTCCTGCGGAAGTATAGCAATTGCCGTCGCGGATATAGATGGGGTTGGGGTCGACGGCCACATGTGAGTAGTCTTCCGCAAGTTCGCGAGCCCAATTCCAGTGCGTGGTGGCGCGTCGTCCATCGAGGAGGCCAGCCTTGGCCAGGATAAACGCGCCGGTACAGATGGAACCGAACCGCCGGCTTCGGGTGCTTTGCAATCTGAGCCAGTCGAGAAATCCCGGTTCGTAGTGCAGTCTGCGCGGGCCCATGCATCCGGCAACCAGGAGTGTATCGATTGGGCCGCGATATTCCCGGTATGTCCGGTCCGTATGCACAGGCGTGCCGAGATGATTGGAAACTACGCGATCGGCGCAGGCCGAAATGATGTTGACCTTATATGCCGGATTCCCGCCACGAAGCCAATTCGCATCTCCAAACACCTCCGCGGGCCCGAACACGTCGAGGGTCCTCATGGGCGGAACGGCGATAATCAGGATATGACGCGCATCCCCGCTGATCGAAAGATCTTCTGTTCGATTTCGCCTCGTGCCTGGTCGGATTGGCTGGCTTACGGGCATGACCGCGACTGCAAAATCACTAGCAATTTTACCAGCCATACGTAGATGCCGGTGACCTCATGGCGACGCCTCGGAAGAAAAGCCATGGCTCTAGTTTTCGGTGGGTGTTTCCGCGATGTGGTCGATGACCAGGACGGGGTAAGGACGTCTGGTCTTCTCCAGCTTGAGCCCTAGTTCCCTGTTGACGGCGTCGAAGACGGAGAGTGCGCCGTTGGGGTCCGAGCTATTGGAGGCATCTCCGGGGGTGATCTGGATCTTGTCGGCGGAGCTGAAGCTAAGCGTGAAATCGTAGGACCCCTTCAGGTCTGTACCGTCCGTCACCGTGTTGAAGATATAACCGCCGGCCTGGCGCTGAAGCTCGTCGCCGATCTGTGCGATGGTCATGTTCTGGCAGGTGACGAGGCGGTTCAGGACGGGGTTGGCAATGCGGGGATCCTTGCCGTCCGGCCCCGGACCTTCTTTGCATTTGGTGCGTTCGGTGGGGTCGGCGGTGGGCTTCAGTTTGGGGTGAACAGCTACCAGCGTGTACGCGGTGACGGGGCGGTCCTCCATATGCCACTTCATCTGAAAACGTTCGCTAAGCATGGCCCGCATCATACTGCGCAGGTCTTCGTAGTTTATGAGGTTGCCGGAAGCAAACTTGTCCACGCGAACATTGGCTCCAGCCTTGGCGGTGATGTCGAACTTCGGGCTATCGAGCCAACTGGGTGCGTTGGCGATCGCTTCTTTATTGCCGGGGTTCAGATTCCAGCCGAAGTTGATCAGGAACCGAAGCGGAATAGCACGCGTCTCGATCTGGTCACCGGTGATGCGGCCGTAGCCCTTCTCGCCTGGGGCGGTAGGCTTGATGACCGTGACCTCGAAGGGGGCCGGAGGCGGCTCAGGAAGCAGGTCGTTGATGTTGGCGACGTTGGGGGTCGGGGTTTCGTCGACGCTTGCTACCTGGAAGACAGGGCGGGAGGCGGTTTTGAGTTCCAGCTTGAGCCCCAGCTGCTTTTCCACGGCCGCAAAGATGGAGATGCCATCGGCGCCCTGCTTTTCAAGCTGGTTGCGAGGCGACCATTTGAGGGTGAAGTCCCAGGCGCCCTCCAGCTTGGTTTCGTCGACCACCGGTTGATCGAGGTATCCGCCGGCGAACATGTGGATCGTCTCGGCGAAAGCGGGCATGGTGAGATGCTTGCAGCTAACGTTGATGTAGAACGGCGCCCCCGGAGCAGGGTTGGGTGGCGGAGGAAGCGGGACGCAGGAGCTTTCACCGGAACCTTCCGATTCTGTCATCTTCGGCTTCCCAGGGCCGGCGGAGAGAATATAGGTAGGCATCGGAGCGGAGGCGGTTTTGACCACGAGGTGAAAGCGATCGGCGAGGAGTGCGCGCAGCATGAGCTTGACGTCCTCCGGTGTGGTCTTGGGCGGCACTTTCGCGCGAATGTCGTAGTGATTGCGCTCGAGCCAGGTTGGACCTGCCTGCACATTGGCTACGTCGACGCCGTAGGCGGTGGCAATGAGCTCGGCCATGTTGGCCTGGGTAAGGAAATAGCGGTCGCCCTGGACGGAGTTGCCGTGCATAAAGGGGTAGGGGGTGAATGGGCTGGCGTGAACGTCCGCGACCACAAAGGACTTGGAAGCGGCCGGCGTTTGAGCTTGCAACGAGAGGGAGAGCATTGCGAAGAGGAGGAGAACAGTCCGCATCCGGTTAGCCTCGCGATCGCCCGATTGACCGCAGAATACTACTTAGGTTAACGCGGAAATGAGGGAGCTGTTATCCAAAGACTGAGGAAGATTTCGAGATTGACGTTCGGGACTTGGTTTTTCATGCATATCTTCACTTGTCTGTGGGGGTTCATGCCGGTTCTCGTGTACCAGAGCGGCGGCCGAGTCTACGCTGACGGCAAAGACCTGTGGCCGATATCGACCGATGTATGACGGAGCTGAATTCATACTATGTGCTTTCCTTCGATCCGGCGCCTGCCTCCCAGGACATCGAAAACCCGCCCGTTGCAGATCACGGTGGATAAACCAGGGCTCAGTTCACGCACGAACACTTCTTACTACCCGCAGCCCTAGCTCTACTTTGAAAGAATTTCATTTCTGATTCGAGTGAACGGTCGACAGACAGGGAGCGGCAATCTCAGCAAAGCATGGTTTGCGGTCTCTTGATGCGGCGTCATGACGTTCCTCGACGGCACTCGGAACCGGTGATCGACGGGCAGTTGACCGGTATCGTTCTATAGAAAAACGAAATGTCTCTGTAGTGGACCTCGGGTTATCGTCCCCAGGTTATCCGGGTTGAGTGTAGGCACGCCCGGCTTTCCGTAGGTTCACGTCAAGCCACGGCAGGCGCAGATTGATTCACTATCACCGAATCAGGTTTGCGATAGTAAACGTGTCTGAACCGGAGGAGACACCATGTTCCGTTGCGCTCTGCGTGACCCGGTTGTGCGAGGCTTTTTTGATAGGTGCGGTCGCAAAGACAACGGCAGAACCAAGGAGAAAGAGCGGCAGAACCAACGCTATTAAGATCTTCATGGTGACATCAGCCTACCGGTCTGCGGGGCGCGGCGAAATGTCACAGCCGGGGGCGACCTGGGCGACTTTCGTTCTCGATCTCCGCCTCGCAGGTCAAACTTCCCACCACCGGTTCCAAGCCTATACCTCGAAAGCGCTTGCCATAAGGTACCTTCGTGGGACATGAGAAGTTGGCATCTCGTCACACTAACTTTTTAGTTCTCCCCAGGAAAAGCGCTCTCTGAGATTCAGTTAAACTCTGGCGAGGGAGGCAGTTCACAGGACCACGAGATGCGCAAAGGGCTTACAAGAAATCCGCCACGGGACGAACCTGGGACGCAAGGCAAAAACTACATAACCGGGGGCGGCCTGCAACGCCTCAAAGACGAGCACCGGTTCCTGCTCACTAGGGACCGCCCGGCCGTGGCGGAGGTTGTGGCGTGGGCTGCCGGCAACGGCGATCGCAGTGAAAACGCCGACTACCAGTACAGCAAGCGGCGGCTGCGGCAGATCGATGGGCGAATTCGCTTTTTAACGAAGCGAATCGAAGCCGCCGAAGTCGTGGACCCGGAAGCTCCGAGAGCGGGGCAGGCGAAGACGAGGGCATTCTTCGGGGCGACCGTGCGCTATGCCAATGCCGCGGGCGCGGAGCGCGTGGTGAGCATCGTAGGCACAGACGAGGTCGATCTTGACCGCAATCACATCAGTTGGGTGTCGCCCCTGGGGCGCGCGTTGATGAAGTCGGCAGCGGGTGACACCGTAGTTCTCGAAGCACCGGGCGGGATCGAAAACCTGACGGTCTTGGAAGTGCGTTACGAGCGCATCTCCGTGGAACCGTTCCGTGAACCACCTGGATCCGAGGCCTTGGCAAAGGTACTCCCTCGCCAACGCTGACCGACGAAGAAGAGATGATACGGCACAGGTCGTGACAAGAACGAAGTTTCTCGAAAACGATATTTCCGCTAACCTGACGCTCGGCCTGACTTCTCATACTCGGGATACTCACAAACCAAAGACGTAGATCCAGCGGGATTGTTCTTTTCCAAATTTTTATTTCGAGGTAGCGTTGTGGGAGGTCCGGGAGTCTAGCCTGACCGGCATTGGAAAAAGAGCGTTGACAGAGGAGAACGCCCAGCGGCTGCTAGCGAAATCCTGGCTCAGCAGGAAAGGCGCTCCGCGCACTCATTGATAAGCTGGAGGAATCTTGTGAGCGAGTCAGGCGAATCCACGCGTCGCCAGTTTATGAAGAAATCCGCACTGATCACGGGCGCCGGCCTGATGCTTCCAGGGGCGCTCAGTGCGGGCGACACCAACGCAGGCATATCCGCAAGCCGCGCGGCAGAAGATCGCGTGCTTTTCCACCAGTCAGGCTTCGGCGCGAACCCCGAAGGTTGGAGCGCCTGGAGCATCCGGCCGGAGACGGCGCCGCGAACCTTTGTCGATATGGTCGTGTCGCGTGGCGGGTCCGGCTCACTGGGAGTGTCGGGAGACGGAAATATTGCGGCTTACGGTGGCTGGCAGCGTAAGGTGACCGGCATCAAAGAAGGCGCCTGGTACAGATTTGTAGCCCACTACCGTGCCGCCGGCCTGACCAGCGAGAACTGGCAGATCGTTCCTGACCTTTACTGGCAAAAGCCCGGCGGCACCGAAATCGGCAACGACGACCGCGTGGATTATGCCGCCCGTTCCGTACGCAAAGGCCAGTGGACAGAGGTGAGCCTCGAAGTTCCGGCGCCGGCCGGTGCGACCTACGTGGTTCTGGAGCTATTCCTGGCCCACGCCGCAACGGGAATTGTCTGGTGGGACGATATCTCTTTCGAGGAGATCCCTGCTCCTCAGCCGCGCAAAGTAACGATCGCGACGATCAACCTGAAGCCGTCAAACACGGGTACGGTAGCCGAGAGCGTACGGCAGTTTGTCGAAACTGCGGAGCGCCTGGCTCCCGCTGACACTGATCTGATTGTGCTGCCCGAGGGCATCAGCGTGGTAGGGACCGACCCCGGCGGCCTCAGCTGCGGGCTAGTTGCCGAGCCCGTGCCGGGGCCGACTACCGCGCAACTGGGGGAGTTGGCCCGAGCCAAACACTGCTACGTTGCCGCCGGCCTCTATGAGCGCGAACGCGACGCGAAATACAACACGGCCGTTCTGATTGACCGCGAAGGGAACCTGGTGGGCAGGTATCGCAAAATGTTCCTTCCGCGCGGCGAAATGGTGCAGCTGACTCCGGGAAATGAATTCCCCGTCTTCCACACGGATTTCGGCACCGTTGGCATGATGATCTGTTACGACGTGTACTTCACGGAGCCGGCGCGCCAGCTTGCCCAGCGAGGAGCGGAAATCATCCTGCTTCCGATTTGGGGTGGGGACGAGGTGCTGGCCGCCGCGCGCGCCATCGAGAATCAGATATTTCTTGTCACCTCCGGCTACGATCACCCCACCTACATCATGGACCACAACGGCAAACGCATCGCCGAAGCGCACGAGCGCGGAACTGCGGCCGTCGCCACCATCGACTTGAATGCGCCTAATTTTTATCAAGGAATAACGGATTGGCGCGACCGCCGCTTCCGCGAGTACCGACCGGAAATCGTGAAGGATTTTCTGTATTCGGGTGGCAAGGCGGAATAAGTGGAAACCCAGCGACAAACGGACGTGCACCCCAAACTTGAAATACTGAAAACAGGGACACTGCAGGAAACGGAGAAAAACCGGCGACAGACGGAAGGATCCACTGACGCACGGGGCTGGAGGAAATGATGAAGCTTCTACGTTCCATAACGAATCGGGGATTTAGCGTCGGAGGAACCGGATGGTTCACGGTTCTGAAACCTAACCCAGGGTTTCCGGCTTCGCGCTAGCCGGTGTGTTTCCCTATCGCAGGCGCCCCTATTTTGAAAACAACTGGGGTCGCGGACAGACGCACGCCGGCCAACGCGGAATTGGCTGGCAGCGTTGTGCTCACTTCAACAAGCTTTTGCTTTAGCTTGTTGAAGTGATCTGCTTCGACGATGCATTCCCCGAAGCGAAAACTAGCACCTTGGGCGTATCCCTCAGCGACGTGAGAATTTTCGCGGACTTATTCGACGTCCTGGGCACAGCGGAAGCCAAGAGTCCCCGACCGGTCGTAGCCAGGCGCCATCAAAAGCAGCTTTCCGTGCTGATCATTTCGATAAGCCTCCGGAAAGTACCAAATGGAACCCTGGGGCTGGTAGTGGTTTCCACCGCGGAGGATGCCCGCACGGGTATGTTCGTCGACATATTCGTCGGTCCATTGCCACACGTTGGCGACCAGATCGATGACACCGAAGGGACTCGCGCCCGCGGGATGAGCATCCACGTCATCGGGCGGCGTCAAGGTACGTCCCTTATCAGGCACTGGAACATTGGCCGGATTCCAGGTGTTCCCCCAGGGATAAATGCGGTTCTCTTCCCCACCCTGGGCTGCATACTGCCACTCCCACTCACGCGGCAGCCGCTTGCCCGCCCACTTTGCATACGCGCGTGCATCCTCAAGTGACACCCACGTCACAGGCTTCTTGTCCCACCCTTCGGGATAAGAACCGTTCCTCCAGTCACGCAGAAAGTTCAGGTCATCCTGAGGATGATAGTGGGTAGCATCCAGAAACTTTTTAAAGTCGGCATTCGTGACCGGGTACTTGTCGAGATAGAACGCTTCCACGTGCATGGGATGCTCATGAAATCGCCGCGCGGAGTCCTCCCAGGGGTATTGCACATCCACGCCTACATCATCCGAACCTTCAATTTCGATGCCCTGCACTTTGAAGACGTAATCCCCAGCCGGGATCTTCACCATTCCTTCCGGCGTCGCCGCGGCGGGCTTGGTTTTCTCAATCGCGACTAACTGCTGCCCCAGGGGTTTCCACTCATGGGAATACGAAGAGAGTGGCGTCGCGGTCATCTTCTTCATACGCGACATCAGTTCATTGGTGGCACCATCCGGTGCTCCGTGTATAGCCATCACTGCGCCCATTCCGTGGGCTTCCAGAGAGAACGAAAGGACCGCCTGCTCTCCCTCACGCACCGGTTTCAATTCGACGCCGTGGTATAGATCGAAGAAGCGAACGCCATCTTCGGCGGGCACACTCATCTGCCGGCCGTTCACGTCGTGTTCGTTGCGATTGACGATGGTCCAAGCGGTGCGGCCTTCCAACGGCCAACGGCTGGCGAAGACCCCATACATGTGCATGGGATAAAACGGCTCCCATCCGCTGCTCGCAAAGAATGGCGCGATCGCGCGCTCGATGCTTGCCATGCGCCGGGTTGCTTCTCCGTCGCGGGGGGTTACCCCGTTCCAAATGCCCCAAACGTTTTCCCAACTTTCCCAACCTTCTCCATTGAAGAAAGCAAATTGGAGGTCGTCGGTTTTATCGCGATTCCAGCGTCCCTGAATATTGACCTGGTGTTTTGGCTCCAGCCAGCGATAGCGATCCACGGTAGGCACGAATTGAAACTTGTACTGACCCCAGGTGAGCACATCCCAGGCGAGTGCTTCGTCGGCAGGGCCGCCCTCCGGCTCAAACGCGAGCGGGTGCCCGACCGCATCCGCGGCCAGAGAGAAAGCCAGCGGAACTCCATCCTGGGTATCACCGTTGATACCGTCGGCGTCGATCTCCTTCATCAGCTCGGCGATCTCGACAGGCCAGGGCCTGGCCGGCTGTCGCGTTCCCTGGTCCCACATCATCATGGGAAACAAAACCCGCACTCCGCGCTTGTGGAAGTCCTCGACCATCTGGCGAACGCCCGCGACGCCACCGGGCATGGAACGGATCATGTCATGTTGATTGCGATCGTCGATGCCCATGTTCGGATAAGTGGGCCAAATCAACACCGCATCGATGCCTCCGTATCGCTTATCGAGGTCATCCAGGTAGCGGTCAACCGTATATTTATGGGCCACGGGATCGTAGAAGTACCGGTCCTGCACCATCATTTGAGGCTGGATGAATGCGGACTGAGCCCATTGGAGCGCCGGCATTCGATAGCGCGCATCATCAAAGCCGATGCGAATCAGCCGTTCGGTGCGCCAATGCGTCACATCGGCCAGCCACAGTTGATGCGTCTCGTCCGTGCAGGGTGTGTATCCTCCCTCCCATGCACCCTTGAGCGTGAGGCAGGTCGGAGGCGGAATCTGCTGGTTGACCGGCTTGTAGTGTGAATCCTGCGCCAGGATCGGAATTGTCCATGCAAGCGCGGCTAGAACGATCGCGGCTAGATTCTTAACTCCACACTTTCCTTCCATCCTCTCCTCTCAACAGTCTTAACGTCAGTCGTAAAACACGATCGCTGCAGTCTCTGCCTGTATTTTGTCCCGCTAACGCCGGGCTGGCTCTTGAGCTGGTCCAGTCCTTGACGTCGCCATTCTTTCTCCCGGGAAGAGACAATCGCCTGCTTCATTCTCTGTCAGACCTGGTTCTTACTCAAGCTATGCAGCAGCCACCCTATTTAGGTTGCTCTTCCCGAAGTTATTGGAAAGATACGCGATCACGTCCGTAGTGAGATCTCGATCGCGCTACCATCGTGTTCACCATTCGGCGCCAGATTTCGGACTCGGCACTCTGGCTCTGCCAATAGCGCAGGGCGCGCCGAACTGCCATCGCACCGAGAACCAACTAGTGCACCCCCTGAGATCACCGCAATATGTGACAATCCACACGCTATCCGCTGGCGTTACAGTCTCGCTACGCAGCAGGAGCGGGGTGAGTTGTGCCCGAAAAGCCCGGGTATCGAAGAACGCTGATGGGTGTGCTCATCCTGCAGTTGTGGTTCGTGTGGCAGGCTCGGGCGCTTGATCCACAGGCAAGCAGCTATCTGCGCACCGACTTCACCGTCGAACAGGGTTTGCCCGACGACGAGGTGAATGCCATCGCGCAAACCCCCAATGGATTCCTTTGGGTGGGAACCGACGGTGGACTGGCCAGATTCGATGGAGAGCACTTCGCGCCGATTCGTCTGCGCCCGGGAATTTCCCAGGAAATCCCCGTAAGTTTTCTCTTGACCGCGGCGGACGGGGCGCTGTGGGTGGGTACCGATTCCGGCCTTGCCTACATACCGGCCGCAGCCGTGGACCACTTCGATCGCTCACTCGTGACCATGTATCACCCGGGCGCAGGCCCGAGCGACCGTATCGCGTGCCTGCTCCTCCGCAACGGCACTTTGTGGGTGGGAACCGGCCACGGACTTTATCGGTTGGATCACGGCCACTTCGTGACCGTAATCCCGGACCAGCCGATCAGCACCATGAGCCAAACCGCAGATGGCCACCTGCTCATCGTTGGCGAACACGGATTCGTCGAATGGGACGGTGCGCACATCCTGCAGCATCCGGAATATCCCAGGCAGCTTGGCGTGGAGAGCGACGGGATCTTTCAAGTGCACGAAGACCGCCACGGGGTTCGGTGGTTCTGCACCAGCTCCGGTGTTGCCCGCCTGGTGAACGGACAATTCCAAAAGCTGGCGCCCTTTGGCCATCTCCCGGGAGATGCAGCCTATCGGATTTACGAGGACCCGCAAGGCACTATGTGGACCAACAAAGCGTCCGGACTGTTTCGCCTGAGCGACAAAGGCACAGTAGATCTGACGTTGGGCGTGCACGCCAGGTACCTCTACTCGGATAGGAACGGAGATCTGTGGGTAGCCACCGGCAGCGAGGGACTGCTTCGCTTCAAAGACCGCAGCTTCAAAATGTACACGCCGGCCGACGGACTACCCGACTCCAATATCCCTATGGCCGTCTTGGCCGCGCACGACGGAACGCTTTGGGTGGGCAGCAACTGCGGAGGCCTTTCGCGTTTTGACGGCAAGCGCTTCAAAACCTATAGCGAGAAGGATGGGTTGGTGAATTCCTGCGTATGGAGCCTGGCGGAAGACACGAACCACGATCTTTGGATCGGCACCTGGGGCGGCGGGCTCTTCCGTTTTCGCAACGGCCGCTTCACCCAATACTCGACTCCGCAGGGGCTGCCCAGTGGTGTGGTGCTGAGCCTGGCGCCGGCGCAGGACGGATCGCTCTGGATTGCGACCACGGCGGGCTTAAGCCACATGCAGCATGAGCATTTCCATAACTACACCACGGCTGACGGGCTCTCCAGCGATCGCATCATCACCGTATTCCAGGACCGTGACGGCGGTATCTGGGTGGCGACCGATGCGGGGGTCGACCACCTCATGGGTGATCACTTCACGCCGGTGCGGGCAGCGCCCGCGGAGGGAGAGGTTCCTTACGGGCCGCTTGAGCAAGACAGTCTCGGCAACTTGTACGCGTTTTCATCGGTAAACGGCATCAACCGCATACAGGACAATCGGCTCATCAGTGTGAATAAAACGCTGCAACCTGCGGGCATGGTCGAGTCCCGCGATCATGACCTTTGGATTAGCGGAAGAGACGGCATCTACCGGGTTGCCGCCAGCGACCTCAAACGCGCCGAGCTGGATCCGGATTCGCCGCTCAATTACACCTCCTACGGGTCTGCCGACGGCTTGAACACCAGGGAATGCACCACGGGTCAGCCCAACATGGCGATCACCCCGGACGATAAGCTCTGGGTCGGAACTCTTAAGGGGCTGGCGATGCTGGACCTGCACCGGCAGCTCAAGAGGGATGACAAAGCCGCGATCCTTATGGACGAGGTGGAAGTCGGAAAAACCAAGAGAAATCCCGGCCGCGAACTGGTGCTCGAGCCTGGAAGGGCTCACGTGGATCTGCACTTTACGGCCGTCGATCTGGCGTCTCCGGAAAACGTCCACCTTCAGTACCGGCTCGACGGTGTGGATACAGCATGGTTTGATGCGGATTCCACCCGCACCGCGACTTACACCGATATTCCCGTCGGTGTTCATGCCTTTCATATCCGGGCCAGTAATGGCGACGGTGTGTGGGACCGCGAAGGCATTGTCTACAACGTCACCCAGAAACCGTTCTTCTACCAGACAGTCACCTTTCGTGTCGCCGCTCTGGTGGCGGGAGTTTTGTTGCTGGCTGGCTTGTATCGGCTTCGGCTCCGCCAGGCTGCGGCGGGGCTGAGTGCGCGGCTGGAAGAACGTTTGGCGGAACGCGAACGCATTGCACGAGATCTGCACGACACGCTGTTGCAGGGCTTCCAGGGTCTCATTCTGCGATTTCACGACGCAATGATGGAGATCCCGGAGCACGAACCCGCGCGGCAACGAATGGAAAGCGCGCTGGACCGCGCCGATGAAGTCATGGCGGAAGGACGGGACCGCGTGGTCAGCCTGCATCCATCCTTCGATTACGGTGACCTGGCGCAAGCCCTGGCCCGTGCCGCTGCTGAGATTGCGAACGGGAGCGAAGTCAGGATCTCCGTAACCACAGAAGGTCAGGCGCAAACGCTGGATCCTATGGCACTGGACGAAATTTACTCTATCGGGCGGGAAGCGATGGTCAACGCGTTTCGCCATGCACAAGGAAAAAGCATCGAGGTCGAAGTAGACTATGCATCCTGGGAGTTGCGCCTGCGAATTCGCGACGACGGACGTGGCATTGATCCGAAGATCCTTGAAGCCGGCCGGCCCGGACACATTGGCCTGGCATCGATGCGTGAGCGCGCGGAGAGAGTGGGTGGCCAGTTGGATATCATCAGCGGGCCGGGCGCGGGCACGGAAATCGAATTGAGAGTCCCGGCAGCGAAAGCCTACCGTGCCATTCTGGTTGAGCCCGCCTGGCGCCGTCTGTGGCACTCCCTTCTCAACAGGCTTTAGTCTGCGTGCGAGCAAGGCCGTTGTTTGCGAAACCAAACAATGCGCGGTTACGGTAAGAAACCACCCTAAAGGACTGGCCAAAGTTACCCCTGGATAGGGTGGCGGACTTTCCCGCCATGCCTCAACATCAGATCATCCGGAGGCTTCCCCGATGGCACTCCTTTATTCCCAGGCATGGAAAGTAAAGTCTGCACGCAATCCTGAATGTGTGACCCCAGCCATGATGAGGCGTCTGCGAAGCTACGGTTCGCCTGAGTCTGTCGAGCCCGGGGGCCACCTCTTTCAGCAGGGAGAGAGGCTGGTGGATTTCTTTGTTGTCGAGCAGGGTGAACTGGAGCTCTACGAACGAAAGGGACGAGCCTCCTGCGAGGTGGAATCCACCCTGGCCAAGTTACAATTCACCGGCGAACTCGATTTGCTGAACGACCGCCCATCCCTGCTCAACTGTCGCGCCGTCAGAAGCAGCCGAGTTCTGCGCATCTCTCGAGAATCCATTCGCACCTTGATGTGTACCGAACTGGATATCGCGGAGTTGATTCTCACTGAATGGATGATTCGGCGCGCGCGCCTGGTGAATCATCGCCAGGGAGGGATCATCGTTGTCGGCGATAGCCTGGCGGCGGAGACCATGCGTATCGAGCGGTTCTTGATTGGCAATGGCCACCCGCATCAGTTGATCGACTCCAATCAGAATCTGGAAGCGGAAGTTCTGCTCCGCGCCCTGGACGTAGAGCCGGATCAGTTGCCGGTGGTATTTTTCTCTGACGGCACGACCCTCAGGAAACCGGCAAATACCGTGCTGGCACATAAACTCGGGTTCGACCAGGATCTGGGTAAGCATACGGATTATGACCTTGCGGTCGTAGGTGGCGGTCCGGCTGGACTTGCCGCGGCTGTGTATGGCGCTTCGGAAGGACTCACGACCGTGGTGATCGAAGGAACAGCCCCCGGAGGACAAGCGGGCACGAGTTCGAAGATCGAAAACTATCTTGGCTTCCCTACCGGTGTCTCCGGTTATGACCTGGCACAAAACGCCACCGTTCAGGCGCAGAAGTTTGGCGCACGCTTTGCCATCTCACGCGATGTTACGGATATTCAACCAGCCGGCAGCGGATACTCTCTTTCGCTCGAAGGGGGTAAGGCGATCTTTGCCCGCGCCATCATTGTGGCCACCGGCGCACGATACAAGCGCCTCGATGTCCCTAACTACCGCAAGTTCGAATACCAGGGTGTCCACTATGCCGCAACCGCCATGGAAGCCGCCCGATGCGTGGGCAAGGAAGTTGTCGTGGTAGGGGGCGGTAACTCCGCCGGTCAGGCTGCGCTGCATCTTGCCCTGTCTGCCAGCCATGTTCACCTGCTCATCCGCGGTGAAGGCCTCAAGGCTACCATGTCTGCGTATCTCATCCAGCGGATTGCTTCTTCCAATCGCATCACGCTTCATCCCAACAGCGAAGTGGTTTCGCTCGATGGGGACACGCATCTGCGCAGCCTAACCTGGTGCAACCGCCTGTCCGGTAAGTCTCGGAGCTGTCAGACGGGCAACATGTTTGTCATGATCGGCGCCCTCCCTAATACCGAGTGGCTTCACGGCAGGCTCGACCTGGATGCGAACGGCTTTGTAATGACCGCGCCCGGCGATCGCGACGGCTGTGCCTTTCAGACGAGTCTTCCCGGCATCTACGCCGTGGGAGACGTCCGGTCTGGTTCAGTGAAACGCGTTGCCAATGCCGTGGGAGAAGGATCTGTCGTAGTGTCGTACGTCCATCGTTATATCGCAGCTCAGAAGACGCTGGAGATGGAACGGGAAGCGGTCTTCGCCTAGATCAGCCCTCGATGAAACCCCGTCTTACGGCGATCATCACCGCGTGCGTGCGGTCATTCGCGTTCAGCTTGGTAAGGATGCTGCGCATGTGCCCTTTGACCGTGTCTTCCGAAATCGCCAGACGGTCGGCGACGATTTTGTTGGAGCAGCCTTCTCTTACCATTCGCAGTACCTCGATTTCGCGCGGTGACAGAGCGTCTGAAGTGAGGTGACTGGCCAGCTCCGTAGCGATCTCTGCTGGTATGCGATTCTTGCCCGAGTGAACGATGCGTATGGTCTCTACCAGCTCTTTGCGCAGCATGCTCTTCAGCAGGTACCCCTTGGCGCCGGCCTTCAACGCCCGTGTTGCCTGCACATCCCCGGCATAGGTGGTGAGCACCACGCAGCGTGCGCCCGGCCATTTTCCAACAATCGCGCTAATGGTATCAATCCCGTTCATCCCCGGCATTTGCAGATCGATCAAAGCCACGTCGGGTCTGAGCCTGGCAAACGCCTCAATGGCCTCCTGGCCATCTGAAGCTTCGCCCACCAACTCCATATCCGGGTACCGGTGCAGTACATTGGCAATCCCTTCGAGGATCAGAGGATGGTCGTCGACGGTCAGGATTCGAATTCGATGGACGCTCACCGGTGTGGTACTCATGGCGTGTGCCTCCCTTCCAACTTACCCCGTGGTCCGACCACTAACCTGCGCCTCCCATAAAGCCGCGCGTCCAGAGAATAGGCGCCTGCCCCTAAGAGACCAATGGCGATCAGTATAGCGGTGATGAGGGCATTGATCCTCAATGCATCGGTCCCGGTTTCGCGGCAAACCCAGAAAGTGCACCAGGAAACCGCCACGGCCGATAGGGCAGCCAGGGGTGTATACCAACCGATAACAATCAGGATTGCGGCGATCCGTGACAGAGCCAGGAGCACGTCCGTCTCCGGCCCGGGACAAAGCCGCGCACTCGATATCAAGACGGCGGCCACCGCCACTCGCAGAATCAGCAGCGCCAAGCCCGCGCCTCGGTTGGGAAACGTGCCCAGAAGCCGTTGCATACTTCACTCCAACGACAATGGTACGAATATCCGCAAGAAAGCGGGAACTGCTTTCGGACTCCTGCGCAGTAGTCATTTCGTGTAGTAGACGCCGGAAAACCGGTTGTCAGGTGGCTCGTTACGGTGTCGCCGCTTTTGCCAAAGTTGAGATCCTGGGTTGAGTGTGGTCACAACGAGCCTTCCTCCTTCGTCTTAGATGCGAAGGAAATCCGGCAACCCAAAGAGGTAGCAGCCTGACTGTGGACCGCACCACCGAATTCGAACAGCACCGGCAGAGTCTGTTCCTGCTCGCCTATCGCATCCTGGGTACACGCAGCGACGCCGAAGATGTGGTGCAGGATGCCTATCTTCGGTGGCTCCGAGCCGCAGATGACGACATCCAGTCCCCGAGGTCCTATTTGATGACCGTAGTATCTCGGCTTTCGCTCGACGCCCTGAAGCTGGCCCGGCGAAAACGTGAAGTGTATACGGGACCCTGGTTGCCTGAGCCGTTGATTGAGCCGGTCGGAGCGCAACGGCTGGAAATGGCTGAATCCCTCTCGATCGCATTCCTGCATGTTCTGGAGCAGCTATCTCCCACGGAACGCGTGGCCTTTCTGCTGCGCGAAGTGTTTGAAACCTCTTATACGGAGCTTGCCCGGACATTGGAAACCTCGGAAGACAATTGCCGCCAGATTGTGGCGCGCGCAAAGAAGCACGTCCGGAACGGACAACCGCGCTTCAACGTCGATCATGACCAGCATAGCCAGGTGCTTCAGGAGTTTGTGGTCGCCTGCGCCTCCGGGAATGTTGCTCAGCTTTCGAAACTCCTACGGGAAGACGCTGTGTTGTTCTCCGATGGAGGTGGCAAGGTCAGGGCGGCGCTCAATCCCATCGTGGGAGCCGAACGGATTACCCGATTCTTTATGAGTCTCGGAAACAAGGGAGAACTTCGCGGCCTGCACGCTGAATTTACAACCGTAAACCGCGAGCCCGCTATCTTGGTCTTTGCCGATAACACGCTGGAAAGTGTAATCAATCTGGAACTCGATGACAGTGGCCGAATCGTGCGGATTTTCCTTCTCGTGAACCCTGATAAACTCCCCCGGATTTTTCCAGGATCCCTGCAACCGCCAACGACAGCACCATGAGGACAGAGATTGCGCTTCGGCGCCCGATATCTCGTGAGGCAGCCGGGACTGAGACCGGCGGTATATGAAATAACTAACTTCACTCCGAAGGAGGCCTTCACCTGGGTTCGGAAAATCCCCGAAGGCCAATTGATTGCCGATCACAAATGCCATCCCAATAGGGAACGTTGATGGTGTCACGCAGGAATGGCTCATCGACGGGTACGCCGTTCCATTGCCTGAGCATGAAGCGGACCTGGTGAATATGGAGCGTGCATTTCCCTCGAGCGATTTTCGATGGTCCAGTCTTCGACCTCGCCCTCATGGACGGTGATGTTGGGCGCAGCCTCGTGAGAATCGAATGGGGCCGGGGTTTGCCCATCGACGGTGATCATGAACACCCTGGGACTGCCGGGCTGCAGAGGATCTGCCGGCTTCTCAGAGAAATAAAGCTTGCGCGTTTTGGAAGGCTTAACGTTGCCGAGCCACACTTCGCGCGAGGAAGGAAGCGGTTGCGGTGATTCTACGAGACGCGCTGTAGACGCGGGGGGCGTCGACAGCAGGCCGATCGCAGCCAACGGCCGGGCGGGATCGGCTGATTTTCCACCCTTCCCTTTCCTGGCACTTCTGTGCCGGCCGCACAGATTGTTCCGTCCGTCCTCGTCGGGACTGCATCTCCCGCTCCTGCGACCAATCTGTCTGTTCGGACTCTAAGGTATGAAGCCCCTCCGGGTTATGGGCCCGTGCGATATTCATGTATAAGAAAACATCGTGGATTGAGACGGACGAGATGGACGCACCGAAGGGACTCAATGAAGTAGTTCTTCCGCAGATGGTGGTGGCTCCGCTTACGCGGGCGGCGATCTTTCTAATTGTCACTATTCGGCAGGATCAGGACGCTTATGCGCAGGTTCGCTCCTTTTGCGCAGATCTTTCGGGCCTCATCCGCGCGGTAGAGTTCCGGGACATTGAGGCCGGCCTCTCGTGTGTGGTTGGATTCGGTTCGGAGGCATGGGACAAGCTCTTTGGCTCGCCGAGGCCCGCTGAGCTGCATCCATTCCGGGAGATCCGTTCGAATGGACGCCACGCGGTCTCGACTCCCGGAGACATCCTGTTTCACATTCGGGCCAAGCGCATGGACCTGTGCTTCGAGCTGGCAACGCAGATCATGGACGCCATCGGGGACGTGGTTACGGTGGAGGACGAGGTTCAGGGCTTCCGCTACTTTGAAGACCGCGACGTGATCGGGTTTGTGGACGGCACCGAGAATCCTCGGGGAGACGCCGCCCGCGAGGCGGCCGTAGTAGGCGACGAAGATCCGGAGTTCGCAGGCGGAAGCTATGTGATCGTGCAGAAATACCTGCACGACATGAAGAAGTGGAACGCTGTTCCCATCGAGGCGCAGGAAAAGATCATCGGCCGCAGGAAGCTTTCGGACATCGAGCTGAGCGACGCCGAGAAACCGGTTTCGGCACATAACGCGCTGACCGTGATTGAAGAGAATGGGAAGGAGCTCAAGATCCTGCGGGACAACATGCCCTTCGGGCGTCCCGGCTATGGCGAGTTCGGGACTTACTTCATCGGTTATTGCCGTACCCCGCGGATCACAGAAACGATGCTGGAGAACATGTTCGTCGGCCGGCCACCCGGGAATTATGACCGGTTGCTTGATTTCAGCCGCGCCGTGACCGGCTGCCTGTTTTTCGTTCCCTCGGCTTCATTTCTCGATGATCTCGGCGAGGCTGCTCCTCCCGCGTTAGGCGTAACAGAGACCGCTGATCCGCCGCCGGCATTGCCGGTGCGCGACACCTCACTAGGAATTGGTTCACTCAAAGGAGAGAAAGATGAATAACCTGCATCGCGAACTGGCGCCGATCTCTGATGCTGCATGGGCGCAGCTCGAGGAAGAGACGACAAGGACGCTGAAGCGGTACCTGGGAGGCAGAAAGGTGGTGGATGTTCCCACGCCGGGCGGCTTGTCTCTGCCTGGCGTATCAACGGGTCACCTGCGGTCGATCTCCGCTCCTGCGGATGGGATCGTTGCCAACCAGCGTGAAGTGAAACCCCTGGTGGAGTTGCGGGTACCGTTTGAGCTCTCGCGGCAGACCATCGATGACGTGGAGCGCGGGTCGGAGGACTCGGACTGGCAGCCGGCCAAGGAGGCGGCAAAAAAGCTGGCGTTTGCCGAAGACCGGGCGATCTTTGATGGATATGCCGACGCCGGTATTCAGGGCATTCGGGAAGGCACGAGTAATCCGATCATGACGCTGCCGGCGGATGTGCGGGATTACCCGGATGTGGTAGCGCAGGCTTTGAGCCAGTTGCGCCTGGTCGGGGTGAATGGGCCGTATTCGGTCCTTTTGGGAGCGAAGGAGTACACGGCGTTGGCCGAGACCCGCGATCATGGCTATCCCGTGCTCGAGCATGTGAAGCGGATTGTCGAAGGCAACCTGGTGTGGGTTCCGGCAATCGATGGCGCATTCGTGCTGACAACGCGCGGCGGGGATTTTGAGTTGAATGTTGGGCAGGATTTTTCCATTGGGTATCTCAGCCATACCGATTCTGTAGTGCGGTTGTATTTGCAGGAGACCTTTACGTTTCGCGTGCTTACCGGTGAGGCCTCTGTGGTGTTGGCTGGGCCGGGAAAGGGTTAGTGGCGTCGGGCTGAAGACGGCCAACAACGAGGAAAGAAAATGCGGTATGTTTCTTTCCCAATTCTCCGCAGCCTCATTTGCTCAGTCAGTGGCGAGGAAGCGGAGCTTCTCTATGGTTTGATCGACCAGGGATTGCAACAACTGTTGTATGTTTTCGCAGCGGGCGAGCGGGGCGCTTTGTCCGGCCCATAAGGCGAGGAGATCGGCTCGGCCGGCTTTTTGCGCTGGTAGGGCGAGATTGCGCATGAGTGTGCGCTGCAGTGGGTAAGGCAGAATTTCTACTCCGCTCTGGTTCATGGTCTCCAGCAGATCATTGTGGATGCCGCGCGCGAGCCTTCCGGTAAAGCCGCGGGTGAGCGCGGTGTGCCCTGCTTTCCCGCTGCGAAGAACTTCCCGGTGCAATGGGTGGGCTCCTGATTCTTCACATGCCAGAAAAGCGGTCCCCATCTGCACGCCTTCGGCTCCGAGCATAAAGGCGGCGGCGATTCCGCGCGCATCCGCGATGCCCCCGGCAGCGACGACCGGGATGCTGACTGCGTCCACCGTGCGCGGGACGAGCGATATGGTTCCCATCAGCGAATCTTCAGAAGAGCGCAGGAACGAGCCTCTGTGCCCTCCGGCTTCGAAGCCGGAAGCTACCACGATATCCACACCCGCTTGTTCGAGAACGACAGCCTCATCGGGAGTGGTCGCGCCGCCAATGGTGATGATGTTCTGCTTCCTGGCCTCCTCCAGGATTTCTCTTGGCGGAACACCGGTGATGAACGAAAACACCGGCACCCTGGCATCGAGAAGAACGCGCGCCTGGTCTTCGAAGCGGATCGGTTTGTAGGATGTGTAGACCGGCTGCGTGCCGCCCGTTGCCTCAATATGTCGCGCCAGATGAGAGGCGGCCTTTTTGAATGCAGTTTCGCCGGACGCGGGCGCCCCCTCATCTTCCATGGAAACCCACAGATTCATTGCGAAAGGCTTTGCCGTCAACGAGCGGATCTCGGCAATGACATCCTGGATGGCAGCCGGCTCAAGCCCGTGCGCGCCGAACGACCCTAAACCACCGAACTTGGAAACAGCGGCGGTCAGCCGCTGGGAGGAGAAGCCTCCGAGTGCCCCCTGGATAATAGGGTAAGAAGTGCCGAGGGTCTTTGATACACGCGTCTGGTTCCATGCATTGGCCATACAAACTCCCAAAGCTAACTGAATTATGAGACGAGGTCGCCTTACCCGGCGATTGCCGTGAGCTGATCCGCACGAACGTCCTCGTCTTGATCCGTCGAAGCAGTGACTGGAACACACCCGCGTTTGTATTGCCGGGGAGAACAGCCCATGATTCGTTTGAAAGCTTTTCCGAAGGCGCTCTCGGATTCATAGCCGAGCGAGAGGGCAATCGCGGAGATGCCATCGCCCGAATTTTTGAGCCGGTCGCCCGCGAGCAGCATTCTCCAGCGCGTCAGGTATTCCATGGCCGGCTCACCGACGGTTTGGCGGAATCTCTGGGCGAAGATGGATCGCGACATGCCCGCACGCTGCGCGAGCTTTTGCAATGTCCACCGACGCGCCGGCTGCTCGTGCATGGCGCTGATGGCAGCGGCGATCTGTTTATCGGCCAGGGCGTAAAGCCACCCTATGCCGCCCTTCACTCCTTCGGCAAGGCAAAGCCGCAGCGCCGTCACCAGCATCATGTAGGCAAGCTGCTGGGCGATGAGAACACTGCCCGGCTGCTGCTGATGCAGTTCCTGCCGCATTTGGTCTAAGGACCAACGCAGCGCCGCCTTGTCTTCTTCTTTCTGCAGATGAACGATGGGCGGGAGCACACCCAGCAAGATTCCGGCATGATCGCCGTCGAAGCCGAAGAACCCACCCAGCATCAGGCAACTGCCACCGCCGTTGTACGTTCCGATGTGGCCGTTGCGCGGCTTGTCCTTGAGGATCGACAAGGCGTCCACTGGCGGCACCGCCAGATCACTAGCGAGACGGAATGGCCAGCCACGTGGAAGCAAGAGGCAGTCTCCTGCACGAAGGTGCACGGCATCCGCAACACTGTCGACCGCCAGCCAACATTCGCCGGAAACTACTGAGTAACACTTGATGCCGTGATGCTGGCCAAAGCGTATGGACCAGGGGGCGCCCACATCGAATCCGCCGGACAGGTAGCCGCTCGGTTTAAGAAGCGAGAGCACATCAGAGA
Source organism: Acidobacteriaceae bacterium (assembly GCA_035507705.1). Classification (GTDB taxonomy): domain Bacteria; phylum Acidobacteriota; class Terriglobia; order Terriglobales; family Acidobacteriaceae; genus PALSA-350. Next base: position 63,386 of record DATJNV010000155.1, read on the forward strand.
GCGGATCCATACAAGGTCGGGACCTCCGGGACGATCGAGCCGATAAGACGGCGCCGTATTATTAGATCGTATCGCTTCCCTGGTTGGTCTTGTAAGAGACCTCGGGCGTCCGCGCGGGCTTAAACCCAGATCATGGTTTGAAACCGTCGAAGGAAGGCTGGGGTAGAAATGCGGCATTACAAGGTGGCTCCATGGGAGCCAGCAAACTACCTCACACACGCCCAACGGCAGGGCTTGTGTGTAGGACACCTCTCCTCGCGATCTCTCTCACGCGGATGGCCCGCGCGCGTTAACCCAATGTGTCTCTTCCGTGGAGTAAAATTCTCCCGACATTCTCTGAACCAGGAGTGAACCATGACGCTAAGCGTTTACGACGGAAAAGACTTCGCGCGGCAGTTTCGCGTGGTACGCAATAACACTGTTCAGATTGCGGAGGATATTCCGGAATCGAAGTACAACTTTGTGCCGGCGCCTGAGTGCCGGACAGTTGCTGCCCTGCTTACGCATATCGCGGTTGCACCCAGAATCTGGTACGAAATCCATGGCAAGCAACGGCTGAAAACCCTGGCAGGCTTCGACTTCGTGGCCATGTTCAACAGCGTGAGAGCAGAAGAAGCGAAGAATAGGTCGAAGGCGGAAATCCTTCAGCTGCTGCGCGATGAGGGCGAGAAGTTTGCAAGCTGCCTGGATAGCCTCACCCCCGAATATCTTGCTGAAATGATTGCAGTCGCGGACGGCAGCGGCGCCAAGTCGCGCTTTGAGATGCTGCTTGGGGCGAAGGAGCATGAAATGCACCATCGCGGACAGCTCATGCTGATCGAGCGGCAACTAGGCATCGTGCCCCACCTGACAAGGCGGGCTCGGGAGCAGTTCGCACAGATGGCAGCGGCAAGAGCCTGACCTTGCATCTCAGGCGAACCCCATGCCCGCAGCCGCTACGAGTCATCAGATGCGTCGATCATCCTGATCTCCAGTTCGAATTAATGTCGCCACCCCGGGTGCCAATTGTTAGGACGCCTTTTGACTCCAGCGGGCTTGATGGTCGCCGATTTCGGGAGTAGGGGCGGCGGCGTTCAGTTTTCGCATGCGGCTGGGTTTCTGGCGCAGGCTCCACGCCAGGCCGCCCGCGGCTCCGAGCACGGCGGCGCATAACCAGCGATGTTCCTCTAACCAGGCTTCTGCGCTCCATACACGAGCCCGGTTGTCAAATGTTCCGTGGGCTCCATGATCGCCGGCCACAGGATGGTAAAGGTTGTCCGGGCGATCTGGATCTTCCGGGCGATCATATTGCTGTGACTGATACCCGTTCTTCGCGAGATAGCGGTCGCCCAACGACGGCGCAATCTTGTTTCCGAACACTGCCTCGATGACAGACCAGGAAGCATACCATTCCCGTCGCTCAGGGTGATGCGCCGCATGGTAGATGAGACGTCCCGCGACTTCTGGTTGATAGATGGGGGGCACCGGCTGGGCTTTGCGTGGAAGGCGGCTTTTTACCCAGCCGAACTGAGGGGTGTTCAGAGCAGGCATTTGGACCATTGTTGTGCGAACATTGCTCTTGTCGTGCAATAGCTCCGTCCGCAGCGCGGCGAAAAAGCCGAGTATGGCATGCTTCGATGCGCAGTATGCCGATTGCAGCGGGATGCTCCGGTAGGCCAGAGCCGACCCCACGTGCACGATGGTCCCATGATCGCGAGGCAACATATATTTCAGTGCAGCGAGCGTACCGTATACGTAACCAAGATAGGTGACCTCGGTGACCCGCTTGAATTCCTCGGGCTTCATTTCCTTGATCGGCGAAAACACCGACGTCATGGCGTCATTGATCCAAATGTCTATGGGGCCCAGCTTTTGCTCGACTTCGTCTGCTGCGCGCTGCAGCTGCTCCGCGTCGGCGACATCTACCGGCAACGCCAAGGCGCGCCCACCTAATTGCTCGACTTCTCGCGCGGCGGCATCCAGTCCATCCTGTCCGCGTGCGATGAGTCCGATGCTAGCGCCTCGCCGGGCAAATTCACGAACGGCTGCGCGGCCCACTCCGGCTGATGCGCCGGTGATCACCACCACTTCTCTGCTCTCCACCTGTTTCCCCTCTCCTTTATCGCTCCTGGGTAATGTGATGCGAGATAGCAGGAGGGAGAAGGCATGCCGCCGCCCGGCAGGTGTTCAGATGTCGAAATGAATAAAAACGGGACGGAGAGCATCAGCCGAATTCCCTTCGCCGGGCCGAAGCTCATGCTTCCTCCAATCGAGATGACGATGGGGGTCTGCGCCTTGCATCCAGAGCAAGCGGCCGGATGGGCAAGCCGCGCCTTCTTCATTCCTCTCTTAACTTGCCGCAGGCAAGTCAAGTGCCCGGAATCACGAGAATGTGCTCGGGCTGGAATCTACTCAAGGCCCACTTTTGTGCTGCGGCGCTCGGTCAGTATAGTGTCACGCCATGCACCGCCGATTCTTCCGATTCGCTCGCGGCGGCCGATGATCTGGAACCCGCATTTCCGCTGCAAGGCGAGGCTGGCTGCGTTCTCCGCGATCGTGGCCCCCTGCAGGGTCCAGATGCCGTTGGCTTCCGAAGATTCTATGAGTGCTCCCAGCAATGCTTCGCCGATGCCTTGACCGCGCGAAGCGGCTGCGACATAGATGGCAACCTCCGCTACCCCCGCATAGCAGGGGCGCCGGGAAACAGGGCTTAGCGCGGCCCAGCCCAGCGCACGCTGGCCGCGTGCGATCAGCCGCGAATGCTTCAGCCGGGCTTCGTCCCACTCTTCCCATGAAGGAGCGCTTGTCTCAAATGTGCCTACTCCGGTTGCAATACCCTCCTCGTAGATCGCGCGAACTTCCGGCCAATCGGCCGGAGTTATGGGATAAATTTGTATTTTCATGCGATGGGGCCGAGTAGCGGATCATTGAGTCTGACACAGGGTGGGAGTCTGACACAAGGTGGCGTTGAAAATCACTTCTCAGCGGGTATTGACCACTTCGCACGTATAAATCGGCTCCAAGTTCTGAATCAGCACCTTTGGGACGCAGTCAATTGTGATTGCGGTAAACTCGGGTCGCCACGACTCCCGCCTGGGGCGAATCTGAGCCGAAGCTTCTCGTCTCGATCAGAACCTCGAACGGATTCACAGAATGATCTTTGTTGCTGAATTGCCGCAGCAGCGGCTGCATCACTTCCGGGTCGAACAGCGTGTCCACAGCGGCCTGGGTTCCGGCCATTGTCAGGCCTTCTGCCAGCAAAACCCATCCGGTGTTGTTGAGATTGGGGACAAACCCGATCACAGCATAGGTTCGATGCGACGGACCGGTCGCTTCGTTTTCATAGACCGGCTGCTCCCCAGGCTGAGGGGTTCGATTGACGATGAGCGACGCGTTCGGGTGAGGTTGGTAGGAAAACTGAAAATTCAGGTTCTTCTCGAAAAGCTCCGCCCAGGGATTTGAAAAACTGGATCCGAGCAGAATCACGTTCGTGTTCTTGAGATCTTCCATGCGGAGTTCTCGCGCATAACGGACGACCAGCCGGCTGGTGTCCACATCGGGAAGGTGTGAGAAGCGCATCACCGCATTGAGATCTGTAACATTGGTATAACGTTGAGCGTCCAGATCTCTCATATTCTGTTCATCAATGTGATAGGGGCTTTTGAGCGAAAGATAATCGCGATTGATGTACTCGGAGAGGGGAACGAGATGACCGGTCAGATTCTGGATCATTACGATTCCGTCGTCCGAGGGCACAACGAGAGTCTGCCGGTCTTTCTTGAAGATCTGTGTCCATAAGGAGTTCGATGCATCCCTGGTGGCTGCCGAGGCGCGATGCATAAAAGCCCACGCCGTTACCAGGCAGATAAAAATCAGGACAACGCCGAACGCCACGAGGCCCCAGGGGCGGCGTTCCATGAGTTCGGCTGCCAGCGGCGCCGGTGTCTCCAAAACGGGGCTTTCCGCTGGCGGTTCGGCGACCACCAGCAGAGGGCGATCCTGAAACCGCTTTACGGAGTAGACAGGAACGTATTTGCCTCGTGGGATCGTGAGACGGAGCTCTTCATTTCTTCCCTCTTCCTGAAAGTATTGGTCTAAGCGAACACGGAGCTGGCGGGCGTAGTTTCTAACAATGTTGTCTTCGCCAGGATGGTAGCCAGGGCGTCGGCCGAATACGTGGACGCCGATCTGGTGTTCGCTGATCTCGGTAATCCTGCCAGTAATCTCACGTTCACAAACATAAAGAAGGAAGCGAGACAATAAAGCCGATTTGGCGAAACTGCGGCTGGCGACGATGCGCTGGGCCAATTGCCAGCGAGGCTCCGAACCAAGGTTAAAATCAGGTTTCCAGCCAGAGCTGACGGCTCCTGCCACACTCGCCGACTCATCCTTCGTTGCCGTCTCGGTTTCCGGAATAGAGAACTCGTGTTGGTTCACACTTTCCACCGGGGGAAGCGTACCAGATTGTCGAAGAACAACAAGTAAAAGTTGTTAAGTGCTTCAGCGTACGAAATTTAACGCGCGACCTACAGTTTTTTCGAGGATTTCTACGCATTCCCGGAGGAGCGCCGGCAAAGGGGATGTTCCGGAAGACTCCCCGTGTAAACACAGGGTAGACCCCTTCCAAATGGGAACTTCCAGCGCAAACATTGCCGCATTGAAGACTTTCTGGAGAGCCTAGCCATGTCTGCAATCGGAATTCCCTCACCCGCCGGCACGATCGGCCGGGAAAACTCTGTGCCGACCCATTTCTTCACCCACTCAATACAAGCGACCACTGTTACAGACAAGACGCGAGTGAAAATTGCAAGCCTGGCGTGCTCCGGTAAGACGTGGCGTACGGTCTCTCGGATGATTTGCTGCCTGGCAGTGATTACCGGCCTCTTCACCCCAGCGGCGTTTGCGCAGTCGGATGTCGGCAGCATCGTCGGCTTGGTCAGCGATCAATCCGGAGCGGTGGTCTCGGGCGCGAATGTGACTGTGACCAATCAGGGCACGGGCGAAACCCGACGAGTCACTTCGGATTCCTCGGGACGCTACACTGTTACCAATCTCTCCCCTGCCGTTTATACCGTGACTGCCGAGGCCGCCGGATTCCAGAAATTCGTCAGCTCCGATAACACACTGCAGTCCAACAGCACGGTTGCCATCGACGCCAAGCTCACAGTCGGACAAGCGACGCAAACGATCCAGGTGAGCGATACAGCGACGGTGTTACAGACACAATCTGCGGCCGTGCAAGCCGAGGTGACCGGCGAGCAGGTAAACAAACAGGAACTGAACGGCCGCAATCCGCTCTACATGGCGCAGTTGCTCCCTGGGGTCGTCAGCACCGCCACCCTGGGCGATTTTAACTTCGCATTCAACAGCGGCCAAACTTTCAATATCAACGGCGCGCGGGTTTGGGACACGAAGACCACCCTGGATAATGCTCCCGCCGTTCGCACACGCGCCGACGGCCAGATCATCGCCGGAGCGAACGTCGACGCCGTCCAGGAAATGCAAGTACTCACCGCCGATTACTCGGCCGAATATGGAAGCGCATCAGGAGCCCAGGTGCGTGTGGTGACCAAAAGCGGCACGACAGATTTCCACGGCGCTTTATATGAGTATCTACGCAATTCGGCCATGAACGCCAATACCTGGGAGCGGAACCTCAACCCCCAAACCCGATTCCCCTCGCCCTTCGTATACAACGATTTTGGTTTTGCCGTGGGGGGTCCAGTCTGGGCGCCCGGGTTGCCAGTGCTCGATAAATTGCGGAACAAATTCTTCTTCTTTGTCAACGAGGAATGGATCCGCTACCGGTTCGCTGCCACGCAAAACATGATCGTGCCTACTGCGCTCATGCGGCAGGGCAATTTCAGCGAGCTCCTCAGTCCAACCAATCCGTGGTACGCCAGCAAGCAAATCTATGTGCCTGGAACTTGCCCTAAAGTTGGCGCATCGACCTGCGTTCCCTACCCCGGCAACATCATTCCGCAATCCCAGTTGAGCCAGAACGGGATCGGGATCCTGAACTCCTATCCCATGCCCACTCCGGGATACATGTCCGGACAGAACAACTATGCGGGCTCCTTGCCCAATCCTGAGAATCAGCGCAAGGGCCAGGTCAACGGTGACCTGTTTATCACCCAAAATCATCATCTGGAGTTTCGCCGCTCAGACAACTCGTTCTATGAGCTGGCTCCCTACAACCAGAGCAACCCGCTGGTTCCGATCGTGTATGAGCGTCCCAACCAAACCAACGCGTTGGGCTGGATCTGGACCATCAACCCGACCATGATCAACGAGGCGCGCGTCAGCGCCAGTGTCGATGATGTGTATATCGATGCCGCCCCCGGCGGCGCCGGTTACAACCGTGGCACGTACGGAATCAACTTCCCCTACATCCTGTCCGGCCAGAAAGCCTCCGAGGAAAAGATTCCCACGGCCAGTGTGCCGACCTTCTCCAGCATTGCCGGCGGACCCTACCCGTCTCACTCTTCCGGAATCATCTGGGCATATTCCGACAGTTTGACCAAAGTCTGGGGGAATCACACCATCAAGGGCGGCTTTTTCGGGCTCTACTCAGGCGAGAACGATAACGACCAGATCAATGTGGACACAGTTCCCGGAGGCGCGAGCAATCAGAACGGGACTTTCATATTTACCGACGCCCGCACTGGGTATGGCGCCACTTCGGGAGTGGGTCTGGCCAACCTTGCCCTCGGACTGGCTGACAGCTACACCGAAATTGGGCAGAAGGCGTTTACCGTCTGGCGTGGTTGGGAGTTGGAATGGTTTCTGCAGGATAACTGGCAGGTAACACCCAAACTTCACCTGGATTATGGCCTGCGCTTCACCACCACGCTTCCGCCCTACGCGCGCGATGGCAATGCGGACTATTTCGATCCGGCCTCCTATGTTGCCTCAGCGGCTCCCTACGTGGATCCCAAAACCGGCAACGTGACCCTGGGTACCGGCAATGCCTATAACGGCGTCGTGATTCCCGGATTGAGCAAGTTTCCCGGGTCGGCATTGCAGGGCAATCGTGTCCCAGCGGCAAACCCCGCGAATAACGCCTGCGCCGGCCAACCTTGTACAGGATTGTTCGCGCCCAGCCTAAGCCGCGGATATGTCAACTCCACAACGATCGTTCAGCCTCGGGTCGGCATCGCTTATCAGGTCCACCCCAGCACGGTGGTTCGCGCAGGGATCGGCTACTTCGCAACCAGCAAGGGCATCATCGATAACATTTTCCCGGGCGGCAATTCGCCGTTCCAGCCGACAGTTACGGTGAGCAACGTGTCGGTTGACAATCCAGGCGCCGCTCTATCGACAACTGTCGCCCCTCCTATCACCATCACCACCATGGGCAAAAACCTGAAGCCACCCACACGCTGGAACTGGAACCTGAGCGTGCAACAGGAATTCGCCCCCTTACACTCCGTCTTTAATCTCGCTTACGTGGGAGCGCACGGCATCCACAATTGGTGGGTATTGGATATTAACCAAACCGTAGCCGGAGCCTTGACCAACAATCCCGGTATCAACGTGCAATATCTGCGTCCCTATAAGGGTCTCACCTCGATTCAACAGGAACAGAGCGGCGTAAATTCCTCCTACCATGGGCTCCAGGCCTCCTGGATGACGCGCATCCGCTCCGGCTCCCTCGTGGGCATTGCTTACACCTTCTCGAAGAGCATGGACAACAGCTCCAATTACCGCGACATCGTTCCGGACACTTATAACACCAGCAATCTTTGGGGACCTTCCGAATACGATGTCCGCCATGCGCTGGTCGTCAACTACCTCTACGTACTCCCGTTTTTTCAAGGCAAGCGAAACCTGTTGGGCGAGACTCTTGGTGGCTGGCAGCTCAGTGGCAGCGCTCAGTTTCAAACCGGCAATCCGTGCGGTGTAGGAACCAACAACGACTACGCCGGAGTTGGGGAAGTGGGGAGTTTTGGCTGCGGCACGGAAGGCCAGTTCTGGGTGGAAAATGGAACTCCAACGCATCTTGGCGGGTTTGCTGGAGCGACCGGCAACGGGCCCAAGTGGTTTGCCACCACCAACGGCTCGGGTCCGATCTACACCGCGCCTCCCACCGGGACTTTCAACCTGCAGAAAGGTGTTCGCGACAATATCTACCAACCCGGCTTTCAGAATTGGAACCTGGCCACGATTAAGTCGTTCCCGGTCACCGAAGGAACGGCCTTCGAGTTCCGCGCTGAGGCCTACAACTTCATCAATCATCCCAATCTATCCCCGGCCGGGCAGACGGGATCGTTGAATCTCACCCCGACCAGTTCGCAATTCGGAGAAGTCACCGGCAAGTCGACCACCAACCCGCGCACTCTCCAGGTGGGCGGTCGGTTCCGCTTCTGATCGATGTGGTCCTCGCGCACAAATCGGCCGATTGTGTGCGAGGACCTTTCATTTTTGCCTGATACACTGCCCCGGCTACGGGCGTAGTCTTTCGCCATGGAACAGCGGATCAGCTTAGTGACTCTGGGCGTAAAGGATCTTCAGATCTCCAAGGCTTTCTACGCGAACGGGCTTGGCTGGAAACCGGCATATGAGAGCGAGGAAGTCCTCTTCTACCAAACCGGTGGAATGATCTTCGCCCTCTTTCAACGCGATCAACTGGCCGCGGACTTCAATGCAGATTCTACGACCTTTGGCCCCGCCGCGATGGCGTTAGCCCACAACGTAAGGACTCGCGACGAAGTAGAACCCATTCTCCAGAAGGCCATCTCCGTCGGAGGAAAGCTTCTGAAGCCCGCGCGGCAAGCAGAGTGGGGCGGATATTCCGGGTACTTCGCCGACCCCGATGGCTTCGCCTGGGAAATAGCCTGGAACCCGGGGTGGAAAATCGCTCCTGACGGCAGCATTGAGCTTGGATAACTCCTCCAGTCTCAGCCATCAAGGCCGGTACGTCGTCAGCCGGTCAACGCGCTTCCCTAGCCTTATTCGTCTGAGCTGTCGCCGTAAATGCTTTGCCGGATCGGAGAGGTCCCCCTCCTCATCTTCTTCTGATTCTTCCTCAAGCTTTTCGGCAAGCACATACTCAACCTCCGGCTGCACCATGGTTTGGAGTGTCTGGAAGGCATTTCCCGCTGACGTGTAGGTCGGCAGGAAGCCGCGTTTTCCCCTTCTGCGTCTCCAAAGATAACGCCGGAAGGCGAAGACGACCCAAAAGGCAAGTACGACCAGTCCAAGTTGGACATAAAACCCACGCGCGAACGATGTGGCAAAGTCCATGGGTTACCTCACGGAGAGACAGAGCAAACGTGGAGGGCGGAGTGGGGCCGTTGGGAATGCGAAACCGGCCCAGTTGGTTGTGGCTCAGCTCGCGGGGGCCGGAGGCGGCCGTTGGAATCGGGCGGGAGTAAATGATGTTGTGCACCTCTTCACGGCTGCATGGGTGCACAAGTTCGAGGAAGCCGAAAGGCTCGGCGGACTAAGGAGAAGGACTACGATGAGTACCGCCCACGCCAATTCCTGCGTGAGGTGGGCAGAGGCTGACGCCAACAGTACTAGCGTGGCGAAGACAACTGCCATCGCCACGACCGCAATGAACCACCGGCGCTGGCGGATGGAACTCATCGTTTTTTGATTCTACAATGCGGGGAACAGCCTGATCAGTCAAGGCCGTGGTGGGGTGAGCCATGGAACAGATTCACTTAGTTGCTGAAGTATTCCGCTTGGTAATTTTGGTCGCGCTCGCGCTACTGTTCATGAATAAGTTCCGCGGTGGGCGGCCCCCCCGGCCGATGCATCCTTCTCCCGCCAATGATGACGCAATGCTAAAAAAGAGGCGCAGAAGCGCACGATCGGGGCCGAGGCTGGAACCGTCGTCATGTGTCGATAACGTTCGCGGGATGTTTGCCTAACCAGGCAAGACCGTCACAGGCTCGTCTTGTTTCACCGTATAGGCGATTACAAATCTCACCGGCTCGGTTGCGCTTGCGTTCCGGGACACGCGGTGAATCTGATGCGCGGCATCGACAAAGCTTTCCCCTTCCCGGATGGCAATGGTTTCCTCTTCGGCGAACGCGGATAGGATGGTTCCGCTCAGCATATATCCCAGGCCAGGCACGGGATGATGATGGCCGCTTCCGTCGGCTCCGGGTGGATATTCGATCAGATACAGCCGTGTCTCCCAACCCGGAAGTGCTTCCACAGGGACCGAACAAAGCAGCGTGCGGCGAATTGGGTTCGCTTCTTTTGCCTTCATCATGGATATTTGATGCGCTGCGTTCTCTCGAAAAAACATCCTCAGGGGGATGAAGCGATTGCATAGTGTCGGGTTCATCCCCCTCGATTAGGGCGCAGGCCCAGAGCCACTCAATCTCGTGGGATCAGTCGCGCTCCCAGAAATGCGGGGGCTCGATGCCGAGCGTGCGCAAATAGACATATCCCTGGCCGCGATGATGAATCTCGTTGTCGATGGCGTACTGGATGGTCACAATGCCAGGGTTTTCCCACTGTCCGAATGCCTTCTGCACCTCGCTGAACCGATGCGGCGAAATCTTCGGAAACTTCTCGTTCAATGCATCCGTCTGCGCATCCCAGAGGCGGAGCAACTCGGCCTTCGTAGCAGGCTTTGTCCCTTCGAATTCCTTCCATTGTCCGGTGGAGACACCATCCACAATGGGCACGGCCATACGAATGAACTCCCAGGCCATGTCCGCAAAGGGCCGCATACCGCCTACCGAAAATTGAAAGAGCTTGTCTTCCGGGAAGGCTTCGATCACCCTGCGTGTCAGCTTTCTGTGTCCCTGCCAGTTTTTGAGCAGCATGTCCGCGGTCAGCACGTTTACTTCTGTGGTTGCAGTTGCCATTTCAACTCTCCGTAGAGCCCTTGATGGGCTTGAATGCAGACTACGAGGCATTCCCGACAGATTCTGTCGTAAATTCAAATCAGAATCATTTTTGCCTATGTATGACCCCGTCATGCGCGTGCTCACAGTACTCGAGATCCTGCAGGCGCGCGACCATGTGAGCGGCGCTGAGCTGGCCGAGCGCCTGGAGGTGGATTTGCGCACGGTGCAACGGTACATCGTGCGGCTGAAAGATCTGCATATCCCCATCGATTCTTCTCCGGGAGTGGGAGGCGCATATCGGCTGCGGCCAGGTTTTCGGTTGCCGCCGTTGCTTCTGACCAACGAGGAAGCGTTTGCGCTGTCTCTGGGTTTGCGTGCGTTGCGGCAGATCGGATTGTCAGCATTTGCCCCAGCCACGGAGAGCGCTCTCGCCAAGCTCGGGCGTGTGCTGCCGGACGCACTTTACGAAAGCATCCGCACGGTGGAGGACGTGGTCGCGATCGAGCCTGGCCCATGGGTGGTCTCGACGCCGGTGGAATATCTGATTCGCGCAGCATCGGCCATCCGCACCGGCAAAAGGATTCGCTTCCGCTATCAGGCCCACGATGGCGTCATCTCCAAACGGCAGATCGAGCCCCACGGCGTCATCCACATGGACGGCCGCTGGTACCTGATCGGCCATTGTCTGTTACGAAAAGACCGGCGGACATTTCGTTTAGATCGCGTCACGGAGCTGGAAGTGGGCGCCGCGACTTTTCAGCGTCCCAGCGGCTTCGATGCGCGCCGCTTCCTCGAGGAGCGCATGCCATTCCTGCAATCGGACTATCAGATCGATGTCTGGATCGACATGCCCATTGAGGAGGCTGCTCCGGCCTTCGCCCCGTGGAGAGTGGCCACAGAAGGCGAGCAAGGTGGTACGCGATTGCGCTGTGGACGGGACCGGCTGGAGATGTTTGCCGCCATGCTTCTGGCCCTGGGACGCAGGATTGTGGTGCATAGTCCAGCAGAATTACGAACCACGTTTCGTGACCTGGCCCAACGAGCGATGGAGGCCGCGGAGGCTTCTCCTTAGCGCATCATCGGGGATGCCCGAAGCCGCACTGCTTCCACAGTTTCTCCCAGGCCCAGATGCCTGCATCCGCAGCTACCGGCAATGGAAAACCGAGCTGATGGGCCAGCATGCAGACCTGCCCGCGATGGTGGGCCTCGTGGGAGATCATGTAGGCAACCATGGATGCGCCTGCAGGCCAGGGCTTCGACCAACCATCGCGCAGAAAAATTCCTCCAGGTCGCGCCAACATTCCGCCAAGCATCTCTCCGCAGCGCGCTCCGCTCTCCGCCAATGCGGTGCGAGCCTGGTTCTGCGTGCAACGGGCACGATCGAGAGCGGCCGGCAGTCCGAGATGCGAGGCTGAGAGCCTGATCCATTTGCGCCGGACATTATGCACGTGAGTAAAGATCGCGGCGATGGTCCGCGTTCTGCTTCCAGGCAGCGCGAGGCGCCACGAGGCAGGATCGAGATGCTCGAGGACCATCTGGTTCATCCGCTCATTGACGGCCCAGCTCTCAAGCAGACCTTCGCGCAGGTCGATCGCCAGATCAGGCTCGGACTTGGTCATAGGAGCACCTGAGCAATGTATGCCTCCGCGAAGGAACCTTTTGATTCAGGTCAGCGTATCCGGCGAAAGCAAACATTCTCGGCGGCATGATGAACATATTTTCCACGGCCATGATCGGCCTAACTTTGTTTTTGTCCGCGTCGCTGCCAAAGGCATCGCCGGCGCCATCCGTTCAGCAAACAGCACTCTACCAGAAAATAACCACCGCCGATTCCGTCCTGTTTGCAGCTGCCAACGCCCGTGATCTCGCACGGCTTGGTTCCATGGTCTTGGCTCCTCCACTCGAGGCCGTATCCCGCTCAGGTTCCTCCGCCAGGCTGCGATTCCTGTCCTGTTTCCAAACCGTAAAAGGCCTCGGGCCAGACTCGCATCCAGGAGTAGGCGCAGGGATCGACAGGAACGGCTATCTGGTTCCAGCTGAACGAACCGCGCGCGGTGGGAAGGAATTCGCACTTTTCGAATCGTACCCGGGGATGTTCCGGCCAGTCGTTATAGCAGAAGAGGAAGCGAAGATCTCCAGCCGTTCCACGGGCCCGTTGAATTTCGGAAGTAAAGCTGCTGAACAGCGTGCCCACGAAGGTCTCCGCTAGGGAGGCAATCTGTTGCACCACTACCGAGAAGGCATGGTCGTCATTGAAAGGCAACTCATCGAACCTGGCGCGCCATGCGCAATTATGTAACAGTTCCTGTTCCAGCACAAAAGTTCGTGGAAATAGTTTGAGCAACGGCGCAAAGAAACTTAGATCCTCGGCGTCGGTGCAAAGTGCGAGTGGCATATCGCTGTCAAGGATCTGTTGCAGGTTGGACGCGATCTCTTCACAGCTCACCTGCCCGGAGCGAGGGGTATAGGAGTGAGTGACGAAGTCGCCGCGCCTGATGTGGACAGCGTTGTAAGGCCCCACGGCAGCCGCGAATCTACGGGCGAGATCACGGTAGGCGGCGTGTGGTTTCACCGCGCTCATCACCGCGGCCAATTCACGCGCCCTGGCCCCTTCGAGATAAAAGAAGTATTCCCAGGCGGTAAGGGTGAGCGTGTCCACAACCAGGACCGGTGCGGCGCGCATTCCCTGATCGAGAGTGACAGTCCGTGGGCGCCCATTGCGAAAGCTTGCAAAGTGCTCGTTGGCTGAAAGCTCTTGCGGTGCGAGGAAGTGGCACACCGACTCGTAGAGCCGAGGCCAGTTGCAGAGCGTGCCCGGCAAACGGGAGGCCTCCGCAATGTGCGACAGGTCGACCGGGACCGGTATCTCGAAGAGATCGAAGGGCGAACCAATACAACGCGCAAATTCAGGGGCGACGCGCGGGCGCGTGGAACGCCAGGGTGTGGTAAGGCCAAACGGAACCAATGTACGCTGATCCAGATACGCGAGGGCAATGCCCGCGTCCATGGACATCTTGTAGTTTCCGAGCCCCGCGTCATAGCCGCGGAACGCGAGCCGGCGACCCTTGCCGGTCGCGGAACTGTAACGTACGCCCTGGTCCATGGGTGCGCTGCTAAAGTCCGTCTCCGTTCAAGCCATGGAATCGCCGCGGCTGGCTGGCTGCACGCGATAGCAATTGATGGCCACGATTCGTTCCTGCCCTTCTGACATGGGAAGTACTTCATGGGGCACAAGGCCGCCGAGAAGAACTGCTGCTTGCCCCCGCTTCAGCGGCAATCCCATTCCAAAGGCTCTTCCTGCCGCTCGCACTCGCGACAGCGGCGCGCGAATAAACTTCGGATAAATCGTTAGCTCTCCCCCGCGTGTCTCCGGTGGATCCGTAAGTGCGGCGATGAGGGCAATGTCGCATTGCAGAATATCCCGGTGCAGAGCAAGAAAGTCGCCCAGCCGTTCGTAGTACGAATAAGTGCCGCCGCCCGTCGAAGAGACCGTTACGCCGCACAACGTGCCCAGCGTTTCCGCCATTTGCCGGCAGCCGAACAGGCTGCGATGAATCGCGCCACAGGGCGCCGAGCGATAAGCCCGTGCGGGCGCACCACCGCGGCCTTCGGTTCCATCCGAATGCGCCACGTAACCGCGCTGACCCTCCGCTCTTACGGCTTCGGCCTCGGTGTGCAACGCGCGCAGCGTCAACTCATCGAAGAGACCGGAAACCAGCATGAAACCGCGAGCAAAAAACAACCGCGACTGCAGCACTTCCTCCGGCGGGTCGAAGCGCCATTCGGGAACGGCGGTGGCCATGCCGGTCATGGCTAGCATGCAAGCACCTCGCAGGCTTCTTCGTTGGCTTCCTTTGTTTCGCGCGCGCGGTGTCTGCGTGTGGTATCCACCGCAAGACTGAGATACTGATTTCCTTCGCGGAGCATGAGCTGGAATCCGACTAACTGTTCCAGGAATTCGTCAAGCTGGACTTCCCTGCCCGCTCGCTTCGCAGCGAATTCCCCAATACTGGCCCGGCTGCGAATCTGGTCACAAAAATCGTAGATTTCCCGCTGCATGCGGGTCATGGGATAGTGCATGGGCTTCCTTCCCGGGCGGCTATCCAGGATGGTCAGGCCTCCGTCTCTTTCGTAGCGCTTTACCAGGTCGCCATTCTGGTTTTCCTGCCAGAGCTTCATCTTCTCGATCATCGGCTGGACATAGGTGCCCGGCTTGCGGCCATCCAGATAGTCGTAAGTAAAGAAGTAAGCGATGTTGGCGACGCTCTCTTTGTTAAACGGATAGATATGCTCGTAGATGGAGAAGGGGCGGACAGAAACCAGACCGAAGTTCTCCGCATTGTCGAAATTGGGGCTGAAGCGGTCCAGGCGGATGCGGGCGACCGCGCCCGGCGCCTTCAGGTGGCATACGGCCTCGATGACCTTTGCCGTCTCCTGGTAATCTTCTGGCGTCTCTCCAGGGAATCCGTAAAGCAGGTTCCAGGCAAGCTGAACGCCGTATTCCCGGCAGAGCCGAAGAAGCTGCACATTCTGTATGCCGGTGACCCCTTTGCGCATGAGTTTCAGCACATGGCTATTCAGGCTCTCCACGCCGGGCTGGATGGCGGTGACTCCGGCGTCGCGCAGCAGTTCGACCTGCTCTGGCTTCAGGTTGGCCTTGACTTCGTAAAACAAAGTGATACCCGGGTTATTTTCCTTGAGCATCGGCAGAAGGTCATGAAAGTAGTCGTAAGACATGATGTTATCGACACCGAGAAAGTGGCGAATACCATAGCGTTGTTTCTGCCGCTGCAGTTCGCCATAGACACGGGCAGCGCTCTTTGCCCGGAACGTCAGGTTAGAGCCGTTCAAACCGCAGAACGTACAGTGCGATTTTGCGCCCCACCAGCAGCCCCGCGCACTTTCAATCGGCAAGCTGGGCGTCACCTCGGGCCCGATACTCAGCTTCCGCAGATCCGCAAAATAGTCGTCATAATCAGGATCGGGCTGCAGGTCCATATTGTGTATCCGGTCCGGAGGCGCCGCGAGTTTTGAGACATCCTGCTCACGGTAGACAAGCCCGGGGATGCGCGTGACGCTCGCACCTTCGGAAAGAGCTTTTACCAGCGCAGGAAAGCTGTTTTCCGATTCGCCCGAACAAACGTAGTCAATCCACGGGAACTTCCGGTGTAGTTCCAGGCCCATCACCCCCTCGCAATTCCCGCCTCCGAGAACCGTCGTCTTCGCCGGGTATCGCTGTTTCACCAGGCGCGCCAGAGCAAGCGACGCCATGTTTTGCTCGAAGGTTGAGGTGAACCCGATGATGTCATAGGAGGCAAGATCAAACTCCTCAAGACAGGCCTCCAGAAAGGGCCCAGTCTCCTGACGGAGAGTCATCACAGTGTCAAATTCGTCGTCGCTGAGGTTCTCGCGTAGTGACGCGATGTAAGGCGAGCGGTCCAGGCCGGGAAACACCTGCTCGGAAAAGAGCCACTCGCCAGCAAACATCCAGTTCGCAAGCCGATCGTTAATGAGGGCGTATGCCTTCAGGCCCACTCGGTCGGCGAGAAGAAGATTGCCGTACTTCACCGTGCAGGGAATCCCCTCTTCCGCCAGCCGGGCTTTCAGAATGCTGATGCCAATCGCCGGCCTTTCCAGAGAAACGAATGGCATATTGAGCAACACGGTCTGAAGCATACTTCACCTCCGTTGCAGCACAACTTCGTGCACTGGGTACAAAGCGCAGCAGCTATAGGGGCCTCAGGATTTCTTTTTCTGCGGCTTCTTGACCTCAGGTTCGATGGGCTCAATCGGTTCAATCGGGTCGACCGGCTCTATCGGATCGATGGGCTCAATTGGGTCAATGGGTTCGATCGGATCGATGGGCTCGATCGGGTCGATGGGTTCCACCGGTTCCACGGGCTCGACAGGCTCGACAGGTTCGACAGGTTCAATCGGCTCTACAGGCTCGATGGGCTCCACGGGCTCGATTGGTTCAATCGGCTCGATCGGGTTGATTGGCGGCCCGATGGGACGAATGGGTGGCTCGATCGGCCGGATCGGCGGTTCAATCGGACGAATCGGCGGCTCGATCGGCCGAATCGGTGGCTCGATCGGCCGGATCGGCGGTTCAATCGGCCTGATCGGTGGCTCAATCGGACGGATGGGTTCAATAGGAGGAATCGGTTTCTTCGGCGATGACATATATCACGCTCCGCGGTCGAAGTTTCGGAATGGCTATGCACGGCACAGGATCAAGGAAGCGTGAAGCACTCGCTGACAGTTACAAATGCTGCCGCGTCGCCTTCGCCGGCTTCTGCGCCAGCTGCGATAGGGAGGACTACCGCCCAGGCTCACTGATCTGTATGACCGACATCCGGATAGTGCGCGGAGAGCAACAAACGTTTCAGCAAATCAGCTTTCGATCGGAAGGCCGTTTTGCGAAACTCGACGCTGCGTCATGCCCGCCGGATAGTGGAACTCGCGGTTGTGCGTGGAGGCCTGAAATCGAGGCTTGCGTGCTGCGGACTTGGGTTCAACACTTTGGACGGACGACCCAGCGCGCGCATCTTCTCGGCTGCTTCCGTCCAGGATGGCGTTGTTGTTTCTGATTGCGTCCAGTGCGCGACCGACGCTTCGTCGCACCAGTTCAGAAGATGGGGCATCGCGCGCTTGTGAGGGCCTGAACTCATGAATGCACGCATGCTCTCCTGGCTATCCCAGGCGGTCATGGTCCAAAACGTCCAGCTGCGATCAACCAGGAGTTTGCCTCCCTGAAATCCGGCCGCCCTCTTCGCCTGCTCGATGGATCGAAAAGCATCCAGTGCAAATGGGGGAACAAAACGAATGGAGCGGATTCTCAATCGGGTGAGGCTAACAAAGACCATTGCTCCCTCTTGGTGTGCACGACCGCGGACGGCACACTCTGCTTCCACACTACACGTGCCCAGCAAGTAATTAGACAGGGAGCGCGGTGGAGAATGATTCGATGCACATCCTGGACTCGAGTGATAAGCAGCACAAGCTGAGCGTGGTCAAGACATCGTGGAAGCAGTGAGGGCGTGCCGGCGCAAGCAGCTTTCGGATCGCGCCTGAGCAACCCTTTCAGGACCTCTCGTCTCCCACAACCAGGTATATTGTCACAGCGGAGGAGCTTTTCCAGAAAACAACACACCAAAGTTACCTTTGCGAACGAGTTTGAATGGATTTTTTGCTCGGCCTGCATCCTAATGAGTCATGGACTCAGTGAGGAAGCACCGCGCCATCGCCTTCCGCGATGCCCAGTCGGCGATCGAAGGCCTGCTCCAGGCTCGAGTGGAGAGGCTATTCGATAGCAACGCGCGCCTTACTGGGGCCTTGGCGAAGCTGCGGGACTTCTACCTGGCAGGAGTTCCTCCCTCTGCCGCGGCCGACATCATCGAAGAGGTCGAAACTGCGATCGCTTCCGCGGAAAAAGCGCAGGATTTAGATTAGTTCAGGCGACGCAAAGCCCTCAGCCCCGTTTTAATTGCGCGTATTGCTCCGGCGTGAGTTTCAGATACAGACCGCCGCGGCCCATCTCGATCGCGTGCTCCAGAGATTGCCTGCTTTCCAGGTCTCCCCATGCTTCGCCCCGTCGCGCCAACTCCCGAATTTTATCCGGGCTGGCGAAGGTTAAGGTGCGGGGCAGCGAGGTTTTGAGGTCCGCCTCCAGAAACTGGCAATGCCAGCCGTTCTGCCGGCTCATGAAATGCAGGTAGACGGTATGGTTGGCTTTCGTATACCGGGACATGGCAGCAGTATAGGAGAACAAAAGGCGAAATCAATCCACAGATCCTGGTTTTCGCTGGAAAATCTTGCGGCACGGGTCGAGACCGGCGTATTCTCTGGCCCTCTGCTCAAGATTCAGGGCATCATATTGGAGCAAGGTTATTTGTGGGCCTCGGTTTTTTGACGCAGAGGAGCTTTGATGGCACGTCCCTTGTGGTCAGGTACGATTCAGATTTCACTGGTCGGCTTCGCGGTGGAGGTCTACCCTGCAACCAGCACGACTCGCCCCATCTCTTTCCACGAAATCGACCGGAATACCATGAGCCGGGTCCGCCGGGCAAGCGTTTCATCCGGTCCCGCCCCGGACACCTCAGAATCATCCGACGAAGGGGAATCTGCCAGCAAAACCTCGCTGCATCTCGCTCCCCCGCCCCCGGAAGAGCCGGCGGAGCATCGGGTGGAAAAGTCCGACATTGTGAAAGGGTACGAATACGAGAAAGGCAAGTACGCGATCGTTGAGCCCGACGAGCTGAAGAACTTGCGCCTGGCGGGCAAGAAGACCATCGAAATCTCGCAATTCTCTCCTGTCGCCGAGGTGGATCCCGCCCTCTACGAAAAACCCTACTTTGTGATGCCCAAGGCGGGTCCGCAGGCCGTCGCCTTTTCCGTAATGCGCCAGAGCATGGCGGAAAGCGGCATGGTGGGCGTGGGAGAAATTGTCTTCAGCGGGCGGCAGCACCTGATGACGCTGGCTCCGCCGCAGGATCCAAACCAGCCGGGGATGATGCTCTACACACTGCGCTTCGCCGCCGAAATGCGCGCTGCGAAGGACTATTCCACAGGTGTGGAAGCCGTCAAGGCCGACGCTGCCCAGCTCGGCCTGGCCAAGCAGCTCATAGCTGCGTATACCCAGCCATTCGACATCAATAAATTCAAAGATCAGTACGAAGATGCCCTGCGGGAGTTGGTGGAGGCGAAGATGCGAAATCTGCCTGCGCCTGCTCCCGAGGTAGAAAAGAAGCCGCCGCAAGTGGTGGATCTGATGGAAGCCTTGCGCAGAAGCCTGGCCCAGGCTGGTTCCCCCGCGGGGACGACAAAGGCGGAAGGCGAAGCGGCCAAGAGTGCGAATGGCAAGACGAAAGCTGCCGGGGGCGCCAAACGGAAGAAGTCCGCGTAGGGTTCATCAGAACAGTAGCGAGTACTTGTTGACGCACTTTCCACTCGTCCAAACAGCACGCCGTCATCAGTGCTCTGGTATAGGCGCGACAGCCTGGCTGCAATGGCCGCTGGGAATGCAGGCGCGGACTCCGAAAAAGACATTGTCTTTTGACACCGGGAGGGTGGCTGTGTGGGTTTCGGCGGTCGCTCCATACCTTTGCGCATTGGCAGTAAATTGCCAATCGTTGGCCGTGGTCTCCCGCCACACGATCTGATATTCCACCGGGCCGCCTGCCGCTGCAGGAGCGTCCCACTTCAGTGTGGTGTTGTTGTCGAGATCGGCGGTGAGCACGCGCACATTTTGCGGAACTCCCGGCGAGTAAGCGAGCGTTGCCAGGGTGGCCAGGTTCAAACGCGCAACCTGGGCGATGTAGTTGAAGTCGTCGAACTTCAGCAGGTCGCCGTACTCGATTCCATTTTCTATCCTTACCCGTTGATGCTGGTGGTGATAGTTCTCGCGCCACTCGGTAAATCGAACGGCGGGAAAGCCTTCGGCGCTGAAGGAGCTGTGATCTCCACCGCGCAGAAAGCGGTCGAGGCGAAGCTCCATGACCGGTTTAAACGGCTTTGCCGGCGGTTGAAAATAAGTGCGGCCCGCCGTAAGCACTTCGCGCGCGAGCTGCCGCGATGGCGTGTCGTTATCCATGCCAAGTTGCAGCATCTGCTGGATCTTCTGGATGGAAGCCGAAGGCAGGATTCCCTCGGAAAAGACGCGCACCACCGATTTATCTTGCAGTGCATCTCCAGGCGTGGTGTCTCCGCCCACGATGTCGTTGTTCAACACGCCTTCGAGCTGCCAGCCTTCTTCTTTGGCAAGCCTGGCAAGATGCCGGCTCCCATCCAGGCCCTGCTCTTCGCCGGCGACGCAGACGAAGACCAGCGTAGCGGGAAATTTCAGACGGCTTAAAACTCGCGCTGCCTCCAGGCTGACGGCGGTTCCACTGGCATCGTCGTTTGCGCCGGGCGCCGGATCGTGGGTATTCATGACGTCGGATTCGCGGCTGTCGTAATGCCCGGTCACCAGGTACATGCGCCTGGCGGCCACAGGATCCGTCCCCCGCAGGACGGCGTACACATTGCGCATGGGCGTTGGCTTGACAACCCGGGAACGGTACGCGGCCTGCCCGGATAGCGGCTGCTCGATAAAAGAATCATCTTTCACTTCCAGGCAGCCGCCGCAAGCCTGGCTGTATTTTTCGAATTGGGCTTTCAGCCAGTCGGCCGCAGCCAGCGCTCCGGTTCCTGGCGGCAAATCGGTCTCGGTGCTGGAGATGGTGCTGCGATTCTTAAATGCCACCAGCGCTTCGATATTGGCCTTGATCCTTTCGGCGGAAACCTCCTTTAATGCAGCGGCGATGCGCGGGTCCGGCGGCCCTATCGTGATCGGATGGCCGGCTACCGCATAGTCGGGCTGGGAAGCAGCGTAAGCCAAGGACGAGCCACACACGAAAAAAATCAGCGATAACGAGAGGCGCAAACCGTGCATCGGGCTCCTTATTTCCAGTTCACTGTACTACGACCGGCATGGCTGAATTCGACATATTGGCCCTCGGCATCAGTATGCAGTTCGAGCGGGGTGGTTCCTAAGGTTACGGATGCGACCGGTGCGAACCGCCAACGTATCGTAACCCTTGCGGCTTTGCCCTCGATTCCCAGCGAGTGTGCGGAGCGTCTCAGGGTTCGGCCTTCGAAATCCGTGATGGTGACGGATTGCCCATCGCCTGCCGTTGGCCATAGTTCGTAAACGCGCCGGTCGTCCAGCGACTTAACGGAGCTGTTGCCGCTTTCCGCCGGCGGCACGAGGGTCATGACATCCTCGGGAATCCTCGGGATAACTGCGCCTGCTCGGGCATAGAGTGGCAGCACGTCCAGGGGAGCCTGGGCAATGACGACGTTGCCCCCGGTGAGGCGCTTACCCGACCAATAGTCGATCCAATCGCCGGCAGGTAGATAGACGGCGCGCGATGTATTCTCATCGATCACCGGCGCCACCAGCAGATCCGGGCCGAAGAGATATTCATCCTTGGCTTCGCGGCCTTGCTTGTCGTTCTGATATTCGAGTACCAGGGCGCGCATGATCGGAATCCCGGTTTTCGCTGCCTCTTGCGCGGCGGCATAGCGATAGGGGAAGAGACTCATGTGCAGAACGGAATATTTGCGATAGTTTTGGAGGGCCTCGTCGCCGTAATCCCACGGGCCGCGATTGGAGGTGCTGAGCAGTTCCATGGTGGGAGAAAACGCGCTGTATTCGGTCCAGCGCATGAACAGGCGCGAGTCCGGCGGTCCCTTCGGAGTCAGATAGCCGCCCAGGTCGGCAGTCCACAGAGCCATTCCACTGATGCCTGCGCCGAGCCCCGCGGTGACCACCGTAGGCAAACCATTTTCCGGCGAGAAGTTGGACTCGTTGTCCCCACCCCAGAGCATGGCCAGGTTCTGGTTTCCGACCGTAGCTGAGCGAATGAACAAAATGCCGTTGCCGTGAAGTTGCTTCTGGATGACCTCTTCCATCGCCTGGTTGTAGAGGACCGCGTAGCGATTTCGCATGAGCCGCGGATCGGTGCCATCGGCAAAGCGCGCGTCGCCGAGAAAATTTCCTTCCGCATCGTCATCTTTAAAGCCGTCCGCTCCCGCCTTCACCGCCAGGCCGACCTGCCCTTGCCACCATGCTTTCGCTGCCGGATTGGTGAAGTCGATCAGCGATCCCTGGCCTTTCCACCATGTTGCCTCGTATGGACGGCCATCTTTGTCCTTCACGAAGTAGCCGTGGGATGCGGCTTCGTCGTAGTTAGAGGACTTGACGTCGATCTTATCCGCGAAGCCTACCTCATGGGGCGGCGCGGTCTTGTTGTTGATCCACGAGGTATGCCAGAGCACGAGCTTGAATCCTGCCCCATGCAGGTCTTTGACCATGCCTGGCACATCGCTGAACTGCTTGGGATTAAAGATGTAACTGTTATAGCCCGTGGCCCAGGGTGAGTCGATGAGAATTACGCTCGCGGGCAAACCAAGGCTGCGGCTCTTTTCGATATCCTCGCGCACGTCAGCATCGTTGCGGTGGTAGTCCCGGCCAATCCAGGGAGCAAAACTCCAATAAGGCGGCAGCATGGAACGGCCCGCCAACGCGGTGAAGCGTTCAAGAATCCGGGGAAACTCCGGCCCCTGAATCAGCACCACGCGGAGCTTTTC
Source organism: Acidobacteriaceae bacterium (assembly GCA_035507705.1). Lineage (GTDB taxonomy): Bacteria > Acidobacteriota > Terriglobia > Terriglobales > Acidobacteriaceae > PALSA-350. The sequence continues at coordinate 86,308 of DATJNV010000155.1, forward strand.
TTGAGGCGCGGTGACGTAGACATCTGTGCGGGAGCTGACATTCAGGTCGAACATGGCATCGGCTGTGGTGTCGACCCATAAGCCATAACCGCCAGTGCTCAGATAGAACGGAATCGGCTTATAGGTGCTCGAGCCCTTGGTAGAACCGTTGTCTTGTGAGCTGTTCCGGATGATCTCGTGGCTGTGGTTCAGCTCATTGAATCGCTCGCCCAGTCCGTAATAGCCATCCGCGGAGTCGGTGAGCGCAAAGCGCCAGTTCCCTACCTTGTCCTCGGTGCCGACTAGTTCATATATGCCATCCCTCAACTGCCGCAGCTGCAGACGGCTTGCGGGATACGGTTGGCCTTCAAAGGTGAAGTCGTGGAGCGCCACTCCCGTTGCAGGCGAGCCGTTTCGTCCGGCTTTGTATCCCGGGACGGTGAATGCAACTGTATCTCCGCGGAGTTCTAATCCGCTGCTGCTCTGCGACTCCGCCTTCTTAAGTCCGACAATACTCCCCAACAACAAGAGGCCGGGAAGCCACCAATGCCGCATTCTCTGCCCTCCGAACAAAATCTCCATCGAGTCTAACCTTCGGATAGTTACAGGGCAGGTCTGACAAAGCCCTCAGTCCCGCATGGCGGGATAAGGCTTGCGAAGCGGGCGCTGCCGGTCTCAGGATGATCCTGATCCAAGTACAGGACAAAGCGTGTCATGTCATGCCTGCAATGTATCGATACCTTCATCGAGGGTCTCATGAAGGTCACGGTCAAAAAATGGGGCAACAGTCTTGCGCTCACGAAAGTTAGATATACAACCAACACGCAGCCGGAGTATATTTGGCGCGTTGCGCCTTTGGGAACCGGCAGGCAAGCCCTTCCTCGGTCTTCCCAAACAGACCCGCGGTCTTCCCTCAGGTGGGTTTTCTTCAGTCGTGAAAGAAGGAGAAGCGATGCGAATCGACCCTCGTCGCCGTTTTGCCGTTCCTCTCGTGGCTGTGGCATTCAGCCTCTTAGCATCCGTGCCCGCGCTCGGGCAAACGCCCCAGGCTGCGCAAGTGCTCAACCGCTTTGCCGGGAACTGGATTGAGGACCAGTCTCAACGAAAGACCGATGCAGAGCGCAATCTCACCTTTCGCAAGGGCGCAAACGGGCTCGAAGAGGTGCGAGGGTCGTATAGCCGTCCGCTGGTGGAATCTGTACGCTTTGGCTCCGGGCCGTACGACTTTGGCGAACCGAACGTCACTATGGAATGGAAGCAACAGGGGGATGGACACTTTGAACGCACCATGGTGGAGAACGGCAAGACCCTCGAGACTCGCGAGATTTCTATTTCGCCAGACGGCAAGACGTTGACCGAGATTACGCAAAGGAGCCGGCCGGACGGCAAGAAGTCTACCGAAACGATCGTGTATGTACGCTCTTCCGGCTCCGGGCAGAACCTGGAGGGTGTCTGGAAACCGCAGACTGTGCATTCCGACACGCCGAACCAAATGTCAATCGAGGCTGTAGGCGGCACTCTCAAGGTTGAAACAGGGTCGGGGATCAAGTATGACTTGAGGTTCGACGGAAAGGCCGCCCCGCTTACCGGGCCAAACCTGATCTCCGGGACAACACTGACCGGAAGGATCCTCAGTAACGATGAAATCCAAACCTCGAGTGCACGCCTGGGAACCCCGACAGGCAAAAGCACCTGGAAGCTTTCTAACGAAGGTAAGACGCTCACGCAAACCATGCTGCCGTTGGGACCCAACGAAAGCAAAAAGCCATCCGTGTATGTCTACATGAAGCAATGAGGAAGTACGAAGGCCGTCAAAGATTCGTCTTTATCCGAGGGCAGCCTAAATCAGCGTGTGCTGCTCCGGATTCCAGCGCTTCTAACCATGCGCGAATATCATCGCGAAGCAGGTCGACCGCGATGGCCCCGAAGCTAGCCGGATAGCGGTCCAGCCGTCGCAGAGCGCCTTCGAGGAGCCGCGCCGTTCCCAGCAGATTGCCGCGTTGCAGGTGATGAAACGCGGCAGTCACCTGGATCAGGCCCTGCAAAAATAACTTCTCCGGTTCCGCGGCTACCAGCCACACCGATTCCCAAGACTCATGCGCAGCGAAGAACTGGCCCGACTGATATTGCTGCAGGCCTTCGGCCAGTGCGCCCTGGGTCCAATCGAATTCCATCTCGTTCTGCCTCAAGCTAACATCGTAGAGACTGTTGCGTGGCATGAGGATTCCTCCGACCCATCTCATACAAATTCCTGCCGGGTGGTTCTGCATGGGATCGCACGCGGGTCAGGACGTGGAAGCTCCCGTTCATCGTGTCTGGGTGGACCCCTTCGCCATGGCGGCGACCCAGGTCACGGTGGCTGAATATCAATACTTTCTTGAGGCCAGTGGAAGCACACCGCCCCCGTTTTGGAACGATGCAAACTTCTCATATCCGCAACAGCCGGTGGTGGCCGTGTCGTGGTTCGACGCCGCTGCCTATTGCAACTGGCTTTCGTCGTCGACTGGCTTACACTACCGCTTGCCCACGGAAGCGGAGTGGGAGCGGGCCGCGCGTGGGGGCGTCGAGGGAAAGCTGTTTCCCTGGGGCGATGAACCACCACTGTCTCGGCCTGACTACGATGTCCGGTGGAAGACCGGCCCCGAACCAGTGAGGCAATCTCAGCCGAACGCGTACGGCTTATTCGAGATGTGCGAGAACGTGCATGAGTGGTGCAGTGATTGGTTTGCCGCCGGCTACTACAACGTTTCTCCGGAACGCAATCCGCAAGGGCCGGAAGCGGGCGCGCGGAAAGCATCGCGCGGAGGATCCTGGCGTCACCATATCAAGATTTCGCGCTGCTCGACTCGCTCCAGCATTCCTCCGGAATTTAAGTATGCCGATTATGGGTTCCGCGTCGTTTGTAAACTGGAAACGTAATCGACACCATCATGCCAGCAGCCAGCCACCCCAGCCGATGGAAGATACTTCTGGCATTTGGCCTCGTTTACCTTTTCTGGGGCTCGACTTACCTGGGCATCGATCTTGCCGTTCAGTCCATTCCTCCGGGGCTCATGTGCGGGATCCGGTTTTCGATTGCCGGCGTGGTGCTGCTCGCCGTCTGCGCGTTGACGGGGCGCAGGATTTGGTACTCCCCACGGCAAATCGCGCTGGCTGCCATGGTGGGCGTGCTGTTGCTGATGGGCGGCAATCTTACCCTCTCCTACGCGGAGCTTTCTGTCTCCACCGGGCTGGCAGCGCTCATCATTGCGGTGACCCCGCTATGGTTCCTGGTGCTGGACTCCTTGCTGCTGGGGCATCACCGCATTGCCGGGCGGGGAAAGGCCGGCCTGGCGCTGGGTGTTCTTGGGCTGTTGATTCTCTTCTATCCGGAGCTGACCGCTACGACTGCTATGGGCAGGAAGGAACTGTGGGCTTCCGTCAGCCTCCTGGGTGGATCATTTAGCTGGGCCCTTGGATCGGTGTTGTCAAAACGGTGGCAGTCGGGAATGAATCCGTTTGTCGGGATTGGCTGGCAGGTGACCGCGGCGGGGGTGGCGAACTTTCTCTTCGCGGTGACGTTCGAGGATCTACATCACGTGGCGTGGAGCGCGCGTGGGCTTGGTGCGGTGGCTTACCTCATCGTGTGCGGATCCTGGATTGGCTACACCGCTTACATCTGGCTACTGGAGCATGTGCCGACCTCGAAGGTTTCGACTTATGCGTATGTGAATCCGGTGGTGGCGGTGTTTCTCGGTTGGCTGATTTTGCATGAGCGGGTGACGGGGTTCATCCTCGCGGGCAGCGCTGTTGTGGTGCTCTCGGTGATTCTTGTGACCAGCGCCAAGGTGAAGGCCGTCGTGCCCGAAGAGGGTAGGTTGGCGGAGTTAGCGTGAGGGGAAAGCGCCGCAGGCACCCTCAAAGCCCCTTGAACCAGCCTCCGTCGACCAGCAGGGTCTGTCCGGTGATGAAAGAAGCGCGCTCTGATGCCAGCCAGACGATGGCATCCGCAACTTCTTCGGGCTGCGCGATGCGCTTCAGGGCTGCTTCGCTCGCGAAACGGCCTTCGAATTCGGATTCACTGATTCCCTGCTCTTTTGATCGCTTGGCAATGAGTTGCTTTAGCCGCTCAGTCGCGGTGTAGCCGGGGCCCACGTTGTTGACGGTGATGCCGTCCTTGCCGAATTCGTTGGAAAGGCTCTTGATCAGGCCCAGAACGCCGGCCCGTACTGCGTTGGAATAGATCAGGTCCGGCACCGGCTGGCGCACCGTCATGGAAGTGATGGTCACCAGCCTTCCCCAGTGGTTCTTTTGCATGAAGGGGAAAACAGCGCGCGCCATGTAGATAACACTCATGAAGTTCAGCTCCAGGGCGCGATGCCACTCTTCTGTGGTGGTGGCAAAAAACATTTTGGCCGGGGGACCTCCGGCATTGGTGACACACACGTCGATACCGCCGAACTCCCCGGCTACGCGCTGGACGAAAGCATCGACGGCGGTGGGATCGGTCACATCCAGCGCTTCAGCGAGTACCTGAGCACCGTAACGCTCGCGAATCTCCGCGGCTGCGGGATCCAGTTTCGCGGCATCGCGTGAGCACATCGCCACACGCGCGCCTTCCGCGGCAAATTTCTCCGCTGCCGCTCGCGCGATTCCATCGCTCGATGCGGCAACGATGACACTGCGATTCTTCAGTCCGAGATCCACGCGAAGCCCCCTGTGTTCTATTTGCCCTGGCGCAGATAGGCGTCGTCTTTGTCGATCCAGTCCTGGCGCGGCGGATTGAAGATGTCGAGGTCGACCGTGTCCTCGAGGGCTACCGCTTCGTGCGGCATGTTGGGTGGAATGCAGAGCACCTCGCCGGCGTGTACGGTAATTTCCTTGTTGTCGAGAAAGAAATGCAAAGCGCCTTCGAGGATGTAGGTGACCTGCTCATTGTGATGGCGGTGCAGAGGCACCCTGGTTCCTTTCTTGAGCAGTACCCGCGCGACCATCACGTTGGTGCCTACAATCATCTGCCGCCCGATGGTCGGGCTCAGCGGCTCTACTTCAATGTCATTCCACTTAAAATACTTCGGGGCAGCTTCTGTCATGTCTCGAAAACGTTACCACATCCAGCTCAGGAGTGCGGCTTGGCCGGCGTACCCCGCGCATCGCCCAGCCAGGTGATTGCGCCGAAGGCTCCCACCCACGATCCGAGTGCGGCAAAGACAACGTAGATGGGATTACCGGTATAACTGATGACGGCGAACGCCGATAGCAGGTACCAGATACTGCTCCAGCTTGCAGCGACACTCCTGCGGCGCGCAGCGACTGCGGCGGTGAACATTACGTAAACCGCGTCGGTAGCTGCAGTCGACGCTACGACTCCTGTCGCGATCAGCGGATTGGGCGGATGGATCATTGGACTTTCCCCTCTGAGCGAAGCTTCAGTACCTGATGGAGGACAAACAGCACGATGATACCTACCGGCAGCAGGACATAAAACCACACCAGTTCGGCGCGGGAGTGATTGGGTTCGACGGTGCACTCCATGCTGACGTGAGCCGTCTCACTGCCGCGCGCGACCAACACCGTCAACCGCCATCGTCCAGAATGGGGAAAGTCCACCGTTGCCGCCTGCAACAGGCGATTGCTGGCCAGCCCTCTCGCTAAGCGGACGGTTTGCGCTCTGGCATTTGCAGATTGTGGACTAATGGTCAAATCAATAACGGGATCCAGGAGGACCTGGCCGGTGGTTTTGTCCTGCACCATCACGCTGAGGTCTGCCGCGCCCACACGCAACGGTTGGGATGCTGCGAATAGCGTAACGCTGAATGGGCCCGCATCCTGGTGGAGCAGTACCGTGCCGCCATCGCCGTATGCCGCCGAGGCCCACAATCCTAAAAGCAGAAGGGCGGCCAGCCGACGCAGAGCCTTCATGAATTCATTATCATGCCCCGCATCTGCATAGGCTGGAGCAGTATCCAGACGCCGGCCGCGTAGGCCGCGGCCACGATACCTGCCCACGGCAACAGGAGAAGCACAGCGCGTCCCGGACTGTGCACCCGTTGTTGCGCGAGCCGCCAGCCGAGATACAGACTCAGAAGAAGGCCGGCATCGAGCACCAGCAACTGCAGAGACAAGGTTGAATCGCCATTCAGCAGGGGTAGCTGCATTCCCCAGTGCGGGGATCCCAGAGCATGCCAGCCAAAATCCGCTGCGGCCTGCCGGATGGTGGGACCCAAAGTTTCCCACCCGGTGAAGAGGTGAAACAGCAGATGCGCAGCCCACATGGCCAATCCCAGCGGGAGAAGCGCCTGCGCGAAGCGGCAAAAGAGCTCCTTCTTTTCCGGCTGAATATATTTGGCCATGAAAAGGAGCACAACCACAGTGACAACTGCGGCCAGGGCCAATAGCGCTACATACTTCGCAACTGGAGCCACCATCAGCCAGGCATTGGCGAAGGCCGCGAGCACAACCACCAGGGCGAGCACGGCAATGTCAACCCGCGAGGACAACTTGCCAATCGAGGAGCGAACAGGGTCGCGCAGCAGATCGTGGACGGGAGAAAGCGCCAGCAGTCCTATGTTGTCGTGGGGGCAGGCGTGAACACAATCGAGGCAAAGCGTGCAGTCCATGTTGCCGGCCTTCTGCGGCATGTAGAGCTGCAGCTCACAGCCTCTGTGTTGTTGATTCCCGGCAATGCAGTCATGTGTCTTGCACTGGCCGCACACCGTTTGGCTGCGAACCTGCAGGCCGAAGGGGGAAAGCAGCGAGCCGGAAAAGTTAAACTGCCCCAGCGGACAAACGTACTTGCAGAAATTCGCCCCGCGAAAGAAGGTGTCTACGACGAAAGCCGCGGCAAAATACGCGATCAGAAGCCACGCGGTGCGCTGAGGATGATCCCAGATGGCGAAGGCTTCGTACGACCAGAAAAAGACGATCATCAACAGAATTGCGAGCCACTTGGTGCGCAGCCATTGCGGCCACCGGAAGCGCGCCAGACCTAACCGGTGACCGATTTCCCGCGGCAGCATAAACGGGCATGAGAGACAAAAGATATTTCCCAGAACCAGCAGAGCGATGACGCCAAAGGCGCGTACGTAGGTCCATGGAAAAACTCCGGCGAGGTTCATCGCACCCATAGAAGGACCTCGGAAACCTTCGACGATTACCAGCACGGCGGCCGCAAAGGCGACGCTTTGTAGCACCATGCGTCCGTAACGCCAACGAAGAAAATGGCCGACCAGCGGCAGACGCAGCAGATCGACGCGTTGGGCAGTCTGGGTGGCAACTCGTCCTCGGCGGACGCTCGCGGTGGCGGCGCGCCGGGTTTGTGGAGAGAGCAGTTGAATGACGATCACTCCGAGCGGAACCAGGAACAAAATTGAGCCCAAAACCCACATAAGGGCCCCCGCGGCTGCCTGATCCCCCAAGGCGGAGATGCCGAAGATCCTGGGTGCGGCGGCATAGCTGGGGTAGACGACCCTTGGGACGAAGGTCAGGAATCCAGCTACTGCTGTATTGATCAGATCCGCGCCCACGAGATAGGGCACCAACAGCCAGCGGGACCCGCGGCTCACGCTGGGCCAGGGTTGGATAATCGGGAACCAGAACAGCAGCGAGGTGCCCAGGAAGCATCCGTGCTCCACCTCGTGCCACCGGGGCGAACGCAGCGCCAATTCATAGGCCTGGGGGATGTGCCATGCGATATAGGTAAGGTTCATGGCCAGCCACGCGAATACCGGATGGGTGAGGAAGCGGATCACACGATGTAATACGGGCGTGCGCAGGAACGGCCCCAGTCCCTCGCGCAATGTGGATTGCGGCAATCCACGCAGCAGGGGCACAGCCGGGGCGCCGAGCAGGAGGAGCGGAGGCACCACCGACATTAGTATCAGATGCTGTGTCATATGCACGAACAACAGCAGGCTGTCGAGGGTATTGAGCGGAGAGGCGAGTGCAATCCAGAGTGCGAGGAGGCCGCTAAGAAAGCACCCCATTCGCCAGGGAGGAAAGATCAAGGGGCGCGTCTGGCGGATTTTGCGCCAGCCGCGCAGGTAGACGAGAGCCGTTAGGAGCAAGCCCGCTGTTGCCCAGAAGGGAAAGGACCAGGAGGCCCATATGGCCTGTGATGCTGCGTCTGACATGACAAAACTCTACCCAACCTTTGTGCCTGACGCCGAATCCGCAGTGTCCGGATCGCATGGTGCAACAACCCCACTCAAGCCAAAGAAGGCTTGCATGGTGCACCGCCTCGCAACTCCGGTCAGGATGACAATGCTTTTCGGTTTATTCAATCAACCGGAGCGTAGTGCACTGGAGCGACCTGCTGTTCCCTCGGCCAATAACCAATCCAGACGTACGAAGTTCCCTACTCGGCGCCTGGCTGGCGGACATCGAGCTCCCCGGTACTCAGAAACTGCTGCGAAGGATCCCGAGCCGGGCGACGACCCTCGGGATGCAGGGTTTCAAGAAAACTGACCAGCGCCGTAACTTCGGCCGGCGAAAGATTCTTTCCATAAGCAGGCATGTTTCCGCCTCCCTGCAGCACCTGGCGCACCAGCTGATCGTAGGTGAGCCGGGTGGCCACATCATCCAGCGCTGGACCGCGCTCTCCACCTACGCCGCCGATCATGTGGCAGTTGCGGCATTGTTTCGCCTGAAACACAATCTGACCCTGCCGGCCCAACGGTGTCGCGGTATGCACATAGCGGGCAGGGATGACGTCCCCGCTCCAGGCCTGCATCTTCGGGCTCCAGGGTGTGTATTCGCCCAGGTGCTGGCATACGGCAAAGCCAACCGCCAGCACAGAAATCGACAGCACAGCGACCGGCCGCCGGTGCCAGCACTTGTCTCCCTCACCGGCAAAGAAAGGCAAGGCGAGTAGAAAAGCAATCCCGACGATGGGAGCAATCAGGATGAACGGCGTTTCCAGGTCTGCGGGCAAAAACGACAGAATCGTGTAAATCCACAGAAAGAAGAAGTCCGGCTTGGGAACCGTCTGGATGATGGTCGGGTCAGGATAGCCTGTGGGGCCGAAGGGCCCCGAGATGAGAGCGCAGACAGCAACCGCCAGCAGGATCGCCGCGGAAAAGACCATGTCTTTCCATACCGCTCCGGGCACGAACGGAATGCCATCCTTCTGGGTGAGCTCGTGATACTCGCGGAGATAGGTGCTGCGTCTGACAATGCGCCCCGGCATCGGCCAGTCATTGATTCCCAATGCGATGACCATCCAGATGTGAAGAGCCGCAAAACCCAGCAGCAGCCCTGGAATCACAAATACATGCAGGGTAAAGAATCGGGTCAGCGTGGCTCCGGCAATGATGGGGCCGCCCAACAGGAGGTCCACCAGCGGTCCGCCTATCAACGGGACTCGGGATAGGATGGAAGCGCCGATGCCCAGCCCCCAGTAGGCATCCTGGTCAAAACGCATCACCTGTCCGGTAAATGCCATACCGAGAGTCATCAATAGCAGACATACGCCCAGTAACCAGGTGAGCTCGCGCGGATACTTATAGGCTCCAAACAGGAAAACCTGGCACATGTGAATCAACACCACGGCAACCATGAAGTTCGAGCCCCAGCCGTGCATGGCGCGCAGGAACCAACCCAGTGGGAGCTGGTGATTCAACACCTGGAGGCTGTTCCAGGCTTCACCCGCCGAAGGCACGTAGATGAGAGCGAGCAGGATGCCGGTGACGATCTGTAGCAGTAACAGGACGAAACTGGCGCTGCCAAAGACATACCACCAACTCGCGGTATTCCGTGGAACCGGGTGAGTGACCGCCTCCATGATGGGCTTTTCCAGTTTGACCCGGAACTCTATCCAGTCGTAGATACGCTTTAACCAATGCATGCGGAGCTCTCTTTTCGCACCGAGGCGGTGGCGAGGGTCGGCATCTGGCCGGCTTTGATGATCAACTTGCCGTCCTGCACTTTATAGTCATATTCGAACAGGCCCCGAGGGGGTGGTCCCGCGGCACGGGATCCGTCGGCGTAATACACTCCGCCATGGCAGGGGCACATAAATAGCTCCGATTGTGGGAACCAGCGGACAGGACAGCCGAGGTGGGCACAGTTGATGGCAAAAACCTGGAACTTCTCGTCGCTGATCCTGCGAACCCAGCATGCTGCCTTTCTGGTCGCACCATCCCAAGGCAGGCTCTCCGGGTTTACGAAGCTGGCCAGGCGCGTCTCGCCGACGGAGAATTGCGAAACATCTCCCAGGTCGATCCAGGAATCGTAACCGCCATTCTTGCGAATCGGGCCCAGCAGGTAGCCGATGACCGGGGTGGCAATTAACAGGGCAACGGCTCCATTCAGCACAACCCCGATACCCACCAGGAACCAGCGCCTGTTTACTGCTTTGTCCTCGCTCATTGCGAGCCTCCTCCAGGTTTCTTTGGCCGCAGGCTGGAAAGCCAGCCAATCACGTCGGTTACTTCCTGATCGCTCATCGGGTGCCCGGGCAGATCGTTTCTCCAATCCGGCTGGCCGATGTCCGGGCGTCCGGCAATGACGATGGTGCGCAAGCCCTGGTCGCTGATCAGGGAGAGAAACGCCGGTTCGGTAATGGAACCTGCCTTGCTCTTACCGGATGCGCCCGGAGTTCCATGGCAACCGGCGCAATAGGTGGTGTAAACCTGTTGGCCGCGAGCTGCATCGCCGGGCTTGTTGGCCTGGTACGGCGGTAGATTTGCGCTTTCGAGTGTTCCTGATTTGTACCAGGTATCGTGCATCCCTTTGGCCAGCGCGTCTACCTGCTGGTCGGTCAGGGTGCCATCGGCGCTGATGGCGAACGCCGGCATCAGAGTGCCCGGCAATCCATTGGCGATTATCTTGCGCAGGCCCTGCTCGTCGACCAGCGCCTGGTAAGTAGGATTGGCAAGGGGATAGGCTGACCCATTCATTCCATGGTCGCCGTGGCAGCCGGAACAGTTCTGGCTGTAGAGCGTAGGAAAGTCAACCACCTGGTCAGGGCGCGGCACTTCAGGCCCGGGCGCGGGCTTGCCGGGAAGCTGGCTGCAACCCAGCAGTGCCAGACAGGACATCCACATGAGGCTGCCGGTGAGAGAGCGCGCCATCACTTTTGTCCGTCCTCCTTGCGCTCTTCCATCATTCCCGGTGTTTCCAGGCCCACGCGCGCCGCAAAGGGTAGATACTGCTCGGTACGAATGTGGACCTGCTTCGCTACCACCCAACCTGCAACCAGTCCGAAAGTTACCTGAGAGACGACGAACCAACGCCAATCAATGCGGTCTGCGAGAAATGGATTGATCAATGGCAACGACGAATGGAGGACGCCGGTCCACAAAACTGGGGCGAGGATGCCGCCCAGCAGGATCGGGTGCCGCGGCAACATCGGCAGCATGGCGCCATACAAGAGGCCAATGAGGAGCGAGCCTACAACATGGATAATGGTCGCAAATACGGTTGCACTGAGGCGGAAATGCTCGATCTCAGCCTGCGTAGGATGGGACCAGCCTGCGACGCCGGCACCCCCGAGCAGATTTACCGGATACCAGATGCTGTGATATGCGATCAGTCCATAAAGGAGTGCGGGCACAATCATGGCTGCGCCGCCGGCGATTCCGCCTTTCACTCCCGCCATCACCGAAGGAGTGTGTACGGGCAGGCGCGCGCGGTGGGTATCGTCGATCTGGATGTGAGTGGTTTTCCTGCGTGGCGAGGTGAATTCAAACCTTTGCACCTTGACCGGAACCGCCACATGTTCGGCATGGGGCCATACCTGGCGAAACCATCCCACACATCCGTTCACAATGAGCACCAAGCCGAGAATGCTGATGCCCAGGTTGGTCACCAGTCCGGCAAATGTCAGAGTGAGACCCAGAGCCAACACCAGCGGCCATGCTGTCGGAGCCGGCAAGTGAACCACTTCTTCGGAAACGGCGGAATTTTCGTTCTGGTCAGTCATTGCCTGGTCTCTTTCTGTCAGCGGCCAACGATGTAGACGACGGTAAAAACCACCACCCACACCCCGTCGACAAAGTGCCAATACAGCGAAAGGGTTTCCACCTGTCTCGCATGCTCGGTTTTCAGCTTTCCCGTGATCCCGAAAATGAGCACGACCAGGAGCATGGTCAGGCCGACGACAACGTGGCTCGCATGCAACCCCACCAGCGAGTAGAACGTGGTGCCAAAGAGATTGGTGCTGACCGTGAGCCCGTCATGATAGATCAGCTTCTGCCATTCGATCCCGGTGCCCACCAGGAAGATGCCGCCGAGGATGATCGTGAGCGCCAACCATAAATTGAAAACTGCCATTGCGCCCTTTTTCAGGGCCCGCTCCGCCAGCCAGATGGTGAAGCTGCTCGAGAGCAGGCACACCGTATTGAAGATTGGCAGCTCCAGCACCTGACGCGGATAGGGTGGATTCAGGCTCTTGCCTATGTAATAGAGGTAGGCGATCACGAAGATGGCAAAGATCGCGCTCTCGGCCACGATCAGCGACACCATGCCGACTGTACCGTGATAGGGAAGTTTCCAATCCTCCCTGCCGTGAGCAAGGGGTATGGTCGTAGCGCTCATCGTATTTGTCCCGTCATGCTCATCGCAATTGCCTTAGCTGGAATGATCATTCTTCGTACCGCGAATCCGGATCCTCCGGATGTTTGAGGTCCCACAGCGGCCGTCGGCTGGCAACCACAGGCTCGCTGGCAAAGTTGTATTCGGGCGGCGGTGAGCTGGTTGCCCACTCCAGCGTCCAGGCATCCCATGGGTCCGGACCGGCGTCCTGTCCTTTGAACAACGAGTACACCATGTTGTAAACGAAGATGATCACGGCAATGCCCTGGATGAATCCGCCGATGGAGACGATCATGTTCCAGGAGTCCCAACCGCGGCCCGGTTCATAGGTGTAAATACTGCGCGGCATTCCCAGAAGTCCTGGTATGTGCATGGTGTCGAAACACACATGGAAACCTATCAGGAACAGCCAGAAGTGCCATTTGCCCAGCCGCTCATCCAGCAGTTTGCCGGTCATCTTGGGGAACCAATAGTAGAACCCGCCGAAGAAGCAGAAGACGATGGCTCCGACCAGCACGTAGTGGAAGTGCGCAATCACAAAATAGGAGTTATGCAGTTGCCAGTTCCAGGGCGCAATCGAAAGCATGATTCCGGTCAGGCCGGCGAAGAGAAACTGAATCACGAACGCAACACAAAACAGCATGGCCGTAGCGAAGCGTATTTTGCCGCCCCACATGGTGGCGATCCAGTTAAAAATCTTGATCCCGGTAGGCACCCCGACCAGTTCGGTCGAGAGAACGAAGAAGGCGTTCTGAGCCGAAGTCATGCCGACGGTGAACATGTGATGCGCCCACACGCTCAGGCTGATAAAACCGATTCCGACGGAGGCGGCCACCATCGCCGGGTAACCAAAGATCGCCTTGCGGGAAAAGACCGGAATAACCTCATTGGCGATGGCGAATGCGGGCAAGACCAGCACGTACACTTCGGGATGGCCGAAGATCCAGAAGAAATGCGCCCACATGACCGGCATGCCTCCGGCCTGCGAATCAAAGAAATGACCGCCAAGGTAACGGTCGACGGTGAGCATGATCTGGGCGGCGGTTAGCGGGCTGATGGTCACCAGGATCATCCCCGAGACGACCAGGTAAAGCCACGCCAGCAGCGGCATGCGCATCAGGGTCATGCCTTTGCAGCGCATGCATATAGTGGTGGCGATGATGTTGACCGCAGCGCCGATGGTACCGAATCCTGAGGCGATCAGCGACAGTGCCCAGTAGTCTGTACTGTGTCCGCGAGAGAAAGCCCTCTCGCTCAGGGGCGCATAGGCCCACCAGGTGATGTCGGGCGCGCTGCCCGCTCCTTGTAGCCCGACTCCTCCGATAAAGCTGTAGTACATCAAAAGGCCGCCCAAGGCGGTCATCCAGAAGCTGAAGGCGTTGAGCCGGGGGAAGGCCATATCCCTCGCGCCGATCATCAGCGGCACCAGGTAGTTGGCGAAGCCTATGATTAAAGGCATCCCCATGAGGAACACCATGGTGGTGCCGTGCATGGTGAAGATGCGATTGAAGACTTCGGGGGAAAGAAAATTATTGTGGGGTACCGCGAGCTGAATGCGGAGAAGTATGGCCTCGGCACCGCCAACCGCAAGAAAGAACACGGCGTAGGCAATGTACATGATGCCGAGTTTCTTGTGATCGACCGTGACCACCCACGAATGCAACTGTTCGCGCCAGGTCCCGTACACCTCGCCTGGCGGCGTAAGGTCAATAGCGCTCCCGATTGGTAGAGTCGAATCAGCCATAACGGAAAAAACTCCTGTTTGCAGGGGCCCGCGTTTTAGCTACTTCAATGTTTCCAGATATGCGGCGACCTGGTCGATTTGCGTATTGCTCAACTGCATCGCCGGCATGAGGCTGCCCGGTTTCACGTAGTCCGGATCCTGAATCCACAGCTTTAGGTTGGCAAGGGTATTGTCGGCTGCGCCGGAAGCGAGCGTATCGCGGCTCGCGAAGTGGGTGAGATCAGGTCCAAACTTTCCGGTCGCTGAAGTCCCGCGGATGACATGGCAACTGGCACAAGCCTGCGACTCGAAGATTTGCCTGCCCTCGGCGACCGCCGGATCCTGAACACCAGGCTGCTGCTGATTCTTCACCCATGCAGCGTAATCTTCCGGGGTCTGCACGTAAACACGCAAAAGCATTTTGGCGTGCTCCACGCCGCAAAACTGAGCGCACTGGCCAACGAACATCCCCGCCTTATCCGGCGTGAACCAGATATGGTTAACCTGGTTTGGCATCGTGTCGATCTTGCCAAACAATGCCGGAACCCAAAAGCTGTGGTCGACGTCGGCCGAGAGCAGGTTCAGCGAAGTAGTCATGGGATTCTGGTCGGTGCTGAGCGGCACATGCAGCTCATTCGCGGTCGTGAAGCCATACTTTGGATAGTGAAACTCCCACCAGAATTGGTGACCGACGACATCGACATTGACCGCCGAGTCCGGCATTTTTTGATCCTGGATAGCAAACAGAATGCGCGCGGTGGTGAGAAACAGGACTACGACAATCAGAACCGGGATCACCGTCCAGGCCAATTCAATCTGGGTACTACCGTAAATCTGAGGGGGCTCGCTGTCATCGTTCGGATCCCGTTGCCGATAGCGCACCACAACGTAAACGAAGAGTCCAGCGACAACAACAAAAATCGCCCCGGTGATTTGCATCACGAAAAGCGACAAATGGTCGATCATTTGCGCCGGGCCGGAATGCGGGTTGAAGATGCTTGGAGTCTGATGGACGACGGTATCCGTGGGCGCGCCCCAGGCTGCATGTCCGGCTTGGCTCAGCAACAGCAACAAAGCGTAAGCAGCTTGCCGGGGCCCCTTACGATGCAGCCATTCTGCAGACATTCTCGAGGATCCCTCCATGCCAAAAGAAAACCTTATTGTAGCGCCGTCCGTTGAACGACCGTATTAATACTTGTTCAGCGTTTCCATCCGATCTCAGCCCTTTGATGCCCGAAAACGGAAAACGGGCTCTTGGTACACTGACGGAAATGAAACGCCTGATCATCAACGCAGACGATTTTGGTCTGGCGCCAGGCGTCAACCGAGCCATCATTGAGTTGGGACAGGCGGGTGCTCTCAGTTCTACCACACTGATGGCCACTGCTTCCTACTTCTCACCCGCCGTGCACATGGCATTTGAGCAGCCGCGCCTCGCTGTGGGCTGCCATGTTTTACTCGTCGATGGAGTGCCCTGTCTGCCCCCGCGGGAAGTGCCTTCCCTGCTGGATCCGAAGACAGGCTCTTCTTTTCGCATTTCTGCCGCAAGCTTTTTGGTGGATGTAGTCCGCGGCCGGGTTCGCGACCAGGAGATGGAAGCGGAAGCCATCGCACAGATCAAGCGCATCCAGTCGAGCGGTCTCACAGTCAGTCACATCGACTCTCACAAGCACGTCCACGCATTGCCCCGCGTGTTGGCTCCATTGCTGCGCGCGGCCCGTCAATGCGGAGTCCACTGCGTGCGCAATCCATTCGAACCCTGGTGGAGCTTGCGGGCCACCCGTCCTGCTGGCAGATTGCGCCGCTTGCAGGTGCAGGCCATGCGCACACAGCACCGGGCCTTCTCCAGGTTAATCCGCGAGCACGGCATGACCAGCGCCGATGGCTCCATCGGCTTGCTGGCTACGGGAATCCTGAACGACTCCGTGTTGCGCTCTCTTCTGAAAGCCATGCCTTCCGGGACCTGGGAATTGGTTTGCCACCCTGGCTACAACGATCAGGCCCTTGATCGGGTACGAACCCGGTTAAGAGCCTCACGGGAGACGGAACGCAGCGCTTTGCTGCAAGTTATTCCCGAGGCCGTCCAGACGGACGACGCTTTGGCACTCTTTGACTATCACCGGCTGGGGACTGAAGGACTCTGAACAATGAAAATCGGCATCACGTGTTATCCCACGTATGGCGGCAGTGGTGTGGTTGCTACGGAGTTGGGCATTGAACTGGCCGCGCGCGGCCACCAGGTGCACTTCATCACCTATTCGCAACCGTTCCGGCTTACCGGCCGCGAAGAAGGCATTTACTACCACGAGGTGCCGGTCTCAACCTATCCCCTGTTCGAATATCCGCCCTACGATCTGGCGCTGGCAACCCGCATGTCGGAGGTGGCGGAATATTACGAACTGGATCTGCTGCACGTGCACTACGCCATCCCTCACTCAGTGTGCGCCCTGCTCGCGCGCCAAATGCTCGCCAAGCGGCGGAATCTGCCTTTTGTCACGACCCTGCATGGAACCGACATCACCCTGGTGGGGCTCGATCGCTCTTATCTTCCGATCACCCGCTTTGCCATTGAAGAGAGCGACGGCGTGACTTCAATCTCCAATTACCTGCGCGAAAAGACCGTCCACGATTTCGGCATCTTGCGCCCCATCGAAGTCATACCGAACTTCGTGAACTGCGATGAATACAAACCTCTGGGCGACCGGCGTGCCGAAGCCCGGGCCACGTTCGCCGAACCAGGGGAAAAGATTCTGATCCATCTATCAAACTTCCGCCCGGTGAAGCGCGTCCTGGATGTGATCGAGGTGTTTTCCCGGGTCGTAAAGGAAGTGCCTGCGCGGCTGCTCATGGTCGGTGACGGCCCGGATCGCTCTTCGGCAGAATGGCTGGCGAACAGCAAGGGCATCCAGAACCGGGTGCAATTCCTGGGAAAACGGGAGCGAGTCCACGAACTGCTGCCTGTAGCGGACCTGATGATTATGCCCAGCGATCTCGAGTCGTTCGGCCTGGCAGCCCTCGAAGCGATGGCCTGCAAGGTGCCAACGATTGCTACCCGTGTGGGCGGCGTCTCTGAACTGATCGATGACGGAGTGACCGGGCGGCTCTTCGCCGTGGGCGATGTCGCCGCTATGGCAGTTGCCGCCGTCGAACTATTGCAGGACCACGCACGCCTGACCGCCATGGGAGACGCGGGCAGAAAAGCCGCCCAGGATCGTTATTGCGCCTCGCGCATTATCCCCATTTACGAAAAATATTACGAGAAAGTGCTGGCCCGGGCCGAGGTCTGATCGGCAAGCACCAGGACGTTGGGTGCCATGGGGATTTCCATAGTGACACGAGTTCCCCGCCCCGGACGGCTGTGCACTTCGAAGCGCGCGCTGTTTCCGTAGAGCACCTCCAGCCGCTCGCGCACATTGCGCATGCCAATGCCGGCTCCCAGGTTGACGAAGCCTACCTCACGCGCCCGGCCCTCGGCCATTCCCACACCATCGTCTTCCACCTCGACAATCATCTTGGATCCCTGGATACGGCTGCGCAGGGTGACGGTTCCCCCTTGCAGCCGGGGCTCCAGGCCATGCTTGATGCTGTTCTCGATCAGAGGCTGCAGCAACATGCAAGGCACCAGGACCTCCAGCGTGCGGGGATCGATTTCTTTCACCACCCGTAGCTTCTCTGCTCCAAATCGCACCACTTCGATGCCCAGGTAGTCGTCGGTAAAGGTCAGCTCTTCGCGGAATGGGACATACGAGTCGTGCTCCTTCAACAGCGCGCGAAGGATGTTCCCGAGCTGCACGATCATCTCCCGCGCCATCTCCGGGCGGAACCGCACCAGGGAAGCAATGGAGTTAAGAGTATTGAACAGGAAGTGGGGGTTGATCTGGCGTTGCAGGGCGTCGAAGCGCGCTTCGAGCACCAGCCGCTTCTGCTCTTTGAGCTTGATCTCAATGCGGCTGGCATTCCAGATCTTCAGCGGAATGGCGACCACGACCGCGGGACAAAGACAAATGCAAACCTGCACCGCAAAGCTGGAAGAATCCAGGGAGAACAACCTGCCCGGGTAAAGCCGTGCCAGCCACATACGAACGATCTGCATCCCGACAATGAGCATCAGCAACAAAACCTGCCGATCAAAGCGTGGTTTGCGCAAATTCCGCCGGATCCAGCGGTAAATGCTCAGGTCGACAAACGGGGAAAAGGACCACACTTCCTCCGGCTCGACAGTCCGTCCGTAAAATCCGGAAACGATGGCCACGGCTAGAAAGAAAGGCAGGGTCAGATACTCATGATGCAGCATGGCCGGCAGCGAAAGCACCGCACCGCCCAACATCGCGGAAAACGGACCGGTGAGAATACCTAAAATAATGACGGCCTCGAAACCGATATCCGCGGCGTAGAAGTTGTGCACCACGAGGCGTATCCACACGCCAAGGGTCAGCGGTACGCACAGAAATGCCAGCAGCCCGATGGTTTGGCCCGTCGTACGGCGCTCGGCGAACAGCAGGCGCTGAAAAGTGAGCGCCCGGGCAGTCACGGCGGAAACCGCGGCGGCTACGCCCAGCTTGATCAGCAGTGAGATGAGGACGAGCTTAGGCTCATTCACAACACTACTTTACGCCCGCTGGACACGACACTGGGATAGAGGATCTAATTGATAGATATGCCATTGGAAGGTGTGAAGAAGGTGGCGGATGCGGATTTCCCTACCCGCTGGGGGGCGTTCCGTATTCTGGGCTTTGAGGGTACACGCGTCGATCCCGAACCGTGCAAGCCCGGAACCGCTCCGGTTAGCAGGAAGGTCGAGGGAGCGGTCGCGCTCGTAATGGGCGACATCCTCAATGGGCCGCCTGTTGTCCGTATTCACTCGCAGTGCCTGACAGGCGACGTGTTCGGATCTTTGCGTTGCGATTGCCGGCTGCAACTCGAACTCGCGCTGCGAACGATCGCCACAGCCGGCGCCGGTATTCTGCTCTATGAACAGCAGGAAGGGCGCGGCATTGGGCTGATGGCCAAGCTGCGCGCCTACGAGCTACAGGATCAGGGCCTGGATACCGTGGAAGCGAATCTTCGCTTAGGTTACAAACCCGACTGCCGCGAGTTCGAGCTGCCGGCGGAAATCCTGAAGCTGCTCGGCGTCACCTCAGTCCGGCTGATCACCAACAACCCGGAAAAGGTGGAGGCCCTGGAGTCGGTCGGCATTCGCGTGGTGGAGCGGATTTCCGCCGAGGTCGAGCCGCTCGATACTTTCGAGCGTTATGTCCAGGTCAAGCAGGAGAAGATGGGTCACATTGCCGATCGCGCTGTGCCCGAATCACCTTCGACGTTGTAATCGCCTGCCCCACGTGCCGCTGGGTATGCTCAGCGGCGTGAACCAGCAGTCCCCCCAACGTCGTGGGGAGACGTTTTCGCCCGATCGCAACCGGCAGATCGAGCGGCTGCCGGATGATGGTTTTCAAGCGCCGGCGTGTCTTTTCCAGGCTTTCCTCAAATTCTCTGAAAATGGCGTCTCGGGTTCCGGGCTCGCCCGTCTCCAGAGCCAGCGCCGCCAGTTGCTCAGGAGTGAGGGCCGCCGCCTCCGCATAGGTGCAAAACCGATCCAGGCTGCGGGCAATGTGACGGAGCTGGAATGCGACGGAAGGCAGCTCGCAAGGGCGGGCGTGCATTTCCAGGTTAGTTAAGTCGCCACACCACTTGCGGATATCCTCCTGCGCCATTTGCAGGGAATGAAGCAATGCCCGCTCGAGTACCGGTAAGCCGGAAAACGTACCACGGAGCCAGGGTTCGGGCAACGCCTCCGCCTTGTTTATCGTTGTCAAGAAGACCTCAGCTGATTAAGTCAATTTAACCACTGCCGATGGGGAGTGGTTTGGTTACTTTTCCCGCAAAATGCCCTTCCAGACTTCACTCAAGACCGATTACTCTGCATTACCGATCCTTCGCTGATTTCATTACTTTCTCTTCAAAGCCTTCCCTGCTCTCAGCAAAAAAGAAAGGCGCTAAGTAAGCGCGGAAGGGTATAGTTAGATCGCCATTTTCCTCCACAGTTGATTTGCAAAGAGAAAGACCTGCACGTACTGGCAATTTTTTTGCCTTTGGTTTGATAGCTTTTGGGCTTCCCAAACACCGATCCGCACCCCTCGCCGCGGAGGAGTCCTTGCTGTCCGGGTACGGCGCTCAGGGGTTTGGAGAAGGGCTATGGCTCCGCCATCCGACGCAACGCTGACAGCCACGCTGCTGGAAGAAGTCGACCCGATCATCCGGGGCGCGATTCGAAAGAAGCTGCGCGTTACTCTGCGCGCGAACGACTCGCGGGAAGAGAACCTGGACGGGCTGGACCTGCTGGGCGAAGTCCAACTGAAGCTCTTGTCCCGGCTACGCAAAGAAAGCGGCCAGACCGAAATTCGCGAATTCACCGCCTATGCGGCGACGGTGGCCTACCACGCTTGTGCGGACTATCTGAGAGCTAAGTACCCGCAGCGCACCAGCGTGAAGAACTGCCTCCGGCGACTGCTGGAAAAGACTCCCGAATGCGCTGTTTGGACGGCCCCGGATGGCGAGCTGATGTGCGGGTTCGCAGGCTGGCGGGCAGCCACCCCGCGGGCAAGCGGAGAGAGGATTCGCGAGCTGCAGCAAAGACCGGAGGTGCTGCCCCCGGAAGCGCTTCCCCACGCCGCGGCCCCTGAGCTCAGTGGGAAAGATTGGCTGCGATTGCTGTCGGCAATTTTCGATTTCGCGAGCGGTCCCGTGGCCATGGACGACCTGTTAAGCGTGGTGGCGCCATTGACGGGCGCGGAAGACCTTCCTCAACCACAAGATTGGCAAGCAGACAGCGATCAAGCGTCGGCGCTGGAGAAGACGCCAGCCCAGTCAGCCGATCCCTACTCGGTGCGCCTGACCACGGAAAAGCTGCGGCTGTATTGGGGCGCGATCCTGCAACTGCTGCCGTGGCACAGGGCAGCCTATCTGCTGAACCTGCGGGATGGCGATCTGGAGGCGCTCGCCTACTACGGAGTGGTCACCATCGTTGGCATCGGCGACGCGCTGGAACTCAAGGAAAAACAAATGGCCACCCTGGAACGGGAGGTCGGCGTGGGTCCCGGCTCCGGTTCAGGCAAGCGGCTGGGTGAGCGGTTTGCGGTGTGCTGGCGCTTCTTACCCCTTGAGGACACCATCGTTGCCCTGGTTCTTGAGGTGACCCGGCCCCAGGTGATCGGTTACCGGAATAAGGCGCGCGAACGGCTGGCCCGCAGCCTGAAGGCACTCCAGTAAATAAACTTTCTGCCGCCGGGAATATGAGCGGGACGGCGGCGTCTTGAGCGGATGTAAGCCAGGGAAAGGCATATGGATCACCACCTGACGAGAGACCAGATCCACGGTTACAAGAGCAAAGCGATGGGGGCAACTGCATTGCTGGACGCCGATCGTCATCTGGCCCAGTGCGCAACCTGCCGCCACGAGCTGCAGCGGATCGTGCCCCCGCCCGCTCTGCCAAGGCTGGTGCTGGAAATGGGTGACCCGGCCCACCTGACGTATGAGCAGATGGTGGGCCACGTCGACTCAACTTTGACCGAGGAAGAGCAAGGCGATGTCGAGGAGCACACCTCGATTTGCTGCCGCTGCGCAAAAGAGTTGGCGGACCTGCGGGCCTTCGATACACGCATGGAAGTGAGTCAGGATGCGCTTTCTCCGGTCAGAGCCGTCGAGCAGCGCAGCGGCTGGTTGACAAGAATGCAATCGTTTGTGGCAGAGTTTTTAGCCACTCCGCGGCGAATGAGATTTGCAATGGCGGGAATCGCCCTGATCGCCGTGGGCATACTCAGCCTGCTGCAGGCCGTACAACCAGGGTTTGAAAACGATAAGCGTCCTGGGTTGCTGGCGCATGTTTCGACAGCTTCGGCGTTGGTGCACCCTCACTATTTTTACGGCGGTTTTCTGCTGGCGGGCTGCGGCGCCGCTGCACTGTTATATGGGCTCCTGAAGCGCCAGCACTGATAGCAATTAGAGGCTGAAGGGAAGGATTGCAGTAACTGAGAGGAAGACAATGGCAAAGAGACCTGGCGGAGCAATGTTGCTAAGTGACACCCCAACCCATTCGCAATGGGTTCCGGTGTTGACCAAATGGCGAGACATCGGAAAAAAGTCGGAGCTTGCTCCGATTCTGGTCACGATCGTCACAGTCCTATTACTGTTCTTCCTCCAGGACGGCTCGGTCATTTCCACCAGCTATGAGTACGCCATCGGCAGAGATATCTACGGAGGAACGATTTACACCTCCTGGTATCTGATCGTGGTGTGTGCCTACCTGATGCTGCTGAGCTTGTATTTCATCCGCCGGGTAGCCGGAAAGGACAAATCGTGGACCGTGCTGCTCATCGTGGGCTGCTTCACCGGCTACCTGCTGTACTTATTCAAAACCGAGCATGACTTTGCCTGGATGTATGACTTTTTCCATGGCAGCCTGGCGGGCGGCGAGGTTCAGGATACCGACTCCACCACACAGACGTTTGTCAAACACTTCCTGGGCACTGGGTTCTTCGAAGAAACATTTAAAGCCCTGCCGCTCTTTGTACTCGCGCTCGCGAGTGCCTATATGCCCGCCGGCCTGCGGTCGCTCTACGGAATCGAAGAACCACTCGACGGCATATTGCTCGGAGCCGCGTCGGGTGGCGGGTTCGCCTTCATGGAAACTATCTCCCAATATGTCTCCAGAAATCTGGTCTGGCAATGGCGGTATACGGCTGCCGTCTTTCTACACCGCATCCCGCCCGATGACAGAGTCGTGGCGGCCTGGATCGCCAAGTTAACTCCTAAGTCCGTGGCCATCCTCACCGGTGAAGGGAGCGCAATTCTTGGCTGGCAGCCAGGCCTGCCGCTGCTGATTCCCCGGTCCCTCGGCGAAGCCTTTGGACACATGGCATACGCAGGATGTTTTGGTTACTTCATCGGTCTAGCGATCATGAAGCCGAAGCAGCGCTGGAAGACGCTGGCCATCGGGTTGGTTTCTGCATCGCTGCTGCACGCTTTGTGGGACACGCTGAGTGACTCCAACGTACTGCTCGCTATCGTCGCGATTCTCAGCTACGCGGTGCTGGCGGCTGGAATCCTGAAGGCGCGGGAGATATCTCCCAATCGGGCGACGCTGTTGCCGAGTATCTTCGTCGGCTCGTTGAGCCCGACTCCATCGGCTGTGGCGGCGTATGCTGCCGCACCGCCTGCGCCAGCGCCGCAACCCGTCAGCCCCCCGAAACCTGCGTATGCACCGAATCCATTGCCCAACGGTACCGCGAACCTGCGGGTTGGAGCGAAGTACCTGGTGATCGTGCCGGGGTTGAGACTTATGTCGCACCAGGTTCCGGGATTGCAGGCCCAATCGGCCGAAGGATTGGTTGCGGAGGTAACACGCAACCCCAACGACCCTGATGTGCTGGGTTTGACCAACTTATCCACCGCTTCCTGGGAAGTGGTGACCTCGAGCAATACGCGGCGCGCGATCCAGCCAGGGCAGACCGTGAAGCTCTCACCGGGCACCAGGATAGATTTCGGCGAAACGGACGGAGAAGTGCGTTAGGCCTTGCGGCGAGAAACCTATCGTTATTTTGTTCTGACTTAGATAAGTGAAATTGTTTTCAGCAATGGGATTATATGCGCCAAACACGCGTCTTCACTGATTGAGCGAGGGTACCGCTTCCCTCAAACAGGTGAAGGAGCAGATATGAACGTTATGGAAATGGAGATAGAGGAGGAAGTCATGGATGCAGTAGCTGAGGGACCGAGGGAAAAGCTGCGGCAGATCCTGGAGAGAAATGGAGAGGGGCTCCTTCAGGACCCGGATCGGGTCGAAGGCTTGCTACGAGATCATTGTGGTTCTTACCGTAAGGAGATTTCCGCACTGGTCGGAGCGCTGAATGAGCGCGTTCCCCTGGAGCTTAAAGGATCCTGGCAAACAGCCATGACTCCGGAAGCAATGCGCGCACGGCTGGTGCAGCGCATGGAGGACAACCGTGGCCTCGCGCCAGAAGTCGCGGAGTGGGCGGTGGATAGCTGGTCGTATGCGCTGGGGATTGGGTTGGGACGGCGCTCGGACCGCGTGCAATCCTCTGTGTTAGGGAGCCCAAGCCAATTCAATCGGAACGGGTCGGCCAACGGGGCGATCGGACAAGCTGATTTCTCCGGAAACTACGCGGGCGGCATTCCTTCGGACCGGGTTCGCAGCGACGCCGAGCGGCGCGCCGCGATAGCTTCGGATCGTCCAGGCGGCAGTGCAGGGCCAGGTGCGGGCTTGCTGGCGAACGCGGACCAGAAGAAGAAGGTCGGGATTGGCGCAGGCGCTTTGCTCCTGGTTGCGGCTGCCGTCGGCGCAGTGGTCATCTCGCGTAAGCCGCAACCGAATCCCGTAGTGGTTGTGCCGACGCCCTCGGTTGTCGTACCGCAGCCGGAGCAGCCGAAACCCGGGCCCGTGGCGCCAACGCAAACTGCCATCGCCGCCGGAACGCCGATTCAGGTGCGTGTAAATCAGGGCATCAGTTCCGACCAGGTGACCATCGGAGAAACGTTCTCGGCCACTCTGGCGGTTCCACTGATTCTGAATGGGAAGGCCGTGGTGCCAGTGGGAGCAGACGCAACGATTAAGGTCCTGAGCGTCGATCCAAGCGGAAAGTTCACCGGCCAGACGCAGATGCAGTTGGCGCTGGTCCAGCTAGCGTCAGGGGGCAAGAACTACAAAGTCTCGGGGGCAACGTTCACCGTTTTAGGGCCGAAGCAGGCTGTCGTGACCGCGGAGCACACCGGCATCGGCGGCGCGGTGGGGGCAGTCACTGGACTTATCGGCGGCAAGCTCTTCCACCACGCGAAGGCGGGAACGGCCGTCGGCGCTGCGGCGGGTGGGGGCATCGGCGCCGCCACGACCAAACCGCATCCGGCGAAAGTCAGCCCGGAACAAATGATCCGGTTTCGTCTGACTAAGCCGTTGCCGGTGACTGCCTGAAGAGCAACGAGGAAAGGCCTGAGCCCGCACGACCTCAGGCCCTGCTTGCATACCGAAATGCAAACGAAGAAACGGAGAGGGCTATGGCTGTAAGACCTGGTGGCGAATATGCAGGGCGTCCGTTGAACATCATCTGGCTGCTGGATTGTTCCGGATCCATGGCGGAGTTCGGGAAAATTGAAGCCCTGAACAATTCCATCCGGGAGGTGATCCCCGCCATGCGTAAGGCGGCGGAGGGGAATCCGGAGGTCCAGTTCTTTGTGCGCGTCATTCGATTTTCGAGTGGGGCAAGTTGGCACGTGGGTACTCCAACTCCACTCGCCGATTTCAAGTGGGTCGATCTGAAAGCTGAAGGTGAGACCGACATGGGACAGGCTTTCGCTCTGCTGGCGGAAGACTTTCGCAAAATTCCCGATAATACCCGGGCGTTACCTCCGCAACTTGTCCTGGTCTCAGACGGCAAGCCGACAGACGACTGGAAAGGCGCCCTGCAGGCGCTGTTCGAAATCCCATGGGGCAAGCGGGCCGTGCGCCAGGCAATTGCGATCGGCCAGGACGCCGACCACGAAACGCTGAAGAAGTTCATCGACAACGTCGAACGGCCCGTATTGCGGGCAGACAACGCGGAGCAACTGGTGCGGTACTTCCGCTATGTCTCGACCGCGGTGGCTGGGGCTGCTCCCGGAAGGCAACCCGCACCGGCGCCCGTGGCTGCGGCGGAGGCTTTTGACGATTCGGCCTGGTAACCCGGGCCAAGCATTTCAAAGCAGCCGGGACGAGAGCCTTCGGGGCGACACCGGATTGGGGACACCATGAAGTGGAAAATCATCAGCGCATCGGTACGTGGAAGCGCCCATCAGCGCACCGGCCTGCCTAACCAGGATGCCGTGGACTACGGGATGGCAGACAGGAGCGAGCCCGCCGCGACCGTACTGGCGGTCTCGGACGGGCACGGCGGAGGGAGGCATTTTCGCAGCCAGGTAGGGTCCATGCTGGCGGTGCACGTCAGCGTGGAAACCGTACGGGAACATGTTTGCCGGACGCCAGGCCTGAATGGATCGGCAGACCTGAGCGAGCTTAGCCAGAAGATTGTGAACGCATGGCTTTCCGCCGTCGGCAGCGATCTCCAACACAATCCGTTTACTGAGGAGGAGCTCGCAGCGCTGACGAATGCTGAGGGCGAGGTGAGTAAGGACTCGGTAGTGGAACATCCGGAATTGGCCTACGGCGCCACGCTTTTGGTGGCCGCGGCAACCGACGATCGCATGCTTTACCTCCAGCTCGGGGACGGCGACATTCTTGCGGTGGCGCCCGACGGCGCGACGACCAAGCCGATTCCCGTCGATGCACGGCTGATTGCCAACCAGACTACGTCGTTGTGCCAGCCCGACGCGTGGCGAGAATTTCGCAGCGCGGAAATCGCCGCGGCCCAGGGATGGCCCGCCCTGGTCCTGCTCTCGACCGACGGTTACGTGAATTCCTTTCGCTCCCAGAAAGACTTTCTGCAAATCGGCAAGGACTACCTTGAGATGCTGCGGGAGCAGGGCGCGGATTCGCTAGCCGAAGAGCTCCCGAAAATTCTGGCCGATGCAACCCAGCAAGGCAGCGGCGACGATATCACCCTGGGCATGCTCCACGCTGAAGTGTTGCCCGCGCCCGTGCCGTCGCCCACGGCCGGGGCTACACCCGCAACGACGCCATCGGTCATGATCCGTGAACTGACAAAAGAACGAAGCACGCAGCAGAGCAAGCTGACTGAGCTGGAGGCGGGAGTTGCCGGCATGCGCAAGCAGGTGTTGCAGCTCCGGCTTTTGGCTGGATTCCTCGTTCTGATTGCCGCCGGCGCGTTGAGCCGGCATTATTGGTTGCCGATGCTCCACGGGGGCTCCGCTGTACCTGCGCCGGTCGTGGCAGGCAAATCACCGCAAAAACGGCCGGGCATCAGGAATCCGGATCCAGATGGGCCCGCCGGACCGGTTGAGGACCCAAAAGCGACGCCTGTTATCGGGGGAACAGAAGATGATCCGCGCGCGGGGGCGCCCAAAGCGGCGGCAGCAGAGTGGTTTCTGGTGCTTGATGGGGGAAAGGAAATTGCGCTGACCAGCGGCAAGACCATCTCCTCCAGCGAACTGGTCCCGGAAGAAGGCAAGCGCGTTTATGCCAGGGTGAAGAGCCGGGACAACGTTCTGGTACTCACCAATCTATCCTCCGATGCATGGAAAGTGACCACTCCGAACTCGGGCAAGGAATCGACCTACGCCCAGAACGACAGCTTGATTTTGCACCCGGGCGTGAAAATCAACTTTCACCAGGGAGCATCCGCAACGGTCGATTTTCGCGGCAAGTAGACCACTCGGCAGACACGAGGAATCATGGACTGGTTGTTGAAGCGCGGACAGGTGGTAGTCGCACGAGGGATGCAATCCGCGTGCGTCGTCGAGGACATGCTTGGCGAGGGAGGCCAGGCGGAGGTCTACCGCGCCTCCATTGGCGACCGGCATTATGCGCTGAAGTGGTACCGCAAAGAGTATGTGCAGGCAGACCGCCGGCTGTGGGAGCGCCTGAAAACAGCGATCAATGCGGGCTCTCCGACAGATCGCTTCTTATGGCCGTTCGACCTGGTATCGCTGCCCCATCACCCGGAGTATGGCGGCTACCTCATGCCAATCCGGCCACCGGAGTTTATCAGCGTGGTGGACATTACGCGCGGACGCGTGGATACCTCCTTTCGATCCCTGATGACATTGGGATTCGAGATGGCCGACAGCTTCATGAAGCTGCACGCGCTGGGAATGTGCTACCGCGATATCAACTACGGCAATTTCTTCTTTCACCCCAAAACCGGAGAGATACGGATCGCGGACACCGACAACGTGGACGTGAACATGAAGCCGGGCGGCATCCTGGGCACACCGGGTTTTATGGCGCCGGAGGTTGGCCGCGGGCAGATGCTGCCGAATTCCATGAGCGACCGGTTTTCCATGGCGGTGCTGCTCTACTGCTTATTCATGGTCGGACATCCGCTCAAGGGAAAGCGTGAATTGGAACTTCCGTTCCAGGAAAACGACCGGGATGGAACGCTGCGTCTCTGCTGCACTGAGCCGGTGTTCGTCTTTGACCCGGTGGACGGTTCCAACCGCCCGGTGAAGGGTGTTCACGACGTAATGATGAGTTTCTGGTCCATTTACCCGCGATCTCTCCAGTCGCTCTTCACCGCCTCGTTCACGCGCGGTCTGCATGATCCCGAAGCGCGGGTGATGGATAAGGAGTGGTGCCGGGAGCTGAGCGCGTTGCGCGATTCCATTTTTGAATGCCCGAACTGCGAAGCGGAAAACTTCTTTGACATCGACCGGGTCAGGAGCAAGCAGCCCCTGGACCCGTGCTGGTCCTGCGCCCGGGTTCCGAACCTGCCGCCGCGCATGCGGATCAACGGGTCGCACGGCGCACGGCTGGTGATGTTGAGCGGAGGAGCGCAGCTATTTCCCCACCACCTGCGGGGCGAAGAGTACAACTTTTCCAGCGTCCTGGGCGAGGTGGCGGCCAATCCCCTGCGCCTCAAGAACCTCTCCAGAACGAAGTGGACAGCAACCATGGCGAGTCGAGCCCCGATCGAGATGGGACCTGGAGGGGTCTTGCCGCTGACGGAAGGCTGCCGCATTCACTTCGGCACATCGGAAGCTGAGATCAAGTTGTAAGACTGTTTTTTGAAGCCGGGGAGGGAAAAAGCACTTCGACCTCGATAGGCGTTCCCACCTGGCGGCAGATAAGGACCATCCCATGGCTGCCCTGACTCCATCGTTGGCGGTGCGGGACAATCCCTTGTGCACGACGCCGGAACGCCGTACTTCGAGGTAAAACTCCTGTCCGTCAGCCGGTTTTGCGTCAACCCCCGTCGCTATCTGTGGGGGTTGGCTCCGTGTCCCCATGACGAAATCCGAGTAACCGAGCACATTTCCCACGTGGTCGAAGCCGCCCGTTGACACCGAGTAGCTGTAGACCGTACCAGAGAGCATCGCACTGGAGTCAACTGCAAGGCTCAAAACCGGCGTCAGCGATGAGGGAATGGCTATCGCCTACCTGGACGTTAATGCTGTCCGGATTGGATCCGACACTGACCGGTGACAGACGGGAATGGTCCCATCTGAATTCCTATGACCGCAAGGCGCCTGCCATCATAGGGTCATGCTTTGGTCCGTAGTGACAGATCGGTGACCGACTCCAGTAACAGCTGAAAAACCTACATCGTGACATACTCCGCCGCATCCATGCAAATGGGCTGACATCAGAGGTGAAGGGGTGGAGTGTCACCCTACTCCCCGTGCGAAGCATGGCGCTCTTCTGTCGGTCCTCAGAGGACGCCAGATGGAGATAGACGTGACGCTCTGGAGCGGGAGCTACGAAGCTCTCAAGCTGTGGAATTCAGCTTCCAGCATAGCGGTAAGCAGATAGAAGTGGTCGTGCCCACCCCGATTATGCTTTACGAACTCTGCGGCGAGGCTATTGTTCAACAGGACAAACTCCTGCCAGGACTGTCCTTCCAACTGCACCTCATACGTAGATATTCCCTCTGTGCAGTACCCCTGGGGGGCCATTCTCATCAGTTCGACCCCTAAGACTGAGATGTTG
>DATJNV010000156.1:0-16507 GCA_035507705.1 Acidobacteriaceae bacterium
GAATCCACTCCAATTAGTCATTGATTGTCGGTCATTTTCATCTTCCTTTCGCAGTCCAGTGCAAACGTCATGTGCTTCAGCATCGCGCGGTCGTTTTGGAATTTCACTTGGCAGCGAACTGATCCGGCGCCGCATCGAAGATCTGCTTATGGTCGCGCACGCAGAAATAGCAGGTCCTTCCTTTGTGGTTCGAGGACAGAGATGGACTCATTCGCATGCCGCATATAGCGCAGACCAGTTGACCGACGGTCTGCTTGATGCGCCCGGCGAACTCAGCGTCGGATGAGGGATTTAGCCAGCCCCAGCCCTGATATTCGAGAAGAGACCCTGTCCCGCTCGCTACATCTGTGCCGGAATAGCGTTGGACTACCCGTGAGCGAGGCCCCATTCCGGACTGGTGAGCTATGACGAAAATATGACATTGAATATGGCGCACATTCCTGCAAGTCACTCGAAACAAAGCAACGAACTGCAACAAGTCTATCGATCGTTCTATGCGGGCTGCGATTGTTGTAGGTTATTGTTGTGAAAAGAGTTACGTTGATGTTCTCTCCATCCTGCCGCAGTAACTCTGGATCAGCATATCGGGGTTCGAATCCCTGGGGGGCAGCCAATTGATTCTAAAGGACTTTCCTCATTTCCGCTGCCCTCGAAAACCCGAGTATGACGCGAAGTCCATCGGTTCTGCTGCGCGCATCGTGTTTCGCGTATTCACAAGTTGCGCGATATCTTTCATCTGAGGATGCAGGTAGCGTTGCGTCGTGGTGACGGACCGATGTCTCAGGATCTTGCCGACCAGAGCGGATTCGGGGGACTTGTCCAATACGACTTGCCCAGGTCGTTTTCCTAGTCGGCATGATCAGCTGGCATCCAGAAGCGATGAGAAGTTCGAAGTCGGCTGACTGCTACCAATAGTGGATCGACAAATGATGTTCCCTTAACGCCCACTTTCTCGAACCCCGCTAAAGACCTGTCAGCCGAATTGGTGACGGTCTGGAGTGGGAAAACGCATTCGGATTTGAACGGGCATCCCAGAGCTATTCCAATAAATATTTAGCATCGGCAGAGCAGGCGAAGAGAAGAGCATCGTTCTCCCTGAGAGTGCCTCCTCTACTTGTATCCCGCTTGCTTGCCCGCTCACGGGTTTCGGAGTCAGTCCGACGCCCAGCGGGAAGGCTCGCTCTACTGCTTCGGCTCAGCGCGGCCTTCGGTTACGGTTTCCATCTGGCGACAGACCCGAAGTAGTCGTTGCCCGACTCTTTGTCATGGATCTTGCCCGTGAAGTGATCTCCGTTAAGGGATCCGTTATAGCAGATGAGCTCATCACCGAAAGGCAGATTGATGCAGCTCGCAATCACCCCGCCTTGCGGACTAGCCTCCAACCGCTTGGTCCCCAGCCAGTCATTGAAAGCAAACCGCGTTGCGCTGTTATCGTACGTCGCCAGCAGCGTAGACATGACCCCGCAGGAGGCCGCCTGAAGCCCCGCCACGTAGCTCACTGCATCCCGCACCGCTGCGAGCCAAGCCAGGAAATGCTTCCCGTCCGGAATTTTCTTCGATGTCGCCAGCAGCGTGCCCGTCTTGCGCAGATAGCGCGGCGTGTGCACGGCGGCGTCGAACTGGGTAAGCGGGGGCAATCGGCCCGTCCAATACGACCCTGCGCCCATGGATCCGTACAGCACCAGGATGGCAGGATGCGCACCGGCCGTTTCCGGTTCGCGCTGTTCTATAGCAATCGGCACCGGACCGCTTGGGTAGTTTTCATGCAAAAGAAAGCTACGCGCGTCGCATCGATGTATCTTCCATGTTCGCACGCGTTGTGACGACGAACATCCCGGCGGACTGGCCGCGGCGCACAAATTTGTTGCGCAATTGGCGACGGAATATGCGACGCCGAGTTAATTTGATAACGTGGTTTGCGCGCTTGCAACCGGGACTTCGAAGAGGCGCCGTTTAGGAGGTCACGTGAGTATTCCAGGTTATGCGCAGTGGATACAAGACACCAGCGCCAACATTCTTACGCCTCGCAGCTCCAAGTTGAAGGCTGTGGACGAGGCCATCCAGCAATACGAAAAGACCAAGACCGAAAAGGACCTCTGGAGGGTCAAGAACGCCTTCGAAGACTGGAAGCGCGAGCAGGGAAGCGGTTGGCAAACAAGCGTTCGGAACCGGACCCAGGCGGTTACAAGGCTGAACACCACACTGGATAAGGTTGCCGATTATCGAACTTATCAAATCACGCACTTCACAATTCCGGAATTGGTGGCGCTGTCTGTGGTCGCCAAGGAGCGGAAGAAAGCCATCGTCAAGGTTTTCGAGAACAAGGAAGTGAGCTTCAAGGCCGCTAAATTGAAAGACCAGCTCAAAGCCTCGGCGGAGAAGATCAAGGAGACGGCGGAACAGGGCGCAGCCTACTTAACCACCAAAGGGAAGAGCGGCCCACCGAAGACTTCCGGGCCGCCTGCATCCGAAGTGGTGCGCCGGAAGATGGAAGACATGGTCAAGACCATGTTCAGCGTGGATGGCCTGGAGTCCCTCGGCAGCCTGGGAACGCTCATCACCGGCATCCTTGGACAATGCGCAATCAGCATCCCGCCCGTGGTGGGCCACATCAAGGATGGTTATGACCTCTTCACGGGATGGGCCAAGGTGGGGGCAGACCTTTACGAGCAATACAACATATCGGAACGCGCCTACACCATCGACACGGGCGTTCCCAGCGCAGCCTTCGGCGCTTTGAAAAGTTGCCTGGAAGACGAAACCAAGAATGAAGCGATCAGCGCGACCCGGGCGACCACGTCCTTTGCACTCAAGACCGGTCTGGCCTTTGCCGACGGCGGCGCTATCAGCGGCCCTGTGGTTGGCGCAGCCAACGCCTTGGCCGATTTTTCGCATAAGGTCTACTTGCTGGCGACGGAATGGAAGGCGACCAAGGCAATCAATCGGGCACTCAACGCCGGTGAGCTGGATATCCGTTTGTTTCGCAGTTATCCCCTGATGGGGTGCTATTTCCTGGTGAGTGCGACGCTGAGCGATTTGATCCCGATCGACTCGTTTGGCTCACCCGGCTGGATGGACTACATCGAAAATCTGCACAAGCATGGCTTCGAGGAAATCTACAAGTCGTCAGTCGGTTTGATCGAGAAGTCGCCCTGGGAAATCGAGGGACTGCCTAAGAGGCCTAAGGGAACGAGCGCCGGTATTTTCTCCGAAGTGAAGAGGGTCTTTTCGACGGTCAGCCCGCTCTCCGACCTGAAGGACTTGAAGGATCTGGCTTAGCCGGGGATCGACCGGCATTGACTCACCCGGCGAGCCAGGGAAACCAAGTTTATTGTGAAGAATACTTCTCGGCTTCCTGCGCTCTATGCAGCCCGTCCAGAGCCTCCCGGTTGCCTGGCTGGCAGCTGAGCACTAAGTTGTAATTCGCAATCGCGCGCTCGTATTTGCCGGTGCTTCTATACCTTTCCGCAAGTTCCAGAACGTATGGGATATCTCCATCGATGGAGCAGCCACGCGTTTTTGCGGGTGGCTCCGCAAGCGGTTGCGTGGATCCGCCTTTGTCCGACACAGTCGGGCTGGACTTTTCCGGTTTTTGGGCTGGCAGAGGGAGTTTCTTTTGGTGTGTGTCGACCGCTGGAGGATTCAGCGGCGGGCTGGTTTGCGGCGCGGGCGCCGGAGCCGGCGGGGAAGAAATGGTTGGCTGCACCCTCTGTGTGTTTTGCGCCGCCGGCGGAGTAAGGTTCCCGGGGGAGTGCGAAGTTATGAAGTAGCCGCCGGCAACCAGAAGGGCGACCACACCCCCGATGGCAAACACACCCGCCATCGACAGCCGTCTGGCGGGCGGCGGATCTTCCGCGGGTAGCGGCTCTTTATAGACCGGTTGGGGTGGAGGCGCCGCGGCCGGCTCGAGTTCTTTCCAACGAGAGACCGGGGGCGCCTTGACCGGCTGGATGATGACAGTTTCCGGCGTTTGTATCGGTTGAATCAGTGTAGGTGCAAGCTCCACCTCGGCCTGGAGTTCGCTAAGCCGTTCCTCACTGGTCCACAGAAACTCATAGACGCCCGCGCGCCCGGGGTAGGATCGGAGGGCGAGTTGGAAGTGGGGAATCCTGTCGTAAAACGCGGTAGTGATGAGTACCTGGGATGGTTTCGCCGAATTGAGCAAGTCCTTCTGTTCGACGGATGGGCTTGCGTGGCTTCCGCCCTCCTCCGGCGAACCCGAGTCGAGAATCAGGGAAATATTGGCTCGTCCGGAAGGAATGGAGCTGCGAAAGCCCTCGAATGCGACCTGCAGTGCACGGCTCGCGGCCAAGGCCTTTCCCAGGTCAGCGAATCCCTGAGTTTGCACGTATTCGGGTGCATTCAGGTCGGCGTCCACGTCCAGCCTGCTCTTGAGTATGTCTTTCACCAACGCCTGGGCGCGTAGTCGTGTGGTTGCGTCGGCTTGCGAGCCGTTTTTCGATTGGTAAAACCGTACCAGCAGCTCGAAATAGTCTTGATTGGTTTGTCGATTCGGGGCGATATCCGGCATAAGTTCCACTTAGCGTTTCAGCTTCCACGGCAAAAAGGGAAGAGAGAAGGTTCGGGAGAAGTTTGGTTGCAAATCGGATACGGGAAATGATAGTTTCTGAGTCGTTCCCCCTTGGTTAGCCATCAGTAATTCCCCTTTTTGATCGCAGCCTCCTCACGCGATAAAGAAAATCTATGCCGAGGAAGTATGGCGTCGTCAAGGTTTTTTGCTTGCAGGGTACTATTTTGCCTCACCGCGGTCGCGGCTTTGCTCCTCGGTCTCTCGTCCGGTTCAGCTTTCTCTAAGACGCCGGAATTGTCAGCGATCGAGGTGTATCCAGCAGGCGACTCGCGCGGCTACGTACAGATTTCGGGCTTTACTCTGAGTGCAAAGAACGAGGTGCACATATGCACCGGCGTGCAGACAATCAACAAGAATAGCTACGGGAAACTTCCCAAGCTTACCCTGGCCGCGGGCATGTCGCTCGAGAGGGCCAAGGATGGGATGCTGCTCCTTAGCCACGGGGGAGCGCCCGAATGCGTCGTTCCGGCCAACCTGAAACTGGAGAAGGACGAAGGGGTCACTCCCTCGGAGTTGGTCGACAAGATCGAACCAGGGGGGCAGATTGTCGGGAAATCTATCAGCTCCACCAACAGCATTCCCAGGATCGTACCCGGGGTCCAGATCGTCCTGGTAACCACCCTGGACACCGAATTGGCTGAATTCCTGCTCGCCCGGAGTACCGCCAGCATCGCCGGTTGGAAGTCTTACCTGGGCAGATACCCCGCCGGTCCTCACGCCGGCGAAGCGAAAGCTGCGTTGGTGGTCCTTTACGTTCAGGATGGACAGACGTCGCTGGCGGCATACCAAGCCTCAGTGAAGGCTGGCCAGCCGAACTACAGCAAACTGCAGGCAGCCCAGTTTTCGCTGGAAATGGCGAAGGCGAACGCCCCCAATAACGAACAAACGGACGCGTTGGCCAAAGGAATCAGCGCAGAGATCAGGAACCTGAACAGCAAGGGGTTAGAGGCGATTGCGCTGTACCGGGAAGCGCTGGCAAAACAGACCAGCGGATATTCGCATCTGGTAGCCGCACAGTCGATCAGTCAGGTTACTTTAGGTCTGGATCCCAAAGCGGCGGATACTACCGAGCTGAGCCAGGCATGCATTCAGGAGAAGACCAATCTCGATCATCACACGGTGGACTTTGCCAATAAGCTTTCGGCGCATCGCCCGGAGGAGGCGTTGGAGGCGATAAAGCCGCTCCGTTCGTTTGCCGGTGAATACCCCAAAGTGCAGGAAGACCTCCAAAGTCTGTACTCCTACTATGTGGAGCAGGGTAAGAGCGACACGGCGAAGAGTGACCCGCAGGGAGCGGTCGATCAGTTTCAGAAGGCGGCCGCGGTGGAGTCCACTCCGGAGGTAGCTGAGCTCCTGCGAACGGCGCAGCAGGCTCTGCAGGAAAGCACCGATAAGTCCGCAATCACCAGCGCGTCCACGATGAGTGCGGCGGCAGAAGAGGAGAAGGATTTCGTTAAAGCTTACGAGGTTCTCGCCGACCTGACACCATCTCAACAAAAGGCTGTGGCTGACCGTCTCGATGCATTAAAGGAACGCTACGTTCAGGCGGCGTCCCAGAGAGCCAAGGATCTGGAACGCATCAATACTCCGATTAAAGGGGTGGCCAATGAGATCGAAATTCAGCATGCCTACGATCTCCTGAGCCGTTGCCACGGATTGACCAACGACCCTGGAATTGAGGACCGGATGATGGTTCTCGGCAGCCGATTAAGCGACTATTACATGGCACAGGCGAAACACTACCTCGACCGGCCGGACGGAACCGGCGCCAATGTGGGTTGGGCGTACCTTCAGGAGGCGTTGGACTACAACCGTTCCGACGCGGGGGCGATTCGCGACGCCATCACGCTTGCCACCCCGGCTCATCAACTTCGGTCCAGGTTATCGTTTCGCGTTACCTTTCGCGACCGGACGTCGCGCCAGGAAGCCATCGATTTTGCTACCCAGCTCACCGAATCGCTGGCCGCCGGACTTGAGTCTTCCGGCCTCAACATCAAGGTTGTGGGCCGCAACGAAGAGACGAAGGTACAGCCGAACTTCCACCTGGTTGGCGATGTGCAGCAGAACATGGTCTCAAGCTCTACGGATCAGAATGTCAAAACGTCAAGATTTCGTTCCGGCGAACAAGACCAGGTAAACCCCCAATGGAACGCAGTCGATCAGGAGTATGAGAGCGCAAACCTCGACCTGCAAACGGCGCAGCGGGCGCTTGAGGGTGCAATGGCGGGAGGCAAGAAGAATCGGATTGCCGATGCAAGACGCCAAACTGAAGAAGCGCAGAAGAAAGTACTGGCGGTGCGCGTCAAGCTGGACGCGTTGCCCAAGTATCATCACGTCGTGATCGAGCAGCCCTATACCTACACCGAGCAGGTCACTCATCTCAAGGCGACGGTCGAACTGGGGTTCGTCATTCAGGACACCTCTGAAGCTGTGCTCATTCCGACAGTCTCTATCCTTGAAGAGGAGGAGAAGCCCTTCGTGGTTCTGCAGAATGTCAAGAACGACGACACCACAGGACTGCGTGCGCAGGGCGAGGTTCCCAGCGAACGCAAGTTTATGGAGATGGTTGAAAATGTGGCCCGCGATCGTTTGCTGAAAGAGGCCAGGGACAAAGTCGAGAGCCTGCCCCCGCTGATCCTCAAGACCGCGGACCGCAAGGCTGCCGAAGCAGACAATGACGGTGCGGCAGAGCTGTACATGCTGTACCTCAACTCCACTCCTGTGCAAGCGACAGCAGAGAGGAAGAGGGCGCAGAAGTTTTTGCTGGATAACTATAACTTTCGAGCCTACGGTGATCCGCCGAAGTCGTGATTTTTCGCGGGTTCTCTGGCGGCCTGAGAAGGCTCTAACAGGTCAGGAAAACAAATTCGCGGACGAATTGACATACAAGAGGAATCGCGCTGATTTGTGAATACAGTCATCAGCGTCCCTGCTTGTTGCTTCGGCTCATATTCCCGCAGCCTGCTAAGCGGCCGGCATGGAAGAACGTGTGAAAGCGCAAAAGCCAGATAGGATCGGCAAATACGACATCCTCGAAGTTCTCGGGCGAGGCGGCATGGGAGTTGTGTACCGCGCCCGTGACTCGCGATTGGGACGCATTGTCGCCATCAAGATGTTGACCGAGGGTTACAGCGGCAACACTGAAATGCTACAGCGGTTCTACCGTGAGGCCAGCCAGACGGGCGCGCTCCGCCATAACAACATCGTGATTGTGTTTGATGCCGGCGATCAGGAGGGCGAGCCTTATATCGTCATGGAATACGTCGAGGGAGAACCTCTGGACAAGACGATCCGCGAGCAAAAACTCGTCCAGCGGGAATTCGCCCTCAGTATCGTGGAGCAGGTTTGCCTGGCATTGGCTTACGCACATCGCAATGGTGTCATCCATCGCGATGTAAAACCGGCGAATGTCATTGTGCAACGGGATGGGACGGCCAAGTTACTCGACTTTGGCATAGCCCGGGATGAGACCCGTGTAGACAAGAGCCTTACCAGTACGGGTTCTCTGGTGGGTACCCCACCCTATATGGCCCCGGAACGTTTTCGGGGAGCGAAGATCGACGGCCGGTCTGATATCTTCTCCGCCGGCGTCATTCTTTATTTGCTGCTTACCGGAAGACTGCCGTTCGATGCGGACTACCCGGCAGTGATGGATCAGATCATGCGTTTTGATCCGCCTCCTCCCTCGGAGCTGGCGGCGGATTTGCCCGCTTCTCTGGATACGATCGTTGCCCGTGCCCTGGCCAAA
The DNA here is from genome assembly GCA_035507705.1 of Acidobacteriaceae bacterium. Lineage (GTDB taxonomy): Bacteria > Acidobacteriota > Terriglobia > Terriglobales > Acidobacteriaceae > PALSA-350. The sequence goes on from DATJNV010000156.1 coordinate 8,340, forward strand.
TCTCCAGCCGACCGGTATGCCGATGCGGATGATATGGCGATGGATCTGCACGAGGTTACCGAAGGGATCGTTCGTGCTCATATCTCCGAATTGCTGACCCAGGCCGAACAGTGCTTCAGTAGCGGCGACTTCATGGGGGCACAGGGCGCGTTACATCAACTATTGCGCCTGGATAGCCAGAACGTCGCCGGCAAGCGTCTTCTCTCCCTCGTTGGGCAGCGCTTGACGCAGCAGGAAAAGGAACGCAAATCGCAGGAACTGGCGCGGCAAGCGCGGGAGGCGGCGGGTGAGCGCGATTGGCAGAGGGCGCTCGCGTTGTGTGACGAAGCGTTAGCGCTCAATCCTGACACTCCCACGCTTGTCTCGCTGCGCAAATCGATAGTCGACGGTAAACAAACGCAGGAGAGAGTCTCTCAACTACTGCAGGAAAGCGCCAATGCTCGAAAGATGGGGGAACTGACCCGGGCTCAGAGTCACGCCGCCTCTGCTCGGCAGCTGGATCCGAACAATTCGCAAATCCTCGCGCTTTGCCGGGCGTTGGAACAGGAAATCGACGAAAAGCGGCGCCGGGAAGAGCTTCGTGCCGTAATGGCTTCAGTTAGGGAGCATTTGGCCGCGAAGGAGTTTGAAGAAGTATCGCAGTTGCTGAACCAAGCCGAGTCCATCTCTCCAGACAATTCGGAGGTATTCCGGGCAAAAGACGAACTTGCCATGGCGCTGGCAGAAGAGAGACGCAAGGCCTTAGTGCGCAGACTCGAAGAGAAAGCGGCACTAACCACTACCGTGGACAAATTGCGAACCGTCTCGAGTGAATTGACGGAAGCACTCAGGGAGTTTCCCAACGACCCATCTTTACTTCGCTTGCGGCTCAACCTGGAGCCGCGTATCAAGCAACTGGAAGATGAATTGCTCGTTCGCGATGTCTCCAGGAGTTCTGCGGAATTGCCACCCGAAGAAGCTCTCACGCGAGTTCGCGCGGCTTTGGTGCGTGTTCCAGGCAATGAGCAATTGTTCGGGCTGGAGTCGGCACTTTCAGAGCGCGTGGCAAGGCAGAACAGAGAGCGTCTGCTGGCACAACGGCTCGGACAGGCTCGCCAGGCCATCGATGACCGCCTTTATCTCGAAGCCGTGAAAATTCTGGAACGCTGCCAGGCCGAGGGTTTCTCTTCCTACGAGGTTACAGGCCTGCTCGAGCTGGCGAAGTCCGCGGCCTCGCAGCGCATTACTCAGGAACGCTTGGAGCGCGCCTACACCCATGCGAAACGTTTGATCGATGAGGAAGACTACGGCAGCGCGGTGCAACTTCTGGGCAAGGTTTTGCAGCAGATCGACGAGCCGGTTTTGCACCGCCAAATGGAAGAGGCCAGGCAAAAACAACTGGTCATAGAGCAGAGTGCCGGCAGCGCGCTGGAGCGAGCCGGACAACTGATGCGCGCCGATCTCTTTGCCGAGGCGGTGCTCCTGCTGGAAGAGCAGTCCGCTGGGGTCAAACGGCTATCGCGAGTGGAGCAGACGCTTATTTTGGCAAAAAAGCTACAGGAAGCGGAAGGAAACTATTCTGTGTTGGCTGGCCGGTGTTATGCGCAGATGGGTAATCCGCAGGGTGTCGCAGACCTCAAGACCGCACTCAACCCGGCAACGGCGCCAGATACGCCCAGTTCACAGGAATTGATGAAGATGCGCCTGCGCTATCGCTGTGAGGAGATATACGGGGAAAAGGCATCGTCGGTAATCACCGCGGCTCGCGAATTGCTGAGCCAGGACGACAGCCTGGTTGCCGAGGCTATTCTGCAGGAGACGGCTTCGTGGCGTGAGTTTGCTCCTCCGCAAGCGCAGGAAGAGCTACGCGCTTTGGACTCAGAAGTGGCCGCTGCCAAAAAAGTCCTGCGCTTCCGCAAGGGCTCACGCCGGTAGGAAAGCGACCGCTACTGCCCAACGGCTGGCTCCGCCAGCGGGTTGTCAAAATCGAATCCGAAGAGTCTGGGATTTTCTCCGATAACCGCAGCCGAAGCGATGCTGAAAACGTAGTCGTAGGTCTCCTGGGGTATCTTGTCGCGATATTTGGAGAGCAACTTCCAGAAGTTGCGATCGCGTGGATTCGCCGGCATGCTTCGAATCAACGGCAAGACCTGATCTTCTCCCCAGTTGTAGCAAGCCATGACCAGAAATCCTGAAGCTTGTGCATCGGTGCCATAGAGGTCCTGCAGATAGAGAGCGGCTGCTTTGGTTTCCTTGATAGCGTTGTTGCGCTCGTCGGAAGGGTCGGGGCGTGGTTGGTCCACCAGGGGGCCCAGATGCAAACCGTACCTGACAGCGGTTTGGGGGACGAACTGCCACATTCCTTTTGCGAAGCCGCTCCGCGTGTGCGGGCCAATCGCATAAGGATTGAAGTTACTCTCCTGCAGAGCCAGGTAAAAGAACTGGGGAGGAAGACCCCGCGCCAGCATATCGCGGGGAATCGTCTCCGTGTATCCATTCTGTTCGGCGGTCAAGATGGCCGCTTTGAGCCGGCCGGACGATCTCCATCGCTCGATGTAGCGGTCGATTTCAGCTTCGAAATCGCGCGGCATGTCCAGCTCGCACTCGCCGAAGATGCGGGCTACGCGTAAGATCAGGCGCTGCTTCTCGGTCATTTTGGGGCTGTAGATTTGCAACGTAGCCAGGTATTTGTCGTAGCTTTTCTCCATTTCCTGCCGCCGTGCTCGCAGCTTGTTGAGCTCCGCAATACCTGCCTGGTTGTCGGTCGAGGCGAGGGCCCGATCGAGATTGGCGAGATCAATATCCTGCGTCTTGATTGCGTAGAACAGCTCCTCCGCCGTGGCCCGTTGTTGCATCAACTGACGGTGCTCGAAATAGGCGAACAGGCCCGCCGCAAGAATGATGACGATGAGAGCAGCGACGACTGCTCCGAATTTCTTCTTCCGCCTGGTCTCGACGTGAGCGAATGCCTGGCGGATGAACATGGTGTGTTCGCCGGCGGGCTGATCGGTGTCGGATTGCGAGAAATAGTGACTGATGTAGTGGGCGAGGGCCGGGTCCTTGGTGCGGAGCGTCTTCTGGGATACCGCAGGCTCTGGTTGAATCTTCTCCACTTCGAATTTGAGTTCGGGGCCTTCGATACCCAGCCTGACGCTAGTCGGCCCGTCGATTGGAACCATAGGCACCCTCTGCCCGCGGAGAAAGAGACCATTGGCGCTGCCAAGATCGCGGATAGCCCATTGCCCATTGTCAAAAACGACCTCCGCGTGGGTGCGGCTGACAAAGGAATTGTCAATGGAAAGGTCGCAGTCTTTGAGGCGGCCGATTCTGAATGATTTGTTGAACCGGAAGTTGACCCATGAGCCGGCGCTTACTTCCGCATTGACTTTCAAAGCGGGGACGGGGCCCTGTTTTGCCTGGATCATGGTTGCCACTAAGGTACTACACCTGTGGCTATGGATGCCCTCATCCGCTATTGGACGGTGGTGGACGCGGAGACGCCTTGCGAGTTTGTCAACGTGACCGAGATGCTCTGGATGTCCGAAGCATCGCCGGTGATAGTGAAGGGTTGCGTGTAGGTGAAAGTAGTGCCATCGGCGTTGGAGGCGGTGGATTGATACCAGGCCTGAAAAGCTGTGGTTACGGGAACAACCAGGTCGGTGGTGCCGAGTGATTTACCGGCAACTGGCGTGAAGTGAAAATCGGCTTGCGTCATGTCACGCGTCGAAGACAGGCCCAACAGGGCAACTTGCAGACTGGCGCCGGATCGCGTCAGGGTTCCACTGTTGATGATAGGGGGAGCTGCGGGAACTGTAACTTCGATCGGAGCCAGACTGGCTGGAGTCGCGTCCAGATTGGTGACATTGTCGATCACGTGCGTGGTGACCGTGATGGTGCCGGCAGTTGATCCGCTCTGAAAGGTGAGAGGGATGTCGGCCGCCGGCGTATTGGCCGGTATGGCAGGCGGGGAATAGGTAGAACTGTTGTTGGAGAAAACAATCATGGGATCCCCCACCGTATTGGGCGGCGCAGGAACAAAGGTGAGAGTTACGGTTACTGTAACGGCGTGAGGGAAAGGACTGACCGTTAGATGGACGGTCGCGGGCTCGCCGGCCGCTATGGTTGCCGGTCCGGAGAGAGTGGCAGATACCGGCGGCAAAATCACTGTAAGGGACTGGGTCGCGCTGGCACTTGTGTAGTCCAGCGTGTCGGTAGGGGTAAACGTCGCCGTGAGAGTAGCGGGCCCCAGCGGAAGTATGGTGTTTAATGCCGGACTGTAGGTAAAGGTGCCAGGAACATTCGCGGTTGCGTTCAACTCCGTGCTGCTGAGAGCAGTACCGTACGCGATGGGGGCCGGAGCCGGCCAGCTCAGAACAGGCGCGGTCTGGTCGACTACTTCTGCCAGTCCCGGCGAGACACCGGCAGAGAAATGAGTGTCTCCTGGGTACGATGCGGTTAACGTGTGTTTTCCGGCGGGCAGAGGCGACAGCGGAGTGGTAAGGGTTGCCTGTGCAGCTGCGTAATTGAGAAGGATGGACACATTGCTGATGTCCGAACCCTGGGAAAGGAACGCCAGATCGGGTAGGCCGTCGCCGTTCAGATCGACGCTAGCGGGCGCGTAGGTGTAGGGACTGAGGCCGGTAATTTGAGTTACTTTGTTGAATTGCCCCGTACCGTCATTGAGCAAAATGGACAGGTCTTCTGCCTGGGTCGTCGCATTGTTGACCATCAAAGCTACGTCGGGATAGCCATCCCCGTTGAGATCGGTTACCTGAATGTTGAACGAGGGAAGGCCAGAGGTGGGAATCAGCGATGATTGTGCGGCGAAGGTCCCATCCCCATTTCCGAACGCGGTCAGGAAACCGTCTTGTGAGTTGAGCACGATGACGAGGTCTGTTTTGCCGTCCTGGTTGAGATCGGCGGCGGCCAGGCTGGTCGCGTTGACTGCCGTGGTGGTGCTGCTGATCTGGGTTAGTTGTGTTTTTGCGGCATTCAAGGCAAACACGTAGATGGTGCTGGGATTGGTAGACGAGAAATCGCCGCAAGGGCCAGTCGTTGGGATGGTCCCCAGAACAGCGAGTTGTGCTCCGGGAGCGGCGGTGAAGTGTCCGGTTGTGATGGCTACGGGGCAGAACGTGGGAGGGAGAGGCGCCTGAAGGAAGGTTCCCAGGCTTCCGGGGTTGCCGGCTCCTGCATTCAGCACAACTCCTGCGACGTTCTCCCCCACCAGCACTCCAACATCCGAGTATCCATCGGCATCGAAGTCATCAATAGCAATCTCTTCATTGTCCGCTGCATCACAGTTGCATCCGGATGCGCTGGTCTGCTTGGGTGGATTCAACATGGCACTCGCCGCGCTGACGCTTCCGTCGAAGACAGAGTAAGTTCCTACGACCACATTGGCAGGGCTACTCCCATGAATGAGAAAGCTCTGAATGCCGGAGGAGGCCGGCTGGAGAAAAAAGCCGCCGGCGATAGCATCCAACTGAGTCGCAGCCGGAGTGTAGGAATACAAGCTGGGCGTACTAATCGCGCTGCTGAAGCTGTACAGCGTGACCTCGCTGAGCGACGAATCCAGGCTTACCAGGGCTGGCGCTGTGCCGGTGCGCACCAAACCGGTCACACCGACCGAATTCGGGCCAGGGGTTGAGATCACAGCTGAGGCCGATGCAGGAAACGCCTGCGAGGAGGGAAGGACCTTGAGGGGCGCGGTACCCAATGAATTGGTGCCCTCATAAAAAAACTTTACCGTGCCGGTGGGAACTCCGCCTGCGACGGGCACCTGGTTCACCGTGCTGGTGAGAGTGAGCGTTCCGGGAAGAATCAAAGGCGAAGGCGCTGCGGTTATGGAAACGGTACTCGGCAGGGTTTGCGCGGTGAGGGTTGCTATTGAGAGGTCTGCCGCCAAACCGAGCAGCAGGCGCCGCAGTGTGAGCGCTTTCATCGTGCCCCTCTACTAAGAGCGCCATTGCTGGCGGGAATAAAGAGAGTTCTGGGAATCGCGGGCGCGCCATCCAGAACGTAGATTGTGCCCGAGGTGAGATCGCTTATCTGGAAGAGGGCATTGCCGGATAGCGGAATGAGCTCCGAGGGCCTGCATGTGCACGAGACCTTGAGCGGCGGGGAGTTTGTGGCAAGGTCCAGCCGCAACAGGGGTACGCCAACTGCATTGGCAACGAACGCCTCGCGTCCATCCGCCGAACTTGCGATCGCAAGCGGTTGGGAGACTCCGTCGGCGGACGATGCAAGCTGTGTAGTTACCGGACTATTGGAGGGATGCGATACCATTGCAATCCTGTTGGAGTCGGAATCGGCCACCAGAACTGTATCGCTGCCCGGGATGAAGGTCATCGCCCCGTATGACTGGAGAACGGCTAGCGGCGCCGTCAAGCTTCCGGAAGAGGATAGAACTTGAATCGCAGTCGTGCCGTCGGAACGCAGAACGGCTAGTGCCAGATCACCTAAATCTCCCACCACTGCTGCCGTGATAGAGCCTGGGACAGAAAAATTCACCTGCTCGAGGCCGGGTGTCGAAGGAAGGCCAGTAAACGCAACCCCGCTGGAGCTCCCGCGTATATAGGCCAGGGCTTTGGAACACGATGGACTGACCGTCACTTGCTGGTTTTGAAGGGAAGAAGAGATCAGTGTCGGTTCGCCGCCTGGTAACGGCATGATGGACAAATTGCCGGAGGAGCCGGTAAGCAGAACATAGCTCTGCCGCAGGCACAAAATTGCGGAAGCAAAAGGCCCGTTGGTGACAACGCTGTCGCTCAGGGCGGCAGCGCCGGGAACTCCAAACATGGTGCGCAGTCCGGCGCGGCTGGAATCCCAGGCATAACCCAGAATCGGCTGAGAGGCGGCCGCCGTACCGGCGGATCCGGCAGAAGCCCCGGAGGCGCCGTTATGCGAAACCGTGCTGGTTCCACATCCTGCGGAAAGCAGAACGCCGGCCAGGCACGCACCGGCGAATCCACGAGTGATCCGAGTCAGAGACAAACAGCGCCTCCTGCTCACCGGCGTCTTACCGATGGGGCACCGACAGTGGGCGTGCCAGCGGTGATGGTGTTGGAGGGCCCTCCTCCGGATTGCGAAGCCACCACAGCAATTGCGGCGGCGCCTGCAACTGCGGCGACAATCAGTACAGCCTTCAAAGGAAAGGCGTGGGTTGCGGCGGGAGTGGCTGCCCCGGTCGATCCGCCCGAGAAATTGGACTGATTGATGGTGGCATGAGCGGTCAAACCGTGGTATTTAGCTGTTACCTGGATTTGATACTTTCCGGCGATATGGTTAGGGGTCAGGCCGGTCGCAGTCGCATGACCGGCGGCGTCGCTCACCCCATCGAATACGGTGCTGCCGCCCGCGAACGTTCCGCTGGGCCCCGATTGGGGCAGAGAGAAGATAACCAGCGCTCCGGCGACCGGCTTGTGATTTTCGTCTTCTACCTGGACTATCGGTTCGCGCGCGGTTTGTTGCTTGATATTGTTGAGCGCCCCCTCGCCGTCCAGGATTGTGATCTGCAGGCCCGGCGGGGGTGGCGTCTGACCATCGAGCACGGTCTGGCCCGAAAGCGCCAAAGCGATTGCGAAAACGATCAACCTGGTCATAAGGTTCATTCCTTCGGTCGGATGGTGCGGACCTGGCCGGATTCGTTACAGCGATGGAGAGGCCGATCGGCCGGGTCGCGCCTGAGTGGAGAAAGCAGATGAACTGTAGGTCAGCGAATATCCTGCGGTCAATACAATATTTCGGGCTTATGGGTGGGTCCGGGCTAACACCGAGTCAATATTGGCGACGTATTTGCGTGATCGCTGTGCTTCGTCGGTATCAGGATTAATGGCGATCACCGCGTCGAAGTATTTCTTCGCTTCTTCGAGTAGCGCAGGACCGCCGATCGCGTTGTATTGTTCGGAGAAGACCAGGGCCAGCCGGTAGTTAGCGAAAGGGTCGTCTGGGACCAGCGAAAGTGCTTTATGGCATTGAACTGCCGCATCGTCATAGCTTTTTCGCATCCACTCACAATCACAGATGCCAACGTATGCCTGAGCCCGAAGTTCGCGCCAGATGTCCTGCTGCGTTGCCCGTTTCTTGCTGCCCATGCCAAACAGGCTGCCCAGCAGGTAGTAGTTCAACTTGCCGGCCAACTCGCTGTTGAAGTTGCTCAAAGACAGGTAGCGTTGGTACTCGCCTAC
>DATJNV010000157.1:0-6464 GCA_035507705.1 Acidobacteriaceae bacterium
TTGGTTCTGGTACCGTTCATGCTCACAACCTGCGAAGCAACGCAAGGTTTAGATTACATTCGTAAATCAGTGCGAGCGACCGATGACAGATCCTTGGACCTGACACTCCCGTATCAGCCGGAATGGGCGCGAGGCGGGCGCTTACACTGTGACGGGCGCCGATGAAGAAGCTGGACATCTCAATCGCAGGCGAAATCAATCTTGACCTGATCATGTACGGGCTGCCACAGGTCATGCCCGTGGAGCGGGAATTACTGGGAACGGATTTTCAGCTCACCCTGGGCAGTTCCTCGGCCATTTTTGCTCACAACCTTTCCGTACTGGGCTCGGCCGTGGGTTTCGTAACACTGGTGGGCACGGATGCGCTGGGAAAGGTTGCTCTTGAGAGGCTGGAAGAGGGCGGCGTAGATCTGAGCCGGGTGCGGGTGAATGAGCGAAGCACGACCTCGACCGGGGTCACGCTGATTCTTCCTCATGGACGAGAGCGGCATATCCTCACCTACCTGGGAACGATGGGGGAACTGCGTCTCGATGATCTGGACCTCGACTACCTGAAGTCGGCCAGGCATTTTCATCTGTCCTCCCAATTTCTGCTTAAAGCCCTTGAGCCCGATTTGCCGTATCTCTTCCGCGAGTTGAAGAGCGCAGGTTTGACGATTTCGCTCGACACCAACGATGATCCGAGCGGCCAATGGGGTGGAGTGTTTCCGGAACTGCTCGAGTACGTCGACGTACTGCTGCCGAATGAAGGCGAAGCTTGCCGCATGGTTAACAAGTTGACCCTGAATGAGGCACTCGGTGAACTCGCACGGCAAGTTCCCTGCGTGGCGGTGAAATGCGGATCACGCGGTTCCCTTGTAAGCATGGGCGGAAAGAAGTATTCGGTCAGCGGTGTTTCCGTGACTCCTGTGGATACAATTGGCGCTGGGGACAGCTTCAATGCGGGATTCCTCTTCGGTTGGCTCCATGGCTGGCCTCCCGATCAATGCGCGTATGCGGGCAATGTAGCGGGCGCTCTTTCCACACTCAGAGTTGGCGGCACGGAAGCCTTTCGCGACCGCGATCTGGTGCGGCGTTTTTTGTCGGAGCATAGCTTTCCTGGAGGATCGGGGCAGTGACCATTGACAACAACTTCATGGCGATGGTCTCGGCCAAAGCGCAGGTAACTCTGCCTCTCAGCGAATTCCAGCCCAAGTCCACCCTGGTAACGGCGGAACACCACATACAAAAAGCACGTTTTCCGGTAATCGACTACCACAACCACCTGGACGCCCTGGAGCCTTCCGAAGTGCTACGCATCATGGACGCCTGCGGCATTGAACGGGTCGTCAACATCACCATGAAGACCGGGGATGAGGCGATCCGAATGATGCAGAAGTTCCACTCTGCCGATGCCGGACGTTTTGCGACCATCGGCTGGATGGACTGGTCCGGAGTGGAACGCGATGACTTTGTTCAGGTCACCCTGGACCGCCTGGAGCGCCTGGTAGAGCATGGTGCGAAAGGGATCAAGTTCTGGAAAGACCTTGGATTGACCATCCGCGACGGCAAGGGGAATCTGCTTCGCGTAGACGACGAACGGCTGGCGCCTGTCTTTGACAAGGCTGCTGAGCTTGGCATTCCCGTCATGTTCCATATTGCGGATCCGGATGCATTCTTTTTGCCGATCGACGGGCACAACGAGCGCTTCGAGGAATTAGCGGCGCATCCCGATTGGAGTTTTTTCGGGGCGCAGTTCTCGAAGAAGGATCTGCTCGATCAGCGTGACCGGGTGATCGCGCGGCATCCGAAGACAACGTTCGTCACGGCGCACGTGGCCGAGTGCGGCGAGAATCTGGCTCGCGCTACGCAACTGCTCGAGAGCTTTCCCAACGTGATGCTCGACATCAGCGCCCGGGCTTCAGAACTGGGGCGCCAACCTTATTCGGCGAGAGCACTCTTCCTCAGGTTCCCGGACCGCATCCTGTTTGGCGCCGACCTGGTGCCCGAGGAATCCATGTACCGGCTCTATTTTCGTTTTCTCGAGACGGCCGATGAATATTTCGACTACCCTTCGCATGCCTCGCGCCAGGGCCGGTGGCAGATCTATGGACTTTCCCTGCCCGACGAGGTCTTGCGTAAGGTCTATCGGGAAAACGCGATTCGCCTTCTGGCCTAGAGTTCTGCCGCATATCCAGGGATCTGTGTTACCTCTTAGTGAACAAATTGGGTTGCGGCGAGGAAGGGCATCAGCCGGGAAAGAAACTGCAGATCCCTCCACGGCACGCCGGGACAGGCGGGATGACAATTCTGTTGCTAATGTTCATTCGTCCCTTAAACTTGCCGCAAGGCAAGTCAATTGGTATAGATCATCCCTTCATTCGCAGGAATAGGAGATCCCAAGCCGGGTGACGACGGACTTCATTGATCCGCAGTTAAAGCGCAACTCGCTGGGACTTCCGGAACTTATTTTTCAGGGCGTGACGCACATCGCCCCGGCCACCAACGTGGTGTTTACGTATCCGATCATCGCGCTCAAGGCGGGACCGGATATGCCTATTTCGTTCCTGCTGTCGACCATTCTTTGCTTCTTTATCGGGAACACAGTGGCGCAGTTTTCCAAGTACATGCCGTCGAGCGGTGGTTACTACTCGTTCGCGACGCGCGGACTGGGGACCCATATCGGTTTCATGGCTGCGTGGAGCTACCTGGTGTATGACCTGATTGGTTCGGCAGGATCTACCGGTTTTCTCGGGTACCTTCTCTCAGACATGCTGCGGACTGCGTTTGGCTGGCACATTCCCTGGTGGGTGATCGCGTTCGCGACTTTCGCTGTGATCTGGACACTCACACACAACGGGGTGCAACTTTCGATTCGCGTCACGGCTCTGCTGGGCGGGCTGGAGCTGCTGATCATGTTGTCGCTTTGCGTGACCTTCCTGATTCATCCGGGGCCAGGCTCGAGCTATCTTGCTCCGCTCATTCCGTCTTCCTCGCCCCACCATTTCGAGGGCATTCTCGCAGGGATGGTGTTCTCTATCCTGGCACTCAGTGGATTCGAGGGCCCGGCACCCCTGGCACAGGAGAGCCGCCGCGCGAGCAAGCTGGTTGGCCAGGCGGTGATTCTTTCACTGGTGGCGATAGGCGCCTTCTATGTCTTCACTTCGTATGCCAGCGCCATAGGCTGGGGAACCGGCAACATGGCGGCATTTGCGGCGCACCCCAATCCGTACTATGCCCTGGGCCACGCTCTGTGGGGCGCCGGCTGGTGGTTTGTCGTGCTGGCGCTCATCAACAGCGCGGTCGCCGTGGGGCTGGCGGGCACGAATTCGGCTTCGCGCGTGATGTACACAATGGGCCGGGCTGGAACGCTGCCGGCAGCTTTCGGTCGAATTCACCCCGTCCATCGAACCCCGGCGTTCGCCATCGCATTTATGCAGTTGTTCTGTATCGCGGCCGTGCTGGTGGTTGGCCTGTTGTTGGGTCCGGACTATATCTTCGAAATCCTGGAAACGATCGCGACCCTGGCGGTGATCGTGATTTACTGCCTGGCAAATGTCGCTCTGACGGCATATATCCGGCGGGAGCATCAGGACAACTTCAGCGTTTGGCATCACCTGATCTTTCCCTGGATCGCGACACTTGCCATGCTGCCGGTGCTCTTCGTCACGGTTTATCCGGTACCGGCGTGGCCGTACAACATCACCCCGTACGTCTTCGTGGTGTCGATGATTCTTGGATTCGGCTATATGCTCTGGCTGGAAAGGCGCGAGCCGGGAGCCCTCAGCCGAGGTGCGACCATGCTTGTGGGTAGCCGGACCAGCGAAGAAGGCGACGTCGACTGGAATAAGCCCCTCGCTCCCCTCTAGAGCGTTCCAATTGGTTTGTATCCGCCGGGCGACCGGAACATCTAAATCTCTGGCTATTTCCTGCGGAAGCACGGCCGTAGACGGGCTGAGTTCGACGTGTGCGCACGGGCTGCCAGAAAGACAGTCATGAGTTTCGGATCTCTTGTTTTTACCCCGCTGGTCAAAAAGCTACAGGAGCGTCACGGGAGCCGGCGCCAATATGAGCGCATGGAAAATCTCCGCGAGCCACAGGATCGGCTCACGGAGTTCGAAAAGGAATTCATAGCCGGGCGCGACAGCTTCTACATGGCGACGACAGGGGAGAGCGGTTGGCCTTATGTACAGCATCGCGGAGGTTCCCGGGGCTTCCTCAAGGTAGTCGACGATCAAACGCTGGCATTCGGCGATCTTCGCGGAAACAAGCAATACATCAGCACGGGAAATTTGCAGAACGACGATCGCGTGGCGCTGATCATGGTGGATTATCCCCGGCAGGCGCGGCTCAAAATACTAGGGCGAATCAAGATCTTCGAAGGTGCCGCGGCATCTGAATGGCTGGAGCTGGTTCGTATGCCGGAGGAGAAGACGCCGATCGAGCGAGTGTTCGTTATTCATCTGGAGGCTTACGACTGGAATTGCCCGCAGCATATTACCCCGCGATATTCGATCGAGGAATTGCGGGACGGCATGAAAGACGTCGAGAAGCGAATCCAGACACTGGAACAGGAAAATGAAAACCTGCGCAAGGAACTGGCCGCAGTGAGATCGAAGATTTGAAGGAGCATCGCCCATGAGCTCGCGCCCTCCCCTTCCCCCATTCACGCAGGAAACAGCGGTACAGAAAGTACGCCTCGCGGAAGACGGCTGGAACACGCGCGACCCCGAGCGCGTCGCACTGGCTTATACGATCGACTCGCGGTGGCGAAACCGCGCGGAGTTTCCTGTTGGCCGGGAGCAGATCGTTGCCTTCCTCAAGAGGAAGTGGACGCGAGAACTGGACTACCGTTTGATCAAGGAACTGTGGGCTTTTACCGGGAACCGTATTGCTGTGCGGTTCTCTTACGAGTATCACGATGACTCCGGACACTGGTATCGCGCCTACGGGAATGAGAATTGGGAGTTCGATGGCGAGGGCCTGATGTATGCACGGCATGCCAGCATTAATGAGTTGCCGATCACGGAGGCGGAGAGAAAGTTTCATTGGCCGCTGGGACGACGTCCGGACGATCATCCGGGATTGAGCCAGTTGGGGCTTTAGGGATTCGCGGCCGGGGAAGTGCAGATTCCTTGACACGCGAGGTTTGAAGTCAGTTGCGGTTCGTGGCCGCAGGCAGGATGACGGATTTGCGGGGTGGCGGCTGGTTAGAGATCGAGTTGGATTACGGACTGCGGGGTCGCGCAGCAGATCAGGACACTTCCGTCGGCCGGCGGATCGAGGGGATCGGGCGCGTAACGAACGGCGCCATCGATGAGCCCTGACTCGCAGGTGTGACAAACGCCTGAGCGGCAGGCCCAGCGGACAGGAACGTCACAGGCTTCGGCAAATTCGAGGAGAGTGGGAAAGCGCGCGTCCCATGGGACGGAGAGACCACTCCTGGTGAAGGTGACCTGGGGGCCGGTCCCGGGATTACCAGGCGGCGGATGAGGTGTTTTCGCTCGAGTGCCGGCGATCCCCGGCGTGATGGGTGCTTCGGTTCCGAAAATCTCGGCGTGCACCCGTGAATAAGGGACACCCCACGACTTGAGCGCTGCTGCCATTGCGGAGAGAAAACCCGGCGGTCCACAAAGAAAGAAGTCGGCTGTTTGCGGCACCTGAATCTGTTGCAGCATGGAGAGGCTCAAATGCCCTCGGATGTTGTAGTCCGGCCCTTCCTGATCGGAGTCTTCCGGTTGGCTGTAGGCGATGAACGAGCGGCTGTGGGACAACTCAGCGAGGAGGCGACGAGTTTCAGAGACGAAGGGGTGTTCCCGGCCGTTGCGCGCGCCGTAGCACCACCAGACCTCTCGTGCCGCATGGGCACTTGCGAGCGAGTAGAGCATCGCAAGCACCGGCGTCGCTCCTATGCCGGCGCTCAAAAAGACGACAGGGCCATCGCCTTCGGCCAGTGTGAAGGTACCCCTGGGGGCGCTTACCTGGAGCATATCGCCGGGTTGGATGTGGTCATGGAAATAGTGGCTTCCGGTTCCTTCTGCCCGCTTCACCGTGACGCGGTACGTTCCTGCGTCCTGCGGGCCGGATATCGAATAGCTGCGCATGAGAGACGGATTGAGGTCGAGTTTGAAGACCAGGAACTGACCGGGGAGAGGCGACGGTAGCGGCGTCCGGTCCTCGGACTCGAGAACAAAGGACCGTATGCCGGCGCACTCCTGGTGAATGGCGGCAACACGCAGCGGACGAAAGCCTTTCCAGGCGGGTGGTGGGGCAGAAGGCGCCAGACCGGAGTTTCCCTGCGCACCCCTTACCTCCTGCTCAGCCAACGCCTGCAAGGAATTGCGCCACCCCGGGCTGAGCGATGGGATGCTTAAAGCACGCTCCAAACCTTCCCGCGGATGTCCCGGCAGGTACAGCAGGGCATCGATTTCCGTCACGGTTACTTTTTCCGGCGCTTCGGCGATTTTGACGATCTCATCTCCGGC
>DATJNV010000158.1:0-8494 GCA_035507705.1 Acidobacteriaceae bacterium
CCTCGCCCTTCTTCAGCTTGCCTCCCACCACGTGATCATCCAGGTGTTTGAACACGCCATGCACCCCGCTGATCTTGGGCCAGGTTTCCGGCGGCTCATCGGGAAGCGCGTACGGGTAATGAGTCTCGCCGACGTTCAACAGGTAGAACGACGGACCCGCTTCCGAAAATCGCATCTCCCGGAGCATCGCCCGCATGTCGTTGTGCTTGGGCATCAGGCGGAACGAATCGAACCCGTGGTTGAGGACCGTCCTGGGGTTGAGCACCGGAAGGGAAACCATAGCGTGCGTCCGGTAGCCGAGGCTTTCCTTCAAAAATGCCGGGAAATAAAGCTTGGGGATTAGAGATTTAAACTCGATCCCTTGAATCCCAAGCCGGTCGGAGTATTTCAGGAAATCCTTTTTATAATACTCGGAAGCAAATACATGGCACGGGCTGGAATGCGGCAGCAGGCCCGTCAGGAGATTGTAATGCGAGGGGGCCGTCCAGGACGCGTAGGAAAAGCGACGCTCCAGTTTTCCCAGTTTGCGGATGGTCTTCGGGCGCGCCTTCAGCAGAGTGTCATACCGGCAACTGTCGAAAATGACGATTACGTAATTGTTGCCGGCAGTTCTGGCAGAAGGGTTCTTACTGTCTGCGCGATTTCCCGCGCTCTTCTGGGATTTCATCATGTGAGCACTCGGATGTCAGCCAGCCTTGGCGCCGAACGGAGATGGACTTTTTTCGGGAAACCCTGAGAAGCAACATTCCACGGAATGGCGGAGTAAAACTGCGTTCGGACTCCCGAAAGATTCCTTGCCATAATACCACGGGATGACCGCGCTAACGGTGATTCCGGGAGCCCGGCTGGGCGCGGTAAATTATAGTAACAAAGGACCTAAATCGAGTGGTACCAAGCAATACGCTCGGTAACCAGGGTTCGTGATGGCTTGGTCCCGGGCGATTTGTGGATCGCCGGGCGCAGACCACGACTCACGACGAATTCCGGCGGGGCGGATCCACGCTCCAGCTACGTGCCCGCGCTTTCTGCCGCTTTGTCAGAACCGAGCGAACCCGAACTATGGATGACTGCAGGACGCGCGATGCGCCGACGGTCCCGGATCTTGAGCATGCGGCGGCGCAGATTGAGGCACAGGTGGATCTTTGCAAACAGTGCGGAAGGCGGCTGATCTTCAGCGCACCGGCAGGAATTGCGATGATAGATCTGAAAACGTGACTCTAAAAGAAGGCAGTTCCAAAAGTTTGCCCCACTACCTCGCGCTTGGGGCCATTCAGGGTCTGGCAGCCTGGTGCGCTTATGCCGTCCTCGAGTTTCTGGCTTCCTCGGTGGCGTTTCGCGTGGCGCGTCCTTACGCGCGCTTCACCACCTGGCATTGGGTGTTGACCGGCCAGTTGGCGGCGGCCTACCTGGTTCACGGCATTATTCTGGGCACCTTGGCGGGCGCGCTGGTGTATTTATTCCGCAACACGCCGCGACTGGCCTCCAGCCAAGCCCCGCTGGTCACGGAGCACGCCGCCACTCTTATGGTGATCGTGGCGTCGGGGTTTGAGATGAGCTTCTACCCGTCGCATTCCGCGGGATGGTGGAAACTCCTGTTTGTCCCGTTGGCGCTGGGCGTCATCCTACTGCTGGCGATCCGCTCGGAAACCTGGTCCGCCCGCTTTGGGCTGCTTACCAATCCCTGGATTACGGCGGGACTCCTCCTCGGTTGCGGACAGCTTTTCGCGCTGGAAGGCGTGGGCGTGGCGGGACAACTGGGGCTATCGATCCAGCTTTGGTCTTACCTGTTGCTCGGACTCCTGCTGCTCATCGCGGCCGCCGCCATTTGGCTTGGGCGGCGCTGGCGACAGGCCTCAACCCCGGGCCGGATCTTCGCGCTCAACTGGGCGGCTCCCGGGCTGGCCGTAATCCTGATGGTTAGCGGCTTAGCACTTGGCAGGGAATCCTCCTCTCCGGCGATACCCCGTTCTCCCATTGCGGGAGCCTCTCCGCGTCCAAACGTGATCCTGATCGTTATGGATACCGTGCGAGCTGATCATCTCTCGCTCTACGGGTACCACCGCGACACTACGCCCAACCTCAAAAAACTGGCTGCCGATTCCGCCTTGTATCCACAGGCGTTATCGGCTGCCGATATTACCCTCACCAGCCACGCTTCCATCTTCACCGGCCTTTATCCAAGCTGGCATGGTGCGTACTGCCAACCTCCCGGCGCCATTTACGGACGCCGGATCGGACCCGTGCCCACGATGGCGGAGGAATTGGCCAAAAACGGCTACCACACTTTGGGAGTGGCCGCCAATCTCTACCTGCGCTCCCAATTCGGCCTCCAGCGGGGCTTTGCGGAATTTCGTATTCCGCGGCCCGTCCCCATCCTGGCAGGAGACGAATCCTGGTACATGCTGCGGAATGGAATACGCCACGCGATCAATCTGGTTGCCGATACCAGCCAGTTCGATCGCCTTTACAGCCGCGCCGACGCAGTCAACAGCGAATTCTTTGCCATGCTGAACCAGCCCGAACTGGCGCAGGCTCCTTTCTTCGCCTTCTTGAACTACATGGATGCGCATTTCCCTTATATTCCACCCAGCCCCTTCGACCGGCTCTTTCCGGGTAAAAGCTCCGCCACGGAGGCCGATCTGGATCGTATGCAAGCCAAGGCATCTCAAGGCGAACCGTTGCCCGCGCTCTATACCAGCCATGCGGTTTCGCAGTACGACGGGGGAATCAGCTACATCGATTCGCGAGTCGGGCAGCTAGTGGATTGGCTCAAAAGCCAGAACCTTTATGCCAACACCATGATTATCATAACCGCCGACCACGGCGAATCCTTCGGGGAAAGGCGCCTCTTTCTGCACGGCAACTCACTGTACGCCAACCTGCTGCATGTCGGCCTGCTGGTGAAATATCCTCACGGCGCCCATGCGGGCACAGTGGATGCGCCAGTCAGCCTGATCGATATTTTCCCCACTGTGATGAGCGTCGCCGGAATAAAGCCTCCCGCGGGGCTTCAGGGACTGAATCTGCTGGACCCTGCCGCCACTCAATCCCGCGACCTGTTCAGCGAATCCTTTCCCTGCCCGGTACTACACGGGCCCCACTGCCCGAATGGCTGCTTCATGGGATCGGTGGTCTCCTGGCCCAACAAATTCATCTGGTCCAGCAAGGGTTCGCCGGAGACGTACGAACTGCAGGAGGATCCCAACGAAAATCACAACCTGTTCGGTTCGCTCAACAAGACTGCTCAAGCGCTGTCCGACGAATATAGGGCCTGGGCTAAGACGAAGCCGAAACAAGCGATGCAGTATGTGACCATGAGCCCAGCGGAAATCCGGCGATTCAAGGCGCTGGGATATATCCAGTAGACTACTGCCGCTGGTCGATTTCGCGCCGGGGCATCGTAGACTCACGGTATATCGTGATTTTGCAGCCCGGATTTGCCGACGAGTGGCGCCGGTATCGATTTGTCCTCCGTGGACAGCAGTACCTCAGGGAGCGAGGATCGATTGACAAAAGTCCGTAACTTGCTGACAATCAATATCTAAATGGGCCAAACTGCCACGTCGTTCGGGTCCCGGACCGCGCCTCAAGCCGCCGCAGGCGTCTTTTTGCCCACGACTGCTTCGCATGGAGTCTCGTCCGTGCAGGGAATGGGGTTTACCGTTCTCACCGCGTTCGTTTTTATGATCTTCAGCCGGATATTCGATATGCACTTCAGCAGCTTGCATATACCCGGCATCAGCGAGCGAATTATGACGGTCGTACTGATCTTATCGGGGACCTTCTTGCGGCCCTTTCAGACCGTCATCGGGAAGCGGCTTCTGGCGTTCACAGTGTGGATGGTATTAGGGGTTCCATTCAGCGTATGGAGAAGCAACAGCCTGATCTTCCTCGCCACCCAGTGGTGGGCGTGCCTGGTTGTATTTGTGGCCGTGGCGGGGTTAATCGAGAATTTTCAGCAATACCGGCGGATCGCGTGGACCGTGGCGATTTCCCTTTTCGTGTTGAGCCTGTTCTGCATGCACTACGGCTCCATGGAAACCGGCCGTTTGTTCATGGCGAACCGGAGCAGATTTTCCAACCCCAACGAAATGGCGCAGGCCATGTTGATCGGGATTCCGTTCTGGCTGGCGATATCCAAGCGGGCATCCTCTCCGATACGTACGTTGCTGGCCGCCAGCGTGGTCCTGGTGATGATGTATATCATTGCCAAGACTGGATCACGAGGCGCACTGATTTCCTTCGCGGTACTCTACCTGGTCGTGCTGCACCATGCATCCATCATCGGAAAAGCCGCGTTGCTGCTGCTTGCCAGCCTGTCTCTCTGCGCGGCTCTTGCCTTTCTTCCGAGCACCTTAAAGGACCGGTATAGAACACTTTTCAGCGAGGATAAGCCGGAGATCGAAGAGGTTGGCGAAGACACCCTTCTGGGCAGCGCCGTGACCTCCACCGCAAGCCGCGAGCAACTCTTGCGGCAGAGCCTTATTCTTACCGCAACTCATCCGATTTTTGGCGTAGGGGTGGGTCAATTTCCAGTCGCGGAAAATACCTTGGCGATTTCACAAGGGAAGCGACGAGGAAGTTGGCTGGGCACCCACAACGCCTACACCCAACTGACCAGCGAGACCGGCCTGCCGGGAATGTTTCTGTTTGTTTCGGTTTTATTCCTGTCCTTAAAACTTACCCGGTCTCTTTACAATGCGACCAAGGATCACGCTGAACTCACAGAGATATCCACACATGCGGAGGCGCTCTTCCTCGCGTTGATATGCCTGGCGATTACCAACGTATTCATTCACGCAGCTTATACTATGCTCCTACCTGTCTTGGCAGGGATGAGCATTTCGTTGGAATACACCGCGCGTCCCCTCCTTGCGCAGGCACACCGCCGCAAGGCCATTGTTCCCGCTTCTACCGTAAGACAGCGATTCGCCGGCCGAATACCATCCGAGACGGCCCGCTTGAGTCCGCGCACACAAATTACGGCTTCATCCTGACACGAATCGCCGCGGCCATACCGAGGCCTGGGCGGCTCGCGAACTCTCAAGCCACGTGGTAGGTATGGAATTTCAATCACCAATGGTAGGAGAAACAAGCAAACAGTGAAGTCCTATAGATCATTGGGCCTCCAAAGTGGACGTACCATCGTTTGAGGTTTGGAGATATGACCACATGAATCGCGCCCGGTATCCACGTCTTCCATCAAATCCCCTTGCATGGAGCCAAACCTGATGCCTGCCTCTGGCCTTCAATCCGGCGGCACTGGTCCCACACAATCCGCTCCGGCTATTCAACGCACGAAAAACAGCCTGGTTATTCCCGTGGTGGCTGCGGCGTTTTTAGTGATCCTCTTTGCTATGATGGCCGCCGAAGTTACCCCGGGGATGCCTTCCGAGGGGACCGATTGGGCGATGTATGTCATGCATGCACGCAATCTTGTAAAAGGGCTCCCCTACACCCAAACGGGGTATGTTTTCCAGCCTGAGTCCACAACCGAGATCGCCGCTACTTCGTATCCCTCCGGATTCCCTATTCTATTAGCGCCTTTTTATGCCGTGTTCGGGCCCGACCTTAAGTTATTCAAAGTGCTGAATTGCGCCTTTCTTGTCCTGTCGCTCTGGCCGATTTATCTGTTTGCCCGCAGGTCTCTGCGGCAGATCTCCTCTTTCCTCCTGATCCTGTCGCTGGGCCTCTCGGCGCTGTACTTCGGCAGTTTTAACGCCATTGGTTCCGATGCGCCATATCAGCTCGCCGCGTTTCTCGTGCTGCTGCTGCTGCTGCGGATCTACGACAGGCGTCTGAACGAGACGGATCCGTGGAAATGGGGGTTACTGGCTGGTTTCAGCATAGCCTGCGCTTATCTCATACGCCCATTCGGGCTGGCGTTTCTACTAGCGGTCGCTGGATTTGACCTTCTAAAACGGCACCGGCCGAGCACCTTCTTAATTGCGACAATAACCGCGCTTCTGCCGCCCATAGTACTGAACAACCTCCTGCTGCACAAGGATAGCAGTTACTCCTATCAGTTCACCCTGGCGATTTCGCCCATCGTCCAGCATGCATTGGCCTACATAGGCTTTCTTTCTTATATTTTTGTTAATACTGTGAGCCACGCGTTTCGTTATGTGCTTTGGGGAGTTACGCTGATCCTCGCGCTGATTGCCGTCATTCGAAGAGGCCGGGCAGCTTTGGGACTGACCGAACTGTATGTTCTGGTGATCTTCGCCGTGGATTGCGCGTTCTGGCAGCCTTTTCCGCGGTATCTGCTGAGCATTTTTCCCGTCTACATGGTGTATATATTTGACGGCTTTCAGACTCTCGTTACTCGTGTGCCACAACGCTTCACCCTGCCCATTCAGGTGTCCGCCGCGGTGGTGCTGCTTCTGGTGCCAGCCGTAAATGCCGCTCTGCTCCGCCCGGATGCCAGCGACACGCTGATAACGGCGCCGAGGTACGAACAACTCTGTGCCGAGGTACGCCGTCAAACCGCGCCGGACACATTGGTCATATTCTGGAATCCTCGCGTCCTGGCATTTTCGACCGGCCGACGTTCGAGCGGTTGGCCGTCCGAAGGTCCGCCGGACCGGATAGTGACCTATTTTCGACGGGTGCTCCCGGACTATATAGTGACGGATAACAGCAGGCCGGACGATCGGCGTTTCCTCATCCCAGTTGTGCGGGACGCGTCCCTGCAATTGGCCACCGTTTATCAAAACGACCGATTCAGTTTGTTGCGGGTGTTGCGGCGCTAATGGAAAACTCGCCTGACGTTTTCGTTCGGAACGATCCCACCAATTACGCGGGTTGCTGTCCTACCTCACGTGAGAAATGGCAACTTTGTACATCGGCAATATTCACGGCCGCGCTCGTTATATTCGAAGGCTCCGCTGCTGGCGAGTGCCTATGGACATGAACCTCTATTGTGACACGGCATCGTTCATCGATCGTTTTCCCGAATCCCGGCTCCTCGTGATCGGTGACGTGATGCTCGACAAGTACATTTGGGGCGACGTGCAGCGGATCTCTCCGGAGGCACCGGTGCCGATCGTGGAAGAGATGCGATGTTCGAGCGTCCCTGGCGGAATGGCCAATGTGGCGGTGAATGCCGCTACGCTGGGAGCGCGGGTGGCTGTGGGCGGCGCCGTGGGCGGGGATTCCGATGGTTCGACACTTTGCGAAATGCTTAACAACCAAGGTATCGACACGAGCGGCCTTCGAACGGACCCGCACAGGCGAACCAGCTCCAAGACCCGCGTGATTGCTCATAACCAGCAGGTCGTCCGGATTGACCGGGAGGACCGGCATCCCATATCTCCGGAGCTCGAGCAGGAACTGCTGCAATGGTGGTTGCTGCATCTGCCCGACTTTGACATCTGTGTTCTTTCCGACTACGCGAAAGGGGTATTGACTCCACGGTTAATTTCCCGAATCATCGCCACGGCCAATCAGCATCAGCGGCCCGTAGTGGTGGATCCGAAAGGCTGGGATTACCGGCGATACCACGGCGCCTCCATCATCACGCCCAATCTTCAGGAAGCCCGCCAGGCGCTGACTGATTCCCTGGGCGTCCCGGCCGACCTGCTTGGCATCGGCGCCGGTCTCCTGCGCCTGCTACCGGGCACTGCCGTCCTCGTGACCCGGGGTCCCGAAGGCGTGTCTCTCTTCCGGGAAGGAACAACTCCCATGCATATTCCCTCCGTGGCCCGGCAGGTCTACGATGTCACGGGCGCCGGGGACACCTTAGTCGCGACTCTTGCCCTCGCGATGGCCGTAGGGTGCCCTCTGGAACTTGCCTCCAGGCTGGCAAACTACGCCGCCGGCAGGGCAGTCGGCAAGGTTGGCACAGCAAGTGTAACCGCGAACGAGTTAAGGCAAGCCATCACGTCAGGCTGCGGAGCGCCAGACTCCACCGACTAACTGGGCAATGGCCTTCGCCGTTCATATCCCTCAGGTTTGAGCGCGGTCGTCCGGACAGGCAGAGTGGAGTTCGAGGGGCGTTCATAGGAGTACTTTCCGGTATTTGGCCACACTGGGGATTCCCGGGCGGCGATGATGACGAGAGCGCGGCGACAAGCTTCTGGATCCATACTTCCGCGACGCCAAGCCCACTCAGGCAGTAGCGATCCTGAAGGCGTGGGAACCCATACCCATTCTGGTTGCGAGTGGCAGCCCACGCAGCCCGGAGTAGTCCCCACCATTTTGAGGATTCAAGGACCACATTCCAGAAACAACAGACACCCATTAAAAGGGTCATCGCGATCGGGAACCGGAAGCGCCGGCCCTGGAACGGGAGGCTCGACCGATCTTATCCTATGGGATCAAAGCCACTTGCAAGCCTGTTTGTGCAACGATTGCATTGGACGAGTTCCGGTAGAGGACGTTATAGTAGACCACCCTCTGGGAGATCCCTGGGATCGCGATGGTGCAGTTGGTGGAGCAGGCCTGGCCAGAGTAGGTATCCGTGGTGAGGAAGTAGAACGGAACCGTGCCCACC
>DATJNV010000159.1:0-129239 GCA_035507705.1 Acidobacteriaceae bacterium
TCGCTAAGGCCCGTGCTCCCTAGGGTTGGAGCTCGGATGCCGCACATCCGTGCCTGATCGAGCGCCATTTGCCAGGCATCTGAGTTGTCGGGATTTTCCTCTTCCGTGATTCGAAGAGCCTGATAGTCGGTAAGGTCCGGACACTCATGAACCCGCGGTAAGGCTCGAGCGCTGACTTTGAGGTTGTTGACTGCCGCATGAATCTGTTGCGGATCGTCGGTAAAGTCAGCCAGCATCTTTTCCGAGGTGAAAAGGGCCACCCGGTCCCGCGCATGCATGTTGGCCGCAAGGTACTGATCGGCCGCCTTGCGGAGGTAGACCATGTCCTGGTCCGTCGTGTTGAAGGTATCGATATAAAGGGCCACAAAGCGATTGGGCATCTGCTTGGCGGATGGCACTGCGCCTTGCCCGGAAACCAAAGCTACGTTCTGGTTCGCTGAAGTTGTCGCCGAGGATTCCGCTTCAAATTGCGAGATAGATTGTTGCTTGCCGCGGTCCAGAACTGTGAAATCTTCTTTCTGCAGCCCACCTACCGGCTTCCCATTTGCATCCCGAACCACCACCCGCACCACGACCAGGTTGCTCCCTACCTTGAGCCGAAAAGTGGGTTGGCTGTCATTGGAAGGCAGTGTCTGGCCGCTGCTTCGTGCGATCGTCGGCAGTATTCCCCAGGCGATAAAGCAGGCTATTACCACCGATGGGTAAAACAAAGGACGAAGGAACTTACCCGGCTCTCCCCGCATGTCCACACACCGCCGCCCTAGCTTAGCACCGGGATATAGAAGCTGAGAACTTTCTCGGGCGTTTCTTCCGCGCCGCGCGAGAGCGGAATGCTATTCTGTTCCCCTTTGGAATCGCTATTGGCTGTTCGGTCAAAGGAGACAGCATGCCTGTAGAAGTCTGGGGAATGATTGCTGTTGGCCTTGTCGTGCTTCTCGTGGGGTTCCTCCTGGTGCGCGGCCGATTGGCCGCAGCTTCCGGCGCGGGCAGGATTCTGGTGCTCGCCCCTATCTGTGAAGGTTCCGCACTTGCGGTCTTTGCCGCAGAGCACTTTCTCGCGCCGCACGACTTAGCGCCTATTGTTCCGCACTGGCTGCCTGCCCCGATGTTCTGGGTCTACTTTGTGGGCGCGGCTTTGCTGGCTGCGGCTCTCAGCTTTATCGCCTGGCGTTGCGTGCGCTGGTCTGCATCGCTGCTGGCATTGCTGTTCCTGATCATCGTCGCTACTGTCGATTTGCCCAACCTGCCGCGGCATTTACAGGAACGGCTTTTCTGGACACTTACCGTTCGGGAACTGTGCTTCGCCGCCGGAGCGATGGTGCTGGCCGGCAGCGTGTGGCCGCGCTCCAGTCCCGCAGGACTCATGCTTATGCGGATCGGCCGTACTCTTGTTGGGGCGATCTTTGTTTTCTACGCCATTCAGCACTTTCTCTTTCCACGCTATGTTCCCGGCGTCCCCCTGGAGAAACTGATACCGGCGTGGGTACCGGCGCCGGTTTTGCTTTCGTATTTCGTGGGGGTCACGCTGCTGCTGGCAGGTGTTGGCCTCTTGATTCGCCGTACTGTTCGCATCGCAGCTGCGACTTCCGGAACTGTCCTGCTGTTGCTGACGTTGTTCTTCTATGTCCCCATCATGCTGATGGAACTTCATACACCGCTGGCCGTGGAAGGCGTCAACTACGTCTTCGACACCCTGCTGTTCGCCTCCACCGCGTTGCTGGCGGGCTACGGCGTCGACCCGGGCCCGGCGAGCTCATCTGAGCCGTAAAATCGGCTATAATGAGCTGAGGTACACCGTTGGTCGCGCCTGCATCCATCGCCGAAATTCTTGGTCTGGGGTCCTCGATCCGTACGCTCGGGGAATTGGAATCTGCGGTGTCCGCAGGTTTGCCCAAACGCGCTCTGGAACGTCTTTCCGCTCGAATCTATCGCGATCCTCGTACAGCAAACGCACACAAATACAATGTGGTCCCTCAAGCCACGTGGAAGCGTCGCAGCAAACGCCTTTCCGTCCAGGAAAGCCAGAAGACCGAGCGTCTCGCCCGTGTGCTCGCCACTGCGGAATATGTTTGGGATGATCGGGAGCGCGCCCGTGAATGGATCAGCACCCCGCACCTTGAGCTCGATGGCAAGACCCCATTGCAGACGGCTCAGACGGAGCTGGGGGCCCGCAGGGTCGAAGACCTCTTGAACAAGCTGTTCTTCGGTTTGCCACTGTAAGTGATTGCTTATCGCATCGCCGATGGACGCCATCCGATCTTCGACTCGACCGGTGCGATGCTGCATGGCGGCCGCTGGAATTCCATAGGCGTTGCCGTCATCTACGCCGCTGAGACCTATGCCGACGCTCTTCTCGAGGTACTCGTACACGCGAATCTTGCCCAGCCCCCCAAAAATCATCGGGTCATCGAAATTGATATCCCGCGAAAGGTCAGAATCGAAACCGTTTCCGTCGAACAAATTCGCGGTTGGGACGCTGCAGACATGATTGCGTCCCGCGCCTTTGGCGACAAATGGGCCGCGTCGGCCAGAACCGCAGTCCTACGAGTTCCCAGCGTGATTACCCGCGGGCGGGGCAGCAACCTCGTCATCAACCCCACGCACCCTCAATTTGCTGCGATAACCTGCAGCCCGGACGAGCCGGTGCACTGGGACGTTCGACTCTTCCGCTAGCTTCATAATGCGCAGTCGAAACGTTCTGGCTATCTCCCGCCCTCCCTCCGTACTTCCCGCATGGCCTCAAAGAACCGGACCACGGCTTCCTGGTCGCTCTGCGGCAGAGTCGCCAGCATTCGCCGTGTCTCGCGCTCCACTCCCTCATACATGGCCGCGATCTTCCGCAATCGTTGCGGAACGAGCGTGATCAGCAGACTCCGCCGGTCTTCCGGATTGGGCGCGCGCCGCACATAGCCGCCTTTTTCCAGCCGGTCCAGCGCCACCGTAACCCCGCCGCTGCTCAGCCCTGTCCACTTCGCCAGCAGGCTGGGAGTGGAAGGCCCGTAGAGCTGCAGCATGTGCAGCATCTGCATATCGGTAAGTCCCAGGCCGGCTTTCTCGGCCGCCTCCGCGTTGAAAAAGATTCCCGCCGCCAGGAACTTGCGAATCTCCAGAACGATCCGGTCGGCGGTGGTCACCGGCGGCGGCAGCTCCAACCGCGACGCGGAGGAGCTAGGGCGTGATTTGGCTTGCACAGGCATGGACAGGCCCCTCTTTTATGGTTTAGTATCCATATATCTTATTAAATAAGATATATGGAGGAAAAGGAAAATGGCTGCCACTCTCAAAGCTTACAAGGGAATGGGCATGGAGGGGAGCACCGCGCGCTGGTACGACCGCACTACCCGTAAAGACATGCCCGAGTTCCAGGCGCTGGCCGTGCGCATTGCCGGGTTGGTCCCGTCCGGCGCCGAAGTGCTCGAGGTAGCGCCAGGGCCCGGGTTTCTCTCGATCGAACTGGCCAAACGTGGACTGTCTGTCCGCGGCGTCGACATCAGCCGTACCTTCGTCGACCTGGCCCGGCGTAACGCCGAGGCGGAGGGTGTCAAGGTCCGTTTCGACCTGGGCAATGCTTCGGCCTTGCCGATCAAGGACGCGAGTGTCGACTTCGTTGTCTGCCGCGCCGCCTTCAAGAACTTCACCGAGCCTTGCAAGGCCTTGGCAGAGATGCGCCGGGTACTGCGTCCGGGGGGCCAGGCGATGTTAATTGACCTGCGCCGCGATGCCTCCATGGCCGATCTCAGGCAGTACGCGAACGGATTAGGGGTAAGCCGGTGGAATCGCTGGTTCGTGCTCTTCGTCTTTCGTTTCATGCTGATCAAGCGGGCTTACCCGGTAGAGGAAATTCGCCGCATGGCCATCGATGCCGGTTGGCCTGAACCGCAAATCCACACCTCGACCACGGGCTTCGAAGCTCTGATGACGAAGCCCAAATAGACTGCACGGCGGCATGCTACGGACCGAGTTCCCGCGGGCAAATTACGCTTTGCGGGAACCGGAGGCCCCGTGGATAATCGACCCTATTCCATAACATTCTCGCGCTCTCAAGGGCGCACGAAGGGGTGGGTCCGCGTGATCTCCAGGCTGCTTGCGTTTCTCTTGTTTTGCATCGTTCCCTCTGCGACGGCAGTATCCGCGCAAGTCGTTGTTGTTCGGGCCGGCCATCTCGTCGACCCGGCGAAGGCTACCGTTGCCGACAATCAGGTCATCCTGATTCGGGATGGCAAGATCGTCGAGATTGGGCCAGGTGTTACGGCGCCACCGGGCGCTTCTCAAGTGGATTTGTCACAGCAATGGGTGCTGCCCGGACTGGTGGACGCGCATACGCACATCACCATGAATTTGCCTGTGAACCCTCCGGGAGGATCGCTGTGGGAGAACAAGCTGGTCCACGAGAGCACCGGCTTCCGCGTAGCCCGAGGTCTGCACAATGCGCAGATTTTGCTCAATGCCGGTTTTCTCGCCCTGCGCGATGTCGGCAACAATGGTGACTACGGAGATATCGCCGTCCGCAAAGCTATCGAGGCGGGCTGGTTCCAGGGGCCTACCATTATCGGCAGCGGAAAGATCATTGCCGAGTTTGGCGGCCAGTCGCACGACCTCTCGCCGGAAGCAGGCGAATTCTGGAAGTACGAATACCTGGATGCCGACAACCCGGAAGAAATCCGCAAGGCGGTTCATCAGAATATTTTTTACGGCGCCGGCGTCATCAAGCTGGTCACCGACAACAACCCCTACTTCTACACCGTCGACGACATTCGTGCCGCTGTCGATGAGGCTCACAACGCAGGTCTCAAGGTCGCCGTGCATGTTTCTGGCGGAAAGGCTGCCGATAACGTCATCGAGGGGGGAGCTGACTCGCTTGAGCATGGATTCGAGCTAACCGACGATCAGCTGCGCCGCATGAAGGAAAAGGGCATTTTTCTCGTAGGCACGGATTTTCCCCTGGAGCACATGATCGCCTTTGGTTCGATGACCAGCCTGAACGCCAACACTGCGGCGGAAATGGACATCCGCCGTTTGGCCGCCGCGCATCGCATCGGCGTGAAGATGGCTTTTGGTTCGGACGTTGTCGTTGAGTTGCCGGGCGAGAACCGCGCCGATATGTGTTTCGACTTCCTCAAGGTTTGGGAAAGGGCCGGAGTTCCGCCCGCGGACACCCTCCGCGCCTGGACCACGGACGGCTACGAACTGCTGGGCATTGCCAACAAGCAGGGGCCGATCGCGCCGGGGTTGGCTGCGGACATGATCGCTGTGCCTGAGAATCCGCTCAAAAACATCTACATTCTGCGGAAGGTCGACTTTGTGATGAAGGATGGCCAGATCATTCGTAGGCCCTAAATTGCCTACGGAAGCACGTTCTTCGACGTCGCTTTCACGAAAAACAAACCCTAACTCTGCCTCCGCTGTATCAGGGGGGAGGGCCCATTGGCGGCTCCTTCCCCCCGCACAAATGCGGGCGCTCCCATATACATTCAGTTTCAGTTCGTCTTGACGCCCAGCGCTCCTCCGATCTGTGCCGCATACTGGGCCGCCTTGGCCAGGATCGCCGGTTCATCGAGCGTGAGCATGCGGCGGTCCTCCATCAGCGGCTTGCCGCCCACAATCGTTGTTCTCACATCGCTGGACTTGAGTGCGTAGACAATTTCCGAATACACGTTGTACATCGGCGTCGCATGCGGCGCCGTCGTGTCGACTACGATCAGGTCGGCCTTCTTCCCGGTTTCGAGCGATCCGATCTGCCGCTCCAGGTGAAGGGCCTTTGCGCCGGTGATGGTCGCCATGTCGACGACCTGCACGGCTGACAAAGCTTTAGGATCCATGCGCGCCAGCTTCTGCTGCTTTGCCGCCAGGTCCATCTCTTCAAACATGTCCTGGTTGTTGTTGCTGGCTGCTCCATCCGTGGCGATCCCGACCGCAACTCCTGCTCCAAGCAACTCCAACGCCGGCATGGTGCCTGCAGCCGTTTTCATGTTGCTCGAGGGATTGTAGGAACAGCCCACGCCGAAGTGAGCCAGGGTCTGAATGTCCGCTTGGTCCACCCAGATGCAATGGGCGCCTAGCACATCCGGTCCCAACAGGCCAATTCGCTGCAGATACTGTACCGTGCTCACGCCATGTTCCTTCCGGCTCTGCTCGTTCTCGAAAGGCGCTTCCGACATGTGGATCAGGATGGGCGCCTGATGCTTACGGGCCAATGCCACAGCCTCTTTGAGCAGCTCCTCGGAGCAGGTGTAGATGGAGTGCGGCGCAACTGCCGGCGTAATCAGCGGATCGCCCTGCCAATGCTTCAGGAACCTCTCGGTATAGTCAAGCGCGGCGGTCGAGGTTTTGCTGTCCGGGGAAGGGAAGCCGATCACCGTTTCGCCCAGCACACCGCGCATGCCCGCGGCTTTGAGCGCTGCGGCAACTTCGTCCTCGAAGTAATACATATCCGCAACTGTCGTTGTACCTCCGCGCAACATCTCCAGCATGCTTAACCGTGTTGCCCAGGTGACGAAATCCGGAGTCACGAATCGGCTCTCGGCAGGAAAGATATATTTGTGCAGCCAGTCGTCCAGTGCAAGATCGTCGGCGAGGCCGCGAAACAGGCTCATGCTCATGTGGGTGTGGGCATTGATCAGCCCCGGCATGATCAGCGCTCCCCGGGCGTCAATAACCTTGCCTGATTCGTATCTGGAGTCGATCTGCGCGCTGGAGTCGACGGCCGCAATCGTATCGCCCTGGATCGCCACTGCGCCATCCTGCAATACACGGTGCTGCCCATCCATCGTCACCACGATGCCGTGGACCACGGTAAGGTCCGCGTGCTCCTTTGCAAATGCCCGGTCGCACAGAGCCGCAGCAAGGTACCCACACACCAGCAGCCAAGTGAGGCTTCGCCAGGAATGCTGAAGGCGTGCACGCGCGGGTCTGAGTGATATGAAACCAGGAGACATGGCTGACAAGATCACACCGCCACGTATTGGCGCAGATATCTCAGTCCAAGCCGGAAACCGACCTTGTAGCCCTCGTTGATATCGTCCCCGTTATATCCGGGATGATAGGTTTCATCCTCGTGTTCGATATTCATCGCGCCGGAGTACCCCTTGTCCATGAGCACGGTGAAGAATTTCGGCCAATCGATTTGCCCCTGCCCGGGAATTCTGTACCTCCACCACTTCACCGGGCTCGGTGGATTGATGCCTACACGTCGCAGCACGTCGTACCTGATTTCAGTGTCCTTCAGGTGAACATCGTAGATCTTGTCGATCCAGTCACGCGCTGCCTGGTATGGGTCCATGAACTGGCGCACATAATGTGAAGGATCGAACTGAATTCCCACGTATGGCGAGTCGCCGAAGGCTTTAAAAAGCGCTTCGTACCCCACCGGTCCGGTCGCGACATTCGGCCCTTCCGGCCAGGGTTCCCACACCAGCCGGACCTTGTATTTTTCACAAAGTGGGAAGTACTCTTCCTCGTAAACCCGGTGGATCTCCGCCGCCTGCTCTTCGAGGGTCTTGGTCGCATCTTTGCCGGACATCGTGCCAACATTGGGAACTCCCAGTTTGCCCGCGATCTCGATCACGCCCGCCGTGTGCTCGTTCACGGCCTTGCGCTTTGCCGGATCCGCATCGATGTGGTTTGCGGTGACTCCCAGCACCGAGCAATATAGCCCGGAGTGACGGATATCTTCCCGGATCTTGTCCAGCTTGGCATCCGTAACAGCTCCGGGGGCAAGATTGCCATTGGGCTGAGCCCAGAATCCGATACTGGTGAACCCTTCTCCCACCGCATACGCAACGTTTGCCGGGGAGTAGTTGACCAGGATGCCCACGCGTGGTTTCCACATCGTAGAAGACCCCTGCGCCTTGGCGGCGCCGGTGGCGAACGGTGAAAGACCCAACGCCGCGGTTCCCAAGCTAAGTTCCTTCAGAAATGTTCTGCGATCTACAGCCACGATGACTCCCTGCCCATGCTTAATTAGCTGCCTGCATCGTAATACATGGTTATACCCGCCCTGAATGGGTATACCTTGTTGCCAGAATAAATCGGCTATGCTCTTCGACGACCTGTCCCTGCATACGCAGATCCTCCTTGGTCTCATCATGCCCCCGATCCTGACGCTGATTTGCTGGTTCGGTGGCCGCCGTCTCGCACGCGCGCAAGGCCGGCCGCTAAAGCCACAAAACAAAGCCGGATTTTGGGGCTTGCTGATTGCCGCCTATCTGCTCTTGGCACTCGCCCTTTACAGCAGCCGCTTCTTCGCCGGCACGGAACACTCGGATCCCGCAAATCAGCTTGTTCAGTAGTGATCCATTCGCGTTTCCAAAGCCTTTGTTTTGCCGATGTGACGATATCGTCTTACTCAGCAGAGGAGCGCTGGCGCCGAAATGCTAATGTAGGACAGCCACCAAGCCAAGCCAGGGGAGAACCCGAATTGATTTGCAGTGCGCCGGGCCATTGGTACACATGAGAAATACCGCACTCTTCTGTTCGATGAGATTCGCCCTTTTCCTGGGGCTGGCCTGTTGTACTTCGCAGCCCGGGTCGGCGCAGCAAGCCCCGTTGCCCGATGCTCAGAAGAATCCGTTCTCCCAGGATCCCGCCACAGTCGCTGCCGGCCGGCGGCTCTATGAGCAGACCTGCCAGGCCTGTCACGGCAGCGAGGCCCGTGGTGACCGTGGGCCGGCACTGGCACCCGGAAACTTTCAGCATGGTGGGGAAGACGCTGATTTGTTTCGCACCATCCGGACGGGAATTCCCGGTACCCAGATGCCTGCCTTCTCGGCTCTGCCTTCGGACAATATCTGGCGCATCATTACCTATCTGCGCAGCCTCAACAGCAGTGGGAGTGCCGCCAACGAAACGGTTCCGGGCGATCCCTCCAACGGTGAGAAGGTCTTCTGGGGCAAAGGCGGCTGTGCTCAGTGTCATGAAGTAAACGCCCGCGGCGTCGATATCGGCCCCGACCTCTCCGAAGCCGGGAAAAATTCCGCCGCCTATT
The DNA here is from genome assembly GCA_035507705.1 of Acidobacteriaceae bacterium. Classification (GTDB taxonomy): domain Bacteria; phylum Acidobacteriota; class Terriglobia; order Terriglobales; family Acidobacteriaceae; genus PALSA-350. The sequence continues at coordinate 8,984 of DATJNV010000159.1, forward strand.
TACGGGGCATCATCCTCGATCCCAATGCGTCCTCCTTTTCGATGCGGCGTTGGTTTGGTCCTGCGGGCGTCACGGTCAAGACTCGGCAGGGTGAAGTAACGGGCATAAAACGCGCCGAAGACAACTACACCCTGATCATGACCGACATGACCGGTAAGTTACGCAGATTCGACCGGAAAGACATTCTGGAGGAGCACGCCGAAACAAAGTCGCTGATGCCGGATACCTACTCCCGGACGCTCTCGCCGGCGGAGATTCAGGATCTGGTTGCCTATTTGAAAACCTTGAAGATCCGCGACTTGAGCCAGACGATTCGAGTTGACATACCCGGCGGGTTGACCTTTGAACGGCTGCGCGACGCAAAAGCCGAGCCGCAAAACTGGCTGACCTACTGGGGCGGCTACCATGGTCATCACTTCTCTTCGCTCGGCCAGATCACTCCCGCCAATGTCAGCAGACTCCAGGCCCAGTGGTCGCTGCAGTTGCCGCCCGGGCCCTCGCTCGAAGCCACCCCGTTAGTCATTGACGGCATCATGTACACCACATACACCACCGCGACCGACGCGGGAGTGTACGCCCTTGATGCGAGCAGCGGCCTCGTTATCTGGAAATACGAGCGCCGACAAAAAGTCATCAATCCGAACCAGATCAATCCGTTCAATCGCGGCGTCGCCGTGCTCGGCAATCGTCTTTTCTTTGGGACCCTGGACGCGGCCCTGGTGGCCCTCGATATCCGCACCGGCCGTGTTCTTTGGGAAACTCAGGTGGCCGACACCATGGCCGGCAATTCCATCACCGGAGCGCCGCTGGCGATCAAAGACAAGATCGTCGTCGGCATTGCCGGAGGAGAATTCGGCATCCGCGGGCTGATTGACGCCTATGACCCGGCGACGGGCAAACGGCTCTGGCGGTTCCACACGATCCCGGGCCCGGGAGAATTCGGCAACGACACCTGGGCCGGTGACAGTTGGAAGCACGGCAGTGGCGCTGCGTGGCTTACTGGCAGCTATGATCCCGACCTGAATTTGCTGTACTGGACGGTCGGCAACCCCGGGCCAAGCATGAACCCCTCCGGACGCGCCGGTGACAACCTCTTCACCTGTTCGGTGGTCGCGCTGGATCCCGATACCGGCGAGAGGAAGTGGCATTACCAGTTCACGCCTGGAGACAGCCACGACTGGGATGCGAATGAAGACGTGATCCTCACCGATATGGTTTTGAACGGCGTGAAGCGTAAGGTCCTGTTGCAGGCCGACCGCAACGGCATGTTCTACGTGCTTGATCGTACAAACGGCAAGCTCATCCTCGGCAAGTCCTACGTCAAGCAAACGTGGAATAACGGATTTCAGCCGGATGGCCGTCCTATATTCCTGCCCGGCTGGCAGTCGACGTCCAAGGGCAATGTCGTTGCTCCGCTCCTGGTGGGTGGCAGCAATTGGCAGAACCCTTCGTACGATGCGGGCCGCTCTACGTTGTACACCGTGGCTCTGGATGGCGCCATGGGATACCGCAGTGTTCCCGTGCAGTATGAGTCAGGCCGCCAGTACCTGGGCGGTGCCCCTTTCCCATCCAGCCAGCCCGCCAAAGACGAACTGTTAGCCATCGATGCCAGGACGGGGTCCGTGAAATGGAGATTTCCGATTTTCCGGCCGTCTATTAGCGCAGGTGTGCTCGCGACGGCGAGTGGCCTTGTCTTCCTCGCTACCGGGGATGGAAACCTGATTGCCGTCGATGCCGAAACAGGAAAGTCCTTGTGGCACTTCCAAACCGGAGGGTCGATCGCGTCGTCAGCTATCAGTTATGCCGTCGGGGGGCGGCAATTCGTAGCCATCTCGGCGGCAAATTCTCTCTATGCGTTTGCTCTTCCCGAGTAGTGAGATTTGCGGGTGCGGCCTGAAATCCCAAAACCCCTTTGGCTTTGTATCAGGGCACGACTTTAAATCGTGCCGATAAGAGCTAAACCGAGCGGGGCTTTAGCCCTTGCACCCGTTTTCGGGGCAGACAAACGTTTGATCTGTACCCAGGAGTGCGTCCTGCAGTGCGTCCTGGGCTTTTCTCATCCGTCCCTGCGGGACCCAGAGGCTCCAATCTGGCTCAATCTATCTTCCCGCGCAATACGGTGACCGAGGCCTTGGGCAATTCAAAGATAGCGTCCGGCCCCCCTTTGACCTGACCACCTACAGGCGCATGATCGGGGTCGGCGTGGCTGTTGAGGCCATCGTTGATCCAGACGTACTGCTCGCTGCCAAAGGTCACGTCCGTGACCGGCCCGGCGAAGTACTCCTTGCCGGCGGAGTTCTCAAATACCACCTTTACCGCATGGGGATGCGTTTCGTCGCGATTGACCAGCATCAGCGACCAGTTTCCATCCGGGCGATGCAGCGCGTAGGAAGTCACCGCCTCGTCGCCTGTCGTGGAAGGAAACATGGTGTGGACTCCGGAGCGGTGGAGGACCCATTCCTGGTTGATCATGTGCGCTGCAAAATAAAGCGAAGTGTAGCCTTTGATGTCGTATTGGCGATTGGAGACAAAGTTGGACCACGAAGCCCAACCCAGGCAACTCGGCTCCAGGCCCTGGGGCTGAATGGGCGAGTGATAAAAGGCCGAACCGCCACCCGCAAAAAAAGATCCGACATTGTCACTCAACCAGAGACCGGCGAAGATCGTGCTCATCGGGCCGGTCAGTTGCGGCGCCAGATGACTCTCTGTAACCATCAAAGGAACATTTTTCGGCACTCCATCCGCCCACCAGACCTGGAGAATATGCTGCATCAGCTCCGGTTCGGAGTACAGCGATTTCCACGTAATTTCGCAGGGCTCAAACGGATAGTGTTCGAAGGATACAAAAGCCAGGTCGGCGAGGCGGCCATGCTCCTTCAGGTAGTCGACGAACCGGCCCATCCAGGAAATCCGCCCGCGGGCATCTGGCCACACCGTGATGTCTTCATTCACGCCCTCGAAGATAGGGCCGCCAAGCTTCAGCTTCGGATCGACCTTATGCAGCGCTGTGGCCCACTGCAGATAGAGAGCCGCATAATCTTCGGGCATCGTATGTTTGCCGTCCGGCTCTTCCCCCATCTCGACATAGCTGATCGGGTAGCCTCGCTTTTCGATATAGGCAATCTGGGCCGCGGAGTCTTCCGGTGTCCCGTAAAGCATGGTCACGGGGATCATGGCGGGGAGATTGTTGGTGATACCACTCGTAAAAAATAGATCGAAACCTGTGTGTTGATAGCGGCCTGAATTTTCCACATCCGCGGCGGAGTGCCATGGATCGATGGAAGAAACTGTATACGTAGGCGGGTGAGCGGAATCTATCGCGGGAATCAGCGTGCCCGATTGACCCACCCGGCCGGCCTGCACGGTATCCATTGCATAACCAACGCAGTTGCGAACGTCTGCTGCGCCGTGCTCATCGCAGGTATTGGAGGACGCGGTCATCAGGATCCGCACATACCGGGTCCGCACCGCTGCTCCCGCAAACTTCAGGATGACCGTCCCTCCTTTGGCGCTGGTGAATCGGCCTTCGGGAAAAACTTTCCATTCACCCTTCGGGCCACGATCGAAGTCCAGTGCATCCTTGCCCACCCAGTACTCGACCTGATAGCTGGAAGCAAATGGCTCCTTCCAAACGATGCGGACTGCCTCGACCGGCTGCTCGCTTTGCAGATCCTCGATGACCCATTGTGGGTGTCGATCGTCATTCTCGCCCGTAAAGCGGCTCGTCAGGTAGGGATTGCTCTTCCAGTAGGAGTTGTCAGGCGCGGGAAGCGGCGTATCGCCACTGGTGGCAAAACCGCGATGCGGCAGCCCGTAAGCCAGGGCGTAGCGTATCGGCTCCCTCAGTTCGGTACTGCCCGTGAAGTACCCGCTATGATGAGCCGCATCGCTCCAGCTCCCATTGTCGTTCCAGTGCAACGCTGCCATACGCAGTTCTGTGTTGTTGCGATAGCTGATCGGACCCCAACCCGCGGAGAGAGATTCCTCGAGGATATGCGGCGTGAACACCTGGTCAATGTCTGTCCGAGATAGGACATCGATCGAACTGCCCAGGCTCTTATCCGGGTCAAAGGAGTTCAGAGCATGGCCCGGCGTAGTGTCGACGCGCAGCGTTGTAGCGTGCTCCGGAGCACTCTGTGCCATAGCCGAAAGCACGGCCACGCAAAAGACGACGGCAAAGCTTGCCGCCTGCTTCCTGTTGTTTTGAGACATGCGTCTTTCTAGCAAGAAATATGTTCCGCAGCAAGCGGTCGGCAATCGGCCGCTCCACTCAGCTACAATGCTGCCACCGCTTTCTTAGCGCTTATTTAGTACTCCAATCCAGTTGCAAGGAAAGATGACATGGGACACAACGAGTTCGAACAGGCAGTGAGCACAGGCTTTGCTCCCGATCGCAGAGAGTTCGTCAAGATGGCAGTTGGGGGCGCGTTGGGCGCCGCCGGCGTGCTTGCCGCTTCGCGAACTGCGTCTGCGACCGTCCATCCTAATGCTCCGGGCATCAAGCTGTGCGCACAGTCAATGGCAAAGCCCAGCGACGACGATCTCCTCTTTCTCAAGCAAATGGGCGCGGAATATGTGAGCGTGGGTTCCACTCCGGATCTCCGTACAGCGGAAGGCTTCCTGCAAATCAAGAAACGCTACGCCGACGCAGGTATCACCGTCTGGAACATCGGCAATACAAGCGTGCACAACATGCCGGAGGTCACGCTGAATCTCCCCGGGCGCGATCAGAAAATCGAGGAGTACAAACAATACCTGCGCAACCTGGGAAAAGCAGGCATCTATTACACCACCTACGCTCATATGGGTAACGGCATCTGGAGCAGCGGAAGGGCTACGATACGCGGCGCCTCCGGCCGCGAGTTCGACATGGCCAGCCCGAATAAGGTCGGCGTTTGGGACGGCAAGAAATTCTACGAGCCCCTCTCCCACGGCCGCGAATTTTCTCAGGAAGAGATCTGGGAGAACTACACCTATTTCATCAAGCAGGTTGCTCCCGTTGCGGAAGAAAACAGTGTCCGCATCGGCATTCATCCCGATGATCCGCCCGTGCCGGTCCTTGCCGGTGTACCGCGTTGCATCTTCGCCAACTTCGAAGGCTACAAACGAGCCATGGAGATTGCCAACAGCCCCAACGTCGGCATCTGCCTGTGTTGCGGCTGCTGGAACGAGGGCGGTCGAGCGCTCATGCACAAAGATCCCGCGGAGATGATCCGCTATTTCGGCGCAGAGAAAATCTGGAAGATTCATTTCCGCAATGTAAACGCACCCCTCCCGCACTTCGTCGAGACCTTCATGGACAACGGCTATTACGACATGTCCAAAATCATGACGGCCCTCGTCGAAGTGAAATTTGACGGCATTGTAATCCTGGACCACACGCCCGATGTCGTTGGCGGACATTATCCAGAACAGGCTTACGGATTTGCTTACATGAAAGCACTGAAAAATCGTGCCATCGCGGAGGCGAAGGCCTGAAGGTTATCCAACCCCAGACGCAGAAAATGAGACTAAGTCATTAGTTGGTTGATAGTGGGCACCTTCGAAGGCCCGGCTGGAAACTTACCGAGGGTTCTGAGCGTCAATTGGCTAAGACCGGGCGTCTTTCTGCACACCCAATGAAAATAAAGCACTTCTTGATCGCGATCGCCGTTCTGTTGACCGCCCTGGCCGGGCCGCACATGCTTTTCGGCCAAGGGCCCGCGAGTACATTGCAGGGTCGTGTCTTAGATCCGAGCGGCGCGGTCATCCCTAATGCTCAGGTCACGGTTACCTCGTCAGCAGGAAAGACAAGGACGGTTGTATCGGATGGCGCCGGTTCCTATACGGTCCGAGGATTGGCCGCCGGTGTTTACACCGTAAATGCCGACACTGCTGGCTTTGCTCCTTTTACATCGACCGTGACTCTCTCCGCCGGGCAGGCAAAGACGCTGAACATTGCCCTGCAGATTCAGATGGAAAAACAGCAGGTACAGGTCGAGGCGGAGGCTCCAACAGTCGATACCAGTCCCGATGAGAACGCGAATGCCGTCGTTCTTAAAGGCAAGGATCTCGATGCACTCTCCGACGATCCTGATGAGTTAGAAAATCAGTTACAGGCACTCGCCGGCCCTGCGGCCGGCCCCAATGGCGGCGAAATTTATATTGACGGCTTCACAGGCGGGCAGATCCCTCCGAAGTCGTCCATCCGCGAAATCCGCGTCAACCAGAATCCGTTCTCGGCTCAGTTTGACCGGCTTGGCTATGGACGCATCGAGATTCTCACCAAGCCGGGCACGGACAAGTTGCACGGCCAGATCGAAACCCGAGGCAATGATTCGTCATTCAACTCGCGCAATCCTATCCTGCAGACCGCGGAACCGCCGTACTACCAGTACAATCTGCAAGGCAATATCGGCGGCCCTCTTTCAAAGAATATCTCGTATTTTGTAAGCGCTTTCGGACGCAATACCCAGAACGTGAGTGTGGTCGATGCGATTGATCCTACCAGCGTCACTCCTGAAAACCCGAAAGGCACTTACCTGAATGAGCCCTTCGGAAATCCGAGCTCACGCATTGACGTAAGCCCACGGGTCGATCTGCAGTTCGGACAAGCAAACACTCTGACTCTCCGCTATGAGTTTTACCGCGCGGTGACAACCAACTCCGGGGTCGGCCAATTATCTTTGCCCACTCAGGCCGCCAACATCCAAAGCATGGAAAACACCTTGCAGGTGAGCGACAGCCTGGTGCTGAGCAAAAAGTTGGTCGACGACATCCGATTTCAATACCGCCGCTTTCGGTATGAGGACATTGCCCAGAACACATCGCCCACGATTACTGTTCAGGGCTCATTCAACGCCGGTGGCAATAACGGTGGCGCAGTACGTGATAATCAGGACATTTATGAATTACAAAACTACTTTGCCGCCGCAGAAGGCAATCACTCTTTGAACTTTGGCGCCCGCCTGCGCTCCTATCGCGATGCCAACTTCACTACGGGCGGGACCAACGGGCAATATATTTTCCAGAACCTGGATGCCTACCTCGCCGGTACTCCCCAGACCTACCAGGTGACCAATATCAACAAGTACACGGCGCGCGCGATCCTCTTCGATGGGGCCCTCTTTTATCAGGATGACTGGAAAGTAAACCAGCGTTTTACATTCAGCTACGGTCTGCGCTGGGAAACGCAAAATCGTATCCATGATAAAAGCGATTGGGCTCCGCGGATCTCTTTCGCATATGCGCTGGACGGCGGGGATCGCAAGAAGCCGCCCAAAACGGTACTTCGCGCCGGGTATGGATGGTTCTATCAGCGGTTCACGGTACCCAACAGTTTCGGCTCCAACGCGGGCACGCCGTATGTAATCCAGGCCATTCACCAGAATGGAATCAATCAGACCGTTACCACGATTACTGATCCTACATACCCGGTCAATCCCTCTGAGCAGTCTTCGTCCAGCACGGCGCCCACTTTGTATACGATCGATCCTCATTTTCATGCCGCGACAGACTTGCAGGCGGCTGTGGGGATTGACCGCCAGGTAGCCAAGAGGATCACCAGCAACCTGACGTATCTCTATGGCCGCGGCGTGCACGAGTACTTCACGAACAACATCGGGGCTCCGGAATTCGCAACCGCTGACCAGGGCATCTATCCCTCGGAGGAATTGCCGCCTGCCGAGGTGAATAATCTGCAATACCAGTCGGGCGGCGTCTATCGCCAGAATCAAATCATCGTTTCTGCGCGCGCCAATTATCCGCGTTTCAGTTTCTTCACTTTCTACACTTATAATGTCGCCAAGGCAGATACGAATGGGGTTACATACACTCCATCGGTTGCGCAAAATCCCGGGCTCGACTATGGACGATCCAGCTTCGACGTTCACAACCGCTTCCTGATCCTGGGTAACTTTTCTGCGCCTTACGGCTTCTCCCTGACGCCTTTTTTCGGTTACAACTCGGGCACCCCGTATAACGTAACCATCGGCAGCGATCTGACCCGAAACAACCAGTTCAACGCGCGCCCTACCTTCGCTCCCGTTTCTGATTGCGCTGGCCTGCCTCCGCCTGGTTCTCCGTCGAGCAGCTCCGGGCAGCGGTATTACCCCACTTCCTACGGTTGTCTTGATACGCAACCCTTCGGCACCGATGAGAAAATCATCCCCTACGGCATCGGCACCGGGCCGTCAAATGTCAGTTTGAACATGCGCATCAGTAAGGTGATCGGAATCGGCCCCAAAGTGGAAGGCGGACACGCTGCTAGAACCGGCGGTGGTGGTGGGGGGCGCGGCGGTGGGGGCGGTCTCGGTCCCGGCGGCTTGAGCGGGAGCCGCGGCGGCCCTGGGCGTTTGGACCAGGCGACTTCGCGCCGTTACAACCTGACGCTGACGGCCTACGGGGCGAATCTGTTTAACCACCAGAATCTGGGGACGCCGAACGGTACTCTTTCATCGACCTCTTTCTTTGGCAAATCCCAATCTCTGGCCGGGGGCTTCTTTGGGCCGCCCTCCTCGGGCAACCGCACTATTTTTCTCCAGGCGATATTCAACTTTTAGAGACTGGGTTGTCTGAACGCTACGTGGCTTAAAATCAGCGCGGCTTTTAGCCACCTCAAAGCTTTGTATCGGGCACGACTTTGAGTCGTGCCGCAAGCGCTTAAAAATAGTTTGGGCTTTTAGCCCCTCGTTCACTCCAGCTTTCACAAGTCTTGTGTTCTCACGCAGACTTAGCCTACCGCCTCGGTTTGGCTTCCCCGTGGTCCGGAAGCTCAACCTGATTGGAGGACATTCCTTTTGCAGCCCCCTATACCCTCAGGGAAAAGGTGCAAACGGATCCGCCCCTGGCAAAGCAACTACTTGAGGTGGATGGTGATACCGGACGAAATCCGTAACAGGTTCTGATCGTTGCCGGCGAGGTTAGGCAGGCGCGTGTATCCGTAGTCCGCCTGGATCGCCCGGAAGGAAAGGTGACGCCGGTACTTTACATCCAGTCCGATACCCGCCAACACTGCGAACGAATTCGCCGAGGATGCGATAAAACCGGAGCTCTGAGGAAATGACGAGTCGAATCCGTGGGCGAAACCGACCAGGACCTGGGTAAAGGGCTTGACCTTGTAGTACGTGTCGAACCCATCGGTGCGCTGGTGTCCGAACCTGAAATTAAGGCGCATTCCTCCGGTAGTCATCAGCAGGGACAAGGGTTCCCCTGTGTTGTGAAGGTTGGCGACATGCGCATAGGTCACATCAGCCACCGCCGTATAAGCACGGAAAGTGCGGAAGTTGCCCTCTGCGCTGGCGCCGTTGGCAAAGAAACAGCCGCAGTCGCCGGGAGGGGCATTGGCCTCCGTCGCACTATAGGCGAGCGAGACTTCAGCGCGCGGCAGAGAGAAGTCGCGTCCGCCCGGCACGACCTGGCCCTGCAGGCGGGGCAAGTTCAGTCCCAGCGCCGCGGCGATAAACAGGAAAGCTAAAGATCGATTCATACCTTCTCCCATACCCTGCCTACTGAATCGTCAGAGGCACCTGGGTCGAGCGCTGAACGGTTCCTTCGGTGGCTGTGACGGTGATGGGGTAGGGAACCTTTGGCTCCGCGAAGAAGCCCGCCCCCGAACACCCGCTCAGGCCCGCCATCGCAGCCAGGCTGAGTCCTGTCAGGAACGCCACTGCCAGGAACGGGGGAAGTTGCTGCAGACGCCTGCGCACTGTCTTTACTCCAAACAACGGAAGCAGAAGTCCAAGAGCCAGCGGCATGCGCCCAAAGGGCGAAGGCGGCGGCGCAGTCGAGGCAGCCTTCACTGTCGTAACCGTCATGGTGATATTGGCCGTTGTGCCTCCTGCCGGCAGCGTTACCGGAGAGAACGTGGCGGTTGCTCCGGCAGGGAGACCCGTCGCTGCAAAGCTCACGTTGTAGAGGAACGAATCGATGACCTGCGGCGTAACCTTGAGCGTATAAACGACCGTGGTGCCGGGCAGAATCGTCGTGTTGTTATTGCCCACACGGGCGATCATCAAATCGCAGATGGTGACGCTCACCTGGTTCGAGCTGCCGGGCAGGAAGGTCGGATCTCCGCTATAGCTGGCGGTAATGACGTGGGTTCCCCAGGCTATGCTGCTGGTTGTGAAAACGGCCTGCCCGTTTGCTCCCATGGGCGCGGTCCCAAGCGTGGTGTTGAGACTCTGGTCATAGAACGTGACCGTCCCTGTGGGTGTGGCAAAGGCGGGCTCATTCGACACCGAACCCAGCTGGGCGGTAAATGTCACCGGCATGGTGATCATCTGCTTTGCCGGATTCGCCGTAAGCGTCAGGTTGGTCGCGATCTGAGAACCCTGCAGGGGGACTGTGGTCGACGTGCTGGAAGCGAAGGAACTATTTCCCAGGTAGACCGCGTCCACGTAGTGCGTGGCCGTGCCTGCTACAGTGATATTGGAAACACTGGCGGTTGCCGTCTGCGTGAACTGATTCAGAAAAATGCTGGTATTGAAGTCGGCCAGATTGGGGATGGCGAGATCCGGGATGCCGTCTCCATTGAAATCGGCTGCAACCATGTCGTTGGGTGAATCTCCCAGTTGCAGCGGTGATCCTGCAGTGGTGAAGCCGCCTTGTCCATTGCCCAGCAGCAAAGTCAGCGTCTGGGTGGAAGGGTCGGTGATGATGCCGTAGTTATCGACGGCAAGATCGGTATTTCCGTCCTGGTTGAAATCTGCCGCAACCATGGCAAAGGGATAAAGTCCTACCGTGATCGGTGAGCCGGGCCCGGCCGTAAACGTTCCGTCGCCCTTGCCGAGCATGATGACCACATTGCTATTCGTGGCGCCGGTGTCGGGAATGAAATTGGCAATGGCCAGGTCAGGAATCCCATCGCCGTTGAAATCCGCGGCCACCACCGGACCGGGATTGTAGTTGCCCGAAGGCACCGGCGAGCCGCTGGCCGGGGTGAAGGTTCCGTCTCCCGCGCCCAGCAGGATGCTGACCGTGTCATCGACTTCGTTGGTGGCTGCGACGTCGGGTATTCCGTCACCGTTGAAATCAGCGACGGCAAGGAAAAATGGAAAAGTGCCTACCGTAACAGGCGAACCATTGGCTTGGGTGAAGGTTCCGTCCCCATTGCCCAACAGAATGCTTAGCGTATTGTCTTTGGCATTGGCGACCACGAGATCGAGGAATCCGTCGCGATTGAAGTCTCCGGTCCTTACCGCTTGGGGAAAGTTCCCAACGGTGATGGGCGATCCCGTTGCCGGGGTGAAGGTTCCATCTCCATGGCCGAGCAGAACAATGATTTCGTTGTCGCCACCACTGGTTGCGGCCAGGTCGGCATTCCCGTCGTGGTTGAAATCGCCCACCGTTAGGGAGCAATTCGAAGGTTGATCAGAATAGATGCAGGGCGTCGATCCGACTCCAGTAATCAGTTGTCCTGTCGTGAAGGTGCCGTCTCCATTGCCAAGCAGGATGGTGATCGCATTCTGGTAAGAATCCATGACGGCCAGGTCTGGCCTGCCGTCTCCGTTGAAGTCAGCACTTCCGATGGCTGCGGGCTGATTCCCCGTCTGGATCGGCGAACCGGACGCCTGATTGAAACTCTGCGCGTACGTTGGCGTTCCGAGCGCCGCTGTGCCCAGGACGAAATTGCCGTCCGTAGTGTCCTGAAACGAAACTGTACCTGCCATCACCGGCGGATGGTTGGCATATCCGGTTACGGTCGCCGTTAAGGTGTAGCCCGCAGGATCTCCCGACGCGGCGATCGATGTCGCAGTCGGATAGAGGCCCGTTACGGTCACAGTTTGTGTGGAAGACGTGCTCGACGCCTGTGCCGTGGTAGCGAGGAAGATGGCTTTGTAGTTGTGGACGCCGATCGCGGGAATGAACTTGTATTGAGCGCTGCCGGCATTCAATTGCGCCTTGCCGATGATTGCACCATCTTCGCAGTAGGCCGCCGAGGCGTTGCAGAAAATGACTGAACCATTTCCGACCGGCGAGCCGCCGGCTGTAACCGTGGCTGTGAGCGTGAGCGGTGCAGGTGAAGCCAAAGTCGATGAAGACAACGAAAGACTCGTCACCGTCGACACCGCGGCTGCATTTGCCGTGTTCGCCAGAACAGAAGCAACCAGCCCAAAGGCAGACAAAAGCAGCCTGGAATTTCGGCCCATACAGAGAATCCTCAACGCGCAGCTACAGATACATGCCAATACTTAAGGAACGGGGATTGCCTGCAGGGGAGTTACCGGTCCAAAGCATCTTGCTGCCACACGGCGTGAGCCTCGTCTCTTGGAGGTTCTTTGCCGGATGACAAAGCGGATCGTAAATCAGGGCTGAACCTGAATTGGATACCCATTTCGTCGCAATCCAGAAGTTATCGGCCAAAGTAGCAAAGAGCATTACTTGTTCGCATTCCTTCTGTACCGACCCGCCTTGCACGCACGCCCAGAGCATGCCGCCCGGCGCGCCAACCTATCGCGCTCCGGCGGCGAATTGCCCCGAATTTCGCCGGTCTTCTATACAAAACTCGCCGAGATAACTAGTGGCTTTATCGGCGCGCCAGGAAAGCGCAAGATGCGTCAGGATGGTTACTAGATGGCTACCACTTTTGTGTGTAGAAAAGGGTACAGCAAGGTCCGGGCCGCCCACAAAGGGAAACAACCACCGTCACGTTATTGGAAATCGCGCCGGTTGGTTATGACGGAGCTTGCCAGAGCTCAAAACACGTAGTCAGAGCATCGTGACTTTGCCGCTGCCCACATCGTAAAGGGCCGCGCGAATTGCCAGCTTTTTCTGCTTGACCAGGTCGCTCAAAACCGGCGAAGCGTCACGAAGCACAGATGCCTGCAGCGCGGCATTTTGCCGCGTAGCCGTCGTGAGGTCCCCGTTCGATCCGGCAACGGCGGGATGAATGTATTGATACAGCGAGCTGATCTGCCCGGGGACTGCTTTGCCGGCTATGGTCGCTTTCACCGCGCCGCAATTGGTGTGTCCGAGAACCAGGAGCGCTTTGATTCCCAGAACGGCGCCCCCATATTCGAGGCTCGCGATCGTATCGGGTGTGGCAATGTTGCCGGCCACACGCACCACAAAGAGGTGGCCTATGCTTTGGTCGAAGATCAATTCGACGGGCACGCGCGAGTCGGCGCAGGAAAGCACTGCCGCAAACGGCTCCTGGTGTTCTTCCGAATGTGACCGGAGGATATCCAGGTCTTCCTTAAACGAAACCAGGTTGTAAGCAACGAAGCGCTGATTGCCCTCCGCCAACAGGTTCAACGCTAGGTCCGGGGTTTCGGGCCGCTGGATCGGAGCGCGCTGCGCCTGACCCAGGACTCGGGCCGACGTCGATATACCTGCAAGGCCCAATCCCGCCAGCTTGAGAAATTCTCTGCGCCCGCTCTCCGCTCCCTCGGCCATCTCTTCCTCCTGGTGCAATCAAACAGATTCGCGATCAAGAGTACCTTCTTCGGAGGTATTTCACACCACAGATTTTCGCCGCACGCGATAAGCCTTCTCGGAAAAACTGCCGCTCTGTGAGCACGAAGCGATTGCATGTCGTCGGGTTGACTCAGCCCCGGCGAGCCTGCTCCGCCTGTTTGGCGCAGGTAATTTACTTTCAGTTACTGCCGACGATGAAGATTTCTGAAGGGGATAGCGATTCCCAGCCGCTTCACACTAGAGTGGTTTCACAACGCAGGGAACCGCTTCAAGGTCAGAGGCGGTACATGAGAAGTGGCGCGGAACCCAAGCGGTCAGGGGAAGGTCTGCAAAACCTTTTAATGCTGGTTCGATTCCGGCCCGCGCCTCCACCCTTCCACTGCCACTCCAGGTTGATCCTGGCTTTGCGATATTCTTTCCCAGCGACCCTGGGGAGAGTGCGTGAAAGAGAAATTGCTCGTCGTAGGCAGCATCAACATCGACCTGGTAGCGTGTGCCGGCCGCTTACCCGCGCCCGGAGAAACCATCCTCGGCAAAACCTTCGATGTCTTCAATGGGGGCAAGGGAGCCAACCAGGCGGTGGCCATCGGCAAACTCGGTGCGCCGGTTGAGATGATCGCCGCACTCGGTACCGACCTATTTACGGAACGCCTGCTGTCCGGGTTACAGGCGGCCGGGGTGGATACGCACGCTGTGCAGGTAGTGGCTGGTCCCTGCGGGGTAGCGCACATCTCCAGAGCCGACAATGGAGAAAACTCCATCATCGTGATCTCGGGCGCCAATCGCCTGGTTTCCGCGGCCTACATCGATGCCAACGTAGAGTCCATTCAGCGGGCCGGAATGATCCTGGTGCAATTGGAAACGCCGCTCGAGGCCGTGGTTCGGCTGGCCGAGCATGCCTGGGCGGCGAAGACACCCCTGATGCTGGATCCTGCACCCGCCCAGCCGCTGCCGGAAGCGTTGCTCACGCGAACGTCCTGGCTGACACCGAACGAGACCGAAGCGCAGATCCTGTTGGGCGGGGTGAGCAACGATCCGGCCTCGGCCGCGGAAAAACTTCTAGGCATGGGAGTGCGGAATGTGGCTCTCAAACTTGGCGCCCAAGGCGTCTTCTTGGCCGGCCGCGATTGTCCACCGCAGCAAATTCCAGCCTTTCCCGTGAGGGCCGTGGATACCACCGCGGCTGGGGATTGCTTCAACGCGGCGTTCGCGGTCGCTCTTACCCGGGGAAAGCCTCCGGTGGAGGCCGCCCGATATGGTGCGGCCGCGGCGGCAATTTCTGTCACACGCGCCGGCGCCCAGCCCTCCCTGCCTTCCGCGGCCGAAGTGGAAGCGTTTTTGAAGCAGAGTTAGGGCAAGGAAGCATCCCGGTAGGTCGGGGCTAGTCTCTGGGTGAAAACCCGGCTTTGTATCGGGCCACGACTTTAGTCGTGGCCCCATGTGCTTGCCCGGACCGACCGGCGTCACCCGGCCGGTTTTCGGCGGCGCGCTAGGCAGCCCCCCGAGCATGAAGCGGAACGGCAGCCTGAAAAGCCACCAAATCTCCTCCCTGGGCCTCCATCACGAATTCTGTGCCGGCCGGCAGGAAGGCAATAGATCCGCGGCTCAGCGCGTTGCGTTGGCCGGCGGCAGTAATCTGCCCGTAGCCCTGCAACACGAGGAGTGCCTTGGGGCCATAGGCCGCCTCCCCAGCGTAGCGGCCGCCGGCTGTGAGCGCGATCCGGCTCAGCTCAAATTCCTGTGCCGGCGTCCGGTAGACCCGTTGCTGTCCGGTCACCTGAATGCCATCCAAAACCTCTGGCCTACCGCCTTCAAAGGTCAGGATTCTCAGCAATTCGGGCACGTCGACGTGCTTCGTGGTCAGGCCCCCGCGGAGAACATTGTCGGAATTGGCCATCAACTCGACATTCACTCCCTCGAGATAGGCATGCAACACGCCCGCGGGCTGGAAAGTTCCTTGCCCCGGCCGCATGTGCACCAGGTTCAGCAGGTAGATGCTGAAGATCCCACGATCCCGGTGGCCGCCTGGCAAGGGGAAATTTTCCGCTGCGCGTAATGCCCAGTAGTCCGGGTTGTCCTTATCGCTGACCGGCTTTTCTTCCAACCGGGCGATCATCTGGTTGAGAAGCGAGTCCACCTTTTCCTGGGCCAGGGTCATCACGTTGCTGTACAGCTCACGCAACCAGGCGCGCCGCGCTTCGTGGTCATGTCCCGCATCCGCCAGGCCCTGCCGAAAGCCCGGCATCACCGCGCCCAGCTCCGGAATGCGGTCCAACGCATCCGCGATTTGTTCCAGGGGACGAAAACCATGCAGCATCCAGAAATCCGTCAAGGCCACGCCGATCTCGGGTTTGTGGTTGTCGTCCTTGTAATTTCTATTGCCGGCGTCCAGTGGGACTCCGGCTGCGTTTTCTCTGGCAAAGCCCTCTTTCGCCTGGACTAGCGTGGGGTGCGCCTGGATGGAAAGCATTTTGTGGACGTCCAGAACCTTGAACAGGTAGGGCAGCCGCGCGCCGAACTTCAGGCTGGTCGCCGGTCCCAAGATCGCCTCCGGCGCTTTTGCAATCAGCTGATCCAGCGGTTGCTCTGCTCCGCTTGCCTCCTCGACCAGCGACGGAGCCTTTGCATGAGCGCCGATCCACAATTCTGCGTATGGCCTGCGCGTGACATTCTCGATGCCCAGCAGGTCCGGGATAAAGTTGTAGCCGCCCCAGTCATAATGTTGCACCACCCCGCGCAGCATCAGTGCCCCTGATAGACGAACGCCTTGTTCAACCATGGATCGCTTTCTCCATCTGCCTCAGGATTCCCGCCGGCTCTTCCACGCCGCTCGCGGCAATCGCATCGGCACGGCTCTGCGTATCGGCCACTGCGTAGATGCGCAGTTCGTCCGCGTTTCCTGAGGGCCGCACGTGGGCCACCTCACCGTTGGCGAAGAGGACGCGCACGCCGTCGGTATAGTCCACACGGTCAATGCGGTCAAAACCCAGCGCCGGAGTGAAAAACTGCGCCAGGTCCTGCTTGATAGCCTGCTTCTCCGCGGGAGGAGAGAACCGGCTGATGATCTTCAGCGCGGTTGCCCGTGGGAACTGCTTGAGCAGGGCGGCACGGCTGAAGCGTTTCGGCAACCGCGCAAATAGGTCGATCAGTGATAGCCCGCTCTCCTCAGCGGCGAAGAGCACGCCCAGAATGGGCAAGCCCGCGTCCCGGGTAGGAAGCGGAGCGAGGGTGGCGCCATTGCGAACGATAGGCGAGCCGGTCAGAAAGCCACCGTTGGCTTCCCATCCGCAAACCCGTTTCTTCCCCAGGGCCAACGCGGCTTCCATGCCCGCAATCACGAACGGCGAGCCGATGCGCGTCTTTGCCTGTACGACCGGCGCCAGCTTGCCGCGGTCGATGGCATCGTTGCAACTGATGGGTACCACCACCGCATCTGCCTGCAGGTATTCCGCCACCACCATGCCAACCAGGTCCCCACCGAAGAAATGCACCTTCCCAGTCTGCGGATTCACCCCGAGAACCAGGGGGCGGTCGCTGTCGCCATCTGTAGAGACCACCGCATGCAAGGGGCCACTGCTGGCGGCTTCATCGGCAAGACGCTGAATGATCTCCAATTGCGCAGCGTCGATATTCTCCGTGTCGATGGGAACGAACGTCTCACTACGTCCCCCTTTCAGCACGTGCGCACCCAGCCGCTCCAGAATCTCCACCAGCACGTCGCGCCCTACCGAGGAATGTTGGTAGACGAGAATCCGTTTGCCCTGGAGAGATTCTCCGGAGAAAAAGTCCGTAAATCGCGCGATGTAAGCAGCGCGGGCCTCGCCGTGTTCTGGCGGCAATTCCTGGTGACCACTTTTGAACATACCTCGCTGGTCGAAGCGGGACTGCTCCCAGGATTGTTCATACAGCCGCTTGCGTACCCGGCTCACGTGCTCGTTGATCGGGGCTTCCTGCTGTTTCAGCAGTTCCCCCCGGCTGCTATTGGTCTTGTAACCGTTGCGGTCGAAGGGAATATGGCTGCCGGTAACCATGATGCTGCCTCTACGCTTCGACAAGGCGAAGCTGGCAAGTGCAGGGGTAGGAATGCGGCCGAGGTTCACCGCTTGCATTCCGGCATCCTGGATGGCGGCGGCAATGGCCTGGGCCAGTTCGCCGCGGTCCTGCTCCTGAGGAACAAACTCGACCGAGCTGGGGCGCAGGTCATACGCAAAATAAAACGGATCGCCACGAACAATACCGCCGTCCGCCGGCGCCAGCGACTGCAGATATTCGAGCTCTGCTGCGGCGTTGAGATAAATCTCCAGCTGGGTAAGATCGGCAACCTTGCCCCGCCTGCCGCTGGTGCCGAAGGCTAAATCCTGCGGCTCATAATTCAGTCGTGATCGCAGTGAATCCTGTGTCGCCACACCCATGCCTGGCCAGTGCTCCTGTCTTATCTTATCGGGCGCTTTTCCCTGCCTTGTAGTTTGCGGCAGACTGGCGTTTTGCAGGTATGGCCTATAGGCGTCATGGGTTGTTTGTGGTCAAGGGTACTGCCTTTAGGCCGCACGTCACGGCACTAAAGAACCGTGGCTTTAGCACTGAGGGCACTGAAATCCGCGGGAATCTTAGCTCTCACCTGACTCTTCCGCATCTATCCGGCGCGCTCGATCAGGAATTGATGGGCGGCTATGCTGGCGGCGCCGCGCACCAGGAAGTCCATTTCTACTGAGCGAAATTCGAGCCGTGTGGTGGAAAGCAGGTGAGGCATGATGTTGCTTTCGATGGTCTGGCGGGCGCTGTTGGTGAAAACCCGGTTGCCAAAACCCACCAGATCGGCAAAAAGCACCAGTTCGGGATTGTTCACCTGGATGGAATTCGCCACTGCAATTCCCAGGACAGAGCCGGCGTGCTGAAGTAGTTCGATTGCCTCTCGCGATCCCTTTGCCGCGAGGGCCTCGAGCTCACCGATTTCCCTTACCTGCAAATTCAGCTCCCCGGCCCGGCGGAGAAGGGCGGAGCTCGACGCAAATACGTCGACACACCCCTGCTTGCCGCATTCGCAACGCGGGCCGGACGGGACCACCGTACAATGGCCGATCTCCCCCGCCGCCCCCGTGTTGCCGCGGTACAACCGGCCCTGCATGTAGCTTCCGCCGCCGATCTTCTTGCCCAGCATGATTACCATGAAGCTCTTGAGTTCCCGGGCCATTCCGAAGAGCTTCTGCCCCAGGGCGACTGCGTGGGCATCGTTGTCGATGTAGGTCGGCATACCCGTCACCCTTTCGACGATTCTCGCAATCGGTACATCGTGCCAGCCCAGCAGGTTGGATTGCAGGCAGGTTCCCCGGGCATGGTTCACGTGCCCGGAGAGGGCCACCCCGATTCCCAGGACCTTCTCGCGGGAGATGTTCGATGCCCGGGTGAGGTAAGGGATGCCCTTGGCGATGGCTGCCGCCACCGCTTCGGGTTCCATTTCCGCGGTTATCTCGTGTTCCGCCAGGACGTTGCCGTGACAATCGGTCAGCGCCATCAAAGGCGGATCCTCCGTCAGGCCGACCCCCACAAAGTAGCCGTATCGGGCGTTCAGGGACAGCATGATCGACGGCCGTCCCCGGCCCTGCTTGTCGATAACCGCCGGGGATTCTTCCACAAACTGATGCTGAATGAGAACCCGGCTCATCTCCGTCAGTGCCGAACGGCTAAGCCCGATGGAGCTGGCCAGCTCGGAGCGAGACATCGATCCGTTCTCCAGCAGCGCCTCGATAATGTTTACGTACGAGGAGGTAGCCACCGCGACCGGCCGCACTGCTTCCCCTTCCGCTGGGCGCGACTCGCCTCGGGTATCGCGCTTTCCGTTCTGCTTTCCTGTACCCATGCAAGAAAAACACTAGCATGACCGGGCCGCCGGGACATGTGCGCCTGGTCACGGGGGGCTTTCAGCTGGTCACGGGCGGCCTCCCAGCCTGGATCTCCCGTTGCCGCCTCTCGGGCGAACGGATTTGGGGGTGGGATTCTCTCCAGCTTAGTAAAAGATTGGGGACGTTTAGATGCCCTGATGGCGGATAGTATGCTTTCCTGGGCTGCGAACCCCTGGTTGCTCAATGAGCCAACTCCTGTCTCCCAGGCTGTAAACCAACCTCCACCGGAGCCACGTCTACCAGGAATAACGGCTCCCCGCCATTCATCAGGGGACTGTCTGCTTGTCGCAAAGCGTAGTTCGCGAGCGGCAAATCTATACTTCAATCCTGACAGGGTTACGGGTAGATGACTTCCATTGGAGACCTTACTGCGCCCGCCCGGCGTGACTTCCGTAGCCGGGTTCGCGGTTTCTCGCGCCTGAGGATCCTGCTGACCGTCTATTTCCTCGCGTGCGTCGGCTTTTTCCTGATCCGGACGGCGCATTGGGAACAGGTCAACGATCCTGCCCAACTGCATTACCTGTGCTTCCTGATGGATCACGGCATGGCTCCCTACCGTGATCTCCTGGAAATCAACATGCCCGGCATCTACCTCGTGAACTGGAGCGTGATGCACTCTCTGGGCGGCGGATCGGCGGCCTGGCGGGCTTTCGATATTGGCCTCATGGCCCTGGCCGCGTGGGCTATGGTCTACATCGCAGAGCCCTATGACTGGCTGGCCGGAGTCTTCGGGGCAACACTTTTCATTCTCTACCACGGCAGAGATGGCGCTGGGCAGGAGGGCCAACGGGACTTCATCATGGCCGTGCTGCTTTTGTGTGCCTGGGCCGCCCTCTTCTACTGCTTCCGCAGGGGCCGCACATGGCCGATGCTGGCTTTCGGACTCTGCACGGGCATAGCGTCCACGATCAAGCCGACTCCATTGCCGTTTGCTTTCCTTGTCTTAATCTTGGCGGCTTGGCGCTGGAGGCGCCTGGGCCGGCCGATCCTCAGGCCTTGCCTCTATGCCCTCCTGGGGCTCGCTCTCCCGATCGCAATCATTGTTACGTTCCTGGCGTACAAGCATGCATTGCCGGGCTTTTGGTATCTGTTGCGTTTTGAGCTCCCCTTCTACCATGCTCTCGGCCGGGTCTCTCTCCGTAAAATGCTGGCCCTCATGGCGACGGGGTCGGTAAAAACCATTGCCCTGATCGCATTGGCAATTGCCGTTTTCAAGCGGGACTGGGGAAACTGGGAAGAGAAGTTATTGCTGGCCGGCGTTCTTTTCGGAATTGCATCCTATCTCGGCCAGGGAAAGGCCTTTCCGTACCATCGCTATCCGATGCTTGCGTTTCTTTTTCTCTGGGCCGGCCTGCAAATCGTGATGGCCCTGCGAGCGAAGGGAATCGTTCGCTGGTTGGCGGTGGGCGGTGTCGCCTTCGCCGTCGTTCTCGCGCCTCTTTATGTGCACCGGGCGATTCACATGGTATGGGATCAAAGTTATTCCAACTCTCTTACCGCCGATCTCACTCGTTTGGGCGCAGGACAACTCTCTGGCCATGTGCAATGCGTCGACATGCCGGCGGACTGCGCCGCTACGCTCTACCGCATGCGCCTGCTGCAATCGACAGGTCTGTTCTACGACTACCTGATATTTGGCTCCCCACAGGAGCAGGTGATCCGCCATGAGCGGAGCCGGTTCTTGCAGGAATTCGAGAAGAATCCTCCGCAGGTGATCGTCGTTGGCCGGGGATTATTCCCCAATTTGAAGGGCTATGCCAAGTTGGCCACGTGGCCGTGGTTTCAACAGGAGCTTTCCGAGCACTACTTTCTCTGGGACGAACGCAGCTTTCCCTTTGCCGAAGCGGGGGACAGGGCGTATCGGATTTATCTTGCGAAGGATCGCTTTGCAGCTTCGAAGGGGCCCTGAGTTTTGCTTGAAAATAGTTTGGGCTTAAAACCCGTAGCCTTCAACCGGACTCCAGGCGCAACTTCTACTTATCGGCGAACTTTACGGTGTAGGCAGTTGCGGGGTCGAAGGGATGCTGGATTACTTTCAAATCCAGCAGTTGTTGATACATATTGGTCCAGCGCGCAGGATCGAAGCGACCCAGATCTGTCCCATTGGGCGTGTTCCCGGTTATGAAATGCTGGTCCCGCAGAGCCTCGTAGCTGAACTTCATTTGTGGCACGCTCATTGCGGGGTTGAGTTTGGCGATTTCCGCATTGACGTCCTCAGGATGCAGCAAATAATCGCGCCAGCCTCGCAGGGACGCGCGCACGAACTTATCTACCACCTCAGGATGTTCCGACAGATAAGACCGCGAAGTCAGGAATACGCGATAGGGGTCATACCCCGCATCGCTGATAAGTAAAGTGCGCACCTTCGCTCCCGCCTGACGGGCGAAGAATGGTTCCGAGGTCACAAAGATCTGCTGAATGTAGTTCGGATCCTCGAGAAAATTGGCCACGCTGTAGGTGGCCGGCACTTCGCGCACATTCTTGAGCTGATACTTTTTGACCAGGAAGTCAAACCATGTGGAGAGACCCAGCCGGATGGCAACCGTCCGGCCATCGAGATCCTTGAAGGTATGAACTGGCGAATCCTCGTGCACCATCAGGGCCTGAGGATCGTGTTGCATGGTCGCGCCCACCGCCACCAGCGGCAGCCCGTTCGAAACCACCTGCAGGATGTGATCCGACGAAGCCATGGCGAATTGCACAGCGCCAACAGAAACCTGCTGGTCGCCGTTGGTGTATGGGCCGCCCGGAACGATGGTTACGTCCAGGCCTTCATCCTTGTAGTAGCCGCGGAGGAGGGCATCGTAGAAGCCGCCGTGTTCCGGCTGGGGGTACCAGTCGGTTTGCAGCTTCACCGGCACGAGACCGTTTGTTTGACTTTGCTTTTGACAGCCCGCCAGTAACAGGCAGATGGCTGTGAGGCACATCATCCTGATGCCAAGGGTCATGCTGGCTTTCCCAGAATGGCTGCGAAGGCCAGGAGGCGCGCGTCTTCGCCTCGCGGAGCGATCAACTGCACGCCGCCGCCAGGAGCTGTCAGCGCGACAGTCGGTGTGCCCGCCAGGCTGGACGGCGTGGTGTAGCGGAGAATCTTGGGGCGCGTGACGGAATGGTCGATCCCTACTGCCAGTGCGCTGAGGGGAGCGCAAGGCAGGATAAGGAAATCGAATTCCTGGAATAGGCGATCCATTCGTTCGCGAAATGCCGCATGGCGCTGGCGCAGATCCGCAACCACGGCAGGGGAGAGCGATGCGCCCCAGGCGAGGCGTTCGGCCAGCGGTTTCTCAAAGTGCTCGAAGTTGCCACGGTGCAGCTCCGATGCTTCGTGTCCCTGGATGCCGAGAAAAATCTCTCGAGTATCTGCCCAGAAATCAGGCTCGAAGGTGCTGATGTCCGCGCCGCGTTGCCGCAGTTTCTGCTGCCAGCCGCGGTAGACTTCGAGCACCGCCGGCTCGCAGTCGTGCAGAAACGAATCTCCGACTGCCAGGATATTGACGCGCTGCGGCGCTTCCACCAACGGCAGCCCAAATAAGGCCGAACCTAGCACAGGGCCATCGCGCAGATCGCGAAAGAGCCATCCAATCGTGTCGAAGGAGACGGCGAGGTGTACACCGCCGTTCCACATTTGCTCGCCGTCGAGTCCGAGGGTGGAGCGATAGCCCGCGATTCCGCACAGGGCCGCGGGAACGCGGATGGAGCCTCCTGTGTCGGTGCCAATCGCAGCAATCGCGGAGCCCTCCTGGACGCTGGCCGCGCTGCCGCTCGAGGAGCCCCCGGTAAACACTTTCGCATCGCGCGGTTGGGTACAGTCGCCGTATTCGCTGTTCTGGCCGGTGATGCCATATGCCAACTGGTGCAGGTGCGTCTTGCCCATGATGACGGCGCCCGCCTCGCGCAGGCGCGTTGCCACGGTTGAGTCGGTACGAGGCAACCCGTGGGTCTCCGCGTAAAAATGCGAGCCGCAAGTGGTCGAATATCCGGCAACGTCGAAGCAGTCTTTCACAGCCACGGGAACGCCATATAGAAGAGGCCGCTGTGCGGGCTGCGGGAAGCGAGAGGGCAGGGCCTGCGCTTCTGCCAGCGTGCGTTCTTTATCCATCGCCAGGTATACATTCTTCCCTGCGTTGCTGTTCGCGTGTGCAAAAGCTTCCTGCGTTGCCGCCAACGGACCCTTGGCTTGTGCTTCGGTCAAAGAGGACATATGGGTCGTGTATACCACGTGCTCAATCCAAGGCAAAAAATGATTTACACTTCCGCATGGACGCTACTTCCGCGGACGAAGCCCACCTTAAAGCGCTGGTCAAATTCACTGCGCTGAGTTTTCGTACTCCCCGGCCGGTGCCTTTCGGCGCCCTGATCGTCGATAGCCAGAGTGGAGAAACACTCCTTCGCGCCCGCAATGCGGTGGCAGTAGAAAACGACCCGTCCTCTCACGCCGAGCTGCGCACCGTTCGCCTGGCATGCAAAAAACGTAAGAGTTATTCGCTGCGGGGATTTACACTGTATTCCACCTGCGAACCTTGTCCCATGTGCATGGCCAATGCGCTGTGGGCGGGTCTCGACCGGGTGGTCTACGGCGCAACCATCGAGGATGCCAATCGATATTGCCGCCAGATTCAGATCCCGGCCGCCGAGGTAGCTCGGCGCAGCGATATGCCGTGCATCGTAGTCGGGCCCTTCCTGCGTGAACTCTGCAACACCCTGTTTGCCGATTCGCGGATGCAGGCGGCATTTGCCACCTGGAGCAACCGCAAGGAGAGTGCATGACAACCCCGCTCGAAGTGTCCCTGGCCTCGATTCTTGGCGATCCCGCGCGGGTGCTGACGGCTCCTCAGATCGTGCAGCGCCTCTCTCGCGACTTCTACTGGTACTCGCCGGTGCTGCGCAAGCAACTCGATGGCAAGAGAGCGGATGTCGCCGTTCAACCGTTGATGGCAGAGCAAGTGCGGGAAATCCTGCGCTACTGCTATGCGCACGATATTCCGGTCACCGCGCGGGGGGCGGGAACAGGGAACTATGGCCAGGCTGTGCCGCTGCACGGGGGAGTGCTCCTGGATCTTTCGCGGATGGATCAGATCGAGTCCATCGGTGCCGACGGCGTTGCCGTTTGCCAGCCTGGCGTGCGCCTGGGCGTGCTGGAGGCGGAGGCGCGCAAGGTGGGATGGGAACTGCGCTGCTATCCCTCGACCATCGTTAAGGCATCAGTCGGAGGCTTTCTGGGCGGCGGCTCCGGAGGCATTGGCTCCGTGACCCACGGTGGTCTGCGAGACTTTGG
This sequence comes from Acidobacteriaceae bacterium, assembly GCA_035507705.1. Lineage (GTDB taxonomy): Bacteria > Acidobacteriota > Terriglobia > Terriglobales > Acidobacteriaceae > PALSA-350. Next base: position 33,554 of record DATJNV010000159.1, read on the forward strand.
CACGGTGCGCGCGATTGATGTGGTTACCATGGAAGACCCGCCGCGTGTTGTCCATCACGAGGGTGAGGCCGTTCACGAGATTCTGCATGCCTGGGGCACCAATGGCATCATTGTCCGCATCTGGCTTGCGCTGGCGCCCAGTGTGAACTGGGCACAATGCGTGGTCGCTTTCGACGCCTTCGATCGGGCCTTCGATTTCAGCGAGCGCATCGCCACCTCAGAAGCCTGGACCAAGCGCCTGGTGACTCCCTTTGAGTGGCCCATCCCCTCGTTCTTCAGCCCGGTACAGAACGTCGCGCCGGAAGGGAAGGCGCTGATATTTTTCCTGATCGCCGAAGACCAGCGGGCTGCGCTGGAGGCCGCGGCCCGGGAAGCTGGAGGAGAAGTCACTTTCTCCGCTCCCTATAACGGCCTGCGCACTTTGCCGTTGCTTTCCGATTACACCTGGAATCACACCACCCTGTGGGCGATGAAGTCCGATCCGGCCTATACGTACCTGCAGTGCGGCTTCGACGCTGTAAACGCTCGCAGCCAGTTTGCCAAACTCAAACAGCGCTTCGGCGATGAATTCCTGCTGCACATCGAGTTCATCAAGAACGCCCAGGGCGTGGTCTTCCCGGGTGCGATTCCTGTGGTTCGTTTTACCACCGAGGAGCGGTTGAACGAGATGATCGCCTATTGTCGCGAGATCGGGGTAAGCGTTGCCAATCCGCACGTGAACAACGTTGAGGGCGGCGGCAGATATCGCAGCGACAACATACAGCTCATGGCTAAATACAAATACGACAGCAAAGGACTCTTAAACCCGGGCAAGATGATCACCTTTGAGCGGCACTCCGTGGGAGCGCCTGTATCGTGAAGAGCTGGATTCCCGACAACCGAAATTTCGCTTACCTCACCTGGAAACAGGTGGACGCTCTTCCACGCGATACAACTCTTCTGATCTTGCCCACAGCAGCCATCGAACAACACGGGCAGCATCTGCCGCTGGCGACCGATACTTTGATCAACAGCATTCTGTTGGGCGCCGCCCTGTCGCGGATGCCGAACGATGTGCAAGCGTATGCTCTACCGGCCGTCTGTTACGGCAAGAGCAATGAGCATATCGGTTTTCCCGGCACGCTTTCCGTCTCCGCAGCAACGTTCATGGCCGTGGTGCGCGATCTGGGCTCGAGCCTCGCCGCTTCCGGTTTCAAGAAAATCGTGTTGTACAACACGCATGGCGGCAACTCATCACTGGTAGACGTGATGGCCCGCGATTTGCGCGCCGAGTTTGGCTTGCGGGTGTTCTCGCTCTTTGGTTCTGCGGGTGCGGCCTTCACCGGGTTGAACGATCAGGAACGGGCTTATGGCTTTCATGCGGGAGAAGTTGAGACTTCGTTTCTGCTGAGCGCGATTCCGGAGTTGGTTTGCACCGATCAATACAGCGTGAATTACATTGCGGACATCGGCAAGCCCGAGCTGCTGCGTCCGGAAAATGCACCGGCGACGTTTGCCTGGTTGACGCGCGATATTGCGCCCAGCGGGGTCATGGGCGATCCCAATCCTGCCAGCGCAGAGAAGGGCAAGTTGTGGATTGAAGAAGCCGCGAACAAGTTGGCGGCGGCGCTGAACGCCATGGCCGCCTACGCGAATTGGCATAAACCCTGAAGGTGGCCGGCAAAGGCAGTGGCTGGGAGAGAAACTGCAGAACTCGCCCTGAGCGAACTCGCACGCGTCATTCTCCTTTGTCACCCCGCCTGCCCCGGCTTGCCGTGGGAGCGGCTGACATGACCGATGGCCATTCATCTTATTTTCAGCGTGTTCCAACAGCCAGAGGTAAGCAACAGTGATTGACTGCGGTTCCGGAGTTCGTCTCGAACGCACGCAACACTGCACCATGTCTGACGGTGTCGTCCTGGTCTCCGACCACTACTATCCGCCCGACCCCGGGCCACATCCCACTCTCTTAATGCGCCAGCCTTATGGCCGGGACATAGCATCCACAGTCGTCTACGCTCACCCCGTCTGGTTCGCCGCTCACGGATATAACGTCGTGATCCAGGATGTGCGCGGCCGCGGTGATTCCGAAGGCGAGTTCTATCCCTTCCGCAGCGAGGGGCGCGATGGAGCCGAAACGATCCACTGGCTGCGCCAACGTCCCGAGTGCAACGGCAAGGTTGGGATGTACGGCTTTTCCTACCAGGGGCTAACTCAGTTATTGGCTGCAGCGGAGCAGCCCGAAGGCTTGCTTTGCATCGCGCCGGCGCAGACTGCCTGCGATCTCTACCATGGCTGGTTCTATCGCCAGGGCGCACTGCGCCTTGCGTCGAGCCTGGGTTGGGGTTTGCAAATGCTCAAGGGGGACGCCCGCCGCCGCAAGCTGCGGGAAGCAAGTGACGGCCTCGAGAAAGCCTGGGCCGATTTGCGCAGCCAACCTCTGGTTACGCCTTATGGATTGCATCCTCAGATTCAGTATGAGGGACTGCCTTCTTACGTCCGCGACTGGTTCACGCACCCTCTGCCCGGTCCTTACTGGTCGGCACAGGACGTGAGCGAATCTCTGAACCAGATCAAGATTCCAGCTCTGCACCTCTCCGGTTGGTTCGACACTTACCTCTCGGGAAGCATCGAGGGCTTCCTGTCAATGTCCAGGCATGCAGAAGGCCAGTATCTGGTAGCCGGTCCTTGGATTCACATTCCGTGGGGCGAACTGATCGGTGAGCAAAATCTCGGTTCCGAGGCGCTCTTCGATACGGACTCGCTGCTCTTGCGCTGGTTCAACCATTGGCTCAAGAACAGCGGCGAGTTCGCAAGCGAGCCGCGCATCCGCCACTTCGCTTTAGGCGCTAACCGCTGGTTCGTTGCCGATAAATTTCCAGAGAAGCAGCTTTGCCTTCATCTGCAAAGTGGCGGTCGCGCCGACTCGCGCAAAGGAGATGGGAAGCTTACCCATACACCTCCAGACTCTTCGCAACCCCGCGACATTTTCGTTTACGATCCGGAAGTTCCCGTGCTTGCGCCCGGCGGTGCCGCTGCGCTGAGCGGCTCGTTCAATCAGGCGGCGATGGAATTGGGCAACAACCTCCTTGTCTACACCATGCCCGCGCTCACAGCGCCGCTGCATGTCTTCGGATCTCCCCAGCTCACCCTCTACGCAGTCACCTCCGCCGCCTACGCTGACTTCACCGCCAAGCTCGTCAGGGTACGGCCGAACGGGCAAGCAGACTTCGTCTGCATCGGCATCGCCCGTTCCAGCTATCTCTTTCGTGATTCTGGCTACACCGCCGGCACCATTCACTGCTGGCGAATTGAACTCGAGCCAACCTCGTGTGTGTTCGCACCGGGCGAAGCCATCCGGCTCGAAATAGCCGGCAGCGCCTTTCCGCTCTATGACCGCAATCCATCGACACCTGTCGAGCCGTGGTTGATGGACTCCTGGAATTGGCAGCGCTCGACTCACATGGTTCTGCACGACGCGGATCATCCCTCCACCCTCGAACTCCCATTAGCGGGGACCGCATGAGTGCAGAGCTACAGGTCCCGGAAGTTTCCCTCGCAAGCGTAACGAAGAGCTATGGGGGCGGTCCTCCGATTCTGCAGCAAATCGACCTCACGATCGCCAAGGGGGAATTCGTGAGTCTGATTGGTCCCTCGGGTTGCGGAAAATCCACTCTGCTCAAGTTGATCTCCGGCCTCACCTCCATTACCTCCGGGACTATCCTGGTCGACGGGATGACCCCGGTGGATGCCCGGGAAACCGTGTCCTATATCTTCCAGGATGCGACCCTGCTGCCCTGGCGCACGGTCACAAGCAACGTGGGGCTGGGATTAGAACTGGAGCGTGTCAGCCGCGAAGTTCGCAACCAGAAGGTGCAATCGTTGCTGGAACTGGTCGGCCTTACCCATGTGGCCAGGGCTTATCCGCGTCAGCTTTCGGGCGGTATGAAGATGCGCGTATCGGTCGCGCGAGCCCTGGCTACGAAACCGCGGCTGCTGCTGATGGACGAACCGTTCGGTGCTCTCGACGAGATGACCCGGGATCGGCTCAATGAAGAACTGCTTCGCCTTAAGGCGGAACAGAACTGGACTGCCGTTTTCGTCACACATTCGGTGGCAGAAGCAGTATTTCTTTCCACGCGGATCCTTGTGCTGGCGCCTTCGCCGGGACGGGTGGCGCGGGAAATCTCGATCGATCTTCCTTCTCCGCGGACCAGCGATACGCGCGAGATGCCGCAGTTTGAGTCGTTCGTCACCGAGGTCTCGCGCGCGCTCCGAGGAGTCCAGCACGCATGACGAAGAACCTGATCACTCTGCTCAACGCGCTGGCCGTGTTCGCGGTGTTGCTGTTGCTGTGGCAAGGGCTTTGCCTCGTTCTTCATCTGCCCCCTTATATGTTGCCGCGGCCTCTTACGGTCGGTCACGCCGTGATCGCGCGTTTCCCATCGCTGGTGGCCTCGCTGGCCATCACCACGGAAGAGGCTGCCGGCGGCCTGATCGCCAGCATTGTCGCCGGCCTACTGATTTCGCTCGTCTTTGCCCAGTCCCGCTGGATACGGCGCATGTTCTATCCCTACACCATCCTGCTGCAGACGGTGCCGATCGTGGCCATCGCTCCGCTGATCCTGATGTGGGTTGGGCCGGGACTGTTGTCGGTTACGCTGGTGGCCTTCATCATCTGCCTCGCGCCCATCATCGCTAATACGACCCAGGGACTCATCAGCGTCGAGCCCAATCTCATTCATCTCTTTCTGATGCACAACGCTTCGCGGCTCCAAATTCTCACCCGGCTCCGCTTGCCGCATGCTGTGCCTTCATTATTTGTAGGTATCCGGATTGCCGCGGGCATTTCCGTCATAGGCGCTATCACCGGCGAATTGTTCGCCGGTTCCACCCGGGTGGGGGAAGGCGGCCTCGGCTACTCTATCTTGTACGCCAGCGCACAATTGCAAACCGACTATCTCTTTGCCCTGGTGCTGGCTGCGACTGTATTGGGCTTTGCTTTCTTTTTTCTGGTCATGTTTCTGGAGTGGTATTTCCTGCACAATTGGCATGAATCGGCCCGCGCAACAAGCGACGAATAGGGGATGACGATGCTTCGTTTGGAATCTGAAACAGGTTGGTGGCTGGTGACGCACGTAGATCACGCACATCTGGCCGGAGCGTTTGCCGGGAAGTGGGGCAATGATATCTTTCGCGCGCCGGAGCCGCGGGAGCGGGTACTGCGGGGCGTTCACACTCATGACGATGGCTGGGCAGCGCGTGATCAGCAGCCGCAGATTACCAGGGAGGGGAAACCGAGCGCATTCTCCGTCGAGTTGGTAGGGAAATACTCCGCCTTCGAAGAGATCGACCTGGCCGACTACCTTGCCGTGAGGGACCGGGCAGTTCGCCTGGTAGCCGAAGCCGATCCCTATGCTGCGATTTTGGTTTCCATGCACACCTACAATCTGCTCACGGCACGGGCAGACCGCAGCACGATTCAGGTAGACCAACTCCCGTTGCTGGATGCGTTTCTTGAGCGGCAGCTGCAGTTCCAGCAGGAGTTGAAGTCACGTTTGGCCGCGGATACGCAGCTTGGGTCGGAAGAAAGATCGCCGGAGCGGATCGAGAAGCACTTCCGCCTTCTGCAAGCCTGCGACAATCTCTCTCTCATGAGTTGTGTGGACTACAAAAAGCAGTCAGATCTGCTGCATCCGTTGCCGCTGAAAGACGGAGGCGAAAACCGCGTTACCGTCACTTCGTTGGGAGAACGCAAGTTTCGTCTGGCACCCTATCCGCTCGTATCGTCGCCGCTGGTATTTAACTTGCCTGCGCGTCACGTCGAAGGCAAAACATTCGCCAGCCCGAAGGAATTACAAGACAAGTTTCATGTGGCCCAGCCCGTGAATTTGACCGTGACGATCACTCGTTAAGAAAGGAAGACACAGGTGAAGGGAACCAGGAATTTTTTCTTGCTCGTATTGCTATCGGGCTCCTTTCTCGCCGTGGCTCAGCAAACCGCGGCCAGGCAATTGGTAGAGCGCCAGGCCAGAGCCTGGGAAAAGCAGGACTTCACGCTTGCTGCCGGTGACTGGCTCCCGACAGCGGTCCTCTTGTCTCCAGAGGGCAATACGCCCGCGACCCAAATGCCTGCCTCCATGAAAGACTATTTCAAAGATTTCAGCGACCTGAAGGTCACGATCAAAAACGTCTTCGCTTCTCCTGACGGCAACAAAGTAGCCATAGAGTGGGACTGGGCCATCACTCGCAGAAAAGATGGCAAGCGAGGCGTATCCCACGACGCCATCATCGTAGACCTCAGAGGCGGAAAGATTGCCTCCTGGCGCGAGTACTACGATCCCGCCGCTTCAGGCGAAGCCAATCCCTAAGTCGGTGGACACCCGCGGAATCACGCTCAAGCCAAAACGGGTTTGAATGGGGCACCCGTCATTTGTCGGTGGTAGAAATCTTGCTATGGGCAACGCTCATTTACCCACAGGTTCCCGAGAAATGCGGGTTAAGTTGCTTCAGACTCGACGAGTGCCGATTTGCGTTCTGCGTTCGAACTGCTGCTAACGCCTGCACGTCTCATGAGCATTTGATGTACGGCCGCGTGGATGCTATTTACAGCCGGCCGGCGGTAATCCCAGAGTTGATCCTGGTCAGGGTGCTGCACAACCATGGTGGCATTTGCCTCAAAGAGAAGAATGTCTCCGTCGCAGCCGACACCAAAGTCGATGCCGCCGTAATCGAGCCCTAGCGCGGTCTGCAGCATTTCCAGGGCGCGCATTGCTTTCGAGCCCAGGACCCCTGGCATGTCGGCCAGGAAGCGTGCCTCCTCGTCGCGGTGATCAGATCTATCCGCCATATCAGCGCTGAAATAGTGAACCTTCCAATCTGGCGAGATTGCAAGATGCAAGGGGTAGAGCTTTCCGTCGACTATCATAATGCGATATTTCCGGAAATGGCCGTCAGCTCCTCGGGCATCGAGATACTCGATGGCTAACAAGTGAGTATCGGAGCGGCATGCTCCCGATAATTGCTGGAGTGCGATTTCCAGCTGTCCGGAGGAATCAACTTTGACGAAGAATTCACCCATGTGAAAGCCCGGTACTCGCAGGAGGAGCGGGAACGTGAAGCCACTCTGACGAAGCACCCTGTGCGCGTCGGGTGCAGAGAGCTCGGCATAAGAAAACATCCGCATCGCCGGGACGGCCAGACCGGGAATGCCGCGCAAGCGGCCAGCATTCCCGCAGCGGCTCGTCGCCATCACTGCCATGGGTAGATTCAGCACTGGAGCGGGCGTTCGTGAAATGAGCGATTCGGCCGCAACTAATGCCGCGCGTGATAAATCAGCATCACCAATGCCATTTATCACAAGCCTATGTTCCGGCAACGGCTTTGACGTATCGTAAAAATCGGCCACCAGAACGTGGGATTGGAATACGGTATCGTCCAGAAGCTTTTCGATGGGCGTATTGCCGCCGGAAGAGGAAACTAACAACAGCACCGGGACCGGCGGAGCGTCGCCCCGATAGATGTTGGTGAACAGGTTCTTACGATGGAAGCCAAGGCGTTGGTGGTGTTTGGCCTGCTCTGTTTCGCCGAGACGGGTTAGTACATAGAACATTCCGGCATGAGCTTCGGGCATATTGGGATTTAAGCGAAGCGCAGCTTCGAACTGTTCCCTGGCTTCCGCGGCCTGGCCCTCTTCCAGCAAAACTCCGCCAAAATTAACGCGGCTCATGACTGAGCGGGGATGATGTTTTACTGCCTGGGCTAGGCTAATCAGTGCAGCCTTCCGGTGTCCGGCGAAAGCCAGCAGCAGGCCAAGGGCGTTCAGATTGCGCCAGTGAGTTGGATCAAGGCTGACGACCTTCAGATGTTCGGTTCTGGCTTCGAGACTGCGGCCAAGCTGACAGAGCAGCATGGCACGCGCATAGCGCAGTTTGACTTCGATATGCTTCTTCAGGGGCTCATCAGAACTCAGCCGTACATCGATTTTTTGTAACTCGGAAGCTCGCTGTAACCATGGCTGCCACTTTTCATCCTCGGGCTTCTCCTGGGGTGGTTTAGGAGTGAGCCTGAGCCCTAAGTCCAACACTGCTTCGACGAGCGTGTCTAACTCGGTTCGGGTGGTCCGATGATTCACAATTGCGGCCCGAATCACAAAACGATTGTCGATTAATGTGCTCGACGGCGCGATGACTCCGCCTTCCTGCAGCCCAATCACGATTCGACGATTGAGCTGGTTTAGAAACTCTTCCTGAGCAGCAACAACCGGGGATTCGCCACGATAGCGGAAGCAGACCACGCTCAGTTCGACTGGCGCCATCAGCTCCAGTTGCGGAGTTTCTGCGATTCGGCTTTCCAGGTATCTGGCCAGTTTGCAGGTGTGACTCACGACCGCTCCAATGGCTTCGGTTCCATAAACCTTCAGCGTCGCCCAGGTTTTCAGCGCGCGGAAGCCGCGCGAAAGGTCAGGACCCAGATCGCAGGGCCAAAGTGAGCCTGCGGACATGCCTCTCTCGTCTCGGCCAAGGTATGCGTTCGACGAGGCAAAGGCCGCCTGGTGGCGGGCGCCATCGCGGACGAGGATGAAACCGGCATCGTAGGGGACCTGTGCCCATTTGTGGAAGTCAAAGCCCAGGGAGTCTGCTCGCTCTATCCCTTTGAGCCGCGGCGCCAGATCGGCAGCGAGTATGGCCAGTGCGCCGTACGCTCCATCGACGTGGAACCAGAGCTGATCTCGTGCGCAAAGGTCTGCAATTTCGCTCAGGTTGTCGATCGCGCCTGTATCGACAGTTCCTGCCGTTCCGACCACAAGAAACGGAGTGAAGCCGGTCTTGCGATCAGAAGCCACGGCTGCGGCCAGAGCTTCGAGATCCATGCGATGCATCTTGTCCACTCGAACCATTCGAAGTGAATCACATCCCAGTCCGGCGAGATCAAGCGCTCGCGCAATGCAGCCGTGGACGGCTGTGGACGCGTAGGCGACGAGCTTATGGGCTCCCTGGTTGACGCCATTACAACGAGCTTCGCGGCCGAGCGTGAAATCGCGCGCCACTTTGACAGCGACAAAATTCGCCGTGGAGGTGCCGGTCATAAACAACCCCGTAGCCCCAACAGGAAAGCCGAAAAGGGTTCGCATCCACTCCGTGATCTGGCGTTCTACCTCGACGGGAATTTGATCTCGACCGGCCAGGTTGGCGTTGAGAGCGGCCGCCAACAATTCTGCCAACATACCCACTGGCGTGCCGCCGCCTTGTACCCAGCCCATGAACCCCGGATGACCATTGCGCGCGGTGAACGGCAGAATAGACGTCATGAACTCCTGATGAACCTGGTGAAGAGGGGTCGGCTTTTTGGGAAGCTCCTGACGGAATCGCATCCGGACTTCTGCGGGTACGATTTGCCAGACGGTATGCTCGCGGATGTTTGCAGTGTAGTCGAGCATGTCATCAAGCATCCGGTGGGCTTGGACGCGGAATTCGTGCCAGTCGCCCGGATCGAGGGTGGTAGTGGCCCAGGGATTCTCGTTTTCTAGGGACGTTCCCGGTGTTTCGGTCGCCGTCTTTGGCATTCGAGCTCTGTCTTTCCGTCGAAGCTCGGGCTTGGGCAGCCTGAGGTTTCCGACCAGGAATGATCGGGGTTGTTGCAATTCGACATCCAGAGACGGCGCAATTTGCCTTCGCCCCTTTTGGGCTATCGCACTTCTAATCAAGTGTTGTGGAATGAAATCCAGCGTGCCTGAGAACCCGGCCCCGGAATCGCCTATGAGGGATGAAGAGGTTTTCAGCGCCGGCGATCTCATGGAAATCTCATGCAAGCCGGCCTTCATCCCGCCATCGCCCGAGTTTTAGTTCTGAACCCAGGTATCAAAGAACGGCAATCGTGCGCGGCTCACTACGCCAGGAGATTCAAAGTGGAGCTACTTGGATTGAGGCTTTGCAGCAGATCGCTGATCGAACTGGAGGAGGATGTGGCGCCGGTGCTCGAACCGAAGTTCGCGCTTTCCTGCTGCAACACACTGGCGCCCGCGGAACTAGGTGAGATGGAGGCCAGTGCGGACAGAGCACTGCTGGCGACAGTATTATCACCGGCTCCTATCGCCTGTACGATAGCCTGGATCAGCTCGGAGCTTTCCGTTTGACTGGCCGGCGTTGCAGAATTTGTTGCACTGGTGGTTGCGCTTGAATTGACGCCGGCCGAAGACGCGGCATTTAGAGCTGTGGAATCCAGGGTGAGCAAATCTTCCTGGGCGGAAGTCAGATTGCCGTTCTGCAGGTCGGTGCCAAGTTGGGTGAGTGCTCCAACGAACGCGCTGGAACTGCTTGAGGAGGATGCGATCTCTGACAGAAGGCCCGTCGTAATTCCGCTCGCGGAAGTAGTTGCTGTCGACGAGGTGGCGCCATCCAGGGCGTCCTCGGAGAGTGTGATGTAATCCTGCTGCGCCGCCGAAAGGTTGCCGCTTTGAAGATCCTGGGCCAGCTGATTCAGGTCAGTAGCAAACTGGTTCGCGGTTGACGGGGAACCTACGATCTGGGATAGAAGACTGCTGGTGATTCCGCTGGTGGACAAGGCGTAGCTCCTTTTGGACCTTTCACGTGCTGCGTCAGCCTTTCCTATCGGCACCTGCCAGGAAGTTTTTAGCTGCCTGGCGGAGTTTTGCTCGGCGCTAGGACGAACAGAGACCTGTGGCGATTTCCAACGCCTCTGACGCTGTCTTGCATCCACAGCGTGAAAGCAAACGGTACCATTTTTGTACGCTTTCGATCCGGTGAACGGGTGTAGCTGCTCAGCGGCGCTCTCGGAAATGCTACACACTTCGTTAGGCGAAACAAGTGTCACCGCCGGGGCCGGCGAACCGCCCGGATCTTCCCGGATTTTCCTCCCCCACAGAAGAACTGATCGCCTCCGTTCGACTCCAGCCCGGATATGTACACACCTTGAGGTACTTCGAGCTTTTCAAGAACCTCTCCGGTCCCAGGATCGACTTGCCGAAGGTCGCTTTCCTCGCCTTCCCATGTCGCGTGCCAAAGCTCTCCATCGACCCAGGTGACTCCCGTGACGAACCGGTTGGATTCGATGGTGCGCAGAATTGCTCCGGTGTCGGGATCGATTTGATGGATCTTCCGGTCCCGATACTGTCCTACCCATAGCATTCCTTCTGCAAATGCGAGTCCGGAGTCGCGGCCGCCACCGGGGGCTGGGATACTGGCCAACACAGTTCCGGTTTTCGGATCGATTTTCTGTATGCGATCCTCGGTGATCTGGAAGAGGTGCTTGCCGTCGAAGGCGGTTCCGCCATGCGCGGCGATATCCATCGAGCGCACCGGCTCCCCGCTCGCCGGGTCAAATGCATTGAGTTTGTCGCCTGAGGCGAACCACACATGCTGACCGTCGTAGGTGACTCCATCTACACGCTTGGCGCCAGGGAATGGGCCGTACTCGCGTACGATTTCGGCTGTTGATCGTTTCATAGGTCCACGTTAATCGATTGGCAGTGGAGCAGGGAGTAACAAAGTTGTCGTGAATCCCGGGACCGGAGGAGTGATCCAGCGGCGAGCCCGTGCTTGTCCAAAACATTGCGCCTTACCTGCCGCCGCCAGGGAGTCGAGTGCGCGCTGCACCGAACGCTGGCTCGTACCGAGCGCAATTGCCAAGGCCGAACTCGACCAGGCTTCACCATCCGCGAGAAAGGCGAGTACGGCGCCATGCTCATCTTCGAGCGGCCGCGCCACTACGACCACCTCGCTTGCGCAACGGGGCGCAAGGGTGAACCCGCGCTTGGTCGCACTAATGTCGGCTATCGGCCGGAGCATCTTGCGAAGCCTGCCGATTTCGACACGCAAACGCATGCGATGCGATTCATCGGTGAATCTTGCTCCGAATGCCCGCGCCAGAAGCTTGTCTCTGGGAACATCCGCCGGCCAGGCCTCGCCCAGCGTGCGAGCGATCGCGAACAGGACCGGCCGCGTCACCAGCGAAACGACGGCGCTCGCATCCCGCACGACATAGCGGCAGGCGTCCACGACGAGCGCCTTCGATGCCAGCAAGCGTTCGACCTCTTCGAGCAGTAGCGGCCGTTGTTGACCACGTGCGAGCAGGCGCGCAGCCGGCGTGTTCAGGGCATGAGATGCGCTTTCCACTTCCGCTATTAATGCAGGAATTCCTGCTCGTTGGGCAGCCAGTTCGGCGCGTGCCAACGCTGCCCGCGCCAGCTTCGTGCGCAATCGACGCATGGCGATCCCGGCCACCACGAGTTCGTAGGCGGCCCTCGACATGGGAGGGAAGGGCGCCGGGTCAAAATCGGCCAGCTCGCGGTCGGCCTCGTCCAGGCGTCCGATCAGGAGAAGGCGCCGGACTTCCAGATATCGCGCGTGGGCGGCGTTGACGCGATCGCCCTGCGCTTCCAGAGTAGCGCGTGCGGCGGCAAGCGCTTTCACCGGCCAATTTAGGTCGCGCGAGGCAAGTGCGATCTCGGCTTCGGCTACGATGCATCTCGCCCGTGCTACCGATTCTTTCGGACTAAAAGCGCGCGCCGCTCTTCGCAGCAGCTCCTTGGCTCTTGCGAACTCACCGAGTTGGGCCATTGCGATGCCTCGAAGCGCGAGAGCAGGCGCATCGTCGCGTAGCGCGACTCGCTTTAACGCGCCAAGAGGATCACCTGCGGCGAGGGCTCGTGCTGCGGCTGTGATCAGCGAATCCATCAGAATCCCGCCACACTTGTCACTCCCGCGTCGCTCGATACCTGCATCAATATTTTGTACATGACCAGCAGGCAATTGGTCATTTCCGGAACGCAGCGAAAAAGCAAGATCGGAAGAGAGGAAGTGAAACATGACGACCACACAGACCATGCATAGGACTGGAACCCGCGAGCAATGGCTTGCAGCGCGGCTCGAACTGCTCAAGGCAGAAAAGGAGCATACTCGTCGCAGCGATGAGCTGGCGGAACAGCGGCAGCAATTGCCGTGGGTACCGATCAACAAGGGGTATCGTTTTGAAACCGAGCAAGGTAGCGCTTCGTTGGCCGATCTATTCCGGGGCCGCTCCCAGATGCTCGTCTACCACCTTATGTTCGGGCCGGATTTTGGCGCTGCTTGTACGGCATGTTCTTCGATTGCGGACGGCTTCAATGGAATTGCCGGCCATCTGGCGAATCACGACGTGATGTTATGGGCGGTATCGAGGGCGCCGCTCGAGAAGTTGCAGGCATTTAAACGGCGAATGGGATGGACGTTTCCCTGGGCTTCGTCGCATGGCGGCGACTTCAATTTTGACTTTAATGTTTCCATCACGGAGAAGCAGCAGCGCGAAGGCGTCGAATATAACTACCGGCCACAGCCAGGATTTCAATCGCGCCCAGGTCAGGAGGTCGGTAAATACGCGGCGTTCAGCGAAACAGACGTGCCAACCTACCTTCGCGACCGGCCTGGTATGAGTGCCTTCGTGCTGGAGGATGGGGTGGTGTATCACACCTACTCCACCTATGCGCGCGGACTGGACGGCCTCTGGGGCATGTACCAGTGGCTGGATCGTGCGCCCAAGGGACGCAATGAAACGGGCGCCTGGTTGCGCCACCATGACAAGTACGGCAAATGAGTGCAAGAGGGAATGATCCTATCCGGAAAGCAACGCCGAACCTCAAGGAGGGAGAAAACGAAATGACGACACAAAAGACAACAGGCAGAGAAAGCGAACACGGGAAACTTCCGGCAAGTAAACCTCCAGTCGTGTCGCAGCAGGAGTGGGAGAGTGCGCGCCAGGAACTTCTCGCAAAGGAGAAAGCGCTCACCCGCTCTCGGGACGCACTAGCCGCGGAACGCCGCCGGATGCCATGGATGGCTGTGGAGAAGACGTATGCGTTCGACGGACCCAACGGCAAGCTAAGTCTGCTGGACTTATTCGAGGGGAGGCCGCAGCTGATTGTTTATCGCGCCTTCTTCGAACCTGGGGTCTTCGGCTGGCCTGATCACGCATGCCGGGGGTGCTCTCTGGGCGCCGATCAGGTCGGGCATCTGTCCCATTTGAACGCTCGCGACACCACGCTCGTTTACGCGTCGCGCGCGCCACAGAAGGATATCGAGCGCCTGAAGACACGAATGGGCTGGAAGATGCCCTGGTACACCATGACGGACAGCTTTGACGTCGACTTTGGCGTGGATCAGTGGCACGGCCACAACGTATTCGTTCGGGACGGGGATAAGGTCTTCCGAACGTACTTCATCAACAACCGCGGCGATGAGGCGATGGGCACTGTCTGGAGCTATCTCGACATCACTCCCCTCGGTCGCCAGGAAACCTGGGAGGATTCGCCGGAGGGCTATCCTCAAACGCCACCCTACAAGTGGTGGAACTGGCACGATAACTACGGCGTGGAAACCTCACCTCACCCGAAATGGGTGGACATCATTACGGATCCTCAGGGAGCGGCCGCTCGGAGGCGAGAGGAAGAGGCGCAAGCGAAACCTTGAACCGGACCCGGCCTTCCTATGTTGCGGAAACGGAGGCAGCATCATGATCCACGAAACTTGTCTTGTGAACCATGTCGGGACCCGCGGCTCAGGTACGCCAGGTAATGAGGTATTTTCTGAGCAAACCTCTCGAGTTGTCTTCTTTGGCATCTCGACGCTGCTTTTTGTCTGCAGCGCAGCACTAACGGCCGCATGGTGCAGAACCATGGGGGCGATGGGCGGAATGCCAATGCCGGGTGGTTGGACCATGTCGATGATGTGGATGCCTGGACAAAGATGGATCATCGCCGGTGTATCCTTCGTCGGAATGTGGATGGTGATGATGGTAGCGATGATGCTGCCGTCACTGTCACCGTCATTGTGGCGCTATTACGAATCGCTTGGAAAGAAACCATGCCGGGGCCGATCAACCTTACTGGTCGGACTCGGCTATTTTTTTTCGTGGACAGTTCCCGGGCTGGCCATTTATCCGATAGGAAAGGCAGCAGCCGCGCTCGCCATGAAACAGCCGGGGCTGATGGGCGCGGTTCCCTGGGCCGGGGGAGTGGTTGTCCTTTTAGCCGGCACACTGCAGTTCACAAGCTGGAAGGCGGATCAACTGACTCGCTGCCGCCAGGTTCTCGATGGCGGTAGTCTCGTACCGGCTAACGCCGGTGCGGCATTAGGGTTGGGCTTCCGCTCCGGGTTGTACTGCATCCTCAGCTGTTGCAACCTGACAGTGATTCTTTTGGTCGTCGGGGTTATGGATCTACGCGCAATGATTGCCGTGACCGCCGGAATCACCGGGGAACGGCTTGCACCCAGCGGCGACCGCGTGGCGCGAGCCGTAGGCTCTGTCGTTGTAGGATTAGCGATTTACTTGTGTCTTAGCGCTTTCAGAAGCTGCCTGAGGGTTTGATTGCGAATGCTAAGGCAAGTCCTGTAGAAGCAAGCGGTTTCTCCTCGCAAGAGTTATACTGGCGGCGCTCCGGGAAGGAAGGAGAAATCATGCTCAAACACTTTTCGAAAGCATTTTGCCTGGTAGGATTTCTGTCGATTGCTGCCCTGGTCGCCAATGGACAGGAGGTTGTTCACGCCTTAGCGGGGGTTGTCAGCTCTATCCACCCCTCCCAAAAAACCATTGATGTCAAAACTGACGATGGGTCCGACGGTCTCTTTAAGGACAATACAGGTTCGAATGTATCACTTGATTTCGACAAAGAAATCAGGTCGGCCGCGACGCCTGCCGGCGACTTCCAGCGAACGGGCGCGAACGTGATTGTCTACTATTTCAGCCATGGCGATGACCGCACTGCGGTGGCCTTGGAGGATCTCGGCCAGAAGCCGATTCAGAAATTCACCGGTACGGTGGTGAAATTCAATCGCCATGAGCGTCTGCTGTCCATCAAAGATGCCTCCGGTACGATCAAAGAGTTCCAAATTGGCCCCCAGACCGTGGCCGAGGGCCCGATGGGAGCCGTCGAAGCTCAGAGGTTTGATCCCGAGAAAGGCGATCCGGTACGGGTTACTGCCACCCCTGCCAACGGGAATGAGGAAGCGCTATTTATTCGCGCTGACTAGGGTCGGCTGAACGCTTGTCTGTAGTCGAAGTACGCCTCTAGGGGCGGGAGCCAGGCGTGAGGCCAGACCGCCAGGGCTGGATAAGAAGTTTTTACTGAACTGTGACCTTGGCGCAGCACTGCTTGTACTTTTTGCCCGATCCGCACGGGCAGGGCTCGTTGCGTCCGATCTTCCGCTTTGGCCTACGTGACTCGGCCGAGGGCGCAGGCCTCGAGCCAGCATGAAACTGATTGTAGAACCGCTGTGTCGCAACCGCCAGTCCGGCAATGAGGTTGTTCCGCAACTCCGGACCCGGTGGGCTGGTCCATGAACGCGTCTCAGGGTCCGTGTCGTGCTCGTGGACCAGAGCGAAAACCGGTATCAGGTAAGCGAATTTGTCTTCATTGCGCAAAACCTCATCCCATCCTTCGCGGGCTAGATCGATACCATGCAAAAAGCCTCGAGCCCACCGATTCCCGCGAGGAATTGTTTCTCCCTCGAGGACAGCGGCATACGGCAGGAAGATCTCATCCGGAGAACTGATCTCCCGTACCATAGCGTTCCAGTGCCGCATGGTCAGATCCAGGAACTCTTCGACAGCCTCTAGTGTCGGAAACGGGGACTGTTCGCCGCCCCATATCTCACTAAGATAGACACTCGGAGGAACGGCTACTGGTCCGCAGATGAGCGCAGCGAAGAATCCGTCCATCTCTTCGAGGTCCATTGCGTCTTTGCTTGGAAAACGGTCGAGAATTTCTTCCAGGCGGTCATATTCTTCATCTGAAAGCGTGCGGTCCGGCGCCGACTGGCGAAGCGATTCCATTCCTGTAGGATACCGGAACCCGAATTTGAGACGAAATCTAGTTGACCAATCCTGAAAGCGTGCGCCTCGGGCGTCGCAGGCCAAATTTTTGGAACTGCTTACACCACCGGCCGTCTGGCTAATCGAGGGTACCGCACGACCACAACACAGCCGGTTAGTTCGGAGCCTTTATCGTCCTGAAAAACAGAAGCCGGATGGCTGACTACGCCATCCGGCTCGACTGAACGTCGTGTGGTGAATTAGAACGTGAGCTGCAGCGACATCTGTATCTGCCTCGGGCTGCCGATGGCGTGGGTAACATAGCCGAGGCCGGCCGGGCAGTTATAGAAGCTCTCGTTGGTCTGGTTCCCCTCGGAGTCGCAACCGGTTGGTAAAGCCGTCTGGCCCACGGTGGGGAACTGGTTGAAGTATTGGTTCTGGAACACTTCGTTTCCGGGAATATCGAAGCTCGTGGTGTTGGTCAGGTTGTAGACATCGAAGGTGTATTTCAGGCTGTAACGCTCAGTGATGTTGGTCATCTTCACCAACGAGATATCGGCACGCTTTTGCGAAGACTGCCTGAAGATGTTGCGCTGGCCCGTGGTGAAGCTGGTCTCGACGCTATCTCCGGCGGGTACTGCGGAAGCCAGCGGGCTCGAAGACGTGACGAGGGGGACGGTAAAGCACTGCGGATTAAGTGCTGGGGCGTAGTTCACGCCGAAGGCTCCGGAGTGCCCTGTTTCCGCTTTCTTCGGCGAGCACTGGGCGAAATTCAACGGCACGATCGGGTTCGTGACTCCGTCATACACGCTGTAGTAGAGGCTGCCGACGGCGCCGCTAAAGTCGACGACGCTGTAGGGCTGTCCGCTCTGCAGTACAGTCAGACCGGCCAGCGACCAGCCGTTGGTAACCCGGCCCCTGAAGGTGTCTTTGCCATAGAAGTCCGGCAGCTGGTAGACGTAGTTGAAGTTCAGAACATGCGTGCGGTCGAAGTCTGATGATGCATAGCCATCGCGCAGATCGAGAGGGTTGTTCCCGTTATAAAACAGGCCGATCGCGCTCTGTTCATCAAGAGCATGGGAGTAGGTGTAAGACGCACCCACCTGGATGCCATGGCTCATGCGCTTTTCCACGTGAACCTGGAGGGCATTGTACTGCCCAACGCCAGCGGCTTTGTAACTGATCGATTCCGCAGCATACCCGATGTAGGGGA
This sequence comes from Acidobacteriaceae bacterium, assembly GCA_035507705.1. Lineage (GTDB taxonomy): Bacteria > Acidobacteriota > Terriglobia > Terriglobales > Acidobacteriaceae > PALSA-350. The sequence goes on from DATJNV010000159.1 coordinate 51,549, forward strand.
CGCGCATGTCGATGTTGCCCCCTTCAAAGTTGAGCAAGGCGGTAGTACCGTCTCCTAAAGTAATGAAGCTGCCGTCAGCATTCTCGGGAGTATAGCCGTAGGAGTAATTTTGAGAATGGAGCGGCGACGTCGGGGACGCAATGTTGGGTTGGTTGAACGGGACTGGTATGACTTCATGGCGGCCCAGGTTTCCTACATAGCCGAAGTCAAAGGCCAGATTGTTGGTGGGTTGCCACTGAATGTCGAGCGTGTAGTTGATGGAGTAGGGCAGCTTGTTCTTGCGATCGTACACGCCCAGAGAGACAGGTTGTGCGCCGTTCGCAATCGCCGCCGCGTTGGGGAGATATTTGGCAAAGTCTGACGCCTGGGGATTGGTGGGCGCCGGGCTTTGCACGTTGGTATAAGGATATTCGAGGGAACCTGCGGTTCCACCGGCGCAAGTAGGAATGTAACCCTGATAGTAGCTTGCCGTTGGGCAACTCTGAGCCGTTACAAAAGGAACCTGCTGGTTGGCGCCAAATGGTCCGCCTGTGACCAGGCCGATGGCGTAACCCGGCGAGAAGTAACTGAACAGCTCCCCACGGTCGTAGTACATGCCCATGCCGGCACGGACCACCACCTTGTTGTTGAAGCGTGTGGGTTCCCACGCTGCGCCCAGCCTCGGAGCAAAGCCCCATTGGCGTCCGGTGAGTGTTGTATTACTGACCCCGGCGGTTCCGTTCTTGTTGTTTCCCGCAATAATGAAGCCGCTCTGGTCGGGGCCAAGCGTTCCCGGCGTTTCACCCGGGGGCAGTGAACCGGTGGCGCTGAGATACGTGTATTTCGAGGGATCGAAATTGAAGAGACGTCCGAACTTTTCGGAAAGGCCGCCATTCCAATCGTAACGAAGGCCGCCAGTGAGGGTCAGGTTTGATTTGATCTGGAACTTATCCTGCAGGTACAAACCAACCTGATTGGCCCTGAAGTAACGATTGGCGTCGCCCTGGAGAAACGTGGTGACGTTGTAGTCGTCGTCGGGGGTCACAGCCCCCTGCAGGAACTGGCCGAAGTCGGCGGTCGCGATGCTGCCGATGCCCGCACGGCGATCCACCGTGTTGAGCTGGGTGTAGCTGTAGCTGCCGCCAAAGCCAATGGTGTGCTTACCCTTGGTCCACAACGCATTGCCAGAGGGCTGCCAACGGTTCTGGAATACGCCAGTCAGCGAACCTTGCGCGCTTGCGCCAGGACCAATATTGAGCGTATCGCCGATTCCTGGAACCTTGCTATCGCCGAGCACGTGAATGATGGAAACGCCAGGGAAATAATTTGACCCGAAGGTGTCGATCGAGGCGCTGGGATAGCTTCCACCTGGAATGTTCCCCGGGCCGAATGCCTGGTCATTGTTGTTGTAAAGCTTCTCGCGCAGGAAGCCGAAGGTTTCGTTTGTGCTGAGGTTCGATTTGACCAGATAGGTGTTGTTGATGGAAAAGACCTGCGCTCCCGCATCCATTTTCTGGGTAAATCCGGGCACGTTGGAATAGGCGAACGGAGCAATCGTGGGATCGTGTTGGTAGTAGTACTTCAGCGCCAATGTGTCCTTGGCGGTCGCGTTGTAGTCGAGGTTCGCGACCGCTTGGTCGCCGGTGAAGTAGGCTGTTCCCGGGATGAAGGCGTTAAAAGTGTGCGCGGGATCCAGGGTAACGTTCTGGGCGTTCGGAATCAGCCACTTGCCCTGTTCGCCCTTGACTGCTGGCGCGTTGAATAAAGCAAGCGCGACTGGATCGATTGCGCCCGGCACCGATCCGCTGCCAAAGGATTGATTCGCAATCGCGGCCAGGGTTTGTGGGCTGCGATCGTCCGTCAGTCCGACGGGGACATCCAGAAAGCTATCGCCGATCTCTCCATCACTAACGTGAAGATGCTGGAAAGCGAGGAACCCGAATAGCTTGTCTTTGACGATCGGGCCGCCAAAAGTACCGCCGAGAATGTAGCGATGCAATTGTGGCACCTTGTCGTTTGCTGGCACCGCCTGGTCCTGGTTGAAGAAGAATGGCGCCGCATTCAGCCAGTTTGTTCCCCGGTGCAGGTAGACGTTTCCGTGATAGTTATTCGTGCCCGAGGTTGTACTCAGGTCGATGTGAGCGCCGCTGGTCGATCCCTGTTGCGCGTCATACATCGACGCATTGACCCGCACTTCCTGTATGGTCTCCGGAGCAGGAGAGGGAAGCGCGTTGCCGATCGACAGATACACCGACGCAGTTGACTGGATCACACCGCCGCCGCCGGTATTGCCCACGCCGGTGCTGGGAGTCACGCGCGACGACGCCACTTGGCTCGTGCTCTTGCCGTTGAACAGGTTGCTCGCGTCGACGCCGTTCAGCAGAAAGCTGTTGCTGGTGTCGCGCTCGCCATTCGCCCAGATTGGAGCGTTGCCGAGTCCGGAGTTGACGCCGGTGCCGCCGGGCAATTCAGCATTGACACCCGGAGAAAGAATTGCCACGCCGGTGAAGCTCCCGGTTGGCAACGGAATCGATTCAATCTGCTGCTTGTCGAGAACATACCCGTTCGTCGTGTCGACGGCGTTCAGCAGCGGATTCACATCGACTTCCACCGAGTCCGCAACCGCGCCGATTTTCAACTGTGCGGGCAGCGATACTGTGCGATCGGCCTGCACCAGGATTCCCGGATAGCGTTCCGTCGAGAAGCCATCCCTGGTGAACGTGACGGTATATTTGCCGATCGGGAGGTCATTGAACGCATACGTGCCCTGAGCATTGCTCTTTGCCGTGCGCTCGAGCCCCGTGTCTTCCGATGTGGCCTTTACATCCACGTCGGGAATGGCGCTGCCTGAAGGATCAACCACTGTGCCGGTGATTCCACCGAGTGTTTGTTGGGCCTGCATTGGCTGGAGCGGGAGCAGAGCGGCGGAAAGCAGGACGACGACAAGCGACAAATGCCTTCTGGAAATCAGATACATCTTGGACGTGCCTCGCGTGAGAGAGAAGCTGGGTACCGTACTTTGAGTTTTTTATGCGACTACGAGGTCGGTGTAACCAGAAAGGTCACGACAGGGTGACAGCCCAAAATTCAACCAGGGATAAAGAGCGGTGTAACTAGAGCATAGCCCAAAGGGAACATGTGAGCCAAGGGAAAATACGATCCGATTCAAATGGGGAAATTGCACCAGGGCAGGAGCGTCACGGAAGCAGAGAAACATGCGCGAAAACGATCCGCCATCCCTCGGGAAGTCGGACCCACGTCTGGCTTTGGCGTCCTCGGGTTACCCGGTCCGGACCCTGCCGCTCGAAGGCCACGGTGATGCTCGCAAAGTCTTTGCCGAACGAAACAATCTCGATCCGTGTGATGGTCCGCGCCAGGTTCACTGGAGAACGCGCTTTGCGAAAGGCCTCGATCTCATCGATCCCATACAGAGTTTCGCTGGGGCCGAAGCGCGCCACCTGGGGTGAGGCCCAGAACATGGCAATCAGCGTTTCCACATCGTTATTTACCAATGCTTGTTCGTACCGCGGGTAGAGCTCACGTAATTCGGCGATAGTTTCAGGGTCGTTGATAATCACAGCCGTCAAAAGAGCCTTCTCGCCGGGAGGACGCATTTGGGCATAGCGGCACTCACCGTGATCATGGGTTCGTTGACCACCTGGCTGAAGCGTAGTTTCATCGCCACGCTGCACAACAGGTAAGCCTGAACAGGAGAAAACGACCACCTGTCGACCAACAGCTCGATCATACGCAGCGTGGCGGAGCGCGCCGCCTGCAGAGCGTCGGGATCCGACTCGACCACAATCCATGCATCGGCTGGCGCATCGGGTGTGCGAGACTCCGCGGATTCGAGCAATGGTCCGGCGAGCCGCTGTCGACGGTGGATGAAGAAGCGCAGAGAGACTTCCGACGGGCATTCGATGCCGTTGATGCAGACTTCACCGTCACCCTGTGCGGCGTGCGCGTCACCAGCCGAAAACAGCGCCCCGGAATTCAGGACTGGCAGATAGAGCGTCGCGCCGGTGCAAAGCTCGCGCACGTCCATGTTTCCGCCAAAAGGACCTGGGGGACGTGTCCTGAACTCGCCATTCTCTGCGGGAGCCACCCCCATCACTCCGCAGAAGGGGCGGAGCGGAACCACAGCGGGACCGAGTGAGCGGCTGACTTCGCCATCCAACGTCCAGTGGAAGAGATGAGGCTCCTGAAACTGCTCTTTGAGAAACCCGAGCCCCGGAATCACACTCGTCCAACCCCAGCCCAGGTGTTGCACCTGCAGAATTTGGATCTCGAGCACATCGCCGGGTTCTGCTCCTCCGATGTGGATGGGCCCGGTCAAGGCGTGGATTCTCCCCCGGTCGATGGCCAGGAAATCCTCTACGCTGCTGCCTGGTTTCACCTGGTCCCCGCTGGAATCAAGGCAGCTCATGTGTACGGTATCTCCGTCGGAGATGGTGAGCCGTGGTGCGAGAGCGCGGTTCCAGCGCGAATGAGTAGGCTCAGCGGTCAGATGGTGTTCGGCCATAGTTCTTTATACCGCCACGATCATCTGCACCTCGACCAGCGCGTTGCGCGGCAACGCGCTTACCCCGATCGCGGCGCGAGCATGCCGTCCGGCATCGCCGAAAACCGCCAGCAGGAGGTCGGAAGCGCCGTTGATGACTTTGGGAGGATCGGGAAAACCGGCTACCGCATTGACGTAGCCATTCACGCTGACAATCTGCTGTACCTTGTCGAGAGAGCCCAACGTCTGTTTCAGTACCGCCATCTGCGTCAGAATACAGGCGCGCGCTGCATCGTATCCCTCGGTTATGGTGCGATCGGCTCCCACCGTGCCGGTGATCACGCCCGCAGAGCCAGTGGAAATCACGCCCGCCAGGTAGAGCAGGTTGCCGGCAGGTTTCGCGGAAAGATAATTACCTCCGGGTGTAGGCGGTTGCGGCAACGTAATCCCAAGTTCCAGAAGTCGTTTCTCAGCACTCATGTGTTTCGTAATCTATATCAGTTCGAGCAGCTTGTCTGAATAGGATCTCGGATCGTGAGGAAACCATGAAAGCACTGATTACCGCCGGCACTCCTGTGACCGAGGAGGTGTTGCACCTGATCGCTCATTTGCCAACGAAAAGCCTGTCCGCGATTGTGGAAGATGCGTTCTTCGCCCAGCTAACCGATCACGACTTCATGCGCATTGCCTATCTGCTGGCGCGGAAAGGCTACCTGGAAGGCGGCTGTCCCATAGGGGGAGTGATCGTCGACGACGCGACGCGCAAGATCGTGGGCAAGGGTCATAACACCCTGGTGCAGGAAAACCATCCTTACAATCATGGGGAAACCTCTGCTCTGCGCGATGCCGGCCGGCTCGACTTCAGCCGCACTACCATCTTTACCACCCTCACGCCCTGTAGTGTCTGCGCCACGCTGATCTACATGCGCCAGTTTCGGCGAGTAGTGGTTGGCGACATCACCAATGCTTCCGGCAACGAACAGTTGATGCGCGACAACGGCGTTCAGGTAGACATTTTGCAGGATCCCGAAGCCATTGCCCTCTATGCGCAATACCGGCAGGAAAAGCCGGACCTGGATCTGGAAGACTGGAAGGGTCTGGCCGCTGTGCGCAAAGCGAAGTAGCCAACAGCGGCCGCGGTGGCGGCGGCTTGGGATCGGATACGTAACCGGGACGATTGCCTGATCGCGGCCACGCAGAAGGAGAGCGGCAGGAAAACCTGAGGGAAAACTTGGCAAACCAGAAAAATGGATTAGTATGAGCCAAATGAAACAACTGGTTGCTGCGCTCCTTGCTGCCGGTGCCTTGCTGTTTGCCGCCGATACGCATAGTTCGCTTCTGCATTCATCGCGGCAGGCCGCGACCGACCTGGAGATCGGCAACGGCCAATTCCTTTCTTACCAGGACTTGCTACACCTGCCCCAGGTCACGTTCACGACCTCCAATGACTCTAACTTTCCCACCCCGGCTCGCATCAGTGGCGTCACCCTCGAAGAGTTGAAGCGCCTGTTCGGCTCCAGGGACGACATGGTGGTCGCCATCTGCGCTGATGGCTACCGCAGCAACTATCCCATGGCTTATCTTGCGGCGCATCATCCGGTACTGGTGCTGACAGTGGACGGCAAACCGCAGCAGGACTGGCCTAAAACGCACGACGGTGGTGAGCTGGGTCCCTATGTCATTACCAACCGCGACTTCACTCCTTCCTTCAAAATCCTCTCCCACACCGATGAAGCCCAGATCCCGTTCCAGGTGGTGCATCTCGACTTCCGCAGCGAAAGCCAGGTCCTCGGCGCAATCAAGCCTCATGGCGATTTCGCAGCCGGCTCGCCGGTCATGCAGGGGTATCGCATCGCAGAGCAGAATTGCTATCGCTGCCACAACATGGGAGCGGAAGGCGGCCGGATGGCTTCGATTCCCTGGCCGCTGATTGGAGCCATTGCCAGGAGCAGCCCGGAGTTCTTCGCCAGATATGTGCGCAATCCGCAGGCGGTCAATCCGAAGAGCAGGATGGCCGCCAGTCCCAATTATGATGACCAGACCATTGCTGCTTTGCGGGCCTATTTCTCTACTTTCGCTGTGGGAGGACAGTAATGACGATTCGTGCCTCAAAAGCGGTACTTCTCTTGGCCCTGGCTTTCTATTACACGCTGGTGGTGTTCAACAACACCAACGACTACCACTCCAACCTGAACTTCGTTACCCACGTTCTGCGGATGGATACCACCTTTCCTGGGAACAACGGCATGTGGCGCGCGATTCAGTCCCCGGCAGTTGCCTTCGCGTTCTTTGTCAGCATTGTGATCTGGGAAATCATTACCGGCGCCCTGCTGTGGTTTGCAGGCTTCCGTCTATTGAGCAATCTCCGCAGCAGTGCCGGCGTCTTTAACGCAGCGAAAAAGCCGGGAGTGATTGCCTTGACCCTGAGCTTATTGATGTGGCTGACCGCCTTTCTCTCAGTAGGCAACGAGTGGTTCCTCATGTGGCAATCCAAGCAATGGAGCGGCGAATCGGGCGCTGATCATATGTTTGCCATAGCGGGCATCATCCTGCTGTACTTGGCAAACCCGGACCTGGAAGGGCAGGCCTAGCTGTTCTGTCCCCGGAAAATTCGTGAGTAGGGCAACATCGAAGCAGGCCCGTAGGGCCGGAACCAGATGTCAGCTCAGCCCGGAAGGGCTGGGGGGAGAAGCGGAGAAGCCCGGAATACGATGAGGCTCTCTCCCTCGCACGGAATCGAAAAATCCTGCTTAGGTCCGAGGGCTTTGCCAGTTAGCCCAACGAAGACAACCTGGCAAGCGTGCCCGCCAGCACCTTCACTCCGTTCTCGATTTCCTGGGGCGACGAATACTCATCCGGACGATGGCTCACTCCTCCACGGCAGGGAATGAAGATCATCCCGATGGGCGCGATGCGCGCCATGAACAACGAGTCGTGATAAGCCCGGCTGACCATCTTCTTGTAGCTAAGCCCGTTCTCCGCGGCTGCCTCCAGCGCAGCATTGATGATGCGCGGCGAGCAGCTTGCGGGAGCATCCGCGTTGATCGGGGTCACGCGCACCTGCACTTTGCGTCTCTCCGCCACTTGCGCGCACGCCTGCTCGATTTCTCGCAGAACGCGGTTCCGACGCTGTTCGTCGGTATCGCGGATGTCGGCTTCCATTTCCACCCGGCTGGGGATGCTGTTGACCGCGCCCGGGTAAATCGCGCACTTACCCACCGTGGCGCAGGTGTCGATCGCGCCGGTGGCCAGGGCCCGCTCCTCGATGGCCAGCACAATCTCCGCCGCCGCGCAAAACGCATCCTTGCGATCGGGCATCAGCACCCCTCCGGCATGGCCACCCTCGCCTTCCACTGTGATGCGTAACGCTGCGGGCGCTGCAATGCCGGTGACCACTCCAATTGCCAATCCTTCCTTCTCCAGCAATGGACCCTGCTCGATGTGCAACTCAACAAAGCCGGCGTAGTAGTCATCCTTCAGCCGCACCTCGTCGAGGGAACCCTGAAATCCTGCCGCTGTGCGAAGTTGGGACAGCGTCGTACCTTCGGCATCCTTGAGGCGTGCATCCGCGTCGCCGTTCAGTCCGCCACTCAACATGCGGCTGCCCAGGCATCCCAGGCCGAACCGAGTCGGCTCCTCGGAGGTGAAGAGCAATAGCTCGATGGATCGTTGTGGCGCAAAACCGCTCTGCTGCAGGGCACGGATCGCCTCCAACCCACCCAGCACGCCAACCGTGCCATCGAATTTGCCGGAATGCGGAATGGCGTCGATATGGGAACCGGTGCCGATCGCGGGCAGCTCGGGACGCGCGCCCTTCCAGCGGGCGAACATGTTGCCCACCGCATCTTCCCGAACCACCAGCCCAGCGGCCTGGCATTGCGCCTTCAGCCACGTCCGCGACTTCTGGTCCGCTTCCGCGAACACCAGACGGGAAATCCCCGGCGGAGTGTCGTCTGAAAATGAGGCCAGCCTTTCCAGATCGCCCATCAGACGATCGCGATCGATGTGCAGTTGTGTGCTTTGCATAGATTTATCTTCCCGGCAGCGGGTGACGATTCCAGTCCTTGTAGATCAGGTATTTTGCCTGCGTTTTGCCGATAGCTCCGAACCACTGCGGGCAGTAAGGCGCCATCCAGATGAAGTCACCCTTCTGCACCGGATACCACGAGTTTGCAAGCCGATAGATGCCGCTACCTTCCAGGATCAGCAATCCATGCTCCATCACATGGATCTCCACCTGGGCCAGGGAAGCACCGGGCTCGAAACACATGGTGTTAACCGCGTAGTCCAATCCCGGGATCGTGGGGAGCAACTGCTTCACCTGAAGCGCGGTATCACCGCCCAGGGGTTGCGATGTGACGCTGTCTTCCTTCCCGAAAATCGCCGCCGCGGCAGCTTCGTTGAGAAGAGCGGAGACCGGCTTCTCAATCACCGCCACCCGGCTCTTCTCGGAAGCTGTTACGGTGTGCTGCTGGTTCGCAGGAATGTGGCCGTAACCGCCGGGGGGCAGCGAGTGTGTCTTACCGTCAATGAATACCGATACGGCGCCTTCGAGCACATAAAGAAACCGCTGCCCATGGGCTGGTCCCAGCGAGCCTCCAGTTTCAAATTCCGCTGTGTACTGGGTGAACGCTGCTCCGGCAGCGGGCGCCGTATGGACAATGACGGTTACAGAATCGTAGCCCGGAAGCGGGCTTCCCACGAAGGTATCGGGCGTCTGCAGCAGGTGGGTGGGTTGGCGGTCGCTGCGTGTATTTCCGAGGTTAAACACTCTGCTCCTTGCGTACTGGCTTGAAAGTATGTCGCAAAAATACTAATCCGGTAGCCAGCGCGTTCTCTACATCCTGCGGGCGAACCGACTCCTCCGGATGATGACTCACGCCGCCCGGGCTGCGCAGAAAAATCATGGTGCTCGGAACGCGTTCCTGCAAAATCATCGCATCGTGTCCGGCGCCGCTGACCATCGAGAGCGGCGAAATTCCCACCTCGCGCACTGCCTCCGCCGCCATCGCACACATGCCGCCATCCATGGCTACGGCACTCTGATCCATCAGCAGTTTACTGGTAACAGCGAGTTCCCGCCGTTTTGCGATAGACGCCGCACTGGCCAGTAAGCCCTCCACTGCCCAGTGACGAACGTCGTCATCCGCATGGCGTACGTCGAGACTCGCGCGCGCCTCCCCCGCAACAACATTCACTGCTCCCGGAGAACAGCGGAAATCCCCAACCGTGGCCACCAGTCCAGGAGTTTTGAATCCCTTCCGTTCCACCTCGAGCACCCACTCCGCCGCCCCCGCGGCGGCATCCTGGCGCAGATGCATTGGTGTCGTGCCCGCATGGTTGGCCCGGCCCGTAAACGTGAGTTCCGCGCGCGTTTGACCGGCGATGGCCTGCACAACCCCGAGCGACCGGTCTTCGCTTTCCAGCACGATGCCCTGCTCGATGTGAAATTCGAGGAACCCCACTGCGTCGTCTCCCATGACGCACTCCTGTATTTTCGAGGGCTCCAGGCCGAAGGACTCCAGCGCCTCGGCAATCGTTGTTCCGCCACTATCCTTGGTTGCCAGCATCCCGGCGTCAGCGCGTCCCACCAGGGCCCGGCTGCCGATAAAGGGCAGATGAAATCGCACCCCTTCTTCTTCGGAGAAGCCAACCAGCTCGATAGCGAATGGAAGCTTCTCTCCTCTCAGTGCTTCGATCAACGCCAGCCCCATCATGACTCCGAGAATTCCGTCGAACGCGCCTCCGTTGGGCACGGTATCCAGATGCGACCCGATCATCAGACAGGGGGCTGCGGCGTTCATCGCCGGGTATCTTCCCCGCAGATTACCTGCCGCGTCGGTCATCACCGTCATGCCGGCTGACTGCATCCAGCCTTGTATCGTGTGCATGCACTCGCGCATCGCCGGAGAAAGAAAAGTACGCCGTATCTCACCCGATTCTTCCGTAAATTGCGCGAGATAACGGCAGCGCTCGATGACTTGCTCTGCCTGCACTCGCAGGTCGTTGGGCATTACTTCTTCCTGGCAATGCGCGCCGTGATGTTGCCGTAAGGCTCATCTGTTGGCACAAAGATTTCGTTGGGGTTTGTTTGGCCAAAGCGGGAGAGATCAACCAGCAGGCAATGCTTATTCGGCATGGCCAGCTCCACGTCCATGATTTCCGGGACTGCCTCCAACGCGGCCTGCGCCATCGCATAGAGCGTGTGCTGCACCGACTTGCTGTCGTGTTCGGCAAATGCTGCGACCAGGGCCGATCGCAGCTTGCTGCGCAACGGATCGAACGCCGGCACGCCGGGCTGATATGACCATTGCGCCCGCATAGACGTTCCTAAAAGGCGGTCTGCTGTTTCGGGCAGCGTTGTCAGCGGGTCTCGCATGAATCCCTCAAAACCCGACTGCGCCGTTTTCAGAATGATGAGATCCTCCAGTCCTGAAGTAACCGACGCTGTGCCCCCTTGGCTACAGCTGATCGCGGTGGTTTGTGCCTCGTTGGAGCCGCGTATGAATGTTGACGGGTGCGGCTTGCCGTCTACCACGGCATGCTCCCAGGATGTCGAGGCAATGTTGATTGCCGCGTGCGCCACTTGGGGATTGCGACTGAGAAAAAATTGCACCAGCTCCAGCGCGAAATCCTCAATGCACTCCGCTTTGCTTTCGCGGGCGCGCGAATACACCGTGTTCTTCATCGTATCCGTGGGCAGGATTGCGCGGTTATCACCGGCAGTGAAGCAGGTCTCGAAATCCCCGGAGAGCAGGACTTCAACTTTCCATTCCCAGACCGTGTGCAAAGGACGGTCGCGCTGGACCTTCATAACGCGCACGCTGGATTTTCCGTAAGAATTTTCCGCCAGGGCAATCACCGGGCTAGCTCCCCCTGTATGTGGTGTAACCGTTTGGGCTTAATAGCAGCGGTACGTGTAAGTGGGAATCTCCTGGCCGCACCGCTACTGTGATCTCAACCGCCGGATAGAGTCCTTTGACCGCTTGCGCAGCATGATAGCTTCCGGTCTCAAAACGTAGCCGGTATTGTCCCGGCAACAGAGATCTGCCGGCAGGCAGAAGATTCGGGCAACGGCCATCGCTATCCGTCTGTACTGCGGCGAGAGTTTGCCAGTGGCCGGAAGGGTCTGCAAACTCCAGCACCACGGTCATGCCGCCTGCCGGCAGGCCGAGTGCGGTGTCGAGTACGTGTGTCGAGAAACGGTTCATGCGGCTGCGGTAAGGACAGACTCAAGTCCCGAAGGGACGGCTGACAATAGACCAGGACGTAGTCCTGGGTTCGGACCAGTCATGAAAGGCTGGCTGACAATAGCCCCGGACATAGTCCAGGGAGGGCGGATTTTGTCTGCGATGCTTCATTTCCGTTTGTTGCGAGCGGCGGTACCCGGGATTCCATCCTGAGCTTATGTACAGCCGTCCCTTCGGGACTTGACCTTGCACACCCCTGTCTTCACAACAACTCCTCTTGCCTCCTGAGGCCGTCTCTCAATTGTGGACTCGGTAACTCATCCCGCCAGCCACTTCCGCAAGCGGATCTGCGTGATCTGTTGCTGTTGCTCCGCGGACTCCAGCAATTCCTGCGCAGAATCGTTTCCCAGTCGGCGTTCAAGAATGGCGAGCATTTCCGCGGGCTGTTTTCCTGTCGCGCAGATGATGAAGATCCTGCCGAAACGCTCCTCGTATTCGCGGTGACCCTGTTGCATGCGCTGTAGGATAGCAGCATCGGCCTCCTTCATCTGGCTTTGTTCAGAGCGTGACCAGGCTGCGGAGGCAGCCGTGGTCTTGTTTTGCGCGTGTTGCTCTCCAATCCGGGGGTGGCTGCGGAAGGCCTCCAGCCAATCCGCCTCGGACAGACTTTGCCAGCACAGCTCAGCGGCGGCAAACAGGCTCGGTTCGTCAGCAAACGGGCGCATGCCCGATAACCTGGCAGCCCATGTCCGGGAGCCGCAGCAGGAGAGTAGCTCCGCTGCCGCCTCATCTTGCGAGAGGGCATGCCAACGCCCCAGCACGGGATTCAAGCGAACAAGCCCTCGACAAATTCCTGTAGAAGATTTCCCGCGACGTGGAGCCGGTAAGCCGCGCTGGAGCGGATGTCATCGATGGGGGCAACTTCCGCCTCCAGAGCCTTTCGCGCATCTGCGATCAAGGCCTGCCCGGCCGTGCCTCCGAGCAGTACTTCTTCCGTCCGCCGGAGTCGCAACGGAGTCACCGCCATACTGCCGATGGCCAGACGCACGTCCTCGATCTTGTTGTTCTCCACCCGGCCCAGAGCGGCCAGACAGAGCTTGGCGATTGCTTGCGCATTGCGCGTCCCCACCTTGCGTGAGTATGAGTGATAGCTCGCAAATTGCGGCCTTAGCGCAATAGCGCTGATAATTTCATCGGCAGCCAACAAGGTTTGTTTGTAGCCCGTGTGAAATCCTGCATAAGCCACGCGTCGCGTACCGCGTGTGGAAGCGAGCAGAAGCTCCGCCTCGTAAACCAGCAGCGCGGGAAGGGAATCGGCGGCCGGCGAAGCATTCACGATGTTTCCGCCGAGAGTGCCGCGGTTCTGGTTGGCGATACTGCCGGTCCACGCCGCCGCCTGCGCAAGCAGCGGAAACTCCCGCGCGATTACAGGATGATCCTTCAAATCGGTGTAGGTGCATGCGGCTCCGATCAAAACCTCGTCAGCGGCAGTTTCGATGTGCCGCAATTCGGGCAGTCCCCAAAGGCTGACCAGCTTGCGCGCACCCAGTCTGCCCGCGCTGTATTGCACCATCAACTCGGTGCCGCCGGCGATCGGCATCCAGACGCCGGGCTCGTCGGAAAGTAGCTTCAGCACCGCCGTCAGCTTGCCCGGAGCGATCAGGTCATATTCCGCAGGGTGGGCTCTCATGTCTGCTGGCCTGCCGCTTCCAGAACAGCGTTGAAGATGCGCGAATATCCCGTGCACCGGCACAGGTTGCCGCCCAGGCCCTCGCGAACCTGCTCCAGGGTAGGCGATGGATGCCGGCGCAGAAGCTGAACTGTCGCCATCACCATGCCCGGCGTACAGATACCGCACTGCGCTCCGCCACACTTCAGAAATGCCTGTTGTATCGGATGTAAGCTGTTCTCACCGGCCAGTCCTTCTATCGTGCACAGAGTCGCCCCCTGTGCCTGCAGCACGGGCACCAGGCAACTGTTGACCAGTTCACCGTTCATCAGGACCGAGCACGAGCCGCACTCTCCTTCGCCGCATCCTTCTTTGGCGCCGGTGAGGCCAAGCTCGTTTCGCAACACGTCGAGAAGCCGCTCCATCGGAAAAACCGATACCGTGTGCGGCTCGCCATTGACGGTGAAGGAAACTTCTTGCCGGGAAGCCATATTCGTGTTCATTGACTCCCTTTCGCTGCCAGTGCAACCTCCAGGGGTTCGGGAGGCCGTTCCGGTTGCGCTGTCAGGCCACGAAAAATATCTTCCGGCAGCAGCGGAATGGAATGGAACTCGACTCCCGTGGCCTGGGCGACTGCGTTCAGGATCGCGGGGGCTGGCCCGTCCATGGGCAATTCGCCAATTCCCTTGGCTCCATAGGGGCCGTATTGGTACGGCACTTCTTCGAAGTACACCCGGATCGGCGGGAGGTCCACCGCTGTGGGCATGATGTAGTTCGTCATCTGGTTGTTGATCATCCGCCCGTCTTTCCAGATCACTTTTTCATACAGCGCGTAGCCGATCGCCTGCGCCACGCCGCCTTCGATCTGCCCGCCCGCGAGAACCGGATGCAGTACCTTACCAATTTCCTGCAAGGCAACAAAATCATCGAGGGTAACGCTGTAGGTTAGGGTATCCACCGTGACCTCTGCCACGTACACAGCCCATGCGTATGCAGGATAGGCCTCTCCGCTGTAGGTCTCGTCATTCCAGAAGATATTGGGCGCTGCTTCATAACGGCTGTACGACTTCAGTTCGCCGAACTGCTTGCGGTAAGCCTGGCATGCGGCGAGAAACTCCGCGCGGCCGCCCGTCGGCTGCAGCAAGCCGCTCTCGATCAGCGTCTGCTTCATCTGCAACGCCGCGGTCTGCACAATTTTTCCGATGATCATTGCCGTACGTGAAGCCACCGTAGGCCCGCTGTTTGGGCAGGTACTGGTATCCACCTGCGCGATGCATACATCCTCGTACTCGAGGCCGAGTGTCTCTGCGGCAATCTGGCAAAGGATTGTATTGGTCCCCTGGCCAAACTCGGTGCTCGACACCAGCACTCTTAGGCCGCCGGTGGCCGTTGCTTCTACGCCGACGAGGGAATTGAGATAGCGTTCTCCCGATCCGGTAAACCCGGAGCCGTGAAGAAATGCGGCAATGCCGAGCCCTTTCTTCTGGCTGCTCTTGGTGTTCTGCTCCGCGAACCGGCTCGTCTTCGCGTGATAATCCGTAAGTTCCAGGGCGCGCTCCAGCATTTTGTCCATGACAATCGGATCCCGGATGACCTGATTGGTTGCCGTGCTCATTCCCTGGCGAAGCAGATTGCGCCTGCGGAACTCATCTGGTGCCATTCCGATCGTTTTCGCCACCACATCCATGTGGCGTTCCATCGCGAACAGGCTTTGCGGAGCACCGAATCCGCGGAATGCGCCGTGGGGCGGCGTATTCGTCGCGTACGACTTCGAGGTGACGCGGATGTTGGGCCAGTTATACGGACCGCCCGCATGAATGGTTCCGCGTGATAGCACGGTAGACGACAACGTCGCATACGCGCCGCCGTCGGTGACGAACTCAATCTCCGCCGCCAGCAACTTGCCGTCGGCGCTCACCGCTGTCCGGTGGCGGGTTCGGGAGGGATGACGCTTGGTGGTTGCCGCCATGTCCTCCATCCGGTCGTAAATCATCTTTACCGGGCGTCCGGACTTCATCGCCAGCAGCGCAGCGTGGCCGGCGAGGATCGAGGGATATTCTTCTTTGCCCCCAAAAGCGCCACCCGTTTCACTCTGAATAACGCGCACATTTTCCGGCGGCAAGCCGGTGATGGCCACCAGCGCTTTGTGCATGTAAAACGGGCACTGCATCGAACCCCAAACCGTCAGGCTCCCGTCCAGGCCTGCTTGCGCGATAACTCCGTTAGGCTCGATGTACAGTTGCTCCTGGGCGCCGGTGTGGTACTCGCCCTCGACGATCCAGGCAGCGTCCTTCCATGCCTGGTCCACATCGCCCTTCTCCATCCGGAAACTTTTGAAAATATTGTCTTCGCCCCAGATGATGACGTCGCGGCGTTCGCTCTCTTCGATCGTGTGTACTGAGGGTGACGCCTTGTAGGTGATCTTGACCGCAGCCACCGCCGATGCCAGAACATGCCGGTCAGGATGTGCCAGCAGCAGGATGGGCTCCTCCGGGTGGTTGACAAATCCATCCGCCAGGCACGGCTGGTCATTCAGGATGAGCGCAACCACGTTCCGGCCCGGAATATCTTTGGCAGTTACAATCGTGAATTCGTGCCATGGAATCCCTTCGCCAAAGCGGACTTCTTCGATCGCGCCCCGCGCGATGCTGCTGCGCACCGTGGCGCCGAAAATCATGCCCGGCAGCGACAGGTCATCGATATACCGAGCCTGGCCGGTCAGTTTGGCAACGCCCTCCTTGCGTGGAACAGGGGCGCCCACGACCCGGGTTTGCAATAGCGACCTCCTATGATCGATAAGCTTTGATTCTAGTCTCGTGCCGCTGCTCGATTCCCGCAGGAGCATCCGGGAAAGCTCCCTCCTGGTAGACGGCGGCGCCTCGCACAAACGTAGAGCGCACTCTTCCCTGCAGCCTTTCCCCGAGGTAGGGAGACACAGGATGCCGGTAATGCAGCGTGTCGGCGCCCACCGTAAATTCCGTGTCCGGATCGAAGACCACCAGGTCTGCGTCATAACCGGCAGCAATCGCGCCTTTGCGTCCCTGCAAGCCTGCTAGCTTCGCCGGCTGCGCCGACATCCAGCGCGCCAAATCTGCGAGCGGTAGACCTCGTTCGCGCATCTCTGTCCAGACAACTGAAATCGCGACACTCAGGCTCGCGATGCCGCCCCACGCGTGGCGAAAATCTCCTTCTTTCATTGCCGGCGGACAGGGCGAATGATCTGTCGCGATCAGGTCAATCACGCCGTCGCGCAGTCCTTGCCAGAGCGCTTCGCGGTTGGCTCGCGAACGGATGGGCGGGGCGCATTTGAAGACGGTGGCCCCTGCGGGAATCCTCTCGGAAAAAAAATGCAGGTAGTGTGGGCAGGTCTCGACGGTGATGGGCAAGCCCTCCCGCCGCGCCTCGGCCAACTCCCCTAGCGCAAGCGCCGTCGACAGATGCACGATGTGCAGACGAAACCTGTACTTCCGGCACAATCCAATCAGCATGCGGATGGCAGCTAGCTCTGCTTCGTCAGGGCGAGAGCGCAGATACGTTGCATATTGTTGCCAGTCTTGTGTCTCTGCTCCCTGATACAGATACTCTGCCAATTCTGCGTGCACCAGCAGCGGCAGCCCGGTCGAGGCGAGGGTTGGAAGCGCAGCTTCCAGTTCCTGAGCGTCGATCATCGCGAATCCATCGATACCAGGATTAATCAGGAAACACTTGAAGCCGGCAACACCCGCCTCAGCCAGCGCGGTCAGATGTTGCTGATTCTGGCCTGTCAATCCACCCCATGGAGCCCAATCCACACGGCATTGGCCGGCCGCTGCGGCGCGCTTCGCCTCCAGGGCGGCGACCGTCGTGGTCTCCGGCAGGCAATTCAGCGGCATGTCCACCAGAGTGGTGTATCCGCCCGCCGCGGCAGCCCGGGTTGCGGTCGCAAAGCCCTCCCACTCCGACCGGCCTGGGTCATTGATGTGCACATGCGAATCCACCAGGCCCGGCAGCAGCACCAGGTCGTCAAACGCGTGCACCACCGCGTTGCGCGGCACGTCTCCCGGCTCGTGAACCGCTTGAATGCGTCCCTTCTCCACCATGACGGCGGCGGCCCGCACGCCCTCGGGCGTTACCACGCGGCTGGAGAGAAACGCCTGTGTCATACTTCGGATATTCGTGCACCCCTGTGGAGAGCGCAAGTGCAAAGTGAGAGTGACTTCATGCGTTTGGCCATCCGCCTGGCCACGGAGAACGTGCGCAGCCGGACGGGTGGACCTTTTGGGGCTGTAGTCGTCAAGAGCGGGGAAATCGTCGCCACCGGCGTCAATCGCGTCACTGCGGACAATGATCCCACGGCCCATGCTGAAGTGAACGCCATCCGCGAAGCATGCCGTGCGCTCGGAACCTTTCAATTGCCCGGTTGCGTCTTATACACCAGCTGCGAGCCTTGTCCAATGTGTTTGGGCGCGATCTACTGGGTCCGGCTGGATTCCGTCTACTTCGGAAACACCTGTCATGATGCCGCGGAAATCGGGTTCGATGACCACTTCATCTACGAAGAACTCGCAGTGCCGCGAGAAAAACGTAAGTTGCCGACTGTGCGGCTCTTGCCCGAGCAGGCGATCGAGAGTTTTCGCGCCTGGCAGGAACATCAATCGAAGATCGCCTATTAGGGGCAGCCGCGAATCGGTCTACATACTTGGCTGAGGGGAAGGAGCCCCGCATTCCCGGGGTCCCCAGCAGCGAAGCTCGGGGTGGATTCATGGGGGGAAGGAGCGCTTTAGCGCTCCGGAAAGGACCCCCGGTCCGGCTCACGCGCTTGAGCGCTGGCCACCTCTCCTCCCGGAGCAAAGGTTGTTTCTCGACAGAGTTCCGGAAGCCTGGAGGTCCGTGATTTTCTTCCTCTCCTGCGCTTTTCTGTTGGTCCTCGGGCCTTCTTCTGTCTATGCTCCCGTATGAGCACTCGATGGCTGGCCTTCCTCCTGGCTATTTTGACCGGGGCCACTGCGCATGCGGCCCGAATTCCGGTCAAGGTCGTCGTGGTTGCGCTCTATGAAAGCGACACCACGCCGGGTGAGTATCACCATTGGGTCGAACGTGATCACCTGGACCGCGTTTACCCGTTTCCCCAGGGCTTTCACGACCTGCGCATGAATGATCAGGGTGTCCTGGGAATTCTGACAGGAGTGGGAACGGCTCGGGCGGCTGCCTCCATCATGGCATTGGGGCTTGATCCCCGCTTCGATCTCAGCAAGGCCTACTGGTTGGTCGCCGGCATCGCCGGAGCGGATCCTCAGGATGCATCCCTTGGCTCCGCCGTCTGGGCGCAATGGGTGGTGGACGGTGATCTCGCCTTCGAGATCGATGCCCGCGAGATTCCTCCTCAATGGAGCACCGGCTACGTTCCCCTTGGCAAGAAGGTTCCTTACGAGGAACCGAAAACCGGCGAAATGGCCGCCATCTTTCATCTCAACCCCACGCTGCAGCAGTGGGCGTTTGAGCAAACCAAAAACGTCAAACTGGACGACTCGCCGGAACTGCAGGCCGCTCGTGCGCACTTTGCAGGAGCCAATGCCCGTCGTCCGCCCTTCGTACTGAAAGGAGACGTGCTGGCGTCCTCCACCTTCTGGCATGGCAAGCTGCTGGATCAGTGGGCCAATAACTGGGTCAAGTATCAGACCGACTCCAAAGGTCAATTTGTAACTTCCGCGATGGAAGATAGCGGCATCCTGCAGTCGCTCACCTTTCTTCAGCACGCCGGCCGCGTGGATCTGGATCGCGTCATGGTGTTGCGCACCGTCAGCAACTACGATCAGCCGGCGGTGGGGTCGACCGCCGCGGAAAGCCTGTCCGCCAATGCAGAGCACCGCTACAGTGCTTATTTCCCGGCGCTCGAGGCAGCCTATCGTGTGGGCAACGTTGTCGTATCTCAAATAGTTACAAATTGGAATATCTGTCGGGATCAAATCCCGGGTGCCTCCAAAAAGGACAAGCCATGAGCACGACAATGCCGGGGCAAAGCGCCGGAACGCTCAGCTACCTCGACCGGAAGTTCCGGATTCAGGAACGGGGATCGACCTGGCGCACCGAGATTCTCGCGGGCGCGACCACTTTCCTGACCATGGCCTACATCGTGTTCGTGAACCCGAACATTTTGAGTGAGGCGGGAATGCCGGTGGCCGCTGTCGCCGCCGCCACGTGTCTCTCCGCGGCCATCGGCTGCATCCTGATGGGGTTGATCGCGAATTACCCGATTGCGCTCGCGCCTGGCATGGGTCTCAACGCCTACTTTGCTTACACCGTGGTCAAGGGAATGGGCGTTCCCTGGCAAACGGCCCTGGGCTGCGTTCTGATATCAGGCTGCGTGTTTTTATTGTTGACCGCGGCCGGCATTCGCCAGTTAATCGTCAACGCCATTCCTCGCGAGCTCTTTGCCTCGGTAGCCGCGGGCGTGGGTCTCTTCATTGCTTTCATTGGCTTGCGCGACGCAGGCATCATCGTCCCGAATGCTTCCACAGTCGTGGCAATGGGTCACCTTCGCTCACCGCAGACTGCGCTCGCCTGCGTTGGTCTACTCGCCATCGCCGCATTGCAGGCGTGGGGAGTGCGCACTGCCATGCTCCTGGGCATTCTCGGCACCACCGCTGCCGGCTTCGCGCTGGGTATCGTCAAATGGCAGCCCGCCCATTATCGTCTCGCAGATCTTACCGCCACCGCATTCCAGCTCAACATTCGCGGTGCTCTCCATATAGGCGGCAGTTTCGGCCTGGGTTCGGGGCTGCTGGAAGTGATCTTCGTCTTTCTGTTTGTCGATCTTTTCGACAATGTGGGAACTTTGGTGGCCGTTACCAAAAAAGCGGGCCTGGTCAACGCCGACGGCGAAATCCCGCGATTGAACCGCATCCTGTTCGCCGATGCGATTGCCACGATAGCCGGTTCCATGGCCGGCACCAGCACCGTCGTCAGTTACATCGAGAGCGCCGCGGGAGTGGCGCTTGGCGGCAGAACGGGTATTGCGTCCATTGTGACCGGGCTGCTCTTCCTCATGGCACTCTTCGTAGCGCCGTTGGTCGCCACCATCCCCACCGCCGCGACGGCGCCCGCATTGATCCTGGTCGGCGCCTTGATGATCTCCGCCGTGACCGAAATCGAATGGGCAGATCCGATGGTGGGCGTGCCGGCGTTTCTCACCCTGATCACGATCCCACTTACTCTTTCCATCGCGAACGGTCTCGCCTTCGGCATCACGTCGTTTGCCGTCCTGCGCTTATTACGCGGGCGCGCAACACGCCAGGATTGGATGCTGTTCCTCCTGGCAGCCCTGTTTGTTTTGCGCTTCATCTACATGGCCCTTCACTAGGGGCTTCTAGTGAATCGTCTTCATCTTCCGCGACATGTAATCCATCAGCAGATACTCGCCCAGCGTATCCGGCGTGGTGAAGTAAGCCTTGCCGCGGCACATCTGCGTCATCCGTTGCACGAATTGCACCAGCCCCAGATCGGAAGCCAACATGAAGGTGTTGATCATGATGTTAGACCGCTTGCATCGGGCCACTTCTTCCAGCGTCTCACTGACCACCAGGGGATCAAGCCCAAAAGCATTTTTATAGATGCGCCCGTCGGGGAGACTGAGCGCCGAGGGCTTGCCATCCGTGATCATCACGATTTGCTTCATATCCTTGCGCTGGCGCTCGAGAATCCGTTGCGACACCCGCAACCCTTCACGCGTGTTGGTGTAGTGCGGGCCAACCTTGACTCGGGCAATCTGGGAGATCGGTACTTCCTCCGCCGAATCGTGAAACAACACCAGCGACAGAGAGTCGCCAGGATACTGCGTGCGAATCAGATGCGAGAGAGCCATGGCCACCTTTTTGGCCGGAGTGAAGCGGTCCTCGCCATAAAGAATCATGGAGTGAGAACAATCGAGCATCACCACCGTGGCGCAGGAACTCTGGTACTCGCACTGGTGTACCTGCAGGTCGGAATACTCCAGGTTGAGAGGCAGCGAAATGCCTTCGCGTGCGATGGCTGAGCTCAGGGTCGCCGTCGTATCCAGGTTCAGCACGTCTCCGAATTCGTAGGCCTTGGAGGCGCCACTGGTTTCAATTCCGGTTGCATAGTGGCGCGTGTCGTGGCGTCCAAAGCTGGACTTTCCCAACGAACCAAGCAGATCGCGCAGGGTTTTGAAACCCAGGAAGTCCAGGCTCTTATCGGTGACTTCGAAGCGCACCTGCCCCTCGGCCATCCCCTGCCGTCCTCCGGTCGATTGCGGTGTCGGATTCTGCATCCCTTGAAGAGAAATATAGTTTTCCTGCTCCATGCGCTGGATCAGCTTGTCGATTAACTCGTCGAGCTCGCCGCTTTCGGCCATCTGCTCGATGCGCTGCTGCATTTCGCTATCGAAAAGATCGCCCGACTCAAGCGCCTGGCGCAGCGCCTCACGCAGATTATCCAGTGTGTGCTCGCCATCGAGATCGGAGAAGCGTGACCACGGGTCGTGGAATCCGGAATGAAGCAGGTACTCAGACAGTGCTTTGAGCAGGTCTTCCATGCTCATGTCCGAAGCCGGATCGCCCGTGTATTTCGTATAGCGAATGCGTTTCATCGAGAAACCTATCCCAGAGAAATCGTCATAAGAGCAGGGAATTGTGGCAACCGCTAGTTAAAGCCCCGCCGGCTGCGCCGCTGCTCCTGGAAATCGTCGTAGTCCCTCTCCTCCACGCGCTCCTGTCTGCGTGTCGCTTTTTCCTGTGCGCTGTAGCCGCGTTCTTCACTACGGCTCAGCCGCTTGTGTGCGTACATCCCTTCCAGCAGAAATTCCGCCCCGGCCACGGCAACCTCCGGTGCATCGGTGGCTTTCACCGACACCGGTGACAGCTGCGCAATGAGGCCCTGTATCTGCTTCAGCTCCTCCAGAATCGCCTGCGACGGCTGGTCGTCGTCTATGCGCACGGTGCCGCCCAGATTGAACCACTGCTCAATCTGTTGCGTGTTGGTACCGGAGAAGTACTTATCGAAGATCTTGCCGATTGCGGCGCGAATGAGGTCCTTGACTACTACATCGGCGCCGCGCATCTCTCCCTCATACTCGAGCTCGAGTTTCCCCGTGATCCCTGGCATCGCCGCGTAAAGATCACCCACGCGAGGCACTACCAGCTTCTCCCCGTGAACGAAGGCTCGCCGCTCTGCGTTGGAAAGCACCAACTCCATGGTCGAGATCGGCAGACGCTGGCTCACGCCGCTCCGTTTATCTACTTTCTTGTCTTCCCGGGCGGAGAAGGCTACCTGCTCGATGACCTCCCGCAGATAACCAGGAATGTTGATCCGGGGACCGCCTCGTTCGCTCCAGGCTTCCTGCGTGGTGATGGCGATGCCTTCTTCCAAAGTTTCGGGATAGTGCGTCCGAATCTCAGAACCGATGCGGTCCTTGAGCGGGGTCACAATCTTGCCCCGCGCAGTGTAGTCCTCCGGGTTGGCGCTGAAGGCGAGCACGACATCCAACTCCAGCCGCACTGGGTACCCCTTAATCTGCACATCGCCTTCCTGCATGATGTTGAAGAGCGCGACCTGGATCTTGCCTGCAAGGTCGGGCAGTTCGTTGATCGCAAAAATCCCGCGATTGGCCCTGGGTAAAAGGCCGTAGTGCATGGTCAATTCGTTAGCAAGGTCCTGGCCCGCCCGCGCTGCTTTGATGGGATCAAGATCCCCTACCAGGTCTGCCACGGTTACGTCAGGTGTTGCCAGTTTCTCCACATAACGATCGTGGCGGCAAAGATACGCGATGGGTGTTTCCGCACCCTTCTCCGCAATCAGGTCGCGGCATCGCCGGCAGAGCGGATGGTAAGGATTGTCGCGTATTTCGCAACCCGCAACATAGGGCATCTGCTCATCGAGCAATTCCGTCAAACCGCGGAGCAACCGGCTCTTTGCCTGTCCACGCAGCCCAAGCAGAATGAAATTCTGCTTAGACAAAACCGCATTCGCAATCTGCGGAACCACCGTATCTTCGTAGCCGACAATGCCATGGAAGATGGGCTGTTTTGTTTTGAGCCGGGCAATCAGGTTCTCGCGCAACTCGTCTTTGACGCTGCGCTTCATCAAGCGCGCCTCGTAGAATTCCTTGCTGGTTTGCAGTTCACCCAGGGTTTGGGGAAGACGAGAGGACATAATTGTTTGCTCCTTGGAGCGGATTTCCTGTGCTAACGAATGCTGCCCTTCAGATCACCTTACACCATCAGGGCCTTGCGCCATTTACATCACATGCCCATTCCGTCCCGCCGTTGCGCTGGCTTGCACCCCGCGTCGCAATTTGGGCAGCATCGCGGAGTAGAACGCGATCAAACGTTCCGTGCGCTCGGCGTCGGATCGCATCGATAGCAATTCAATGCGGAACGAGAGGTCTGTCGGGGATGCCCAGGCCAAGCGAAAACTGACTGGTTGATCCAGATCCACGGAATCAGCGGTCCTCTCGCCGCCCATCAGATCCAGCACTTCGAAGTGCAACGCAGTACATTCTTCACGCATCGCTCGTGTGGCCGCCAGACCCTCATCATTGAAGAAATCGACTTCTGCCTGCAAAAAGCTCCGCGAGTTATCCAGATTTTCAATCTCAAAGCGCTTTGTCCCTTGACACAAAATATCCAGTCGCCCGTCGGCGTACCGTTCCAGCACGCGCACAATCTCTGCCGTGCAGCCAACCACTGCCAGTCCCTCGCGCTGAGCGCAAACTACTCCGAAACCAATCTTTTCCGCCAGGCAAACCGCAATCATCTCCTTATAGCGATCTTCAAAAATATGAAGAGGCAGCGCTGCTTCAGGAAACAGCACTACTTCTAATGGAAATAGGGGTATTTTCATTATTTTGCTATTATGCTCGCCTTTGGGCCGCCGCGGCCCCCGTCAAGGTCACGGTTTTGATCCCATCGGCAAGCCGGTCACTCCAGTTCCATGAGCAGAGCCTCCATCTCATTGCGGGCATGATGGTTGCCCGTCCGCTGCGCGCTCGTTATTCCCTGATTGAGCCGCGTTTTGGCCTCCTCCTGCCTCCCCGCCTTTACTAAGGTCTGCGCGGCCATGAAATAACCGGCGGTGTAATCAGGATGGGATGTGAGCAGTCGATCGAATTCCGTGAGTGCCGCGTCTGTCCGTCCCTGGTTGGCATGTTCCATGGCTAACCCGTAGCGCGCGAAGGCGTCTCCCGGGTTTTGCTCCAGGATCTGTGTGAGCATTGCAATTTTGTCCATAGCTTTTCTCTCTGAATCATATGCCTGCGGATCGGGTTAATACCTTCTCCCCCAGTCGTGGCGGCTGGCCGCTCATTTGCATTCACTGGCGCATTTGTCCACACTTGAAAGATATGGAATCTGGCGACTCGGTGTTTCCAGCCCGCAGGGTTGCGGACTCGCGGTCTGAAATGACCGAGCTTGTCCTGCCCAATGATGCGAATACTCTCGGCAACCTGCTGGGCGGACGGCTCATGCACTATATCGACCTGGTAGGCGCAATCGCGGCTTATCGCCATTCCCGCACACACGTAGTCACCGCTTCCATGGACCACATTGACTTCATTGCCCCGGTTCAGGTTGGCGACCTGGTGATTCTGAAATCCAGTCTGAATCGTGCTTTCCGGACTTCCATGGAGGTTGGTGTTAAAGCATGGGTCGAACATGCAATTGACGGCAGTCTCCGTCATGTTGCTTCGGCGTATCTTACCTTCGTTGCGGTTGACCGCGAGGGACGACGCGTGCGCGTTCCTTCACTGCAACCCGAAACCGAAGAAGAGAAGCGCCGCTATCAGGACGCGGGCCGCCGCCGCGAGCAGAGCCAACATGAGCGCGAGCGCAAACAGAATGTCCACGCAGTTTCGTAAAGGGGATTTCTCATGGCACATATGCATACACCGCCAGGCCCGCAGGCTCTTCCAGGTGTCGCCAACATCATCGCGATTGGATCCGGCAAGGGGGGCGTAGGCAAGACCACGCTATCCGTCAATCTCGCCACCGCCTTGGGGAAATTGGGCTTTCGCGTCGGTCTCATCGATGCTGACGTCTACGGTCCCAACGTTCCGCTCATGATGGGCATCGGCCGCCAACCGCGTGTCCTCGAAAACAACCAGATTGAGCCCCTTGTGGCTCACGGCGTCAAGCTCATCTCCGTCGGGTTTATCTCTCCCGGGGATAAGCCTCTGGTCATGCGCGGCCCTATGCTGCACCAGATCATTCGCCAATTCCTGCAACAGGTGCAGTGGGGTGAACTCGATTTTCTGCTGGTGGATCTTCCTCCGGGTACCGGTGATGTCGTCATATCCCTGGTGCAGACCGTGCCGCTCACCGGCGCCGTGGTGATTTCTACGCCCTCCGACGTTTCCCTGCAGGATGCACGCAAGGCTTTGGAGATGTTCCATCAGGTCAAGGTCGAAGTGCTGGGCCTGGTGGAGAACATGAGTCAGTTCACCTGTCCGCATTGCCACCAGGTCATCGACATCTTCTCCCGGGGCGGAGCCGAACGACTGGCAAAACAAGCCAATCTGGCATTTCTTGGGTCGATTGAATTGGAACCTGAGATCCGCCATGCAGGCGATCGCGGTCTCCCGATCGTTCTGGCTGGGGAAGGCAACGCCAATGCGCGGCAGTTCTTTCAGGTCGCCCGCAAGGTTGCGGAGCGCGCAATGGCAATCTCCGCAAAAGATGAAAATATCTTAGAGATAACCTAGCGGTATCGATCGGGTCGCGATCTTGACAGTGCCACACTCAAGCTTTTAGACTTTTAAAAGGCAACCCTGTGTCTATGGATGCCGGGTGGAATGTGCCGTTTGGGCAGGTAGGCGATGTCTTCCGACCTTCGGATCAGTCCGCGCGACCGGCTGGTCTTGAATGCAATCATTGAACTTTATATAGCGACAGGTGAGCCTGTCGCCTCCCAGACGGTTGCGCGCCAACTCGACAATAAGGAAGGGATGAGCGCGGCGACGATTCGCAACGTCATGGCATCGCTCGGCGAGGCAGGTTTGCTGGAGCAGCCGCACACCTCTGCGGGGCGTTGCCCCACCGCGAGCGCCTTCCGCCTGTATGTCGAGCAGCTGAACGGCACGAAAGTGGCCCCGCTCTCCCTTACTCAGGAGCGCAAAGGCCAAATAGAGGATAGCTTTGCCGGAGTGAACAGTCGGCAGCAGTTCCTGGAGCGCACGTCTCAGGTACTGTCATTAATCTCCAGTGGGTTAGGCGTGGCTGTGGAAGCGCAATCGGAAACATACTGCCTGGAGCATATTCATTTTTCGAGAATTTCAACCGGGCGCGTACTCGCTGTGGTCGTAACCAAATCGGGAAACGTTCTGGACCGGGTCCTAAGCCTGGATCGCGAGCTGTCTCTGGCTGAGTTAGAAACTGCAGCCGCTTTTCTGAACCAGAATTTCCGCGGTTGGTCGATTCAGAGTATCCGTACTGAGCTTGCTCGCCGCCTGGAGCAGGAGCGAAGCGAATACAACCAGCTGATGCGTTCTATCGATGAGCTCTACCGAAAGGGAGCGCTTGATCAGGGAAACGCAGGACAATCGATATTCATCGTGGGGGTTGCCAACCTGGTCGCGGCTCAGGCGGATGTCGAACGTATGCGCCGCCTGCTCAACGCACTCGAAACCAAGCAGCGGTTGATTGAACTGCTCGATGCTTATGTCGACGCTCGCCAGCAATCGGTGCGCGTTGTCGTCGGCTTGGAGGAGACAATTCCGGAAATGCGCAACCTCGTAC
The DNA here is from genome assembly GCA_035507705.1 of Acidobacteriaceae bacterium. Classification (GTDB taxonomy): domain Bacteria; phylum Acidobacteriota; class Terriglobia; order Terriglobales; family Acidobacteriaceae; genus PALSA-350. Next base: position 78,612 of record DATJNV010000159.1, read on the forward strand.
TCATCGGAGCCCCAGCGCGGTTGGGCACGCAGAATCTGGGAACGGTTGCGGTGATTGGTTCCACCCGCATTCCCTATCAGGAGACGATCAATGCTGTGTCATTTATCGCGCAGCTTTCTGACCGCATATTGCCGACGCAGTAGCGCATTTCTCTTTTGACGGAAGCTGGGCTGAGTACGACAGCCGCCTGCATCATCCGTTGATGATCCTGCATCAAGTTAAGCGAAAGGTTTTGTAACCAAATCCATGATGGCAAGCGCACGTAAAATCACCGAACCCGTAAACGAAGAGCAACTCAATGGCGAGCCGGTCGAGAGCCTTATCGATCCCGGCCCCGCCGTCGAACGCCGCGAAGGAACTCAGGCCGGCAGCGGAGAAGGCCCCGCAAATTCGCAGAGCGAGATCGATCGTCTTAAGGCGGAGCGCGATCAGCTCGTGGACAGGCTCGCGCGTCTGCAGGCAGAGTTCGAAAATGCCCGCAAACGCGAATCGCGCGAGCGAGCAGACTTCCGGGATTTCGCCGTCTCCGGCGCAGTCGAGCAATTTCTTCCCGTGCTGGACAATTTTCAGCGGGCTCTCGGATCTTCCGGTTCTGTTGACCAGCTTCGGACCGGAATTGAGCTCATCGTAAAACAGATGGAAGACGTGTTGCGGGCGCTCAATGTAACTCCGGTCGAAACGGTTGGAACAAAGTTCGATCCCCGCATCCATGAGGCACTGGAGAGTGTCGATCGCAACGATCTTCCCGACCACCAGGTTTTGGACGAAGTCCGCCGCGGCTATCGAATCCGTGAACGCCTGCTCCGGCCTGCTCTGGTTCGTGTCGTGAACAATCCGCAACAGAAAGAAGCATGAGTACTTCATCTAACGTGACCAAAGTCGAATACTACGAATTTCTGGGTGTCTCCCGTGACTGCAACGAGCAGGAATTGAAAACCGCCTACCGGCGGTTGGCGATGCAGTATCACCCCGACCGCAACCCGGGCAATCCGGATGCGGAGGAGAAGTTCAAGCAAGCCAGCGAAGCATACCAGGTGCTCTCTGATCCACAGAAAAGAGCCGCCTATGATCGTTACGGGCATGCGGGCGTCAGCGGTGCGGGAGCCTCGGGTTTCGAGGGCTTCTCCGCAGCCGATGTTGGCGACATCTTCGGAGATTTTTTCGGCGAGATGTTCAACATGGGCGGCAGCCGCCGCAACGGTCGGCAGCAGCGCGGCCGCGACATTCGCTACGATCTTTCCCTGGAGTTTGAAGAAGCAGCCTTCGGCAAGCAAACAGAAATCCAGATCCGCCGCGCCGAAGTTTGTGCCGAGTGTCGTGGAACTGGAGCGCCGGCGGGCCGCGGACCCGAAACTTGCCAGCAGTGCTCCGGTCGTGGACAGGTTCGTTACCAGCAGGGATTTTTCTCCATTGCCCGCACCTGTCCCATTTGTAACGGCTCGGGTCAAGTGATTACGCATCCTTGTTTGCAGTGCAATGGCGCCGGGCTTACGGATCGCCGTCACACCATCAGTGTCAGTGTGCCCGCCGGCGTGGAAGATGGAACCCGCATTCGCTACCAGGGTGAAGGGGACGCGGGCCGCGGCGGTGGACCCAAGGGAGATCTCTATGTGGTCCTGACGGTAAAGCCGCATGAGTTCTTCGAACGCGATGGCAACGATCTGCACTGTGTTGTCTTCGTTTCCTTTCCACAGGTCGCGCTGGGAGATGAAATTCAGGTTCCTACGCTCGAAGGAAACGCCATGCTCAAGATTCACGAAGGCACGCAATCGGGCAAAGAATACCGCCTGCGCGGTAAGGGTGTGCCTCACCTCAACGAGCACGGACGCGGAGACCTGGTGGTGCAGGTGGTGGTGCAAACACCGAAGAAGTTGAGCAAAGCGCAGCGTGACCTGTTACGCCAGCTTGGCGAAACCATGCAGATCGAAAACAAGCCAACTTCGCGCAGTCTGCTGGGCAAGATGAAAGACCTCTTCAGCTGATCAGCCAAGCCTGAATGGTCATACCTGTTGGATGAAATTACCGCGAATGAGTTGTCATCCCGAGCCCCGGACTTGCCTTTCGGCAAGTTAGGGGACCGATGACAGCAGCATGGATCGGATGGGATTCCCCCGCTCCTTATGCCCATTGTCATCCCGAGCGCAGCGAGGGATCTGCAGTTTCTCTCCTGGCGGATGGCTCTTACTTCGCTGATGATTTTTCGACAGCGCTTGGGCCCAACTTGGCGCCTTGACGCCGCGCACCGAATTTGCAGAGCCTCACGCCAGCATGGCCGCCACCACGGCGACTGCGGTAATCCCTGCGGTCTCTGCGCGCAGGATGCGAGGCCCCAGGCTCACCGCCTGCCAACCCTCGGATGTGAAGAGCGCTTCTTCCTCAGCGGTCCATCCGCCTTCCGGTCCCACTGCGAGTCGCACTCCTGGGATTTCTGACTCGGATCGTTGCACCGCCGATCGCATGGCTGCATACAGCGTAGTCGATCGCTCCTGTTCGGCCAGCAGGAGCCGCAACCCAGGCTGGGCCAGCTTCTCCTGTGCGGCGGACTTTAATGCCATCACTTCTTCCACAACGGGGACATCCGATCGGCGGGATTGCTTTGCCGCTTCGCGTGCGATGCGCCGCCAGCGTTCGACGCGCGCCGGCGCAGCCTGCACCAGATGCTTCTCACTGCGTCGCGCCGTTATGGGAATGATTCGTTCCGCTCCCAACTCGGTTGCTTTCTCGATCATCCACTCCATGCGGTCAAACTTGAATACCGATACCAGAAGCGTTACCGGAAGTGCGGGCTCCGCTTTCACTTCCGAGAGCAGGGTGAATTGCACCGCATCCCCACTCACGCCGGATATGACTGCATGCCATACGCGATCACCGGCCACCATGTCACACTCCGTGCCGGTTTGCGCGCGCAGCACACGGATCAGGTGAGCAGCCTGCTCTCCCCTGACCGACGCGGTGCGGTCCTTCCATTCATCGGCAATCCACCGCCTTCTCGTCATCGTTCCCCCATGTCCTCAGAAGGTGTCATGCCCCACTACCACTTTGGTAAGGTCTGCTGCGTTCCCCGCCCGAAGCTCTGAGCTGCGCCGGTCATGCGCTTGTGAACCTCCAGGGACGCAGCCGGTCGCAAAATCGGGCGCACCTGATACGGGGCGCACAGTCGGCGAAAAATCAAATCACGAAAAGCAGTCGCTGGTGACAGAGAAAAAACCGCGATCACCCTGCGATGAGCTTCTTCCCTGTGCAATCCGTCTCTCCGGAACCGCATAAACACTGATGATTCTGCATCGCCCAAAAACACCTCGGGGGACGCTTTTGGCGTCCCCCGAGTGTGTTGCCTGTTACGTTGCCTGACTACTTCTTCTTTGCTGCCTTTTTGGCTGCCTTCTTCGCTGGCTTCTTCGCTACTGCTTTCTTGGTTGCCATTGTTTCTATTCTCCCTTTGTCGTGTCGACATCGAACCTGCAAGAGATACTTTGCAGTTAACGAATGTATAGAATCCCTCAAAAACAGTGTCAAGAAAAAAATCGCATTTCTTCAAGATCAATTCGCTGATCGGAATCGTTGAAGCCAACCATCGATGACCCCACCTGTCACTTTCCTGCGAGATGGACACCATAATGTCGCAACAGCACCAGCGCGAGCCCGCTGATGGAGTCGTGCCAGGCATGTGCAATCATTCCCGCTCGCAGTCCTCGCCGCATCAACGCGAGCACGCCAAACATCGCGCCATACACGCAGATGAGCAATACTCCCGCGACTCCTTCATAACCGTGTGCCCCGCCAAACACCAGCGCTGAAAGCACAACTCCGACCCAAACGTGCCGCCCCAAACGCGCGAACTGCTGTTGCAGGTAGCCGCGGAACACCAGCTCCTCGCAGATCCCGGCCGAGATGCTGAGTACCAGAAAAAGAATGATCTCCACTCCGGTGACCGGTGTGAGCTTCTGGGTGACGTCCCCGATTTTTTCCGGGTTGATGTGAGATCCGGAGAGTTTCACCAGCACATTGCCGATGATTGCGAGCACCAATATCGCGACTGCCCAATAGGCAAGCGCCACAACGAAGTCATTCAGCCACGCCCGAACTCCTGGCCGGTACTCCCCAAGCAGTTGGCGCAGGGGAACCTTACGCATGTGTATTCCCCATATCGCCAGGCCAGCCAGCGTCCATTCATAGGCAATGGTCAGACTGTAGTTCAGCACCAGGTGCAGGGGCTTGTCGCCGAAGTTGCGCAGTTGTCGCACCCCGGCCAGGGAAAGTCCGAGGATTACTACCACGATCAGCGCAGTGTGCCACCAGGGGGCCAGCAGGCCGCCGGGCGCAGCCGGTCCCGCCGTCATGTTATTGTGTTCGGTTGTTTCGAGATCCAATGGTTGAGGCCATCCGTCATGGAAGATGTTGTCATTGTCGCCGGAGTACGCACCCCGGTTGGAAAATTTCAGGGTGCTCTGTCCAGTTTTTCCGCGGTGCAGCTCGGTTCACTCGTAGTGCGAGAAGCTCTCCATCGCGCACGGCTCAATCCTGATCAAGTAGACGAGTGCATCATGGGCAACGTTGTCTCCGCGGGCCTGGGACAGAACCCGGCGCGCCAGGCCGCAATCTTTGCTGGGCTCTCTCCTGCGGTGAGTGCCATGACCATCAACAAAGTTTGTGGCTCCGGGTTGAAAGCCGTGGCTCTGGCCGCTCAGGCGATCCAGACCGGCAATGCCGGCATTGTCATCGCCGGCGGCATGGAATCCATGACCAACGCGCCCTACCTTCTGCCTCAGGGACGCAGTGGCTTTCGCATGGGCAATGCAACGGTCGTTGATTCCATGATTCATGACGGGCTTTGGGAAATCTACAACGACTATCACATGGGCGTCACCGGCGAACATGTTGCCGAGAAGCATGGCATTACCCGCGAGGAGCAGGACCAGTACGCGCTCAACTCCCACCGCAAAGCCGCCGCTGCTGCACGCGCGTGCTATCTCCGATCCCAGATCCTGCCCATTGAAATCCCCCCTAAGAAAAAAGGCGAGCCTCCTGCCACGCTGGACCATGACGAATCCGTGCGCGAGGATGCTTCCATCGAAGCGCTGCGCGCTTTGAAACCAGCTTTCAAAAAAGATGGAACCGTCACGGCCGGAAATGCGCCTGGCGTGAATGATGGTGCCGCAGCCGTCGTCGTGATGTCCGCAAGCAAAGCCGCATCCCTCGGCCTGACGCCGATGGTTCGCATACGCGCGCAGGCCACGAGCGGTATCGATCCAAAATGGGTCATGCTGGCTCCGGTTTTGGGAATTCAACGCGTACTGGCTAAGGCCGGATGGTCCAAAGAGGATCCTGACCTCTACGAGCTGAACGAAGCCTTCTCAGTGCAGGCCTTGGGCGTCATGAAAGAAGTGGGGCTGGATCCGGCAAAGGTCAACGTGAACGGGGGAGCCGTTGCGATAGGACATCCGATCGGAGCCAGTGGCGCGCGTGTCCTCGTAGCACTGATCTACGAAATGGTACGCCGCGATGCACATCGTGGTGTGGCGGCCCTATGTCTCGGCGGGGGTAATTCGGTGGCCATGGCAGTGGAACGCTGATGCCTGGATTCTGAATCGCCTTTTAGAATCGGCATCCTCGCCTGCAGTCCTTATTTCGTATGGTTTTGCGCTCCATCGCTGTCTCCAACCGCGTGAGCGTGACGTAGCGGGAAGTGCGTCCCTTGCTATACTCGCCGCACTCCATCAACGGGAGTGCCATGCTCTTTAAAGCACTCAGTGCGGCAGTCTATGGGATCGACGCCCACATCATCGATGTGGAGGTGGACTTCTCCGGCATGAAGATGGTGGAAGACCACTTCCACACGGTGGGCCTGCCGGACGCCGCAGTACGCGAAAGCCGTGATCGCGTTCGTGCTGCCATCAAAAATTCCGGCTACGACATTCCTCCTACGCAAATCACCATCAACCTTGCTCCCGCGGATCTCAAAAAAGAAGGTTCAGGCTTTGACCTGCCGATGGCGATTGGCATCCTCGGTGCTTACGGCGCCTTGCAAAGAAAAGACCTGGGCCAGTATCTGTTGGTGGGTGAATTGGGTCTGGATGGCTCGCTCCGCGCTGTTCACGGGATTCTTCCGATTGCCGTCGCTGCGCGTGCCAAGGGAATCGCCAACCTCATCGTGCCCGAGCGCAACGCCGCCGAGGCCGCGGTCGTCGACGGTGTCAACGTCTTCCCCGTACGCACGCTCCTTCAGGTGCGGGAATTACTCGACGCGGAGACACTTTTTACTCAGCCCTTTCGTGTGAACCTGCAAAATCTTCTCGGCGAGCAGCAATCTTTCCCGCTCGATTTCAAAGATGTCCGCGGACAGCAGACCGCGAAGCGCGCTCTGGAAGTCGCTGCCGCGGGTGGCCACAACATCCTCATGATCGGTGCGCCCGGCTCCGGCAAAACCATGTTGGCCAAACGGCTGCCATCCATCCTCGCGCCACTCCGCCTGGAAGAGGCGCTCGAGACCACCAAGATCCACTCCGTCGCTGGTGTGCTCGACGCGGATGCCGGCCTCGTGAAGCAACGTCCGTTTCGCTCGCCTCATCACTCCATCTCGGATGCCGGCCTCATTGGCGGAGGCACCATTCCCCGCCCCGGCGAAGTTTCCCTGGCTCACAATGGCGTGCTCTTTTTGGATGAGCTTCCGGAGTTTCCCCGCAACGTGCTCGAGGTAATGCGGCAACCTCTCGAGGATGGCACCGTGACCATTTCTCGCGCCGCCATGTCGCTGTGTTTCCCGGCGCGCTTCATGCTGGCCGCCGCGATGAATCCCTGCCCATGCGGATACTTCAACGACAAGTCTCACGAGTGTCTGTGCACACCTCCGATGATCCAGAGGTACATCTCGAAAATCTCGGGCCCGCTGCTGGATCGCATCGATATCCATATCGAAGTTCCGGCCGTGCAGTATCGCGAGTTGCGGGCGGGAGCCGCCAGTGAGGGATCGGCAGAAATCCGTGCCCGTGTCTTAGCAGCGCGAGGATGCCAGAATCAGCGTTTCGCCGCCGATCGCATTTTCACCAATGCGCAGATGAATACGCGCCAGATTCGTACCCACTGTGAGCTTTCACCGGAAGCAGAAAGGCTGCTGGAGAGAGCGATGCAACAGCAGGGGCTGAGCGCGCGAGCTCACGATCGTATCCTGAAAGTCGCGCGCACCATCGCCGACCTCGATGCTCAGCCGCATATTACGGTCGGGCACGTTGCCGAAGCGATCCAGTACCGGACCCTCGATCGCAGCTACTGGAGCTGAAAATGTCGCTCAGTTATTTTCCTGCATGCCACAAGTCCGCCAGCGCGCCCGGCTGCTCCACTCACCGGATCGGAAGCCGGGAAGGGAAGCCGCTTCATTCGCGCGTCCGCGTCCGCCGAAGGTTCGCTGAGTATGCTGCTAGAGCCGGGTCAGATCTTCAATCAGTTTGCGGTGCTGCGGATAAGTGCGAACAAGCTCCGCTCGGTTGCCCAACTCGAAATCGGCAAACTCAAACCCGGGAGCGACCGTGCATCCTACCAGCGCAAACCCGGATTCATTTTTCAGTCGCGCGCCGAACCAGCAACCCGCGGTGACCACGCCTTGAAACGATTCGCCAGCTTCCGGCCGGTTTCCCAGGTGCAGTTCCGAATAATTTCCCTCAGTATCAATCACCGAAACCACCAGAGAGCTGCCGCCATAAAAGTGCCACACCTCGTCCGCGGCAATTCGGTGCAGCGCGGAGAATTCTTTCCCGGCCAACAGAAAATAAATAGCGGTCGACGCGGAGCGCTCTCCTCCAAATCTCTTCGGCAGAGCGCTCTGAGCAATCACCACGTCTGACTTGTAGGTGGCCCGGTAGTAGCCACCCTCCGGATGCGGGCTCAGTTCGAGCTGATCGATCCAATACTGCGCGTCCTTCTCTCCGGTACTCAAACCAGCCTCCTCGGAGTCTCGTCCTCGAGAATCCTCCGGCGTGTGTGCTTGGAAAATGTTCAGGCCACAATGATCTGTGTGAGAACGGGAAGCCAAATCCCAAAAATACGGCGAGAGAGCCGGAAGGACCGCTGCAGCCCTTCGCGATCCGCGTGTCAGGCCCGTAGAGCCTACCCTTGCTCTGTTAGCTTCCACCCGGCTTGAGCCGCTGAGGTCATCTTTCGTTTTCTAGTGAGCGGCCGTTTCCGCATTTTGTTTCAGCGCATGGATGACAACGCGAAGCATCTCATCTTCCGGAGCTCGCTTACCGGTCCAGATTTCAAACTGCCGCGCGCCCTGCTGCACAAACATCTCCACACCGGTTATCACCGGAATGCCTTTTTGCCTCGCCATTCGTAGCAGCGGAGTTTCCACCGGGTTGTACACCAGGTCGAATACCAACCGCGCGTTGATCTCTTTCGGCTCGAGGATGTGCTGCGGTTTGACCCCGTGCATCCCTACGGCCGTCGCATTCACGATGACATCGAACGCACTCTTGGCCAGCAATTCACGCCGGATGGTTTTGGCTTTGGCTTCGCGGGCTAGCTTCTGCGCCGTCTGTGGCGTACGGTTCAGGATCAGAACCTCGGCTCCTTTGCTCACCAGGCCAAAGACCGCCGCCCTGGCCGCACCGCCGGCGCCCAACACCAGGACCTTCGCGCCTGCCAGCGAAAGCCGCTTTTCCAGCGGCCGCACGATACCCCCTACATCGGTATTGAAACCGTAAAGTTTCCCGTCATGAGCGCGCACGATGGTGTTGCACGCCCCAACCTGCGCCGATACCGGGTCCATGTTTTCCAGGTGCTTCAGCACTTCCTGCTTGAGCGGCATCGTCACGCTCAACCCCGAAATAGGCACCTCGCGAACTACAGTCAACAGATCCGTCAGCTTGCCCGTCTGCAGTGCCAGGTAAACCGCGTTCACCGTCTCGCGGTGGAAGGCGGTATTCATCATGAGAGGAGAGAGCGAATGCTTGATGGGATTGCCCACAACTCCATAGACGCGCGTGGCCGTCTCAATCTGGGCTATGCGAAACGTATCGTTCAGGGTGTGCGCGGCAATCTGGCCCGGAGCCGTTTCCTCGCCCGCCGTGGCCGCGGCAAAGGTAAACACACTTCCGGCGCGAATACCCAATACCCGGCTGATGATTCCCTGGTCACCCATACATAGGCCGACCATGTTCGCCATGTCCCCGGTTCGCTCCAGAAAATGCATCATGACCACGTTGTCGGCGAGCGATTTCGCCGTAGTTACAATTTTGATGAACTCCGCTTCGTAGGGACGGATCCGCTCGAAGATACCGTCCAGATCCTTCGTTGCCTGGAAATCATGCCAGGAAATGATGAGCGCAGCACCCCGCGCACGGACCTTCTCCAGTTCCGGCTCCTTGATGGACTCAACCGTCTGTAACTCCAGATCCACAAGGTGAAAGCCTGAGGTCGCCGCCTTTTGCAGCACTTCCAACTCAGCCGCGATCGTACCCTTGAACTTTCCTCCGTTGGCGGCTCGCCGGCAAGTTGCGATAGCCGTAACCACGCTGTTTTCCGCCAGGAATTCCTTCAGTTTGGGGAGTCCCGCCAGCGGCTTGTCCAGGTAATCCAACCGAAACTCCAGAAAAGGGCTGTCGCGCATCGCCTCGGTGGCGCGTTCCACCATTTCCGCGGCCGTCGAGCCGATGATTGCGACGCAGACTTTACCCATGCGCGAACGCAGGTATTGCTGCGACAAAGATGGAGCAGCACTATTCATGATGACAATTTGGGCATCTTACCGGCCACATCCTAACTATGCAAGAGAACCGTATTGTACTGCCCTGGAATCCCCTTTGTTGGCTGGGGTACCCTTGGAATGAAGTTAGGAGCAAAACCCATTGAGTCAATTATCGGCAGCAGTGCCAGCAGCAGGATTACATCCCTGGAACGATAGGGGAGAGTTAGACGCACAGGGACTGGAAACCTGGATCCAGGGACGTTTGGACAGGCAGAACCGGCAAATCGAAGATCTCTTAGCCGTTCAAGGTCAGCGGACCTTGGAAAACACCCTTCGCCCGTACGACGACGCCGTAGCCACTTTGAGCGCCGCCGGCTCTCTCGCCTCACTGCTGGATAGTGTTTATCCCGACAAGGCGGTGCGCGACAAAGCCCGGGAGCTGACCCAAGCCGTGGCCGAAGCGGCCACAGCCTTATCTCTCAATCAGGACGTATACCGCGCCCTGGCGGCCATCGATATGGCTTCTGCGGATCCGGGAACTGCGCACTATGTCAGCCACACTCTTCTGAACTACCGTCTGGCCGGCGTGGACAAGGATGACGCCACCAGGGCTCACCTGCGAAAACTTTCCGACAAAGCCATAGAAATCTCGCTGTTCTTCGCCAAGAACGTGCAGGAGAACGCGAATCGGGTCGAGGTCCGTGATGCTGCCGAACTCGACGGACTGCCCGAAGACTACGTTCAGAACCATCCGCCCAATGCCGAGGGCGTGATCACCCTGACCACTGATTTCCCCGATATGCAGCCGGTCATGACTTTTGCCAAAAGCGCGGATCTGCGCCTTCGTATGTTCCTCGCCTACAATACCCGCGCGTACCCGGCCAATCGCCCGCTTCTGCTGGACCTGCTCGCCATGCGCCACGAAATGGCAACCATCCTCGGCTTCGCCTCCTGGGCCGATCTGGCGACCGCCAATCAGATGATGGGCTCAGCGGCCAACATGAAGAAGTTCATCGGCGAATTGGAGCAGGCTTCGCGTGCCGGCGCCAAACGCGAATACGAGATGGTCCTGGCCTTTGCTCGCCGGCAGCAGCCTGGACTTACCACCCTCAAGAGCAGCGACCGCGGTTACTGGTATGAGCAATATCGCCGCGAAGCCTACGACTTCGATTCCCAGTCCGTCCGCCCCTATTTTCCCTATCCACAAGTACAGCAGGGCATCCTCGACACCGCTGCCCGGCTCTTCCACGTTACCTTTCAGCGCAACCTGGAGGTCGCCGTCTGGCATCCCCACGTGACTGCCTGGGACGTTTATGATCACGGCAATTTGTGTGGGCGCTTTTTTCTCGACATGCATCCCCGCGAGGGCAAGGACAAGTGGTTCAGTGCGGCTCCCCTGATCCCTGGCATTACCAGCCGCCAGCTCCCCGAAGTCGCCCTCATCTGTAACTTCCCGGGCGGGAAGGAAGGAGATCCGGGATTAATGCAATACAGCGACGTGGTCACCTTCTTACACGAGTTCGGGCATTTGATGCACGCCATCCTCGGCGGCCAGCAGCAATGGGCGGGTATAAGCGGCATCGCCACCGAAGGAGATTTTGTCGAAGTGCCCTCGCAAATGCTGGAGGAGTTCTTCCACGACCCCCGGTTGCTGGCTTCCTTTGGCCGCCATTACCAGACCGGCGAGCCCATTCCGGCCGCTCTCGTGGAGCGAATGAATCGGGCCAGTGCTTTCGGAAGGGCCGACGGCGTGCGCACTCAGCTCTTCTACACCAGCTACTCGCTCGATGTGCACAATCAGCCGCCGGAAAATCTGGATCCGGATGCGCTGCTCGAACAAGGCTACAAGCGCATGATGCCTTATGAGTGGGTTAGCGGCAATCGCATGTACGCGAGCTTTACGCACTTGATTGGCTACTCCTCCAACTACTACACCTACATGTTCGATAAGGTGATTGCACTCGACTTCTTCGGCCAGTTCGATCGTTCTAATCTGCTTGAGGGACCAACCGCCATGCGTTACCGGCAGGCCATTCTCGAGCCCGGCGGCTCCAAGCCCGGCGTCCAGCTGATCGAGGACTTCCTCGGCCGGCCGCAGAAGATGGATGCATTTTCCGGCTGGGTGGGTGAGGAATTCGCCTCTTCCCCGGGAGCAGAGGAAAGCAATGGCATCGTCCATAATTCGTAGTGCCTGGCAGGGCCAGTGGGCATTGGTTACCGGAGCCAGCGCCGGAATCGGCGAAGCCATTGCGGTGGAATTGGCAGAGGCGGGCGTGCACCTCGTCCTCACCGCCCGACGCCGCGAGCGCCTCGATCTGCTTGCCGGGCGCTTGGGCGCCCGTTATTCCATCGAGACCCGGGTCATCGTGGCGGACTTGTCTCAGCCCCAGGCGCCACAGCAGATTTTTGATGCAACCGAGGGTGCCGGCTTAGCCATCGATCTCCTCATCAACAATGCCGGATTCGGCGAATACGGAGAGTTTTTACGCTCCAGGATGGAAATGCAGCTGGACATGGTCCAGGTGAATTGCGGAGCGGTCGTGCATCTCACACGGCTCTTTCTCCCGGCGATGGTAGCCCGCCACCGTGGTTCGGTGATGATTGTTGCTTCCACGGCCTCCTATCAGCCGGTTCCGTACCTCGCTACCTACGCCGCCACCAAGGCCTTCGATCGCTTGCTGGCTGAGGCCTTGGCTGAAGAAATGAAGCGTCACGGGATCCGCGTGAGCGCCCTTTGTCCCGGTCCGACCGAATCCGAATTCAACCAGGTCGCGGGTGAGCGCCAAGGTGACAGGCGCAAGCCCCAATCGGCCGCGGAAGTGGCCCGCCGAGGCCTGGAGGCCCTGGCAAAGGACAAACCCTGGGTCATCCCCTATTTTGCAGGGGCTGCCCAGGTGTTCGCCCAACGGTTTTTCCCCCGCCGCTTTGTGACCGGCACCGTCGAGCGGATGTTCCGCCCGTCGAGCCTCCGCTGATGACTGTTGGGGAAAATATTTTGCAAAGGCGCACAACTTCGTTGCCAAAAGCGCAGTCTTAGTAGGTAACCACAGAGGCTACTTCGGTTTTGTCCAACCTAGGCAGTTTTTCACCCCATTGAAGCTCCGCCCCGGCGGGCTCTTCTCTGAAAACCCTGATCATCCCTCCTCAGACAAGCCTCTTAAAAGGGCCCGCTGGAAAGCGGGCCTGCGTTCTCACCTGGCTCCAACAGGAGGAACCATGGGCGACAGAGTAATGGACATAAGATAGCCGGAAGATAGTCGGGCTAGACGTAAGATAGGCTGGATGGCATCTTCGCAGCCCGTGCAGTTAGAGGTTGTCCGTACATCCGGTTGGGCAAAACATAGCTGGCTTATCCATGGGTTCAGCACTCGCCTTGGCGGAAACACCTCCATCTACCGCCCACAGGGATCCGATCTCAATCTAGGGTTTTCCGCGTCTGATGATCCCGAAGTTGTGGCTGCCAATCGGCGCCTTTTCCTGACCGCTGTCACCAGGGGGAAAGACCTCCTCGGCTTGGTCACGCTACGTCAGATCCATTCCTCGCTGATCCGAAGAGTCTCGGTGCCGGACATTAGCCAAACCGGGCAGGCGGTGTTGAAAGGTGACGGCCTGATCACAGACGAACCCGGGGTGTTGCTCGGGATCCAGACGGCAGACTGCATCCCGATTGTGGTCGCGGACAGGAAGAAACGGGCCGTCGCTGCTTTTCACGCCGGATGGCGGGGCACACTGGCGCGCATCGTCGAGAATGGAGTAGGGCGCATGCGGTTGGACTTCGGCTCCCGGCCGGAGGACCTGATCGCCTCTATCGGTCCAGGAATTGGCCAGTGCTGCTACGCCGTGGGGGATGAAGTGCGGCAGCAATTCGAGTCCCAATTCTCCTACGCTGCGGAGCTGTTTTCCGAGGTGTATACCGCCGATCCCGTGCGGGAGAAGTACCCGATGCTGTTTCTTACCGCGCGGCCCCCAGGGCATAGCGACATCGGTCCGGCCCTGCACCTCGATTTGCCCGAGGCCAATCGGCGGCAGCTGCTGGCGGCGGGACTGAAGAATACCGCCATCGCCATTACCGGGCAATGCACTGGCTGCCACACTGACCGTTACTTTTCCCATCGGATGGAACGCGGCTTCACCGGGCGGATGATGAGCGTGATCGGAATCGCAAGAAATCGGGCCCCGCGCTGACCGCATTGCCCCATGGCCATACTTGCCCACACATCAGGCGCAACTGATCTATCCGTCCCAGCGCACGCGGAACTCAGGCGGCCGATTCTGGCTTATTCTCGTCCGGCTCCGGTGAATTTTCTTTGGGATTCACCAAGTCTCGCAGTTCCTTACTGGGTTTAAAGTAGGGAACTCGCTTGGCGGGAACATCGACCTTGGCCCCCGTCTTGGGGTTTCGTCCCGTTCTCGGCTTGCGCTGGCGAATGCGAAAACTACCGAAACCACGAATCTCGATCTTGTCACCGGTCCGCAAGGCGTGAATCACGGAATCGAAAATGGTATCCACGATCATTTCCCCATCCCGGCGCGTCAGATCGCCCAGTTGGGTCACTTCCTCAACGAGGTCTGCTTTGGTCATGGTCCTATCTTCTCCAAAGTATAGGGTAACCCTTGTCCGCTATAGTAGATGCAGCAAAATGATGGTACATCGGAAACAATCGCGGCGACCGCCTTGCCTGTGGAATGCAGCAACTTGATAACCAATCCTGGTCGCTTCACGTCCTATTAAAACCGTACCGCCCTACAGATGCAGCAGGTTGCAGCAGAGTAGCGTAGAATTTAACGCGTATCAATGTATCGGGCTGTAGAAAAGTACTTTGGGAACCCCTTTGGATAGACCGCACCTCAGTATAGTTATTCCGGCTTATAACGAATGCGCCCGCATCGGAAAAGCGCTCAATGAAGTTCTGCGCTGCGTTCGGGATCGTGGCTGGCACGCCGAAGTTCTGGTCGTCGACGATGGGTCTACGGATCACACAGCCGCGATCGTCGAGGAATTTTCTCAGCTTCATCCCGAGGTACGTCTGCTGCGTAGTCCGGAGAATCGCGGCAAAGGGTTCAGTGTGCGTCACGGCATATTGCATGCTGTCGGTGAGATTGTAATGTTCACCGATGCCGACATGTCCGCCCCCATGGAAGAGGCTGAGCGGCTATTCGACGCGCTGCGCAACGGCGCTGATATCGCCATCGGTTCTCGCTGGCTGGAACGCAACCGCCAAACGCACAAACAGCCTTTCTACCGTCAGTTCTTCGGACGTTGCTTCAACGCCATCACTCGCCTGGTGATGGGTCTTCCATTCGCCGACACGCAATGCGGCTTTAAAGCCTTCCGCCGCCCCGTCGCCCAAACCATTTTTCAACTGCAAAGAATCGAGCGCTGGGGTTTTGATCCCGAATTACTATTTATTGCGTTGAAGCGCGGTTACAAAATTCAGGAAGTACCCGTTACCTGGGGACACGACGAACGCTCACGGCTAAGCTACATCAAAGACGGGATCAAAATGCTGGAGGAGATCGCCTACATCCGTTGGGAAGCATTCGCCGGAGCCTACGACCGGAAGGTGGTCGAATTCACCCCGGAGTGGCCGGTGGTCAAGGGCTGACTCCGGCCCGCCTGCATCACACTGCTCGCAAACGAGAAAGCGTTTCTATTGCCTTGCGTGGCTTTAGGGCCACATGAACCTGTTCGCCAATTTGCTTGAGCACCATGGTTTCTGAGCAGGCTCCGCACAGCCAGAAGTGGCGCAAACGGCGCGTATGCCCTCCCGGCGCCGATGCTGCCGCCTCCGGGTCCGGCAGATCGAAGACGAAAATTCGCCCTTCCCGAAGATAATGGAGCGGCTTGCCGCACTTCGGATTGCTGCACTGATTAACCATCGGATTTTCCTCTATGTGGAATTGGATCAGGAAAACAGCCAAAGGGTTTCCTCCCCTCCGGCGTGCGAAAATAAGCAGTTCCCATGCCCTTACTGCGGTCGACCTTGATTGCCCTCTCTCGAAGCTCCTCTCTGCGCCGCTTCATGGAGAACTCTACTTTGGGTGGAAAAATGTCTTCCCGCTTCGTGGCCGGAACGACCGTGGAGCAGGCCCTGGAGGCGGCTGCATCGGTGAACCGCCAGCGCATGTCCGTTTCGCTCGATAGCCTGGGAGAGAATGTTCGTTCACCGCAGGAGGCTCGTTTAGCTGCGGATGTCTATCATCGCTTGCTCGACGCCATCCAGCAGCGCCGCCTGGACGCTAATGTCAGCGTCAAGCTCACCCAAATGGGCATGGATCTGGACCCGGAATTGGCATTATCCCTGACCGCCGGCTTGGTCGACCATGCGGTGGCCGCCAATACCTTCGTGCGCGTCGACATGGAGGGTTCCGCCTATACCCAGGCCACCGTCGACCTCGTACTGAGGCTTCACGCTACGAGCAGCAACCAGGGCCACGTCGGAGTTGTGATCCAGGCCTACCTCTACCGCAGCAAAGCGGACATCGACCGCTTGCTGGCCGACGGCATCCGCATCCGCTTGTGCAAAGGCGCTTATCAGGAGGCGCCCGACTTGGCCTTCCCGGACAAGGCAGATGTTGACAGGAACTTCGTCCGATTAATGCAGCTCCTTCTGCCCAGTGGCATTTATCACGGCATCGCCACACACGATGAAGAGATGATCGAGGCTACCCGCCAGTTTGCGAAGGAACGTGGGATCCGGCCCGACGAATTCGAATTCCAGATGCTCTACGGTGTGCGCCGTGACCTGCAGCGATCCCTCGTTGCGGCTGGATATCGTGTCCGGGTTTATATTCCTTTTGGGACTGACTGGTATCCCTATTTCATGCGCCGGCTGGCGGAGCGGCCGGCCAATCTGCTATTCATCGCCCGCAATTTCTTTCGTCAATGAAGGAGACGATGTGAAAACCAAGAACGCCCTCAAACAGGCGGAACTCGTTCTCAAGCTCTATGAAATTCGCCGTGAGACGGCGTTACGCGCTGCGCGCGATTATGTAGGCGGTGAGTTCATGCCCAAATCTGTCGATGAATTTGTGAATCTGGTCAGGGAAGGAGGCAAGCCCAGCGGGCACATCCTCCAGGTCTACGGTTATTGGGACATGGTCGCTGCTTTCGTCGTTCACGGTGCGCTCGACGAAGCCCTGATCTTCGATACCTGTCAGGAGATGTATTTCCAGTTCGAGAAAATCCAGCCCTTTTTGGCCGGTTTTCGCGAAAAGATGAGCCTCCCGGGATTCCTCAAAAGTATGGAGGCCGTAGTCGGAGCCTCTCAGGAACGAAAAACCCGGGTCGCCACAAAGACAAAAAAACAGCGTCCGCCAGCGGCTGAACCCGAAGAAGCACCGTCATCCACCGCCGAACCTGCACCACGCTAGGCACCCGCCCGCGCGATTCGCTCACTGCCAAACGTTGCAACCACCGGGTTTCATTCTGCTTGCGGGGAAGCGCTTGAGCGCAGGCTCTCTACCAGCCGACAACGAGTTGCTGGGAAAACTGGATTTTCGAGAGACCGAAGTCAAAGCCGCCGGGACCGCCGTAAATCGTCTCAGTGACTGTTCTCGAGCGCCAAAACCGCAAATCCGGTGGCGGCATCGCTCATGAATCGGCCGATATCCGTAGAAGGATCGCGCTTTTTATTCAGTGACCAGGCGGACCAGTTTCCGTCTTCCTGGCTCTGGTTCTGCGCGAGCCACGCCAATCCGCGCTTCGCTTCCGGACGCCCGGCGCCGGATTGTTCCAACGCCAGTACAGTCAGGCCGGTAGCCAGCCCGTCACTCTTGGTTTCCTCGGGCGTGTCGTCGCGTCGCTTCCACGTGCCCAGGTCGTTGACGCTCCAGCCGCCATCCGGATGCTGCTTGGCGGCCAATTCCGCCACCAATGCGGAACGCTCCCTCCCGTTCAGTAACCCAGGAAGCTTGGCCGAGGCCCACAACACGTAAACCTTGTTCAGTAACGGCTGTTCCCCGTACTCCCGCCGCAGAAACCCGCGCAGTAAGCGCAGATTCTCCTGTATCTTCGGGCTGTTCCGATAGTTGTCCGGCGCTCTTCCCACAGCGATGGCTGCCAGAACGGACCCATTGTATTGCGACTCGCCCGACTCCCACGGAGCCAGATGGAAGTTCTGCCAATTCCAGCCCCCAGCCCGCTCGCCGGACTTGATCTGCAGCGCCCACATATTGTCAAATGCGCTGCGCGTGATATCCGTCAGGTGGTTCTTCTGGGCGTCGTAGGTCGATAGGATCAGTGCATTCAGTACAGATTCCGTAGCTCGCGAGTCCGTAGCCAGCGTGGGGCCCGATTTGCTGTTCGGATAGAACGGCTTCACCTCGTTCCACATCGTGACCCGGCGCAGCACATTGTTGAGCAGGACGTGCTCCTGCTCCGTCGGAGTGTCTTCGCCCAGCGAGTTCCTCAAGCTGGACCGCGAAAGCGCGTAGGGTAGCACGGTGTGACAGGAAACACAGACCGTGGTGTGATCCCTCTTCGCCGGATTCCAGCTTTGCCACCAGATCTCGCGGCTATCTAAATAATGGGCCGCGGCAGCCTGGTTCCAGTTGGTCGTGGATGCGGTCTTCTCGACATTCCCAGCCGATGCTCCAAAGCAGGGTGCCGCCAGATTGGAAAGCGCGAGTATTGAGAGCAGCAAACGAGCGGTCTTCACGCGAGCACATCTCCTTGTGAGGCGGTGTGAACCCAAGAGACATACAGCAGACCCGATTGTCCGTAGCGTATCACAGGCCCTTTTGCCGGGATTCGATCTCCTCCATCAACTCTGCGACCTGTCTTTTCCGCTCATCCTGAAGCCGCAGCAGTCCTTTCATAACCCCCATCCGATCCTCAACCGAGCGATTCTGGTTAAACTTCTGCTTGCCCTCCAGGCGCAGAATCTCCATCTCAAAACCCACAATCGCCTTGAGCTGCGAGTCAATATAGGCCGTAGGAGCATCCGTTATTTTCCATGGAGCAGGGAAAGCGGCCTCGTGTTTGTCGGTCAGCTCCGTCACTACTTTCCTCAGGCGCTCCGTGTCTTCAAAGAACTCAATACGGCCATAGGCATGGATGGCCGCGTAATTCCAGGTCGGTACAACTCTGCCCGTCTCTCGCTTCGCCGGATACCAGTTAGGAGTGACATAGGTGTCGAGACCGAGAAAAATGATGAGCGCCTCTACCGCGGGATCGGTCTCCTTCCACTGCAGGTTCGCGCGCGATACATGCCCGCTGAGCGCTCCGTAAGCCCCCTTGGTCTCATTCAGCAGCACCGGCAGATGTGTGGCTACCAACCCGCTGGAAGTCATCGTCACCAGCGTGACCAGATCGCTCTGCTTCATGGCCGCTTGCAGCAAAGGCAGATCCGTGACTTCAAAGGCTTTTGGCGTGTACATGCGGCGCCTCACTCCGGTTTTCTTGTCTTATACCATTTAGACTTCTCGACAGGGGGCCCCATGTCCAGCAACAAGCATGCCGGCACTGGAGTCGCGGCCACGCAGTCGCCCGTTCCTGAGCCATCGTTTGCAGAGCGGGCGCGCACACTGCTACACCTTGGCCGCGCCGGAAGTCTTTCCACACTTTCCCGCAAGCGTCCCGGCTTTCCCTTCGGCTCCTTGATGCCCTACGCCCTGGACAGTGAAGGGCGCCCCCTCTTCCTGATCAGCACCATGGCCATGCATACGCAGAATCTGCTGCAGGATGCGCGCGCCAGCCTGCTGGTAACGCAACCGGAAGCGGAGGGCGATCCCCTCGGCGCCGGGCGGGTCACTGTTGTAGGGACTGCTTCCGCTGTCGGAGCACCCCAAGCGGAGGAAGTGCGCAGCCTTTACCTGGAGCGTCACCCCAACAGCAAATACTGGGTGGACTTCGACGATTTCTCCTTCTTTCGTTTGGATGTGGTGGATGTCTACTACGTAGGCGGTTTCGGGGTGATGGGGTGGGTGGCAGCGGAAGACTACAGCCGCGCGCATCCTGACCCGCTCGCAGATGCAGCGCCCGGCATCCTGCAGCACATGAACGCTGACCATGCGGACGCCCTGATCCTGCTGGCGCGTGTTTTTGGCGGATTCCAGGCCCGGGAAGTGACCATGACCTCTGTCGATCGTCTCGGCTTTCACCTGCGCATGAAAACAGAGGAAGGCATGAAGGGCGCTCGCCTGCCATTCCCATCGCAAGTGAGCACTCCCGCGGAAACCAGGACCGCACTGGTGCAGATGGTCCAACAGGCGCGGCATCTGTGACGTCTCTACCTCTTGATTCGCCGGGAAGAGCCCGCCTTCCCGGCTTCGTGAACGCGCATTCCCACTCCTTTCAACGGCTGATTCGCGGCAAATCAGAATCCAGGGCCACGAGTGGTCGCGATTTCTGGTCCTGGCGCGGCACCATGTACCATGCTGCAGCAGCCCTTGATCCGCAGGACGTCTACGACGTTGCTCGCATGGCGTTTCTGGAGATGCTGCTCAGCGGGACCACCACTGTGGGTGAGTTTCACTACCTGCACAATGCTCCCGGCGGCCGGCCGTATGATGACCCCAACCTGCTCGCCCGCCAGATGATCGCTGCCGCACAGTCGGTAGGGATCAGAATCGTTCTATTACGCTCGGCGTATCTCCGGTCCGGATACGAGTTGCCGCCCGATCCTGGACAGATCCGCTTCTATGAATCCCGCTCCGCGTTCCTCAAAAACGTGGAAACGCTTGCTGCCTCCGTCGATGTTCCCATCGGTGTTGCTCCCCACAGCCTGCGTGCTGTACCGCTGGCCGATCTCAGGGAAATCGCCGCCTGGACGCGCGACCGCAAATTGCCTCTGCATATGCACGTGGCCGAGCAGGTGGCGGAAAATGAAGCCTGCCTGCGTGAATATGGTCTGACTCCAGTCGCGTTGCTGGGTAGGGAAGGCCTGCTGGGGGCTGACTTCACCGCCGTGCACGCAATCCACGTGACCGCGGAAGAGATTGCGCTGCTGGCCCGGTCCGGCGCAACCGTGTGCTCCTGTCCCACCACCGAACGCAATCTTGGAGACGGTGTGCTGGCTGCCGATCAGTTCATGTGCGCGGGTATCCCGATCGCCTTGGGATCCGACAGCCAGGCGCAGATCGATCCCCTCGAAGACGCGCGCGAGCTCGACTATCACTTGCGCCTGGAGCGGCAGCAAAGAGCGATCCTGGACGGAATTGCGGACCAGCCGCTCGCCTCGCGCCTTCTCGCCTGTGCCACAGCGAATGGAGCCCGCGCCCTCGGCCTCACATTGGATCAACTGAGCAACGACTACTTCACCGTCGATCTCGAGGATGTTTCCATCGCAGGTCATTCTGGCGACGATCTTTTGCCTGCAGTCGTCTTCACCCTGAACCGCACAGCCATTCGCGACGTATTCGTGGCCGGGCGCTGCATCGTCCGCGACGGAAAGCACCCCGAGCAGGAAGAAATCATCGCCCGCTTCAAAGAACTTCACCGCAAACTTTGGGGAAACAAGATCCGCGCAAACTGAGCGTTTCCTGCCCTGCGCTTTCACTCTTCACACGCTTAGAGTAGACTAAACCAACTAAACTTAGTCTATATGAAGAAGACCATACAGACCGTCAATATCCACCAGGCGAAGACACATCTTTCGAAGCTGGTCGACCAGGCTTCCAGGGGGGAGCCGTTCATTATTGCTAAGTCCGGAAAACCCCTTGTCAAGGTGACTGCTCTCGATGCGCCAGACCCGTCACAAGTGCGGCGGCTCGGGTTTCTGGCAGGACAAATCAAAGTCCCCGACGACTTCGATGTGATGGGCAGTGCGGAGATACGCCGGATTTTCGAAGGTGAGGGATGAAGTTCCTGCTGGATACTCACCTCCTCCTTTGGGCCGCGGGCGAACCGGCGCGCCTGTCTAAGAGCGCTCGCAGGCTCATTGCTGAGTCCGCGAATGACCTTTTGTTTAGCGCAGCTAGCTTCTGGGAAATCGCTCTCAAAAGAGCTCTCGGCAGGCATGACTTTCAGGCGGATCCGCGGGTCTTACGTCGCGCATTGTTAGATAACGGCTATGCCGAATTACCGATCGGCAGCGATCACGCTATCGCGATCGAAAGCTTGCCTCCTCTTCACAACGATCCCTTCGATCGAATATTGGTGGCGCAGGCAATCGTTGAAGGGATCACCTTGTTGACCGTGGACCCATTAGTCGCCCAGTACTCCGGCCCGATTCGACGAGTATGATGGGGTCGTTTTGTGCCTATTGAGGGGCGACCCGGCTTTAGTCGCTGACGGCAATGAAACTGTCATTGCCACGGTAGCTTAAGGAGAGGCAAACGAACCCCGCTGGTTCCAGTAGCGCCCCTGAAACCATTCCCCGGAAGGCCGCGGAACGCTGGCTGGCCTGCACCTTCCTCGCATTCGCGCTCGTCCTCTGCCTCGCGCGCGTTGCCTGGCTGCGCGCCGATTTTCCCAACCACTCCCCTTGGCTCCTCGATTCAGCCAAATTCACGGACGAAGGATGGTGGGCTAACTCCGCGGTTCGCCACTTCCTTGTCGGGCACTGGGAAATTCCAGGAGACTACAATCCCGCAGTCGCGGTTCCCGTATGGCCTGCATTGCTGACCGTGGTCTTTCACTTCACTGGCGTGAGCTTTCTGGCGGCACGCGTTGTGAACGTATCGTTTTCCATCGCTACCGTTGTCCTGGTCTTTCTGCTGGTACCGCGTTACCGGGGAACCAGGCTCACAGGAGCAATTGCCGCACTCCTTCTGGCAGTGAGCCCGTTTGCCTTCGCATTTAGCCGGCTGGCCACTCTGGACACTGTGATGGTCTTCGAATGGACGTTGGCCGTGTGGCTTGCCTCGTACATTGGCTCGTCCGTTCCCTGGCCCACCATCTCCTTGTGTTTCCTGATTCCCCTCATGTTGCTGACAAAGACCACCTCCCTTGTTCTGCTTCCAGCAGTGTTTTGGGTGGTCTGGAGGAAGAGTCCGCGATCGGCTGTTGTGGTAGGTGCTACGGCCGGCACCGCGATGGCAATCTACTTATATCTCGTCCTGCACTCCAGCTATGCCGGCGATTACCGCTACTTCTTCAAAATCAACGCCATGCAGCTTGTGAAGCTCAAGGAAACCGGCTGCTATTTACTTGAGCTCTTGCAAAACGGTATGTGGATCGACCGCATCTTGTATCCGGCCGGACTGGCGGTTCTGGTGCTCTCCCTGGCTTGGTTGCGCGCCCTGTGGAGAAATCCCCTCTTTGCGGCGTCCTGGATCGCCCTTGCCGCTCAATCCTTGTTTATCCTCCGCAGGCAGGACGACTACGCCCCCAGATACTTCCTCGTGATGCTGGTACCGCTGATCCTGATCTCCGTCCTGGCCCTCCAGGAGCTCCTAACCCGCAATCGCGTTGTGGGCGGGCTGCTGGCGGCCACGCTGGGAGTCGCCGTGGTCCTCAATGCTTTTGAGATCCTGGGTTTCCTCACTCACCGCCAGTATCAGTTTTATTCTGCCGCGAAGTCCATCCAGGCTATCGTGAATGCAAATCCAGGCGTGCACCGCCTGCTGCTCGGCACCAGTGCCGACCAGCTGTCGCTCATGACTGGAATTCCAGCGATCAATGACAGTTACAGTAGCGAAGATCTGACAGAAAAAGCGCTGCACTATCAGCCCGGATGGTACCTTGGTTGGAACGATTTGGATCAGGACATCCTGGACTCTCTCTCCGCCTACCGTCTCGACGAAGTCGCGAACTTCACCGTCTTTGACCGTGATGACAGGAATCGTTTGAAGCTTTACCGCATGGTTCTTCTGAAGGAGACGCACCCATGATCAAGATGCTGGTCGCCGCGCTGCTCGTCGTGGCGGTTCTCGTCCCCGCGCATGCGGCAACCCCGCTTCATGTGATCTTCGATACCGATATGGGCAACGATGTCGACGATGCTCTTGCCCTGGCGATGCTCCACGCCTTCGCTTCCAGGGGCGAGGTGAAGTTGTTGGC
Source organism: Acidobacteriaceae bacterium (assembly GCA_035507705.1). GTDB lineage: Bacteria > Acidobacteriota > Terriglobia > Terriglobales > Acidobacteriaceae > PALSA-350. The sequence continues at coordinate 102,236 of DATJNV010000159.1, forward strand.
CGTGACCGTGAGCAAAGACAATCCCTGGGCTGCCGAATACGTCCGTCTAGTCAACCAGTACTACGGTCGCGGATCCATCCCCGTCGGTATCGTTCACGATGGCAAAACGCCGGAGGATGGCAAGTACGTTCGCCAGGTTTGCGAACTTCATCACCTCCGCCCCAATCCGGCGGCCGTCTCCGATGCCGTGAAGCTGTTGCGGAAGACGCTCGCCGCGGAACCCGACGGCGCCGTCTATCTCCTCCAGGTGGGCTTTTCCACCAATCTGGCGCGCCTGATCGATTCGCCGCCCGACGCTTATAGCCCGCTGAACGGAATGGATCTGGTCAGTAAAAAAGTCCACGAGCTTACCATCATGGGGGGAAACTTCGGTCCCAATCCCAAGCCGGAATACAACATCATGACCGACATTCCGGCAGCGGCTCATCTGTTTGCAAAATGGCCTACGAATATCTACATCAGCGGTTTCGAAGTGGGAGCCGGAATTCTGTATCCCGCGTACAGCATTGAACACGATTTCCCGCCAGGCAATCCTGTCGCTGAGGCCTACAAGGATTACATGAAGATGCCCTACGACCGTCCCAGTTGGGATCTGACTACGGTTGTCTACGATCTGCGGCCGGATCGCGGTTATTTCGACTTATCCCCGCCCGGCAATGTCACCGTTGGGTCCGATGGGTCCACCACCTTCCATCCCGACCCAAACGGAAAGCGCTATTTCCTGAAAGACAATACAATCCAGGCGGCAAGAGTCCGCGAAGTCTGTATCTGGCTCGCCTCGCAGCCAAAATAGCCCTAGAAAACTCGGTCGAGCTGGAAGAAAATCTTTTTGTGGTCCTTGCCATTGCCGGCGGTTCCGGCAATCTCGAATGGACCAACAACGGTCTTGATGACAATGCCCAGAATTCCGTCCATAGGTACCCGCGGCTCATTTTCCACGAAGAAGGTCTTGCCCGCCTCGTAGGTTCCTATCAGGGAAACGGTGTCACCGAGGAAGGGCGGCAGCCTCGACAGCCGGCGAATATACCCGGTCTGGAACAAATAGTACTGATTGGTAATTAACTCGTTCTCGCCAAAGGCTGACAGCTGAAGTCCGCCTCCCAGGGAAAACGGAGGAATCCCGGTATCTTCATACCCGAACGTCGTGCCGCCCGAGGCCGTCAGATAGGCTGAGGATTTCCGGTTCAGAGGAAACAGAAATCGCGTGCGAAGTTCCGTAAGCGGAAACTGCTTGTTTGTCCCTGTGTTCGAGTCCCACCACTCTCCCCGGTAGTTGACGGACATGCCGCGCATGGGCACGACCGGATCGTCGGTCTTATCCATGACGTAGCGAAGCCGCGTAACTCCGACCCGCCCCGATTGGACGGGATAGATCGTCGTATCCCCGATCACCGGAGAATATCGTTGGTATGCTGCTTCATAGCCAAGCCGCAGTTCCGCCACCGACCGGAAGGTATATCCGAAGTCGAGGGCGCCTCCAAACTGGCGCTTCCGGTACTGTGAGTCAATGTGGTTGTCGTAGTAGTAGTAAAACTTGTCCGTGTTCAGCAATCCCCGCGGAGCGACAAAGAAGTGCGTGGTCGGCGAAAGCGGATGATAATACTCTGTTGCCAGCCGGTAGATAGACCCCACGATAACGTCGTTGCGCAGCTCGGAGCCAAAACTCCCAAAATCCAGAAAGGTAATTCTCGCTCCCGCGCTGAACAGCACCTCGTTGTAATTGGTTCCGTCGATGCTGATCAATGGCCGAACGATGGGCGGCGAATACGACTTTTCCTGGGCCGAAACCAGAAGGCCCGGTATGCCGTTCTTGTTTGTCAGGCTGTAGCTCAGCGCAGCAAAACGTCCGCTCCCGGCGATCCTGGTGAATTGCGATTCCAGGCTATCGTTGTTCACAGGCTGGCCGATGTCGGGCTTCAGCCGCCGCTCGATCCTGCTGGCCAGCGCGGGAGATGTCCCGGTCACCTCGACGAACTGAGGCACCGGAGTATGCAGCGTGCGCTTCTCCCGCTCCTCCACGTATGCCTTCCACGCCGCATCGTCTATCGCCAGCTTGCTCAGGATTGCACTCTTGCCTGCCGCCGCTTCGTAACCCGCGCGCACGATCTTGGCCGCCTGGTTGTAGTCCAGCGATGTGTAATCTTCCAATGGGACGGTAACCAGAACGTCTGCCATCTGCATGCTCTTGAGTTCATTGGCGGCGATCATCACGCTCAATGACTGTCCTAGAACAGAGAAGGAAGAGAGCGGCTGCTGCGCATTAAAGGACGCTGTCCGCAGATAAACCGCAATCGTCAGCTGCGCGCCCATATTTTGTGCCACATCCACAGGAAGATTATTCAGCAGACCACCATCTGCGTAGATGTTGTTGCCGATGCGCACCGGTGTAAAAATTCCGGGCAGCGACATCGTCGCGCGCAGCGCCAAAGCCATCGATCCGTCGTGAAAGACGTGCTGCTTACCGGTGGTGAGGTCGGTAGCTACGCACGCGAAAGGGGTGGGCAGATCATTGAAGCTCTTGATCTGCGAGTAGGGAAGCGTTGCCCGGTCGAGAATGAAGCTAACCTGCTGGCCGGAATTGAATCCTGCCGGCAGCTGGACGCCTTTGCGCAGACCAAATTCAATGCGGGTGGGGAATTGAATTTCATCTTCCTTACGGCGGAAGGAGAGGTCTCGAAAGGGAAGCTGTCCGCTCAGCGCCTGGTCCCAGTCCACTCTCTGGATCAGTTGCTGAATCTCTTCTGGAGTTCGGCCCGTAGCATAAAAGCCGCCCACCAGCCCGCCCATGCTGGTGCCCGCCACCAGGTCCACCGGAATGTGGTGTTCGTAGAGCCACTCCAGCACACCGATATGCGCCAGCCCGAGCGCACCGCCTCCTTCAAGAACGAGGCCGATTTTCTGTCGCTTCGGCGCTCCATCCTGCGCCAGGGCGAACAAACTCCCGACAGCCAGGAGAAGCATTGCGGCTACGCCCCGGGAAACTCTTGATTGGCGGCTCATCCACGGAACATCATCGCCCACCCTCCGCCTCTGTCGGTAGTACCAATTTTGGAGCACTTTTTTGGCGTTGTTCGTATCAGGGCACGACTTTTAGAGTCGTGCCGCACCCAACCCGCCAAAAGACTTCGACTCTGGAGTCTGCGTGAGAACGAAGATTGGGTAGCTCAGGGCTTTATTGAAGCCCCTGCTGCCAGATTTTGTTCATAAACCCGAGGATTACAATCTAAACTTTTTTTAAGAAATCGCCGTCCTCACTCTTGAACCTGATTGCATCAAATGCAGCATGCCTTGGCGGGCCTCCAACGCCAAACAACCTGGAGACGCAATTTTGGAGAGAGTTTCTGTTTGCAAAAACTGCGGGTTTCGTATCCTTGCCGTCAAGGATGCGCGCCCTGATCCGACCGATCAACTTCGCTGGGTCCATCCATTCGACAACTTGGGCGGCGGATTTCTGAACAATCAGTGCGCGAAACCGGAACCCGAGCAGGGAGACCGCAAAGCTCAACCCGCTGCCCTGGTCGAGTCGCAGCACCAGCCAGGAAAGCCGCTGCGAGAACGCTCAGCGTGAGCAAAGCCGCGCGTCGCTGTTGAGCCGAAGGCCTAAGGCGTTTTCGCTTGCTGTTTCTCCGCCTCTGCGATCGCCTTTCGAAACTCATCGACCGCCGGAACGCTGGGCGATGCAAGCGCGTCTTTTGCTCGATAGCGCCATGCCGGCGCGTAGTCGAGCACATTGTCCCGTTTGCCGCGGTACACCGCAAACACGTCGTCCGGATCTCCAGCTTCTACCTGGGGACGAGGTTCAGGCTCCTGAGGATTGGTGGGATCGCCGGCCAGGGGCGGCCGCCCTTGGCTGGCGCCGATCCGGGCGCCCGAGTCTGTGGGTTGAATAATGCCCGGCCGATTGTTGTTCGGGATGCCGCCAATGGTTGGTTCAGCAATCTTCCCCCGGCCCTTGCGGATGTAAATGACCAGATCGGCGGTAGACACATCATTGGCCATCCGGAAACGGCCCCACTTCATCAGAGCCTTCTCGACATCGTCCCGAGCTATGTAGTTCGCGTTCGGATCCTCGACTGCCACGCCCGCCAGGGGCTCAATGACGACCAGCACGGTCTGCGCTTGGAGAATGTCGCCCGGCAAAACCGCCTTCTTCTTGTCCTTGCCGGCACCAACCAGGGTCCACAGCAGAAGAAGGCAGGCAACAAAACTTTTCCGGTAGCCCATGAGCCACCTCCCGAATTGGACAACAAGTCTACCGCCAGCTGGCCCTCCCGTGCTTGGAGCCCCCCTTCCCAAAAGAATTTGTCATGCCGAGCGAAGCCGACCTGTCCCGGCGTGCCGTGGAGGAATCTGCACTTCCTTTCCCGGCTGATAGTCTCGTTTCGTGCCAAACAGTTGGCCACCAACCCCGTCTTCCACCCAGCCTTCGGGTATACTACAAGAATACGGAAAGTATCTCAGCCCCACCCATGTGCGGAATCCTCGGCTTCTTCCGAAAATCCGACGGCATCGACCGCCATCTTGGCGTCACCATACTCCGTATGCTCGAGGCTCTTGGCCGCCGCGGACCTGATTCGGCCGGCGTCGCCCTCGTCGGACCCTCAGACCGTGCCGGCTACATCGTACGCGTTCAGGCCGGCGATGAACTGAACATGTCCGGGCAGGCCATCGCCGAAAATGTGGAAGCCGTCCAGCTATTTGCCGAGACTCTGCATGGTTCCTCGGAAATCTCCTCGAGCGGCGTGTATGTTCGTTTTGTCGTTAAGGGCAAGATCGATTTGCCCGTGATGACCAGCACCATCGAGTCCCTGGGCAAGGGCATTCGAGTCCTCAGCATTGGTCATGCCATGGAACTCTCCAAGGAGGTAGGTAGCCCTCGGCTCCTGGAGCGCAAACATCATGTTTCCGCTTTCAGCGGCACGCATGGGATAGGGCACACTCGTCTCTGCACGGAATCGATCGTGGATCTCAGTCATTCGCAGCCCTTCTGGGGCCGGGGGGCCGCCGATGTAGCCGTCGTACACAACGGACATATCACCAACTACCACCAGTTACGCCGCAAGTACGAGCAGCGTGGCATCGAGTTTGTTACCGAAAACGACTCCGAAGTCTTGGCCGTCTACTTGGCGGAAGCCCTCAACCGCGGCGATACTTTGCGCAAGGCCCTGGATGGAGTCATACGCGACATGGATGGAGCCTTCTCTTGCCTGGCCGTCACCGCCAACGCCATGGGCCTGGTGAAGGATCCCTACGCCTTCAAGCCCCTGGTCGTTGCCGAGACGGACGAATTCGTGGCCGTAGCCACCGAGGAGATTGCCATCCGCTCAGCCCTTCCCGGCAACTTTAAAGTCGCTGAGGCCCAGGTCGAGGAGGTGCGTGTTTGGTCCAGATAGCAGTAACCACCATCGATGCCGCGCCACTCTCTACCCGGGAACTAAACGCGCTCCTGCGCACCCGTCTCCAGGAAGAGGCGGAGATTTGCGTGGAAAATCCCAACGCGCGGCACAACCTCGCCGTGGCCCTTCTGCAATCGGGGAAGGTACGATTCCTTGGCAGCGTTGGCTACTACTGTGGGGGCCTGGTCGATGGCCCGGAAATCCACGTCGAAGGAAGTGCCGGCTGGGGCTTGGCCGAATCGATGATGCGGGGGCATGTCGTGGTTCAGGGAGGAGCAGGAAACGGCGCTGCTGCAGCCATTCGCGGAGGCACCGTTGTCATTCATGGTGATGCCGCGGCCCGCCTGGGCGTCTCTATGAAAGGCGGCCTGGTGCTGGTGGGCGGCGATTGCGGCTACATGGCTGGCTTCATGGCGCAGAAGGGAACTCTGGTGGTCTGTGGCGACACCGGCCATGCCTTTGCCGACTCCATGTACGCCACCACCTGCTATGTGGGCGGCAAAATCGGGGCTCTCGGCACGGACGCCGTCATCGAGCCCATCTCTTCCGAGGAAGCGGGGCTGCTCGACAGCCTGCTCGCCAAACATCTCCCGCCCGAGCTGCGCTCCCAAAAGCCGGCCGGACAGGATTTCACCAAGGTCGTCGCCGGCCGCCAATTATGGAACTTTGACAAGCACAATTGGGAAACCTGGCAGGATGCTCTCTAAGGACATGCCCTGATGCATGAAAATGGTTCGCGGCCTTTGCTCCAAACGAGCGGCACCTATACCGCCGAGGTCATGCGGGGCATTCATACCAAGGCGGAAACCGGCATCTATGAAATTCGCGGTTACGGTACGCTGCGCCAGCGCCGTTGGGCAACTTTCGACGACCTGACCTTCCTCCCCTGCGGCCTCACGCGGATTCCCCTCGAGGGATACCGTGAAAAGTGTTCCACCCGGACTGTGCTCGGTACCCGCTTTGCCAAACGTCCTCTGGAGCTGGAAATCCCTATCATGATCACCGGCATGAGCTGGGGAGCCCTCTCCTATAACGCCAAAGCCGCGTTGGCCAAGGCTGCCGCCAGGGTCGGAACGTCGAACACCACAGGCGATGGCGGCCTTTCGCCGGCGGAGCGAGAGTTCGCCAAAGACTATGTCTATGAAGTGCTTCCCTCGCGTTATGGAATCGATGTGCATGATCTGCGTGCAGCCAGTGCCATCGAGCTGACCATCGGCCAGGGAGCAAAACCCGGCACTGGCGGCCTCTTGCTCGGCTCCAAAGTTTCTGAGACCATCGCCCACCAACGCGATCTGCCGGTCGGTGTCGACCAGCGCAGCCCGGCGCGCCACCCTGACATGCTCGGGCCGGACGACATGGTGATCAAAATCGAAGAGTTGCGCGAAGCCACGGATGGCGAGGTGCCCATCTTCGTCAAGCTCGGCGCCAGCCGCACGTTCGATGACGTCAAGCTTGCCGCCAAGGCAGGTGCGGATGTCGTGGTGGTGGATGGCATGGAAGGTGGGACCGGCGCCTCGCCGGCCATTTTGCAGGAGCACACCGGCATCCCTACGCTCGCCGCAGTGTGCGAAGCGCGCGCCGCTCTCGAAGACTGCGGCCTCTATGGCGAGGTCCAGCTCATCATTGCCGGCGGAATCCGCGACGGCGTAGATGCGGCCAAGGCCATTGCCCTGGGCGCGGATGCTGTCTACATCGGTACCGCGGCCCTGATCAGCCTCAATTGCAATAAGGCTCTTTACGTGGAGGATTATCGCGCTCTGGGGACGGAACCCTACCATTGCCACCATTGCCACACCGGGCGCTGCCCGGTCGGTATCACCACCCAGGATCCCGAGCTGATGAAACGCCTCGATATCGACCAGGGAGCGGACCGTGCCATGAACCTGCTTCGTGCCATGACTCTCGAAATCCAGATGCTCGCCCGGGCCTGCGGCAAGTCGGACGTACACCACCTCGAGCCCGAGGATATGGCGGCGCTCACCATGGAAGCGTCCATGATCTGCGGTATTCCTCTGGCTGGAACGCGCAAAGTGTTCGGGAAATAAGGGATGTCTTTCCTCTTAAAGTGCCCCAACTGTGGCGAGCGAAGCGTTTACGAGTTTCGCTTTGGCGGTGAATTGCGCCGCAGGCCCCAACCCGAGGCTCACTTCGAAGACTTCCTCCAATATGCCCTCTATAAGCGGAACATCGCCGGTGCCCAGTGGGAGTGGTGGTGCCATCGCGGCGGCTGTGGCGAATGGTTTAAAGCCCATCGTAATACCCTGACCAATGAGGTCCTTGAAACGCTGCTGCCGCAGGATGAGGCGCAGTCTGGCTGATGGATCAGATCCTTTTCCAATGGAACGGAAATACGGTGCACGCCCGGCCCGGAGATACTGTGGCGTCCGCTTTGTACCGCGCGGGGGTCCGTACTTTCACTTACAGCTACCAACACGGGCGCCCTCGAGGCTTGTTTTGCCTGACGGGCTCATGTCCCAACTGCATGGTGACCATCGATGGCGTGCCCAACATGCGCAGTTGCACCGTGCCCGCTCGTAGCGGACTGTCCGTCTTATCGCAGAACCTGAATGTCCATCGCGGGCTCGATGTTCCGGCCGCAAAGCGCTTTCCGCCGGCTCCCCCGCTCGCTGAATCCGAACATCATTATGAGCACACTTACCTCCACTTCGATGTTGTCGTGGTCGGTGGTGGACCCAGCGGCCTGAAAGCTGTTCTCGAATCCGTTTCGGAATCACCCGGGATGCGCGTGGCCCTGCTCGAAAAAGAACTTGCTCTCAGCGGACCGGAGGAACTGGCCCATCAGGTCCACGCTCATCCGCAGATAGAAGTTTTCTTGAGTTGCAGTTGTTTCGGGGTATACGAGGGCAATCTCCTGGGCGCAGTGCAGGCCGGCTACGGGCGTCCCAATGCGGAGAACCTCCTTCACTTGCGGGCCCGCCGAATCATCTGGGCAACCGGCGCCTATGAAACACAATACCTTTTCGCCAACAATGATCTGCCCGGGGTCATGTTGTCGACAGCTGTCTCGCGGATGATCCACCGCCACGGCCTCGTCCCGGGCCGTCGCGCGGTGCTGGTAGGAGAGCTGGAAAGATGTGCCGCGCTGGTCACCGATCTTGAGGCAGCCGGCGTCCATATTGTAGCCAGTGTAGGCGTCGATTCCGTAGTCAGCGCGCGCGGCTCGGAACACGTCACCGCGCTGGTGACAAAAGATGGGACTCACCGGGTCGACCTGGTGGTGATCTGCGGTCCTCTCCTTCCGGACCTGGGCCTTATTCGGTCGGCCGGCAAACAGGCAATCGCTGTCGTCGGCGCGGCTGCCGGGGAGGGCATCACCTCTCGTAGATATCCACTCCCGCCGTCGGCCCAGGCTCGAGACGCCATCGCATGTCTCTGCATGGATGTCTCCGGACACGATGTTACCCAGGCTGTGGAATCCGGTATCACTCACGTTGAGTTGATCAAGCGCGTCACCAAGCTGGGCAAAAGCACCTGCCAGGGCCGCATGTGCCAGACGGCTGCCATCCACCTCTGTTCCCGCATAACGGGGGAAACCGTCGCCGAGGTAGGCGCCACGGTCAGCCGGCCCCCCGCGCCTCCCGTAACCCTTGGAGTGCTCGCCGGCATGAGGCATCATCCTGTGCGCCGTACGCCCATGCACGATCAGCATGATCGCTTGGGCGCAACGTGGATGGATATGGGTGACTGGAAACGGCCGCGTTACTACGTTTCTCCCCCTCAGGACTGCATCGAACAGGAATACCGCGCCGTCCGTGAGCGCGCCGGCATCATCGACGTCAGCACCCTGGGAAAAATCGAAGTCAAGGGCCCCGATGCGGGCCGTCTCCTCGATCTGGTCTTTACTCATAAATTTTCCACCCTCCCGGTAGGCCGCACGCGGTATTCCGTGCTTTGCGATGAACTGGGAACAATCGTGGATGATGGCACCATCTCCCGCATGGAAGAGCAGCGCTATTTCGTAACCACCACCACAACCAATGTGGACTTTGTGCATCAGTGGCTCGAATGGTGGGCCGCCGCGGCAGGATGGAGTGTAACCATCACCAATCTAACCGCCGGCCTGGCCTCCATGAATCTCGCCGGCCCCCACTCACGTGAGGTCCTGCAAAAGCTGACGAACTGCGATCTTTCCACCACCGCCTTTCCCTACATGGATTGGCGCCACGCTCTGGTTGCGGATGTTCCCGCCACCATGATGCGCATCGGCTTCGTCGGCGAGATGGGCTGGGAAATTGTGGTGCCGGCCGAATACGGTAGCTATCTTTGGGAGCAATTGCTCCGCGCCGGATCTGGCGTAGACATACGGCCCTTTGGTGTAGAAGCACAACGCGTGTTGCGTCTGGAGAAGAAGCACATCATCGTGGGTGTCGATACGGATGCGCTGAGCAATCCATATGAGGCCGGCATGGGTTGGGTCGCGAAACTGGATAAGCCGGACTTCATTGGCCGAGCCGCTTTGACCCGGCTGAAGCGGAATCCGCTGGAGCGGTTGCTGGTGGGATTCGAACTGGAGGGAAACGCAATCCCCGCCGACGGATCCCCGGTGCTCGTCGACGGCAGGCCGGTGGGGTGGGCCACGAGTGTTCGCTATTCGTGGGAAAAGCAAAAGGGAATTGGGATGGCCTGGGTTACGCCCTCAGAGGCCACGCAGGGAACCCGCATTACTCTTCGTTGCGATTCCATCGACTATCCTGCGGATGTAGTCGAGGGCGTCTTCTATGATCCTGCCGGCGATCGGTTGAAAATGTAATGGAACGTCTCTCTGGATTGCATCGCTGTCATCTTCAGGCTCAGGGTGGCCTTAGGAATTTCTTCGGCTGGCAACTGCCTGCCTGGTATACAGACGCCTTCAGCGAACTTGCCCAGCTCCGTTCATCCGCCGGCATCTCTGACGTCAGCTATCTCACGAAACTTGATCTTCGTGGCACTGCCGATGAATTTCCGGCACCGGCTCGCCTGTGGAAGCTCACATCCACCCGTCGGCTTGTAACCTCACCGCAACCCATCGCCTTCACCCCTTCTTCCTCCATCACCGACCTCACTTCCCTGTACAGCGCAATCCTGCTCGCTGGACCAAAATCCCGGCAGGTGCTGGAAAAGCTCACTACGTTGAATGTGAACGAGGCTGCGATGCCGGAGGGGGCTGCGCGCCAAACCCGGCTGGCTCACGTCAATGCTGTCATCCTTCGCGGCCAGGGATTTTTTCTTTTGACCACTCGTGATGTGGCAGAGCATGTTTGGGAAGCCCTGCTCCATGCTGGCGCGAGCCCTTTTGGACTGATCGCACAGCAACAATGGTTGGGAGCTGCACATGCAGGCGCATGATATCCAGCCTGTCATGTGGGGCAGGCACGTATTGAAACCCACGTATGACGTTGCCATTGTTGGCGCGGGAGTCCATGGGCTCGCCGCAGCGTACTACCTGGGCAAATTGCACGGCATTCGCAAAGTAGCTCTCTTCGACAAGGGCTATATCGGCTGTGGCAACAGTACCCGCAACACGGCCATCCTCCGCTCGAACTACCGCACCTTCCCCGGCATCGCCTTTTACGACGCCTCGCTGCGCTTGTACGAGGGCCTCACCTGCGATCTGGGCTGCTCGCTGGACTTTCATCAAAGCGGACATTTCACCCTGGCCCACACCGACTCCGCCATCACCGGCCTGCGCATCCGCGCCGAGAACAATCGCCTTATGGGCGTGGATAGCCGCATGGTTGGTCGCGAAGAACTACGGCGCATGGTCCCTGCTATGGACATGTCTGACCGTCCGCGCCTGCCCGTGCTCGCCGCGCTATATCATCCGCCCGGAGGGACGATCGGGCACGACGAGGTAGTGTACGGCTACGGCCGCGCCTGCGATGCCATGGGCATTGAAGTGCATCAGTTCACAACCGTCACCGGCTTCGAAGTCACCGGCCGAAAAATCACAGCGTTGAAGACCACGAAGGGCGATGTATCGGCCGGCGCGATCCTGAACGCGACTGCGGGATGGGCCACAACCATTTCCGATATGGTGGGTGTCCCCTTGCCCATCGTTACCCAGCCGCTCCAGGCGTGCGTAACCGAGTTGATCGAGCCCTTCCTCGATCATGTGATCGTTTCCTCCAACCTCCATGTCTACGTCAGTCAGACCCCGAAAGGCGAATTAGTGATTGGCTCCGAGGTCGATCCGTACCACACCTATTGCACCCGCTCTACGTTGCCCACCCTGGAACAGATGGCTACCTACACGCTGGAGCTATTTCCCCAGCTCCACGGCATCAAGATTCTTCGCCAGTGGGCTGGAGTCTGCGACATGACACCGGATTATGCTCCCATCATGGGCGCCGCCGAGCAGTTGGATAACTTCTATATGGATGTGGGCTGGGGAACCTGGGGATTCAAAGCCGGCCCGATTGCCGGCAAGTGCCTGGCGGAAACCATCGCAACCGGCAAGCCGGCGGTCCTCATGCAGCCATTCGCGCCGGCTCGTTTTGCCCAAGGCAGACTGCTCGGGGAAAAAGCCGCGGCTGCGGTCTCGCAGTAGTCAGCCGACGGCGAAATAACAGAGAAAAGCACCAGGAGTAACGAAATTGTTATCTCGACCGCAGCCCTCCCCTTTTCCCGCAGGCCTCCCCTTTGTCATCGCGAGCGCAGCCGACCTGTCCCGGCGTGCCGTGGAGGGATCTGCAGTTTCTTTCCCGGGCAGCGAACCTCGGAATGGCCGCCATCGCGCTCGTTTTTGCCAAATGTGCGACACGCAATCCCGAATACCTAAGCAATTACCTTGAACGGAGGGGCACACTTGACTTCAGACCTCAAGACATTCATCCAGGAAAAAGGCATCGAATATTTCCTCTGCTCCTTCGTCGAAATGAGCGGAATCCCTAAAGCCAAGCTGGTCCCGGCAACTGCCCTCGAGGATATGGTGTCAGAGGGTGCTGGTTTCGCCGGCTTCGCTGCTGGAGACGTGGGCCAGGGCCCCCATCATCCCGACCTGGTTTCCGTTCCGGACATGCAGGCCATGATCGTCCTCCCGTGGCGAAAAAATATTGCCTGGGTACCGGGCCTGCTCCAGGTCGAGAATCAGCCAACAAAATACTGCCCGCGCAGAATCCTGGCTCGCCAGCTCGAAATAGCGCGCCAACGCGGTTACGAATTCATGGTGGGTATGGAGCCCGAATTCATGCTTCTCAAGCGAGGCCAGGATGGTTCTTGCCTTCCCTGGGATGCCATGGACAACGCGCCCAAGCCCTGTTACGACATGCGCGCTCTGAACCGCAACCTCGACCTGCTGACCCGAATCATCGGCTGCATGCGGGAGTTGGGCTGGCAGCCCTACGCTGCAGACCATGAAGATGCCAATTGCCAGTTTGAGATCAACTGGAAATACGCCGAAGCATTAACCACCTGTGACCGCCAGATCTTCTATAAATGGATGGTCAAGGTTCTGGCCGAAGAGCAGGGCCTGCTCGCCACCTTCATGCCCAAGCCATTTGCCAACCTCACGGGCAATGGATCTCACTGTCATCTCAGCCTGGCAAGCTCTTCCACCAATGAAAATTTGTTTCACAGCACGAGCGATCCGCTGGGTCTGTCCCCGGAAGGCCGCTGGTTCATGGGAGGGATTCTCCGCCACGCACCTGCGCTGAGTGCCATCCTTGCGCCCACGGTCAACAGTTACAAGCGTCTCATTCGCGGCAGGCCCCGATCGGGAGCCACCTGGGCCCCTGTCTACATCACGTACGGCGCCGCCAACCGCACCCAGATGATTCGCATCCCTGGATCCGGACGCATTGAGAATCGCATGGTGGATGCGGCCGCCAACCCCTACCTGTCCTGTGCGGCGATGCTGGCGGCGGGCCTCGACGGCATCGACCAGCGCACCGATCCCGGCGCCCCAAACCACGACAATCTCTATGAGGTCTCTTGGGAGGAACTGCAATCTCGCGGCATCGGCCATCTGCCCGCCAACCTGCACGAAGCTGTCCAGGCCTTGGCGCAGGATGATGTCGTGTGCAACGCCCTGGGTGAGGAATACGCCAAATACTACATCGAAGTGAAAACCGCCGAGTGGGAGAGCTACCACAACAGCATCAGCCAGTGGGAACTCGACAATTACCTCAACAGCATTTGACTTGCCGTGCGGCCCTCGGCCCAACGAAGGGGATGAAAGTAGCCCAAATGAATTGTCATCCCGCCAGCCCCTGCAGCCGCTGTCTCGCCAAACAAATGTAACGGTAGGGGTACTGCTCCAGGGAATCGACCCAGCCAGCCTTGACTGGGTCCTGCTGCTGCGATCAAAAGCGTTGCATGGAGCGACGCTTACTGCGATGGGAGTAAGGCCCGCGGACCGGGCTCGCTGACGGATGCAAGCGCCACTGTGGCATATCTGAAGTCCCCGCCATGACCGGGCGATCGCAGTCGAACTATCTCGATGCCGGAGAACCCGCTCCGGTAAGTTGATCTTTGTCCTCGGGCCCGGAGGCGCCGGCAGATTTTTCATCGCCATCTGCTCGAAGCTGCGGCGCGGGCCAGAAATACCGCTCCTTCTTGACGGCCTCCACATAGGCGGCCCGCGCCTCCCGCACCGCCTGGCTCTCCGATACCTCGGCAATCGGCACATCCCACCAGGAGTTATACCCTGGCACACGATCGTGATAATCCGTTTCCACGACAACCACGGACGTACGCGTCTGATTCCTGGCATCCTTCAAAGCGGCCGCCAACTGATCGTAACTGTGCGCAGTCACGGTATAGGCTCCGAGGCTGGCGGCATTCGTCGCATAATCCGTGTAGACCACAGGTCCGGTAAGGCCTTCCTCGCGATAACGGTATTCCGTGCCAAACCCACCGCTGCCGCACGCCCGGCTCAGCCCCCCGATGCTCGAGAACCCATGATTATCAAACAGCACGATGTTCAGCTTGATCTTCTCTTGCAGGCTGGTGACAATCTCCTGCGCCATCATGAGGTACGATCCATCCCCGATCAGGACATACACCTCGCGGCTCGGATCAGCCATCTTCGCGCCCAACCCGCCGCCGACCTCATACCCCATGCACGAATATCCGTAATCCATGTGATAGCTCTTGGGATCCCGCGCCCGCCACAGCTTGTGCAGATCTCCGGGCAGGCTACCCGCGGCATTCACAATTACGTCACGAGGTCCGAGGCTCTCATTGAGTAGGCCAATAACCTCACCCTGGCTCAGCGGTGGCCCGTGCCGCCGAGCAAAGATACGATCAGCTTCCTCCTCCCAGGCGCTTCGCAAACGGGTTACCAGCCCGGCGTAGCTCTGCGGTATTTGCCACGATGACAGTTCGCTTTCCAGTTCTTCCAGCGTCACCAGGGCATCCGCTGTCAACGGGAGCGCAGCGTGTTTGAACGCATCGAACTCGGCCACATTGATGTTCACAAACCGCACCCCGGGATTCTGGAAGGCTGTCTTCGAAGCCGTCGTGAAGTCTCCAAGTCGGGTTCCGATCGCGATCACCAGATCCGCGTCGGCTGCCAGCAAATTAGCCGCGGATGTTCCCGTCACTCCAATCGCGCCCGCCAACTGCGGATGGTCCGCGTGCAGCGAACCTTTGCCCGCCTGTGTCTCGCCTACGGGAATTTTGGTGCGGCCGGCGAAGCCCGATAAAGTCTCAGTAGCCCCGGCATAAATGACTCCACCGCCGGCGATGATGAGCGGGCGTTGAGAAGACCGTATCCACTCCGCTGCCTGCTTCACCAACATACGATCGGCGCGTGGCCGCGCAACCGTCCACACTCGCCGTGCGAAGAATTCTTCCGGGTAGTCGTAGGCCTCCGTCTGCACATCCTGTGGCAGGGCCAGCGTCACGGCCCCCGTTTCCGCCGGCGACGTTAACACGCGCATCGCTTCTGGCAGCGCCGTCAGGATCTGTTCCGGCCGCTGAATCCGATCCCAATAGCGGGAAACGGGACGGAAGCAATCGTTCACCGAAACGTCCTGGCTCGCGGTTGACTCCAGTTGCTGTAAAACGGGAGCCACATTGCGCCGCGCAAAGATGTCGCCGGGTAGCAGCAGCACGGGGAGCCGGTTGATAGTCGCGAGGGCCGCTCCGGTAACCATGTTCGTGGCCCCCGGCCCTATCGATGAAGTACAGACGAGCGTGCGCAGACGATTGCT
Source organism: Acidobacteriaceae bacterium (assembly GCA_035507705.1). Classification (GTDB taxonomy): domain Bacteria; phylum Acidobacteriota; class Terriglobia; order Terriglobales; family Acidobacteriaceae; genus PALSA-350. The sequence goes on from DATJNV010000159.1 coordinate 117,786, forward strand.
CATTTTCGCGAATCCGGCCGCCGCGTGCACCATACCCTGTTCATTGCGAAACAGGTAGTAGGGAAGATCAGGATTTTGCTGCAGTGCCTGTCCTATACCGGCAACATTTCCGTGCCCGAAGATGCCCAGGCAACCGCCAAAGAATTTCTGCTCCTTCTCGTCTCTCGCGGTGTATTGAGCCTTCAGGAATTGAACGATAGCTTGCGCCATAGTCAGCTTGCGCGTCATCTCTCTCCCCCTGTCTTGAGCCCTACCATCCTACGTTTTTCAGCAGCCTGTTAGCCAATGCCTGCCCCGCGCAGCGCCTGGTCCAGGTCGGCAATGATATCCTCCGCGCCCTCGAGCCCCACGGAAAACCGCAATAAGGACTCCGGCGACCGTGAGAAAACTCCCTCGATCGAAGCCCGGTGTTCAATCAGGCTATGCGTACCGCCCAGGCTTGTAGCGCGTGTAATCAGCTTGAGCCGTGAAGTCATCGCGAACGCCTCCTCACGCCCACCGCGGATCTCAAAGGAGAGCATCCCTCCAAAGTCGCGCATCTGCCGTTTCGCAATCGCATGTCCGGGATCGTTGGACAGCCCGGGATAGTGAACCACCGAAACACCGGGATGATGCGACAGAAATTCTGCCACTCGGCGCGCATTCTCGCAATGCAGCCGCACCCGCGGCACCAGCGTTTGCACCCCCCGCAGAATCAGCCAGCAGTCAAAAGGAGAAAGCACAGCGCCCCCAACCCGCTGGAAATCCTTAATGCGCGACGTGAGATCCGATTTCTTGCCGAAGATCACGGCGCCACCCAGCGCGTCCGAATGTCCGGCAATGTACTTGGTCAGGGCAACGACAACCATGTCTGCGCCCATCTGCAGCGGGTTCTGCAGCACGGGCGTGGCAAACGTATTCTCGCAAACCAGTGGAATCTGGAGATTGCGCGCCAACTCGACGACTGGCGCAATGTCGACCACCTCAATCAGCGGATTGGTCGGTGTTTCCAGCCACAGTAGCTTTGTTTCCGGCTGGCACGCCCGGCGTAGCTCCTCGGCATTCCGCATATCGACAAACGAATGCTTGAGACCCCATCGCGAGAAAACGCTGGTGACCAGCTCACGCACTCCAAAATATAAGTCGCGGTGAAGAACCACATGATCCCCTGGCGACAGCGCCTGAAACACTGCCAGGCTTGCCGCCATGCCCGTACCGAACGCAACCGCCTCCACTCCGCCCTCGAGGTCGGCCAGGCACTGTTCCAGCGAGCTGCGGTTCGGATTGTCGATCCGGCTATAGAAGAAATGCCGCGAAAACTGCCCATCAGCATCCCGCTCGAATGTCGTTGAGGTGTAGAGAGGTGTTGTAACCGAGCCCGTAGCCGGGTCCACATGCCGCCCGGAGTGGATGCTGAGTGTCTGAAGCTTCTCGTTCGGATCAGGCGTTGCTGTCATAGCCTGAGTTTATTACGCCGGCATCCGGAGGTCGGTCTCTTCGCCCTACAAGGGATCTTCGCGTGGTTTGTATTAGGGCACGACGTTTAGTCGTGCCGCAAAGGTCAGGATGATATGGGCTTTAGAAGCCCCTGCTTACAATGTGTTCATTAAGAGCGCAAGCCGTGGAGGGACCACACCGGCAAACAACTTCGCCCGTCGTCTCTATCCGATCACCGCGGTCTGCGAGTGACGCGATCGCGACAATTGCGCATGAAGCATATCAAAGACCGCCTGCATGCCCATGCCCGTCTTCGAGGAAACTTCGAAAACCTTCATCCCCGGCCGAACGCTCTCGATATTTCGCCGCGCGGCCGCAAGGTCGAACTCCGCCGCCTCGGCCAGATCCATCTTGGTGAGGATGGCAACATCGGAGCTATTGAAAATCGTGGGATACTTCAGCGGCTTATCCTCGCCCTCGGTGGCCGACAACAAAACAAACCGCAGTTCCTCGCCCAGGTCGTAACTCGACGGGCAAACCAGGTTCCCCACATTCTCGATAAACAGAAAATCAATCCTGTCCAGTTGCCACGATTCGAGCGCCTTCTCCACCATTTGCGCATCGAGGTGGCACACGGTCCCGGTATTGATTTGTTGGACATTCGGCGTGGAACGGCGTAACCGCGCCGCATCATTCTCCGTTGCCAGATCCCCCACCAACGCAGCCACACGGCAATCGTGCGCAAGGCCGGCCAGCAGCTTTTCCAGGAACGCCGTCTTGCCCGAGCCGGGACTGGAAACGAGACCCACGACGCAGGTGCCTGCCTGACGAAAGCGCTCCCGCAAACCGCGCGCCAGCAGATCGTTCTGCTTCATGACCCTGGCTCTGACTTCCACCATGCGTGTGCTCATGCAAGCTCCAATGCGGCAACCTCAATCTCCCGCCCGCTCACGATCTTCTGTCCCGGCGTACCGCAGTCCGGGCAGCTGATCTCATACACAGACGGGGGTATCCGCTCCTTCTGACACGCTTCACAATAAATCACCAGGGGAATGCTTTCGATCACCAGTCGCGACCCCTGCAAAGGCGAGCCTTCGCACGCCATTCCATACGCGAACAGCAGGGCTTCTTTGTCCACCCCGGAGAAGATTCCCAACTTCAGGTGCACGGCCTCAATATCGAGTCCGCCCCGGCTTGCGGACTCTTCCAGTACCTGGTCGATCATGCTGATCGCGATCGAAAGTTCGTGCATGTCTTAAGCTACATCGACCGGATCCTGAAATAACGCCGCAGATCCGGGGCCACCGTCACGGCCAGGCCGATCAATACCAAACCGAGCGCGCCAAGGATAACTTTTGAGTTCATCGTGTCACCTCTCCACTGTTTCTAACTGCGTTGACTTCGGTTGTCCGTTCGCCGCCTGCTGCATCACCATATCGGCGGCTTCTTCCACCACCGCTTCTACCGGCGCAGAAAGCCCCATCCGCCCTTCCAGCTCATCGCCGAAATCCTGAGGCTCACAACCCACCACCACAACCTTGGCGGAGATCGTGCCCATGGACCTCGCCATAGTGAGCACTCGCACCGGATCCATGCCGTGCGGATTGATTTCCGGCTCCCCGGCGGCGGAGAGGTCCGGTTCCAGCACATACAGGGTTCCCGCCGCTTGTCCACGCGGTAGGGCATCCACCAGGACCACCAGATCCCAGGGATCCAGCAGGGCATACGCGAGATCGAACCCGCGAATACCGAAATCCTTCACAGTTACGTTTTCGGGCAGCTTCCGCCGGCCCAGAGCCCGCGCCACCTCCACCCCGAATCCATCATCGCCAAGGAAGATGTTGCCCACGCAGGCCACCAGGATCTTCGCGCTCATACCGGCTCCACTTCGTCGGCCGAAAAGAAGAAGCGGTGTCCTGGTTGGCGCATCATGCCAAACTCCCGGCCCGGGTCGTCATCCAGTACCACCGCAAGCTGAATATTGTCCTCAAAATCCTGCTCCAGCGCTTCGATAACTCCAACCTTCCCTGACAGCGCCATATCCATGATGTCGGCTTGTCGTTGCGGACAAATCCGCACCCGGTCTCCCACCCGCAAATCGACGCCCCACACACGCACGCTCTCCGGCGGAGCCTTGGCTTCTTCGAAAGGATTCCAGTCGCCCATCACGATTCATCCCCCCGAATCTCTCGCAGGTCGCGGATGACTCCGTGCGTCTTGAGCATAGCCTCGCCTGTCAGCGCCTCGGTCCTTTCCAATATCCGCCGCGCTCGCGGGTCTACCTTCAGCATTTCCTGCTTCTCCGCGTCGGTCATGGTTAAGACTCGAAGTGTCAGCATCTCGTCCATCTCCGTGCCGTCGAAAAAGTCGCCGTCACTCTCCGGCGCGATCTTCGGATAGTCATACAAAATGATAGGTGAGCAGAACAGAATGCCTCGATCCGGTTCCTCTCCCGCCAGCACAGGAAATACGCCTTCATTGCTACAGCCGGCAACCGCCGCACGATACTCTTCAGGCGGGTCGAGCAGCGAAATGAACTTTGCTCCGTGAATGCCCAGCAGCAGATGCGCGGAGACGAACGATAACGGCAGCGCCTCCTCGCGTTTTGCCTGTGCGCCGCTCGCCAGGGGAGTCGCGTTTTCCACCTCAAAGCGCAACTTGCACGCTCTCTCGTCAAGCATCCGGGCAGCGATCGTCAACTCGATTTGTAGCTGGTCGAGGGGAACCCGCAACCAAAGCGGCGAAGTCAGCAGATCGTTTATAGCAAGATTCGATTGCTCGACTGTCCTCTCCACGGCTTCATCCCACGCCAGAGAAGGATCGGTGAGTTCGGTCATTCCGCCCCTTTGCCGGATCAATTGCAGGAAGCGCAGTCGCACATCCAGCGTCGCCTCGCCGTCTATCACCGCCAGGCACTCGGCCACCATGCGGAAAGGCTCCTGGGGGCGCTGCGCCTGCGCATACACACGCGGATAAAGTGTTCCAAAATTCCAGCGCTGGCGGTTCTTAATCGCTGTGGGCCGGTAAGGATAGAGAATGTAACCCTCGTAGAGAACGGCGGCGGCAACCTTCTCTACGCCCTCGAAATTCATGCCTTGACCTCGTCTGCGGCCAGCGCCCGCGTGATCGCCTCTTCCCAGGTTGGGATCCCGTGCCGCACCTTGTACTCATAAAGTTGCTCAAACACATCCCGCCGTAGGTTGAGCCAGGATGAATTCGGGTAGTACATCTCCATCATCTCTTTCCACACCGACACTGGCAGGCGAAAATTCGCTTCCCGATCCCACGGCACCTGGGCCACCTGGAGCGTGTCCCCGCCACCCTGGTAAAAAACAGTACCGCTGAACATGACGCACAGCGGAATGTCTCCCGCATCCAGTGCGTGGAAATACTTGGTCGCTGCAACATTGAAATCGAAGGTGCATGGGAGTTGCAGATCCACCAGCACGTTGTCCGAGAAGCCCGGCACCGCAACCGTCGTATTCATCCACAAAAGCGGTTTCACCGTCCGGCTCCAGCGTTCCGGTGTTCCAAAAAGATCCAGCAGCTTCTCCTGCTCATGCGGGCCATAGCGGCGTTTGGAGGGCTCGATCTGTACTTGGCAGCGCAGCGTCAGCGTGTGGATGGCCTGTTCCGCTGGCAGATTCGCAATCCGCAATTTCAAGGCAATCAGCGGAGTCGCCGCATGGGGTACCGCCTCCGCCGACTCAATCTTGAACTGCAGCTCAGGCATGGGTGGCTTCTCTTACCTCCACGCTCCGGCCCTTGAGGCTCTCGAAGAACTGCTGGATTTCTTTCCAGACCTCCGTGCCGCCCGAGAGCCCTCGCCAGTGCATCCGGATCAGGCCCACCAGCTTATAGCATTCGTCGATCGGAGCGATATAGTACTGTTCCGGCGTGCTCACACGATTCACCAGAAAAGTCTCTACATCCGGTTCCATCTTTTCCAGAGCCGGATGCTCCGCCGCGATTTCTGTCCACGATTCCAGGCTAAGCGCCGACTCGATAGCGCCCGCAGGGCTTGGATACATCGCCCTGACTCGCCCTGCGACCCCGTCGCGATAGAAGAATGCAAGGCTGATGGGGATCATCAGCGACTCCCACTGGAGGCTGGGCATCTGAAAATCGGAAAGTGCTCGTATGCGCCGCGGAATACGAAGGTAATGGCCACCCGCCTGTCCGCAAAACAGAATGGCGCAGCCATCGCAGGAGCAAACGATCTGCCGGCTAACCGAATGAAGCAGGTGTTGGTGAACCGGACCCAACCCAACGCTGCAAAGCTCGCACCGTTCCGCCGCCGCCGGCCGGCGTGCAATTCGATTCAAAAAAGGAAGCTGTTGTGCCATGGAGTCTATTTTCCGGCGATAATGCCCCACACTCCTTCATCACAGCGCATCGTGGAAAGCCGAGCCCTCCCCATTGTCATCCCAGCGAAGCCGACCTGTTCCGGCGTGCCGTGGAGGGATCTGCAGTTTCTCCCCCCGCCCATTCCGTTCTACTCATCCCGAACCCCTCGCACCCTAAGCCGGCGGCATATGAGGCATGCGCGGATCGATCGGCCTCCGATCCTCCACATTAATCCCGGTGGCATCGTCTTCCAGGCGATCGACTGGCTTGGCCAGCGGCTCCAGGCGCAGCGAAGGCCTATATTGCATTGGTTTTTCGTAGGGCATGATGCCTCCTTCGAAAGCGACTTATTTTAGAACAACCAACTTCGCCGCGGCAGAAACTTCCGCCGCCGCATTTTCCGCAACAATCTCGACAATGTCGGGAGCCGCGTCATACAGTGCATCTTCAACTGCGTTCTTCAATGTGAGGGAAGAGGAAGGACAGCTGCCGCATGTCCCATGCAAGCGAAGGCGCACCACCCCGTCGGCCACGCTCACCAACTCGCAATCTCCACCGTGAGACTTAAGGTAAGGCCGAACTGCTTCCAGGCCGCGCATCACCCTGGTTTGAATACCGTCTGGATGCAACGAATGCAATAGGAACATCCCGGCCACCAGGTTATCTTCGAGAGCCGAGCTAAGCACACGCTCACCCTCTGCCGACTCCATGCACCGGTCGATCAACCGTTGCAAGGCAGCGCCGTGCAACTCCACCACTGACTGCACCAGTTCCAACGCCGCGGCCCGAACTTCCGGATCGCCGCATTGATCGAGTTTCGCTGCCAGCTTTTCGACGTGTTCGCTTTGACCGCGGAACTCCCCCCGCCGCGGCGCGGCAACCGGCCCTTCCGCTTGTGCAGCCATTATTTAAGCCCCGCCGCCACCCCGAACATGGGTGAGTGCTTCACCTCCAGCACCTTGCCATCGCCGACATACATGTGGACACCGCACGGCAGGCACGGATCGAAGCTCCGCACCGCCCGCATGATGTCGATTCCCTTGAAATTCTCCGGACCATTTTCTTCGAAGATGGGCGTATTCTGCACCGCATCCTCGTAGGGGCCAGGCGTGCCGTAGATGTCCCGCGGATTGGCATTCCATGGCGTGGGCGGATACGGATGGTAGTTGGCGATCTTTCCTTCCCGGATCACCACGTGGTGCGACAGCACGCCCCGCACCGCCTCATGGAAGCCGCAACCGATCGCTTCTTCCGGTACTTTGAAGTCTGACCACGTAGCCGTGCGTCCAGCGTTCAACTCTGCCAGTGCCTTCTCGACAAAATAAAGAGCCGTTGCTGCCGCATAGGCCTGGAAATACGTGCGCGCCCGATCCCGTTCAATGGCATTGCTCCACTTCGGTATCTTCCACTCAAACTCGGTTTCCGGCAGCATCGCGGTCTTGGGAAGGTTGATCTTGACGCTGTGACCCGTCGCTTTCACATATCCGATGTCGACCAGGCCAGACAGCGCCGTCGACCACAACCGTGCGATCGGACCGCCCCCGGTATCCAGAGCCAGGTGATCCCCGGTGCGTTTGTCATACCATCGCGGAGACATCACCCAGGTGTAATTGCCGTTGAAGTCGCGCTTTTGCGGCCGTGGAATCGTGGTCTGATTCCATGGATGGTGCTGGTCCACGTTATTCCCCAGCGGATCCCGAGCAACGAACGTCTCTCCACCCTGCCAGTCGTCGTAATAAGAACTCCCCAGCAGGATTCGAATGTTTAGATTGATGTCCACCAGGTTGTTGGTCACCAGTTGTCCATCCACCACTACGCCGGGGGTAACGAACATCTTGCGTCCCCACTCCGCCATATTCTTGTAGGTGTAATCACACACATCCGGATCGTTGTAAGAACCCCAGCACGCCAGCAGCGTGCGCCGCAGGCCGACCTTCTCGTATCCAGGCAGCGCTTCATAGAAGAAGTCGAACAGGTCATCGTGCAGCGGCAAGACCTTCTTCATGAATTCGACATACTTCATCAGCCGCACCAGGTAATCGGTGAACAGCTGAATCGTGGGCACAGTACCCACTCCACCCGGATAGAGCGTCGAAGGATGTACGTGCCGCCCTTCCATCAGGCAAAACATCTCCCGCGTCATGCGGCTCATCGCCAGCGTCTCGCGGTAAAACGACCCCGTAAACGGATTCAGCGCGGTCATGATGTCCGCAATGGTTTTGTAACCGTGTTTGTCACCATTAGGTGAGGCCGTTGACTGGGCCTTCGCCCACACACCCGGGTTCGTCTCCTTCACCATCTGTTCGCAGAAGTCCACCCCCACCAGGTTGTCCTGGAAGATATTGTGATCGAACATGTATTCTGCCGCTTCGCCCAGGTTGATGATCCACTCGCCCAGGGGAGGGGGCTTCACCCCGAAGGCCATATTTTGTGCGTACACCGCGCAGGTGGCATGGTTGTCGCCGCAGATGCCGCAGATGCGGCTGGTGATGAAGTGAGCATCGCGCGGATCTTTGCCCTTCATGAAAATGCTGTAGCCGCGAAAGATCGAGGAGGTGCTGTGGCACTCAGCGACTTCCCGGTTGGCGAAGTCGATTTTTGTAAAGATGCCCAGGCTGCCCACGATCCGCGTAATCGGATCCCAGTTCATCTCGACCAGATTGCGTTTCTTCTTATCGACCTCAGATATCGTTTCCGGATATGTCGCCATTGTGATTCCTCTCAGCTAAAACGTGTCTGTGTTTGATCGAAATCGGAACCCGTCCTTCAATATGTTGTCGGACGATAACCGGTAGTCAGCTGCCTGCCGGGATGTCTCCACTTCGGCTCCTTATTCACGGTCGTGTTGGTAATTCCGCGCATGGCGCGGATAAATCGCCCGTACGTGCCGGCAAGGTTCGAAGAAAGCTTTGCCCCCGGCGGTTCATCCATGAACGGCATGAACTTGTCCGGAAAGCCCGGCATGGTGCAGCCGATGCAGATGCCACCCACGTTCGGGCAGCCGCCGATACCGCGCATCCATCCCCGCTTGGTCACATTGCAATCCACCACCGGTCCCCAGCAGCCCATTTTCACCAGGCACTTGGAGGATCCGTAGTGATCGGCAAAGTCGCCCTGCTCGTAATACGAACCGCGGTCGCACCCTTCGTGAACGGTCTTCCCGAACAACCACGTCGGCCGCAGTTGCTTGTCCAACGGAATCATCGGAGCGAGACCGGCCACTTGGTATAGCAGGTACAAAACCGTCTCCATGAAATTGTCCGGCTGCACCGGACAGCCCGGTACATTCACAATCGGCAGGCCGGCTTTCGAACGCCATTCCCATCCCAGGTAATCGGCCAGACCCATGCAGCCTGTCGGATTCCCCGACATCGCGTGGATGCCGCCGTATGTGGCGCACGTTCCCGCCCCAATCACCGCTAACGCCTTGGGCGCAAGGCGATCGATCCACTCACACGTCGTGATTGGTTGGCCCGTGTCCGGATCCGTCCCGAGCGCCGCCCAGTAGCCCTCCTTCTTGATCTTCTCGTTGGGGATGGAACCCTCCACCACGAGCACGAATGGGTCCAGCAAACCCTTTTCCGCTTCGTAGTAGAACTTCATGAATTCATCGCCAACCTCGTAGGCGAGAACCGGATTGTGCAGATGAACTTTCGGCAATCCCGGTATCGCGCCCAGCAGCACATCCTCAATGCTTGGCTGCTCCGCTGCGGTGACAGACACGCTGTCGCCGTCGCAACCGAGTCCGGCGGTAATCCAGACAATGTGAACGTCAGAAACGGGGGAAGCTTTGGTAATACTGCTTACCTTGTCAGCCATGAAGTTCTCCTTCAGCCTTGAGACCTAAGAGCGTGGATGCAAAAAGAACGCGTCGTGTTTTCGAGGCGAATTTCTATGCGAAGAGGTTTTCATTGCAGTACGCACGACACGTTTCGCGTTTGAGTTTCCGTCTTCTCTGCGAACCAGAGGAAGCTACATTCGCTCGGCACGCTCTGTCAAACCCTTGCGTTCACTGGCTGAAGCAAAGCATTCATCCGGTCACGCGCGCCTGAAACATTTCCTGAGTCTGAGCATCAGGCGAAGCCTTATCTGGAACATGGACTGCACCGCGATCGCGACGGCTCTCCGATTTGATACTTACTCGCACCGTTACTCTGCGAATGAGAGAGTAGGAAGAAAAAATCAACAAATCCGCGGGAGCTGCTCGCCGAACATCACATCCAGTATTCGGGTGCCACCAACCTGCGTTCGCATGATCACCATCCCTGAACGTTCGTTCACCACTTCGCCGATGATGGCCGCGTCCCGCCCCAGTGCATGCTGCTGCATATGACGCAGAACATCCCCCGCCCGCTCAGCCGCAACAATCGCCAGCAGCTTTCCTTCATTCGCCACATAGAGCGGATCAAGGCCCAGCACCTCGCATGCGCCCTTCACCGTCTCACGCACCGGGATCGCTTGCTCTTGCAACACCATGCCCACACCGGAACGTTTGGCGATCTCGTTCAGAGTGGTAGCAACGCCGCCGCGCGTCGGGTCGCGCAGGCAGTGAAGAAAATCCGTGCCGCTCGCCGAGGGGGTTGCGAGCATGGTGCTTACCAGTCCATTCAACGATGCACAGTCGCTGTCGATGGCCCCTTCGAATTCGAGGCCTTCGCGTTGCGACATGATGGCCATTCCATGGTCGCCGATGTAGCCGCTCAGGATAATCTGGTCCCCGGCCCGGGCACGGTCTGCGGAGATGTTCACTCCGTCTCCAACAATGCCGATTCCCGTTGTGGTGATAAATACCTGGTCGCCCTTTCCGCGGTTCACTACCTTGGTATCGCCGGTTACGAATGCCACGCCTGCCTCGGCAGCGGCTTCACGCATCGACCCGACGACGCGCCGCAGATCTTCGACCGCAAGGCCCTCTTCCAGGATGAACGCCGCGGAAAGATACAAAGGGCGCGCGCCGCTCATTGCCAGGTCGTTCACTGTCCCATTGACAGCCAGCCGGCCAATATCGCCTCCAGGAAAAAAGATCGGGGTCACCACAAAAGAGTCGGTGGTAAACGCCAGTCGGGTGCCTCCGACAGTAACCACAGCCTGATCGTCCAGCTTGTCTAAAATCGGATTCTTGAAAGCAGGCAGAAAAATCTGGTCGATCAGATCTGCGGTCAGCTTTCCTCCGCTGCCATGGCCCAGAACAATTTGCTGCCGGTCCGCGATCGGCAAGGGACAAGATCCAAAGCCGGCGGCGGAAACCTTAGTGCTTGCCATCGGCCGCAACTCCATCGTGTACGAGTGTCCCCACGACAATCTGCTGCAGGTCGTCTGCTTCCTTTAGGTGCCGCCCGTATGCGTAATAAGCTGCGCACGCTCCCTCTGCCGAAACCATGGTCGCGCCCAGAGGTGTTTGCGGCGTGCATACCGTGCCAAACGCCGGGCAGTCGTGCGGCTTTTTGATGCCTCGCAGTATCTGTCCGCTGATGCAGATCTCCGGTTCGAGCGTCGCAATCGCGGCCACATCAAATAACTTCTCCGCGTCCAGCTGCGCAAACTCCTCACGCAGCCGATACCCGCTCATGGGAATGGTGCCAATCCCGCGCCATTTCCGGTCGCCGGCCTGGAAGACGCGATGAACCAGGTCCTGGGCCGGGAGATTCCCCTCACGTCCCAGAATCCGTGAGTATTGATTTTCGACCACCG
>DATJNV010000160.1:0-5865 GCA_035507705.1 Acidobacteriaceae bacterium
CGCGGTTGTGGTGAGCGTCTTAATCGGGTTGTACGTCTACCTCGGGCAAAAGCCTCCCGTGGCTGCCGGCGAGATCCTGAGCATGACTCTGTACCCGGTGCACACCCAGATCAGTGGCGGTGGCGGAGCAGATGGAATGCAAGGCCAGGGTCAATCCTACGATCAGCTGCTGATTCTGACCAAGGTCAAGGTCACCAATCAAACAGACATTCCCCTCTTCCTTCAGGATGTTTCCTCCACCATCAAGTTGCCTGACGGCTCCGAGCAGACGAATGTGACGGTGAGTGACCGAGACATGGACCGCGTGTTCCAGGCATATCCTTCGCTCGCATACCTACGGTCGGACTCGATGCATCGGGACATTACGCTGAGTCCGGGCCAATCGGCCCAGGGTCTCGCTATCTTTAACTATCCCATCAGCAAGGATCAATGGAGCACCTTGCAATCAGCCAAGGTAGTGGTGTCATTTATGCACCAAAAAAACCTGGAAATACCGCTTCCCCGCCAATAGCCAGATTCGCTTCTCCTTCCCTTAGCAGAATCTGGCGTCCCACGGACCGAGGTTGGCTTCGGCCAATAGAGAAGCAATACCCAATAGGTGTTTGATTTTGCCGTAAACCAGTCCGAAGGACAGCACAATCCAGAGCCCGGCGCGACAGTACCGGGAAAGAGAAAAACAAGAGACCTGAGCCCCTTGATGGGGCGGCACGAACCTGCTTCACGTTGCCGGGAACGGGCTCGCCGCAGGCCGGTACTGCACCGCCCAAAGGGTGGGGCGACACCCATGCCTCCCAGTGAACGACCTACTGATTCACCGCACCGGGGGCATTCTTGGGCGTGGCCAAATACCCAATAACCTGGTTCTTATTAATGGTGTTGATGACCACTTCGTAAAGAAGCTTGTCTCTTCCGGTGTAGAACTGGACCGGCTCGTCCAGGTTTTTGTCCTTCTTCTCAATCTTCTTGTCGTCTGACTCGACCAGCAGCGTGTACCGGGAGTGTTTGGGGTCCGCCTTCTTCAGCGACAGAGTGATGCCCGAAATTGGCGTGGGCTTGGCTCCCTTGGTCAGGTTCAAATCGTAATAGTTGCGATCACCCTTATGCTTGAGGATATCCAGTTCCTTGGCATTGGTGGCGACCAGGCCGCTCGTCACCCCCAGATCGCCGGTCACCCGCTTCAACTGCGATTCGGCATTGGCCAGCTCATTCTTGGTCGCGGCAACGTCGGTCTTCACCCCACCAACATCGGTCTTGACTGCAGAGACGTCGCTCGAAACCGCGCCGATCTGCTTCTGTGCTGCTTGCTGGGCATCCTGCTGTTCTTTCTCCAGGCGAGCAGTCTCGGCCTGTTGGCGCTTGAGGAATTCACTGGCGCGGGCTTCCAGCTGCCGCTGCGTCAGGCCCACGCTCTGACCCAGAGTCTCAGAAGTCACTCGCAACTTGGCATTGGTTTCATTCAGAGTCTCGGCCAACTTGTCATTCTGCTGTTGCGCGTTCACCAGCGCCGTCTGGGCTTTTTCCAGACGATTCTCCAGTGTGTAGCTCCAGATCAGCCCGCCGGCGGACGCGAGGACCGCGAAGCCCACCAGGGCTATAAAAACTCCAGAGTGACTTCTCTCCACTTCGTCAAAGTTTTCGTCGCTCATGCGATCTGCCTCTCCAGTGCCAAGGGGTGTATCCCCTCATCCTACAATGGACGAGTGAAGAGTACAGAAGTCATCGTAGCGGGCGCGGGGATTATCGGCCTTTCCGCTGCGCTGGAATTGGCAAGAAACGGCTTTCGCGTGCGCGTCCTGGAGAAAGGAAACGCCATGCGTGAGGCATCCTGGGCGGCAGCCGGTATGTTGTCGGGCCAGGATCCGGAACACCCGCCCGAGTTGGCCGGCCTTGCTCAACTGAGCATTCGCCTCTACCCCGAATATCTGCGCACAGTGGAAGATCTTTCGGGACGCCGGGTACGCTTGCGCACGCGTGCATCCCTGATCGTCGGGCAAAATCACGGTTGCAGCAGCCCCCTTAGCCCTGAGGAGGCGCAACGGCGAGTACCAGGATTGGCAACAAAAGGACGCTCCTTTTGTTGGATGGACGAGACCAGCCTCGACCCGCGGGATCTTTGCCTGGCCCTCCCGCTGGCCGCTACCGCAGCGGGCGTTGACCTGAAAGAACAAACGGAAGTTCTGTCTGTCCGCAGCCTGGCGCATTCCGTCGAGGTGACCACTGCACAGGGGACGATCAGCGCCGAGGCTTTTGTGGACTGTTGTGGCGCCTGGTCCGGACAACTCGAGTATCTTGACGCCCGGCACCAGCCCACCAGTGGGGTAGGACCCTGGAAAGGACAAATTTTCAAGGTCCTTCTCGACCCGCCGATCGAATTGCCATACGTTCTGCGCGCCCCGGAGGTGTACCTGGTGCCCCGGGGAAAGGGTGAAATCGTAATCGGGGCTACCGTGGAGCAGGCGGGCTTCGACCGCCGGGTGGATCCGGCGGTCGTTAACAGTCTGCTCGCCAGGGCGGCGGAGTTGTGGCCCCCGATTGCAGGCGCCCGAATCGAGGAGACCTGGGCCGGACTACGGCCCGGCACTCCCGACGGCCTGCCGATCATCGGGGACGCCGGGCAGCCCCGTTGCTGGGTGGCTACCGGACACTTTCGTAACGGGATTCTTCTGGCTCCGGGAACAGGGCTCATCGTGCGTCAATTACTTCAGGGGGAGTCGCCTGCGATTGCGCTGGATGCCTTTGCTGCGGGACGCCTGACGGCGTCCGCCAGCGGTCGCTGTACGTCTGGTGTAAGTGACAAGATTCCAAACGCTGCGCTATAAACAGACAGGTTGACGGCATCTTATTAAAGTTAAAGAAACAGGAGCATTCAGAATGGCGTCTACGGCGGTAGCTGGCAAGGGACTCGCAGGAGTAGTGGCAGCCAACTCGGGCATCTGCTGGATCGACGGTGATGCCGGCGTGCTCGCATACCGCGGTATCGACATACATGAACTGGCCGAGAAGTCCACGTTCGAAGAAACCACCTATCTCCTGTGGTTTGGACAGCTTCCGACCCGGACCGAGCTGAAGGATTTTCAGCAGAAGCTGGTCGAAGCCCGGCAATTGCCGCCCAAAATCCTTGACCTGCTGCGCTCTTTCCCCTCCACCGCCAACTCGATGGAGGTGCTGCGAACCGCTGTCTCGGCGTTGAGCCTTTACGATCAGGACGAGAACGACAATCTGCACGATGCCAACGTGCGGAAAAGCTTCCGCCTGACCTCGCAGCTCGCCATGCTGGTGGCTGCCTATGACCGCCTGCGCAAAGGCAAGACGGTGGTCGAGCCGGATCCCTCCCTAAGCCATCCCGCGAACTTTCTCTGGATGCTGAATGGGGAAAAGCCCTCAGCCACGGCGACCAGGACATTCGATGTCGCCTTGATCCTGCATGCGGATCATGAGCTGAATGCCTCTACCTTTGCCGCCCGGGTCATCGCGGCGACCTTGTCTGACATCCATTCCGCCATTACCGGCGCGCTCGGCGCTCTGAAGGGTCCGCTTCACGGCGGGGCGAACGAGGCGGTGATGCGGATGCTGTTCTCCATCGATAAGGAAGGTTTGGACCCGGTGGATTACGTGGCCGGGCAACTGGCGCAGAAAAAGAAAATTTCCGGTTTCGGCCATCGCGTCTACCACACCGAAGACCCACGCGCCACACACCTGCGCAAGATGTCGGAAGAGCTGGGAAAGTCCTCGGGGAATTCCAAGTGGTTCAAGATGTCTCGCGACATCGAGAAGTACATCCTGGCGGAAAAGAAGCTTAACGCCAACGTGGACTTTTACTCAGCGTCGACGTACACCATGCTTGGCATCGATCTGGACTTGTTCACGCCTATTTTCGCTGTGAGCAGGATTTCCGGCTGGGCCGCTCATGTCATCGAGCAATTAGATGACAACCGGCTGATCCGCCCGCGGGCGGATTATATTGGGCCGGAATATCCGGTCAAGTACGTCGCGATCGAGAAACGCTAGCTCCTGCGGCCGGTGCAGACTCTAAAGTCCAATTCTGTCTAGCTCTGTATCGGCACGACCAAAGCCGTGCCCTGATACAAAGCCTTGTCACTCAGACTCTTCAGCCTCCGAGGCTATTTGCTGCCTGGGGGAATAATTCCGTTCATACGCAGGTACTCGATCATCTGCCCATAGTGATCGTTGGTGTGAGCCAGTGAGAAAGCAACGATACTTGCCCGGGTGTTGGTTCCATCGCGTCCCTCGATTTCTTCGAACGCATTCTGCGCTGTAATCGTCTCGGTTGCCTTTTGGGCAAAGGCAAATGAATCCTTGACTGCCTTGATGATCTCGTCTTTGCCGGTCAGTTTTTCGAGCGACTTGGGATCGATGTCTGGCTTAATGCCAAAAGCGCCAAAGAAGAAGTACTGAGCTTCTGCAACGTGGGTGAGCTGCTGGCCGAAGGTGCGGACACCCTTGAATTGGCCGGCGGTGGGCGCGAAATTGTATTTATCAGCAGGCATTGCTTCGGCAACCCCGACCACCTGCTTCTCCTGGCCGCTGAGAAGCTTTCCAAGAACCTGTGCCGGAGATGCCTCGGCGGCAAACGCGGGGGCGGCGAGCATGGTTGTGGTTAAGGCAAATGTAGCAACAGCACTGATACAGGACTTGAGGTTCACGTAGACCTTCCTTCGGCGCAGGCGCGCTTGCAGAGGAAAGCCTAGCAGGTTTCGGTCAATGACGGCTCAATGCCATGGTTGAAGTTCGGCTGACCATGTCCGGGGCTGTTGGAAAGCTTAAAATATATCGATGCAGCGAATTTACATGGACGCAAACGCGACCACACCTCTTCTCCCTGAGGTGGCGGAGGCAATGCGCCCATTCCTGCTGGAGCAGTTTGGGAACGCTTCGTCGATCCACCAGGAAGGCCAGCTGGCTCGCGCCGCAGTGGAGCGCGCTCGCGGCAGCGTCGCCAGATTCCTGGGCTGCCGCCCGGCGGAGGTTGTCTTCACCAGCGGGGGCACAGAGAGCGACAACCTGGCGATATTTGGTTCGGCAAAGCAGGGAGATCATGTCATTACTACGGCCGTCGAGCATCATGCCGTCTTGCAGGCGGTCGCACGGCTGGCGGAACGGGGAATATCGGTCGACGTTCTTCCCGTGGATCGCCAGGGGGTTGTATCGGGCGAAGATGTACGCCGCGCCCTGCGGCCTGACACCAGCCTGATCAGCGTGATGATGGCTAACAACGAGACCGGAGCATTGGAGCCGGTGCAGGAAATTGGATGCATTGCGGCCGAGGCCGGCGTCCGCTTCCACGTGGATGCGGTTCAGGCCGCGGGGAAAATCCCGATTTCTGTCGATTCGATCGGCTGCCACCTGCTGAGTATTTCGGGACACAAGATGCACGGACCGCAGGGGGTCGGAGTGCTTTTCGTCCGCCGCGGCACCCGGCTGGAACCCATCTTCGCTGGGGGCGCCCACGAGCGGCAGCGCCGCGCAGGTACAGAGAATGTCGCCGGAATTGTCGGTCTCGGTAAGGCTGCGGAGTGCGCAATCGAAGGCGAGGGCTCAGTCCGGCTCGCCATCTTGCGTGACCGCCTGGAAAAGGGCTTGCAGGAATACTCCTGTGCCGTTAACGGCGGGCAGGCTCTCCGCGTGCCAAATACTTCGAATCTGCAGTTTGATGCAGTAGACGGCGAAGCCCTGGTAATCGCGCTTGACCTCAAGGGGCTGGCGGTCTCCAGTGGCGCAGCCTGTTCGTCGGGAGCGAGTGAGCCGTCGCATGTGCTCGAAGCCATGGGGCTTACCCCGAACCAGGCCCGCAGCAGCGTGCGCTTCAGCCTGCACCGGCAGATAACCGAAGAGGACGTCGATCGG
>DATJNV010000161.1:0-4663 GCA_035507705.1 Acidobacteriaceae bacterium
ACGCCGACTTCCTGATTACGCAGGGCCGCAACCAGGAAGCGCGCGAGTGGGCGCAGCGAGTGCTGGCCAAAAAGCCCACTATGCCCAGCTACCTGCGCCGCCGCGAGCGCCCGCTCTTTGCCCGTGCCCGCAAGACGCTCAAGCGCGCGACGGCATAACGGATTGCGGAAGAACGCCAGGAGATGAGCGGCTTGTGACCGGGCGCGATTTGACAGGCTGCGGAAAAACTCTGGTGATTATTCCGCGGATGAGGAGATGAGAAAATGATGCGCGCGTTGTTGGTGATAGCACCATTTCTTGCCGGGGCTCTTAGCTGTGCAGCTCAACTCCCTAGCATAAAAGAGGACGGTCCATTTCAAGACAGTCGCCCTGGAAACCAGTGGCGCCAAGTGGTTGAGAACCATGGCTCGAGTTCAATCTCAGCTATGCTGTCAATCTTTCACTGCCCGGGCGGCGGAGGATTCAAGAGTGTCGACTCCGTTAAAATCTATGATCCGATGTTTCACTACGGCACGGACCACGATGTTCTACCTAGCGAAAGCGTTGAAATGAATGTGGAAGATCCTACTCGTTGTCCGGGAGGGGTCGTTGCTGCCATCTTTGCGGATGGCCACACTGAAGGCGATCCGCAAACTGTGAAGAGATTGTACGCTATTCGGCAGGGCGTCTACGAGGTGCTCGGCGACACAATAAGCCTGCTCCACGCTGTTGCCGGTGGGAACGACAATACACAGAACGTGATGCGCTTGATAGATGAACGCTGTCAGACGGTCGCGCATGAGAAGACGATGGACAGCGATGAAAGAACTGCGATGGTCATGATTTATTCTCAGCTCAAGGCAATACTGAGTAATCCTGAAAGCGTCCTTCGCGCTCCACCCCATGCGGCGGCAACCCGGCAGCCAGACATTGGCGAAGTTGTTAGTGTTTCCAAGGTGTCCAGGGATCAAGCACGAGCCATTGTTATCAGCAGACAGTTAAAGGAATGGCGCTCTGCTTTGGAAAGTAATCTGGGGCCCGCGGGCGGGGTATAACGTAGTTCACGAGCGCAGTTCAAAACTCAATTGTGGGCCGAAGCGAACCGTATTGACCATAGCCAGCGGGAACACAGGACGCAGCATCTCAATGTAATTAAAGTATTGATCTTTGGAATCGGCTTATGCAGTCTATGTCACACCTTAATGGCACAAGGGAGCCACTGCAAGGCGCCGACGTCTGGGAAGATTGAACAGGCAGCGGAGTACGTTTCGAAGTCCCATAATTCCGATGTCAAATATCTCAGACTCTCCCTAAGCGCCGGATCGAATGGCACGAAGTGTCAGGGCACGGATTTATCCGTGCCAGTAGGGTCCATAAAATGAGTCGAGGTTTTAACCCCTGAGGGACGGCCTGCGCGAATTTCGCCGAATTCGATGAGTCTTTCCGCGGCTTGTTGCGATGCTCCGCCCCTGATTTACTTTGCTGTCGCTATCCGCCATTTGGGCGGGCCAATGGTCACCCGTACCGCCTGCCACTCTGCCGACGCGCGCAGCTTCCTGAGCTCATAAACCAGACGCAGGTTCGTCTTGTTCCGCATCTTATTCAGGGCAGAGCGGCAATCCAAAGAGAAATTGCCGGGATGGTCGGCAGGATAAAAGGCGAAGCTGCCAATCTCCGCTTTGAGGTTTCCTGAAACCAGAGAAACCTCAATGCCGATAGGAACCAGCGCGGGGTTGGAGAGCGAGGTTACATCCACCTCAAGGACAGATACGCCGGGGTCGAGATTCCGAGGCTCGACCGGCAAAGAGACGGTGGTCTGCCGTTCTGTCAAGGCTGCGGATTGCGGGTAAACCGGTGGCACGGCGCAGACGACACTTGCGAGCAGGCAGAGCGCGGCCGCCGGAACTCCACGCCCTCGAAGCGCGCTGCGGTCAGGAACGCGCGGGTTGTTCGAGCCGCGCTGTGGCCAACACCATGCGCTGGACTTTAACCACCTGCTCATGCTGATCTTGAGACTCATGCTGATCTCGAGACTTACGCTGACCTCGAGGCTCATGCTGATCTCGGGGCGCCTGCTGATCTTGAGACGTACGATGTTTGTAAGCGACAGCCACCAGCGTGAAATCCATGTGATCGATTGGCAGAGCGCCGCCGCGGTTCAGCCGCTGCGCGGTATCAGTAATGTCCACCAGGAACCTCGAACTGTGCTCTCCTTGCATGCCGCCCATGGCTGAGGGATCGGAGAAGATTCCGAAGCTGCCCGCGAAATGCGGGTCGTCGGTGGAAGTATCGGCGGATGCGTCCTCTTTATCGAGAAAGACGCGCAGGAAGAACTCGCTGGGAGGCGGAATCTCGACGCCTTCCAGGGTCAGCACCAGGCGGTTTCGCTTGTCGGCGCCCAGGACGTTATCGAAGGCGCCCTTTTCCAGCGGGATCGTGGTCTTCACCGGCTTGCCGACGGGGACCGAAAGCGCCTCGGTAGTGGCGTGGGGCGGCCCGAAGGTGAGCACCGAAGGAGCGCCTGCGCGCAGAAAATTGCGCAGTTGGTCGCCTTTCATGGGCGGCTGCTGGCCTGCCTCCTGGGGAGCGCATGGCTCGAACTGATAGAGAAAGAGCGGGTAAAGCACCGTGTCGATCACCTGCACCGAGACCGGATTGCCGTTCTCATCTACAAAGTCGTTGATCGTGTAGTTGGTCCAGCTGGTGTCGCTGGTATTCGCATTGCCTAGATTGATGTTCCAGTCCACCCACAGACAATCGAGCATGTTGTGGTGCATCCAGAAAATGGGATCGAGCGGCGAGTGAAATGCGCCCATGTCTCCGCCCACCCACCCGTGGATGTTGTTGTGGGGAATGCTTTCGAGTTCACCGTATCCGCTGCCGGTGTGCGTAGGCAGGCCTCCGGGCGGTTTGTCGCTGGCGAATATCGTAAAGCTGGGAGTACCCAGGATGCCCTCGATGGTGGAGGCGCCCACCCATGAGGGATCGGCCGTGTCCGTTGGGCCGATGAGGCGCGTCGCATCGTACAGAGGATTGCTCGCCCCTCCCCAGAAGACCGCGGGGATCGAGGGGCTCGTGGTCCAGTTCCAGTACGGCAGCGCGAAGCTGGAGTTGCCGGTGAGCTTTCGGCAGATGCGCTCGAAGTAGAGCAGGTAGGCGCGGTGCCACGGCAGGAAAAACCAGCATCCGTGCGGGCACTTGTTGTAGTGGATGTTGGCCTGCGCCTCCCAGCTTATAGGGTTGGTACTGTGCAGCGCCTTCATTGCCGCCACGGCGCTCTGGTAGGTGGTTACGATGGGGTCCGAGGGGCTGAGCTCGGCGATGTTGCGCCGCGTGGGCCGATTCTCGATCTCCTTGAGACAGGCTTCGCAGCCTCCAGTCCAGAAAGCCATGCTGAAAGCTGCCAGGGCGCTGGCTCCGGCCACAAATTCGCGGCGGTTAAGAAGGTTTGTGGAACAGGCCTTCGGCTTGATACGCATTACCTACCCCCAGGGAAGTGACTTGGATTTCGGCGGGTCCGGCAATCACTTGGCAAGGAGCCTAATCCACATTCGGCAGATTGAGCAGTCAAAAAAAATGAAACTTCGTGAATTTCACCGGCCGAGGAGTGAGGGAAAAGAGAAGGGGAGAAAAGAGAATTCCCCGCGCCGACCAGTTGCACGCGACAGGTATCAATCGAACACGTCAAGTCCACGGTTCAACAGTTTCACTGTCTAACTGCTTCATTGTTAAACCCTTCGGCTGTTCAACTGATTTGCGTATAATTTTCCCCTCCCGGCGCATAATGCAAATAAGTCAGTCAAAGTTAGACAGTCAGAGCCGGGACACGGCACCGGCTCCGGACCCTGGCAGTCCAATTTCGCCCGTAAGCCCTTTATTTCGCACGCTTACAGCCAACCTGTTTATTTTCAAGCGATTACGAAGGAACGATTGCGATAAGCCGATGAAAACAGAATTGATACTTACAGGGAATACCGGGGGGTATCCCCGCCCGTACAGGCCCAGACCTGGCCTCTGCCTCTGCATGGCGCACACAACCGGGCCCTCGCCCGGCCACGACCAAACCGAGAGCTGAGATCTGCCCTACCGCCTGGCCAGCAGCAGCATCACCGCAAACAGCGCAATTGGCACCACGGCCAGGGCCGTGTAGAGCAGCAACTTGCGCGTGTTGAGCCGGCGGGTTTTGAGAGTAACGCGGCGACCCTCGTCCACCCCGACAAGCTCGGGATGCTCCAGTTCCCAGGCCATCTCGGCTGCCGTTGCATAGCGGTGCCGCGGGTCGCGCTCCAGGGCGCGGAAGAGAACCTCCTCGATCTCGGGCGAGATCTCAGGATTCAGCTCGCGGACCGGTTTGGGATCGTTGAGCACGCGCTCGTTCATCACCGCCAGCGGATTGGGACCCGTGAACGGCGGCTGGCCGGTCAACATCTCGTAGAGCATCGCCCCCAGCGAGTAGATGTCGCTGCGCTGGTCGCCGCGCTGGCCCTTGACCTGCTCGGGCGATATATAGTCGGGCGTGCCCAGCAGCGAAATGTCGGTGAACGTCAGCCGCCGCGCATCTTCTTTCATGGCGATGCCGAAGTCGATGATCTTGATGCGGTCGCCCTCGCCGACCATGATGTTTTCGGGCTTAAGGTCGCGGTGCACAACGCCGTGCTTGTGCATGGTGTCGAGCGCGTCGCAA
>DATJNV010000162.1:0-18339 GCA_035507705.1 Acidobacteriaceae bacterium
TCGCAACCGACATGCTCGATCAAACAGGGAATATCGCTCTGGTCGGCAAGATCCTGGGACATCGGTCCGTCACCACGACGCAACGCTACCTGCATCCTCACATGAAAGATATCGCGCAACTTGTGAATACGCGAAACACGATGCGCGCAGCCCAACCGATGGACTGAATTCTAATGTCATACTTTGCGTCATACTCGGGTTTTCGAGGGCAGCGGAAATGAGTAAAGCCCTTTAGAATCAATTGGCTGCCCCCCAGGGATTCGAACCCCGATATGCTGATCCAGAGTCAGCTGTCCTACCATTGAACGAGGGGGCAATGCGGTCAACAAGACGCCGGCAGACCCGCCCGGCACTCCTTATATTACGGTCACCGCTAAATCCGGTCAACGGAGCAGCCGAAGTTCCCGATGGCAGACCCCTGTCGCAGCCGAAAGTGATCCCGATGGAAGCGGGTTCACCCGTCGCCATCGTCGAGAATCCAATTCCGAAACCCGCTCTGCGTGCGTGATCAAGCCACTCTGCTCAAATTCCGAGGCGAAGGAAACTCTTCATCCCGCGGCCTTATGCCGTTATACCAGTCCCAACGGCCCAAAGGGTGGTAACCAGCACCCGAATCGGGCTTGTTGAGCAACATGTGATAGAGATGAATCCTCCCGGTTCGAAAGCCGTGTGCCGACGCAGCCATATAAAGCTTCCATGTTCTGTAGGTAACCTCGCCCACCAAGCGTCGAGCTTCGCAGGCACGTTGTTCCAGGCGGTCCACCCAACGATCCAGTGTGATCGCATAGTGTTCACGCATCTCTTCTACGTCCTGGACTTGCAAACCGCTCACCTCAACATGTTGGATTGCGTTATACAACGGTACCAATTCCCCATCCGGAAACACATATTTGTCGATGAAGGAGCGCCCCTTCCTTTTATGGGTCGCGGAAGCGGAAATGCCACTGTTCAGGAATATGCCACCCGGCCGAAGAAGCTGATAGGCCTGCCGGAAGTAGAGTTCCAACATCGATTCGCCGACATGTTCCACCATGCCGATGCTGGCAATCTTGTCATATACACCTCTACCGTCGATATCGCGGTAATCGCAAACCCGCACGGCACAACGGTCATTCAGACCGGCTGCGGATATACGCTCGCGTGCCAACTGGGCCTGGTTGACACTAAGGGTGATGCCGAGAGCATTCACTCCGTAATGTGACGCTGCGTAGCGAACCAAACCTCCCCATCCACACCCAATATCCAGAAACCTGTCGCCTGGGCGCAATCTCAGTTTTCGACAGATGTAATCCAGTTTCCGAACCTGTGCTATGTCAAGATCACCCTCCGGAGACTCGAAGTAAGCCGCGGAATACACCATATAGGGATCAAGCCACAAGGCGTAGAAGTCGTTGGATATGTCATAGTGGCGTGCAATCGCGAAACTATCTCGTTCGCGTGAATGGAGGTCGCCGTACAGCTCCAAGTCCCGCGAAGAAACGACCGGCTTGCT
This sequence comes from Acidobacteriaceae bacterium, assembly GCA_035507705.1. GTDB lineage: Bacteria > Acidobacteriota > Terriglobia > Terriglobales > Acidobacteriaceae > PALSA-350. Next base: position 1,493 of record DATJNV010000162.1, read on the forward strand.
TGCCGGGAGAAGCAAGGTGAGGCGCTGAAGATCGACCGCCTGGCGCGGCTTTGGTGTGCGAGACATCAGCCACTCGCCAAATCTCAACGCTGCTTCCAAGTCACCTTCTACTTCCAGGTTCCTCGCTATGTACATTTCCCCCAAGGTCAACTCATCAGGGGAGTCAAAGAGCTTTTTCAGAGCCCCCGGATCATTGATCACCAGGGTGAAATCAGGATTTGGCTTCGAGAGGATCCATGTCCCATTCGAAAGACGGACGGAAAACGCGCCGGCTGTGTACTGCTGCGACAGGCTTTGGAAATACCTCGAAGCGACATACGTGGCAATACGCCGTTGCGTGGGCAGAGTAAGAGAAGCAAGCATTGGGTGCTCCGGACTCTTTCTTGGTAGTTTAGATACCACCTGCACCCCCCAGGGTGGTCTTTCTCCCCATGAGGTTAAGGGGTTCATTCGCTGGATTACGCGTTAGCCGGTGTTGCTGTTGCAGCAGCCGTTCGAGCCGGTCTCTTGCGGCTGACATCGAATCAGGCTCGAGATGGCATCGAATAAATCAGAGATTTAAAAGCAAGAAAGATGGAGGTTGAAAATGTCGGATCTTAACTTAAGAACCGAGGGTTACTCTTTATCACTGCCTGGGAGCACGTACTGGAATGCTGTCTGGGGTGGGTTATTTACATTCATTGGGATTTGGTTGACATTTGAAGTGCTCGGGATGGCTATCTTTTCCGCACCCCATACGGGTTCCGAAGTAGCACTGGGTTTCTGGTCAGTCATCCTCAGCGCGATCGCAATGCTTATCGCCGGGAGGCAAACCGGCTCATGCGTCCGGCTCAGCGGCCATTCTGATGGCCGACGGCACGGCATGATCATGTTCGGCCTGACGGTCACGTCAACGGTTGTTTTGATGAAGCTAGGCAGCATGCTCTTGATCGGCTTTCCTGGGATCAATGCTGCAGCCCGCGGCTCTGATTTTATGAATATCTTCACTGCGTCGGGTTGGGTTACCTTCGCGGCCTTGTTCGTTGGCTTTTTGGGCGCAATCATCGGAGCAATGCTAGGTGAACGTTCAAAGACCCAGGAGCACATTGAACCACGGGAAATCCGGCCGGCTGCCTGATTTGTGCCGTTCGGTTGAGGCCCCGGCGATGTCGAGCCACGTCGCGGGCCGAAGGGTTTACATTCGAAGGCGGCGCTCATGACCTGATATTTGCTTCCGTAACAGTGGCGGTATTGATCCCCAAGGCAGCTTGGTCCCCTGCCATGGGGACTGCCCGCCTCAGATCTCTGGTCCACAGATACTTACCTTGAAGGAATAATCGCCGTCGAGTCTTCTTGAGAGCCGGCAAAACGGAAAAGCCTTTCGCCCGGAGCTCAAAAGCCCAAGAAATGTCTCCTTCCGAACCAGAGAGCGATCATGAGGTTGGTGTCCAAGCCGACAGGCGCACACGCTGGCTGATCGCCTTTGCCGTGTTGGCTGCGGCCATCATGGAGCTGATCGACACGTCGGCCGTTAATGTCAGCCTCCCCTACATAGCGGGCAACCTTTCCTCGTCCGTTGACGAGGCCACCTGGGTGCTGACCTCGTACCTGGTGGCCAACGCCACGATTCTTCCACTCTCCGGATGGCTGGCCAACTATTTCGGTCGCAGGCGGCTGCTCATGATCAGCGTGGGCGGTTTTACTGCCGCTAGTATCCTTTGTGGTCTGGCTCCCACGCTTCCGGCATTGATCCTGTTCCGCGTGCTGCAAGGGCTGGCCGGAGGCCCACTTCAACCCACGTCGCGCGCCATCCTGCTGGAATCATTTCCGCGCCGGGAGCGCGGGCACGCCATGGCGCTGTGGGGAGTCGGCATTGTGATCGCACCCATTCTGGCGCCCGTGCTCGGCGGCTGGCTGACCACCGACCATTCATGGCGCTGGGTGTTCTTTATCAATCTGCCCGTCAGCATAATAGGAGTCTTTCTGGTCTGGCGGTATGTCTTCGACCCCCCTTACATCCGCCGCCCCTCTACCAGGATCGATTATTGGGGCATGGGACTGCTCGCCATCGGAATCGCTTCGCTGCAGGTCGTGTTTGACAAGGGGCAGGAGGACGACTGGTTTGGCTCCCACTTTATCGTGATCATGAGTGTACTCGCGGTCGTTGGATTGGTATCTTTCACCATCTGGGAATTGCGCTCAAAGAATGCCGTTGTGCACTTCCGGTTGCTGCGCTACCGCACCTTCGCCACGGGAACAAGCCTTTCGATGGTCCTCTTTTTTGCTCTCTATGGCAGCATCGTGCTTTTGCCTCTCTTCATGCAGGAGCTGCTCGGTTATCCCGCGATCACTGCGGGTGTCTGGAACTCCCCGCGTGGAATTGCCACGATGGCGATGATGCCCATCGCGGGGATCCTTATTGGGCGACGCTGGGATATGCGCGCGCTGTTGACTGGCGGCCTGATCGTTTCCGGAATTGGCGCCTACATGTTTTCGTTCCTCAACAGGAACGCGGGTCCATGGAATTTCTTCTGGCCGCAAATGGTCATGGGCGCAGGCCTTTCCTTCATGTTCGTCCCGTTGGCGACGATCACCGTCGACCCGATTCCGCAGCGGGAGATGGGCTACGCCACCAGCCTGATTGCCCTGGCCAGAAACCTTGGAGCAGGCATTGGCATCTCGTGCTTCACGGCTCTTGTAGCCCGCCGGGAACAATTCCACCAGGAACGGTTGGGGGCTTCCATGGCGCTTGGGCCAGGCGAGGGTTTGCGTACCTTTGCCTGGGCCAGGAGATACCTCGAATACCATGGCAATCCAGTTTCCGCTGCACATGGAAGCTTAATGATGATCTACCAGGATCTGCTCCACGCTGCTCAAGCATTGAGTTATCTCGATGGCTTTCGCGTCATGGCCGTCCTGCTGATTCTCGCGGTCCCGTTCGTCTGGATCATGAAAAAGCCGCAGTTTAAATCGGCGCCTCAAGAGTAAGCCACCGGGCGAACGCATCTTCTTTCGCGTCTGAATGCGCCCGACTCCAGGGAGGAAGCCCAGGTAACCTTGCGCGGGCGCCCCTCCCTTCCAGCATTCAATCTTTCGCTCCGCTCAAAACACCGGCACCCACCTTGAAAGCCTCGACATTCGATTGGAAGAATTCCGCCAGGGTTTGGGGATCCCTACCCGTCACTGCACGAATCGTATCGCTGGTGCGGAATTGCCGGTTGCCTTCGCGGAAGTACTGCCAGAGATGCGTCAAATGGTCGAGCGCGTGAGGATTGATCCGTTGTCTGACCGCATCAGACCACTGCGCATCCGTGATTGCAACATATTGCAGAGGCCGTCCAATCGCTCTGCTTAAAGCCTCGACGATCCCCTTGACACTTGGCGTTTGGCTCACCAGCGGGTATACCGTCTGCGCGGGAGCCGCGGGCCCGCTAAGCAGCGTCACTGCCACGCGCGCTACATCTTCCGCCCCTACCAGCGGGATGATCGTGGTCTCCTTGCCCCAGGGCAGTAAGACCGCGTTCCGCTCAGCAACACTCCGGCTTAGGAGCGTGCGTACGTTTTCATAGTAAGGAGGTGCTTGCAGATGAACCGCTCCAATTCCGGCCCAGTCAAAAATGCGGTCCGCTAGCCGGTGCTGCAAATTGCGGAAGCTCGGTGTTTGCCCCAGGTCGCGAAATCCTGGATCATCCGGCAGGCCTTGCGCTTGCGAATTGTTGACCAGCAATTCGATGCCTGCTTCTCGAGCCGCTGATGCAAAGATGGTTGTCGCCTCCAGCAACCCATCGACCACTGGATACGTGAAGTATGCCCGTTTCAAATTCTGCATAGCTGCCCGAACCGAAGCCGGGTTCAGGAGATCCCCTTCGACGATTTCCACACCGAGTTTTCGCAACGCATCAGATCTTTGATCGAGCTTGTGAACGAAGGCGCGGACAGGAATTCCTCGTTCACGAAGAAGCTCGGTGATCACGCGTCCGGTCGCCCCCTGGGATCCACCGGCCGCGCCCGTAATCAAGATTGGCTGGAGCATGGAATGTCACCTCTTGCCATAGGATGATTACAATAATCCTATGGATTCGCCTTTTTCTTTCTGCGGATACAGGTGCCGTTCCATATGGGATGACATCGCATCCCATAGCCGGGAAAAAATTGCCGTATTGGAGAGCCAACCAACGAAAGGGCGGCCGGTCGTCGAACGCGTGCCAAGGGGGGAGCGCCTCTCCAGCAAATTCCCGGGAACCAATTGCTGAAGCCGAGCGTAAAGGCGTTTGTAGGCTATTACGGGAGGCCTGAATGCTGGCTGATCTGCGCGATGCACTGCGCCAATTGCGGAAAGCACCCGGCTTTGCGCTTACCGCTATTATCACCCTGGCGCTCGGCATCGGGGCTACTACTGCGATTTTTACCCTGGTCCACCAGGTGCTGTTGAAGTCGCTGCCTGTGACCCGGCCAGACGAGCTCTGGCGCATCGGAGATAAGCTACTGTGTTGCAATTGGGGCGGCTACAACCAGGGGGAGGCTGGAGATTTCTCCCTGTTTTCCTGGGAAGCCTATCAATACTTCCGCAAGCACACACCCGAGTTCTCCGACCTGGCGGCCATCCAGGCCGGCAACGCTCCGTTGGGTGTTCGGCGCGCCGGAGCCACCTCCCAGCCGGACACGCGCAACGGCGAATATGTTTCCGGCAACTTCTTCCGCACCTTTGGCGTGAGGCCCTGGATTGGCCGCCTGATGACCGACGACGATGACCGGGAAGGAGCCGCCCCGGTAGCCGTCATGAGCTACCACGTCTGGCAGCAGAAGTACGGTTCTGACCCCACGGTGGTCGGCGCCGGTTACCAGATCAACGGGCACCCGTTCACAGTGATCGGCGTGGCCGCACCCGGGTTCTACGGCGCGAAGCTGTCCGGTTGGGGAATGCCGGACTTCTGGCTGCCGCTCAGCGCAGAGCGGCTGATCGATGGATCCGTGTCTCGGCTCAAATCGCCTAACACCAATTTCCTCGACCTGATCGGACGGGTGAAGCCGGGCGTCCACCCGCAGACTCTGGAAGCGAAGCTCCGGGTGGAGCTGCATGACTGGCTGGGCAGCCACGTGGCAGATATGGGCCCGCAGGAAAAGCAACTGTGGCAGCAACAAACGCTGCATCTCGTTCCCGGCGGCGCGGGCATCGCCGATATGCGCGACGAGTACAAGGATGGCCTGAGACTTTTGCTGATCGCTGCAGCCTGTGTGCTACTGGTGGCCTGCGGGAACCTGGCTAACCTGATGTTGGCGCGCGGCCTCAAGGAGCGCGGCCAAACCTCGGTTCGGGTGGCGCTCGGAGCGTCATGGGCGCGGCTGGTACGCAAGGCGTTAGTGGAGTGCACGCTGCTCTCGGTGATCGGCGGCGTCCTGGGGATAGCGGTCGCGTACGCTGGTTCCCGGCTCATCCTTTATCTTGCCTTCCATTCCGGGGCGGCCAATAACTATATACCTGTAAGCGCAGCACCTTCGTGGCCTGTGCTTTCCTTTGCCCTGACTATCTCGATGCTGACCGGCGTTTTGTTCGGAATCGCGCCGGCTTGGGCAGCGTCCCATGCGGATCCCATCGAGGCGTTGCGGGGAGCGAACCGCTCTGTCGGCGGCAAAGGATCCTGGGCGCAGAGATCCCTGGTGATCGCACAGGCAGCAATGTCACTGGTTCTGCTGAGCGCCGCAGCTCTTCTCAGCCAGAGCCTGCGCAACCTGGAACACCAGAACTTCGGCTTTCAAACCGAGGGGCGCTACATTGCCTCCATCAATCCGACGCTCGGCAATGCCAAGCCGGAGGAAATGAACACAACATTCCGCCGCATTGACGAGCGGCTGCGGCAGATACCGGGCGTGCGCAGCGTGGCTCCTGTGCTTTACGCCCCTATGACCGGCGATAGCTGGAACGAAGGCATCCGCATCCAGGGCCAGCCGGAACCCGGACCCAAAGAAGATACCGGCGCCGGCTGGGCACGCGTCGTTCCCGGATTCTTTGAGACGCTGGGCGCGCCTATCGTGCTGGGCCGCTCCTTCAGTGACGAGGACACGGAGTCCACACGCAACGTCGCGGTGGTGAATGAGGCTTTTGTCAAAAGATTCCTCAAGCGCCAGAACCCCATCGGACAGCACTTCGGCATGAACAAGATCAAGTACGCCTCAAAGCTCGAGATCGTGGGCGTGGTGCGCGATATGCGTTACATGACCTACGACTACAAGGAGCCGATCGGGCCGATGTTTTGGCTATCCGAGGCCCAAAGCATGAAGCTCGACGAGCCTGAATTCCAGGCGGGCGAGGCCTATTCGCATTTCCTCTATAACATCGTGATCTGGGCGCCCGGCGATCCTCCAGGCATGGAAGAGAAGGTCCGCAAGGCTTTGGCAGAGGTGGATCCTGACCTCGTGGTGTACAGCGTAGACTCCTACAGCAAAATTCTGAATGCCGACTTCCAGCGGGAAAACATGATCGCCACCCTGACCACTCTCTTTGGCGCACTGGGATTGCTGCTCGCCGCGATCGGGCTTTACGGAGTGATGTCCTATTCTGTCGAGCAGCGCACCAGCGAGATCGGAGTGCGCATGGCGTTGGGCGCAGACCGCAATCGAGTTCTCGCCATGGTTCTGCGCACCGGCTTAACGCAGGCTGGAATCGGCCTCGCATTCGGCATTCCCGCGGCGTTGCTTGCAGGCCATTTCATGAGCGACCAGCTTTTTGGGGTGCGTCCATGGGATCCCGTGATGCTGTCCCTGGCGACGGGATCACTGGCCATCGCGGCAGTTCTGGCATCGTTCCTTCCGGCGCGGCGAGCCGCGGGAGTTGAGCCTATGGTTGCATTGCGGAACGAATAGGCTGATCTCAGTTCCCGCGTGCCGCAGCTTCCAGCGCAGGCAGATCCATCTTGATCATCTTCATCATGGCTTCCATGGCTTTGGGGTGGCTGACCAGCTCGTCAATATTGCGTGGCACAACCTGCCAGCACAGGCCGAAGCGATCTGTGAGCCAGCCGCAGGCCATGGGTTTGCCGCCTTCGATCAACTTATCCCAATAACCATCGATCTCTTCCTGAGATTCGCAGCGGATAAAGAACGAGAAGGCGGGGTTGAGCTGATGCGCAGGGCCGCCGTTAAGGAAGACCATCTCCTGACCTTCCAGTTCAATCGTAATGGTGGCAATCTTCCCCACGGGCCACGGACCGACCCCCTTGGAGCGCAACTCATTGACCTTGCGCGCGTGCGGGAAGACACTCAGGTAGAATTTGGCGGCTTCTTCCGCGTTGTCATTGAACCAGAGGAATGGCGCAACTTTGTTCATAGCTCGCATGGTACCAGTCAGAGGGTCACCTCTGACAAGCCAACCCTCCATGCTTCTGAAGCCTGCAAAACGGATGTCCGTTGAATGAGCGGATTAGTCCAACCCACACGCTATTCGTGCCGCAGAGCAATTTGTGGTTCAACGCCTGCTGCTCGCTGCGCCGGAAGCCAGCACGCGATTAAGGCTACGCAAGCTAGAAAACATGGCGCTACGGTAAAGGTAACCCAGTCGTGCGGAGTGACACCATACAGGACTCCGGACAAAACCTTGGATGCGGCCAGCGCCAGCGGCAGCCCAATCGCCACAGCCACCATTGCGAGTACCATGCCCTGGCGTACAACCAGCCGCCGCACTCCATCGTGGGTGGCGCCAAGGGCCAGGCGAATTCCAATCTCCCGGGTTCTCCGGCTCACTGTGTAGCTCATCACGCCATACAGTCCTACCGAAGCGAGCAATAGTCCGGCAAGTCCGAAGGTGCCAAACACCATCGCCGCCACTCTTGGCATGATGAGCGCGTCGCTCAGGTGCTCCTGCATCGTCGCCTGGCCGTAGACGGCCAGCGTCGGATCTATCGCGTGCGTCTCACGTTGCAGGGCCGAAGCCACTTCCGCAGGGCTGCCTTCATATCGCACCATCAACGAGAACCCCATGAAGGGGGCCGCCGTGGCAAGATCTTGTTCCAACACACGGTAGAGAATTGGCTCATCCGCCTCGCCGATGGTCCTGGTTTTTGTGTTCTTCACCACTCCGACAATTTCGTAGGTCTTTCCGTCGCTGGTCACATGTTCCCCGACTGCATTTCCACCTCCGAAGACTCTCTGAACGAATGTCTCGTTGACTACGGCCTGTCGCGGAGCATTCGGGTCTGTGGTGGTGAAATGTTGGCCGGCGACCCATGGGATACCCATGGTGTCGAAAAACCCGGCTCCCACTCCATAGATCTGGGCAGGCACTTCACCGTCGCGGCTCGGCTTGGTGCCAGACTTGTAAAACCGGCTGCCCCAACCATAGAAGGAAAGCGGCACTCTGTCCGTCCACGCAGCCGAAATCACCCCAGGCACTTGTACGGCGCGATCGCGGAGGTTGCTCAAGAGGGTTGATGTTTTCTCCGTGGCGGAGCCGCCATTCACCGGATCGATGGAAAACATGAGCAAGCCTCTCGTCCGAAACCCAGGATCAAGTCCAGCGGAGTTTTTCAGGCTGCGCAGAAAAAGTCCCGTGGCACACAACAGCACCAGGCTCAGCGCGATCTGCACCACCACCAGCGCGCCGCGTAAGCTCCATCGCCGTCCCGGACGGTCCAGGGCAGTTTCGCCCTTGAGCGAAGTGGGGAGTACCGGCCGCGAAGCAAACAACGCGGGCACAATCCCACACAACATTCCGGTTCCCACGCTCAGCAGGAAAGCGCACAACAGCACCCGCCAGTCCATATGTAAAGTCAGTTCGATAGGGACGGATGAGGGAAGATGAAACGCAGCGAAACCGTGGATCCCCACCATACAGAGAGCGACACCACATAGGCCCCCGCCTAGCGCCAGAAGAGTACTCTCCAGCAGCATCGGCCGTATCAACTGGAAGCGCGTCGCTCCCAGGGCAATTCTCACTGCCATCTCCCCGTGTTGCGCAGCGGCACGCACCAGCAACAGGTTGGCAACGTTGGTGGACGCGATGCAAAGTACGAGCAAGGCAACGGCTGTCAACGCGGTCAGAAATGTGCCGAACATCGCCTTTTGGGGAGGCAGCAATTCACCCGCCTTTGTGATGTAGAAACCCAACCCCTCATCCTCCTTCGGATAAGCAGCCGCAAACCGTTTCGCGACCGCGTCCAACTCAGCCTGCGCCTGTCTTCGTTCGCTGCCGGACCTCAATCGCGCAATCACGTCCAGTTGTTCTCCTATTTGCCCGAACAGATTCTTGAGGCGATCACTTGACAGTTGGTCCCGCTCGCCCTGGGGCACCCAAAACTGAATGTCGAACAACCTATCGATGCCCCGGAACCCGGGTTCAGCCACACCGACCACGGTAAACATCTGCCCGGAAAGCACCACCGTCTTGCCGACAATTGCAGCATCCCCATTGAAATACCGGCTCCACAATTTGTTGCTGAGGACGACCACCGGCTCCCGGTTCTCGTTCCTGAGGAAACCGCGCCCTAGAGCCATCGGGCGCGCGATAACGTCGAAAAAATTCGTCGTTACCGATTGGCCCCACACCCGTTCCGGATCGCTCCTTCCTCCGATACTCGCCGGCAAAGCCACATCGTACATCGCCATATCAGAAAAGGACTTCGCCTGACCCTGCAGATCATGGAACATACGCTGAGTAAATTTGCCGTACTCGTGACCATGGGAAGTCGTGGAGTGGAGGCTCAACAGCGTCGCCGGATCGCCCACCCGGGGCCCCTCGAGCAACAATCTGTTCACCGCCGTAAAGATGAAGACGTTGGCGGCAATGCCCAGCCCAAGTGAGATTGCCACCGTGAATACCGTCGATGGCGACTTGCCCAACCGCCGGAAGGCATGCCGGATATCCTGGATCAGGTTTTCCACGGCCCCGATTGAGCTTTGCTGCCAAGCCTCTTCCCTCACTCTCTGTGGATTCCCAAATTTCACATAAGCCCGGCGCTTCGCCTCCGCGGGCTGCAATCCCCTCTCCAGGTTCTCGGCAATTTCCTCTTGAATGTGGAGAATAATCTCCTGTTGCAGCTCTACATCTCTTCTCTTTCGTCCGAGAAATCGGCGCCAGCTCATCTATTTACTTCCTCCTTCAGAGGCGATTCCCCCATCACCAGGCCAATGGCTCTGGCCATCTGCCTCCATCGGCTCATCTCCACTTTCAGCTGCTTTTTCCCTGCGGCCGTGAGGCGATAAAACTTCGCCTTGCGATTGTTCTCGCTCGCCCCCCAGTAGGAAGAAACCCATCCGCGGTCTTCCAGCCGATGCAGGGCCGGATACAGTGATCCTTGCTCTACTTCGAGAACATCCTCCGAGCTCCGCTCGATGATCTTCGCGACGGTATGACCGTGGGCATCGCCCAGCGCCAGCGTTCGCAGGATCATCATGTCCAGCGTCCCCTTGAGCATCTCGTTGCTATCCAGCCTTCTATTGATCACGCTTCGCTACACCTCGATCCTCTATGGGAGAAAAGCATACACCCATAGAAATTCGATGGGAAAGAGCTTTCTTTCACGGCGATGGCGGGCTCCGTAGAAGCTGGTTTTGCGTCAGGGCACGGCTATAGAGTCTGCGTGAGAACTCGGGTTTGTATCAGGGCACGACTTTTAGTCGTGCCGCACATGCTCGAAAATAGTTTGGGCTTTAGCCCCTGAGGCGCTGCCGCTTCCACAACTCTTGAGTTCTCACGCAGACTCTATAGCCCCCTGGGGAATGCTTCCCTGAAAAAGTGTGGAGCTTTTCAGCGCCCTGCTGGATTTCATCTGCCCGCGTCGCACGGGTATGAATCGAGTCCGTTTGCTCATACCACGTTCTCCGTTCCTGTTGCTTCGGAGCGAGGCGGATTGAGAGGCGCGGCAGAGGCGAGGGAAAGCGATTCTCGCGGGTCGACGATCAGCAGCTCCGATTCGCGGTGATCGATCCCTTGATGAAGATTCTGGAGAGCAAACGGGCCCTTAATCAATAGTCCATCAACCAATGGGGTAGACTGGAAAAAGAGGAAACACATCATGGCGCAATCAGTGGCGGAGTGGACAAGCGATCAAATTGCCGAAGCAGCCCGGCAGGCTTCGCGGGCAGCGACTTCCCTTGCAGAAGCCCTTGAGGAAGGCCTGGGAGCAACACGCCGCGTGGCAAAACAAAGTGGCGACGCTGCAGAAGAACTCATGGATGACACTATCAAGCGCCTGCAGCGACACCCCGTCGAAACAGTTGTAGCGACATTTTCCATCGGCGTCGCTACGGGAATTACGATAGGGATCGCTACCGGAATATTGATCGGCTGGGTAGCGAACCGAAAAAAAATCTTCTAAGTGGGATACACGGCCGGTTAGCTTCTTGGACTGCTAAGCTGGTCTTCCAGTTTTTCCATCTTGTCTCTGGTGTGCCCGTACTGGATTGTTTCTGAGATGATTTGTGCCATCTCGTGGGCGTTTTCAGCGTTGCTGTCGAGATATTCAGAATAGTATCCGGAAACAGGGCGATTCTGATTGGCGTTGATGTGCTCGATGGCGGCGGTTGTATTTTCTGAGAGCTCGCGCAGTAGAGGCATCACCCGGTCGATCGAACGTTGCTGCCAGGTAGAAGCCTCACTTCGCTCGGTCTGAAGTTTCGCCATGGTACGGCTCAATTGATTGACATGTTCCTTGACCGATGCAAGCATAGCGCCATGGGTCTGCCAGGATACGTCGTTGCGCAGCAGGCTTTGCATCTGATCTGCATCGTAGTCAAGCGCTGATGCCTGTTGAGAAGCCAGGGAAAGCAGCGCCCTGACATCCTGGTTTTCTGCATTCCTGATGGCCATCGCGGGGCGTGTGAAGATCAGGAAGGATGCGATCAGGAAGCAGGCCAGAAGCGGACGCTGCCATATGCGTTTGTCGAGGGGCTTCACTTGAGTCTCCCTTACCTTGGACCCGGGTCTCAGCGGCGGAAACATCCGCCGCTATCCCCTTACGATAAAGAGAGCCGTGCCGGTAGATCTGTGACGAACATCACGTAATGCTCGTGTGTGCCTCTGGGACCATTTCAGAACTGTTCTGGTCGGGCCTTTCCAGGCTGCGGAAACGGGCTTGGGCTTTAGCCCGTACGGAAGAGTCACAAAGACCATGGCTTCAGTTCTTGAGGGGCTGCCTTTCCACGGATTGTCCCGCGTCCGTCAAACTTCCTCTCTGGTCCGGCAACGCGAAAAGCGGCTGAGTTCCCGCGTAAAACAATTATTTCCTAGGTTCTTCATCATAGAAATCATGGTCAGACGAACTCAGAAGTCTCATTGGTTGAGCAACAGCGTTCGCATTGTCCGGGTGTTGATTTATCTGTTCCTGCTCGTTTCGGGAAGACGTGCGCAGGCACAGGCACACAAAGCGGAGAAGCCGGCGGACAACCAGGACACGATCACCTTGAGCAATGGCGATATGCTCACAGGCAAAGTCGGCAAGGTTACCCTCGGCAAGGTGAGCTTCCATGACGATGTCCTGGGAGATCTGACGATTCCGTTGAGCAAGATCAAGATCATGCATACGACAACGGCCTTCGCCGCCGGATCAACGACCGATCGCCTGACAAAGAAGCACGTAGCCGAACAGGTGCCTGTGGGTAAGGTTTTGATCGAGAATCAGACCCTCACGGTGACCCCGGCAAAGGGGAGCGTGCGGGAATTTCCGGCCAAGAATCTGTCCTTCATGCTGGATGAGGCCGCCTACCAGCGAGAGCTCCACAACGAGTCTGACTTCTTCTATGGCTGGTACGGCACAGCGACGCTTGGCGCCACGCTCGTCCAGGCGACAAACAGTTCGCAAACTTATACCGGGACGGTCGGGTTTGTGCGAGCCATTCCCACCATCGCTGGCCTCCCCGCGGGCAGCAAGACCATCCTGAACCTGAGCGGAACCTACGGCCTGGCCAGAAACCCGGAGATCATCTCGGGAGATACCGTCTACCAGACGGCTTCGGTGGGGAAGACGAATATCCTGCACGGCGACCTGGAGTACGACAAGTTCTTCACGCCGGTTGTCTTCGCGCTGGTGAACGCGAGCGCAGACCACAACTTCGGCAATGGCCTCCAGCTGCAGCAGGCCTATGGCGCGGGTATCGGCTGGGCTATTTTGCAGACCCCTCAGAACGACCTGTCGGTTCGTGCGGCCCTGCAGTACGAACAACAGCAGTTTTATAACGGAATCACCAGCGGGTTGGGCACGCCGACGGAAAATCTGGTGGGCGGTCTGCTCGGCGAGACGTGGAGCAGGACCTTTCCCCATAGCTTGAAGTTCAAACAATCTGTGACACTGAACCCGGCCTTCAATCTCGTCAAGGCATACTCGGGAGTGGGATCGGCGTCATTCATCTTTCCAGCCTACAAACGTCTGAATTTATCCGTAACTACGACGGATAACTACCTCGGTGATCCCCCGGAAGGTTTCTTGCGCAACACCTTCCAGTTCACGACCGGAATCACGTACACGCTGAAGTGACACCGACCCAGGCGCTGTCTACCGGGAGTATTCTGTTTGGGTGAAGCGGCGTGGCCTTCCGTAGCGCGGCCAACCCGCGAATGCGCTCGTCGCCGCTTGGGGAATTTGTGTCTGTTCATCGCTACAGTCGCCGCGGGTTTCTGCCGTTCATGCTGGCAGTTCCCTTCTCTGGCTCTTGGTGGATGCCTCGCGCAGAATCTTCCTCTGAAGCTCTCATCACCCGTTTCGGAGCAGTTGCGGACGCCGCGATCGTAAACACCAAAGCGATCCAGGCTGCCATCGATCACTTGGCCGCAAATCACGGAGGGACGGTCGTCATCCCGCCAGGCGTCTTTGTGAGCGGCGCCCTTTTCTTCAAGCCGATGGTGAACCTCCGTCTGCAGTCAGGTGCGGTGCTCAGATGCTCGACAGACATGGCCAATTTCCCCGTCCAGCGCACCCGGATCGAAGGCCACTTCGCGGAGAGATTCTACCCCGCGCTGATCAACGCCAAAAGCTGTGATGGTTTCCACATCTCTGGGGACGGAACGCTCGATGGGGCAGGCCGGCCGATCTGGGACCTGTTCTGGAAGTTGCGCAACGCGGCGCCCGACCCCAGGAACTTTCCCAATCTGGGTGTTCCGCGCGCTCGCCTGGCGCTCATCGAGAGTTCGCGCCGAGTCAAGGTCGAAGGCGTCACATTCAAGGATTCACAGTTCTGGAACCTTCATCTTTACAAATGCGACGGCGTTCTGGTCCGCCGGACACGTTTCCAGGTCCCGGACGACTATAAGCAGGCCCCCAGTACAGACGGGATCGATGTGGACAGCTGCCGGAACGTCACCATCGACGGGTGCTACTTTTCCGTCACCGACGATTGCATCGCTGCAAAGGGCTCGAGAGGCCCCCGTGCGCTGCAGGACAGGGACAGTCCGCCGGTAGAGCACATCCGCGTACGCAACTGCGTTTACAGGCGTGGCAACGGCGTGCTGACGGTGGGCAGCGAGGCCACCATCGTTCGCGACGTGCTGGTGGAGAACTGCAGAGTGATCGGTGACGTCAAGGTCGCGGTTTTGAAGCTGCGGCCGGACACACCTCAGCGCTACGAAGATATACGGTTCCGCGGCATCACGCTGGATGCCCACGGCGGTTCAATCGTGGCCGTACAGCCCTGGTCTCAATACGTAAACCTTCAGGGCGAAGCGCCGCCGAAATCGGTGGTGCGCAACCTGAGCCTGATTGGCATCAAGGGAAGCTTCGGATCTTTCGGCACGATCCGCCCGAATCCCGGTCAAACGGAGATCAGCGACGTTCTCCTGAAGGATTTCGACGTGACGCTCCGGGACGATAAGCTCGTGGCTTCTGGCGTGAGGGATCTCAGGTTCGAGAACGTCGTCGTGAATGGAAAAGTCGAATCGGCCTGAGATCGCAAAATCGTAGCGACGCTGCGAGCGTGTGACTTCTGGCGCCTCTTTTGCCATGCCCCTCCGGACTCAACAAATAAACACGCGAATTTTTCCGAATGCCGCCGGCGGCTACCAGTCTCGTTTTGGATGCCGCCGTGCCGCCTTGTGAATCGCCTTCCACTTCGCATGCGTTCGGCGCTCAACCTCCGGATCAGCTTTTCGCTCGAGGAACTGCAATTCCCGGCGCATCTTGTGGTAATTCGCCAGCCGCGCTGTATCGACTCCTGCCTTCGCTACCGCGCACCCCGGCTCGCCCGTGTGCGCGCAGTCGCGAAACCGGCAGTCTGCTGCCAGGTCCTGGATATCGCGAAACCCCGCGTCTACCGTCCCTCCGGAAGCCCAAAGCGCCACCTCGCGCAGTCCGGGCATGTCGATGAGTTGCCATCCTCCCGGCATCATGAACAGCTCGCGAGTCGTTGTCGTGTGCCGCCCTCGATCGTCGCTCGCACGCACTGCACCGGTCCTTTGCCGCTCCATCCCAAGCAACCGGTTGAGAATAGTCGATTTCCCGGCTCCTGAAGACCCTATCATCGCTGCGGTCTGGCCTGCCGCTAGAGCCAAACCATCCAGACTGCGATCGGTCGTCGCGCTCAGCGGCAGTACAGTGGTTGTTGCTATTAAGTCGCGGGTACGTGCCACTACTTCCTGAAGATTGAATCCCAGCTCATCCGCGAGATCCGCCTTGTTTAGCACGATGACCGGTCGTGCGCCGCTCTCCCGCGCAACCACCAGATAGCGCTCCAGCCGCCGTGGATTGTAATCGCGGTCCAGCCCGGTCACGACGAACAGCACGTCGATATTCGCGGCCAGCACCTGTTGACTCTGGTCACGGCCTGGCTGTCTGCGGGAAACGGTCGTCCGCCGCTCCAGCACCCGCTCAATTACCGGCGTGCCCTCGCGCAACATTACCCAGTCTCCCACTACCGGCCATAGCGGCGACTCATATCGCAAAGCACCGCTTGGCTCCGCATCCACTTCGCCGCCTTCGATCCACATTACGAACTGCTCGCGGCACGCCCTCGCGACGCGCGCGGGAACTCCCTCAGCGCACTGCCGCGCGAAGAAATCACTCCACCCAAACTCTTCGAGTTTCATTTCCGCTCATCCTCTCGGCTGGCACAACACGAGAACACACCTCAACCCAACCTCCGGGTGAGGCAATGTGAGAGGAAGACTTAGACAAGTACGGTCAGCGGCGCTCCGTGATGCGAATACGGTATATCAACGACGCCGGGTTGGCAACGTACTGTAGACTCTCGAACCTAGGGAGCCGGCTTGACCTCGATGGAAACCGATCGTTGCTCCTGCTGCGAAACCGCAGGGTGGCGTGGATGTCGAGCGAGGATGACGGTTCCCGCGGCGGCAAGCAACAGATAGATTGCAGCAACACCGAAGAATACAACCCGTGTCTTCGGCCAGATCAAGGCCGGCATCTGGTCGACCAATCGATCACGCCACGTTTCCCGCATTCGCTCCGGAAACACCTCGGGGTCACCGGTTTTGGCCCAACGCGCTGCAATTTGCGTCCCGCGAATGTTCGCGATCAGCAGTACTACGGCCGCGATGGCGATGACTCCAGGAAAAGCACCCGCGATCAGGCTCGCGGCCAGATTCAGCAAATACGCCGCCGCGACGATGA
Organism: Acidobacteriaceae bacterium; assembly: GCA_035507705.1. Classification (GTDB taxonomy): domain Bacteria; phylum Acidobacteriota; class Terriglobia; order Terriglobales; family Acidobacteriaceae; genus PALSA-350. The sequence goes on from DATJNV010000162.1 coordinate 18,019, forward strand.
TCGCGGCCGCAGTGCTATGTTCCCGCACCCCCACGCCGCCAAGCCAGAAGAACGCGAATGTCAGCACTGCAAGCAACCACTGCCCGTGTGCGAAATACACAGCAAACGATATTATGCCGACAGCCGCACAGAGCCAGAAGCCTCTCTGTCCAAGAGCATCTACATCGCATGCTCCGTCACCCGGCCAGAAAATGCGCCGAAAAAGGTTATCCTGCTTCTCAACCGGATCGGACAGCCCCAGATATCCCATGGCGGAGTTATAGCAGGCAAGTGTTGGCTTCGAACGTAAATCTATAGAGACGTCAGAAGCACAGCAGCGAC
>DATJNV010000163.1:0-61367 GCA_035507705.1 Acidobacteriaceae bacterium
GACGGCTGAAAGTAGCCCCGGACGTCAGTCCTGGGAAAAGGATCAGAACGCGATGCAGTCCCGAAGGGGCTACTTTCAGCCGTCCCTTCAGGACTAAACCCTGCATATGGTAGTTCTCACACAGACTCTTTGGCCCAGACCAATTTGGCTCACGGGGGACACGACGGCAGTCGTGCCCGGATACAAAGCAGAACTGCCGGAGGTCGTCAATGCTCAAAGACACAAACTCACAGCGGATCAGGCATACCGGAACAATGCCTTGAACCCATAATCCATGTGCTGCTGAATGTGGCAGTGGAAGAGCGACAGCCCAGGCTGATCCGCGGTGAAGTCCACGACCGCCCGGCCGTAATAGGGAACGACCACGGTGTCTTTTATGATGCCGCCGGTGTGGGTGCCGTTTATTTCCACCAGCTCAAATTGGTGGCGATGCAAATGGAGCGGATGCGCGTCGTCGGTGCGGTTGCGGAAGACCAGCCGGTAGCGGGTTCCCTGCTTCAGCACAAACTCGTTCTCGTGCGGATAGGGCTTACCGTTGACCAGCCACGTATTGAATTTGCCCGAGCCGCTGGGTATCTTCTCAAAAATCATCTCGATCGTCTGGTCCGGGGCGGCCGGGCTGGCGCTGGCCCTGCCGAAAACCGTGTAGTCCCATGGCGCACCCGTGGGTACAACCCATTGAGGCTGCCGGTGCTGATTTTCGTATTCGACAATGACACCGAGCCCGGAGTTGCGAATCCTTTCCTGGGTTGCACCCAGTATCCATACCCCAGGCTGGTTCATCTCTACGATGGCATCGACCCGCTCGCCGGCCCCCAGGAGGATGTTTTCCACTTTTTGCGGATTTGGAACTGGATTGCCATCCATTGCGATGACCATAAACTGGTGGCCCGGAAACGCGATGCGCCGGTTTTCGATCGCGCTGGCGTTGAGCAGATGCATCAAGACCCGCTGCCCCTGCTTCACGCGTATCGGCTCTCCCGCGCCGAGCGCCTTGTCATTAATGGAGTAGGTCATGGAATTGACTTCGAGGCCGTTCGCGTCGGTGTTCAGCAGTGCCGGCTTCTCCGGCTGCGGCCCGGAGCGGCCGTCGTCGTCATCATCGTCCATGCTGCTGGTAAAGAAAGGCTCCCAGTCACGCAAAGAGAGAAAGAGCTCCTGGTCATATTGCCCTGGATCTTTTCCACCATCCACGTAGACGAATCCAAATTGCCCGGTGTAAGTTCCCCGGTGCAAATCCGGTCCAGCCATGGCGTGGGAGTGGTACCAGCGGGAGCCGGCCGGACGCGGCGTCAGTTGATAGCGGCGGTGGCCACGCGGCGGTACCGCGGGCGTATTTTCCTCCTCTGTACCATCGACGTCGGGAGGAATCAGCATGCCGTGCCAATGCACAAATTCTGGTACATCCGTATCGTTGATAACCTCTACGGTCACGGGCTTGCCTTCGCGCATTCGCAGCAGCGGGCCCGGAGAAGAATCGTTGTAGCCGATGGTGCTGAGAATATGATCCGGCGCCAGCTCGACGGTGACCGGAGCAATGCGCAGCGTGTAATCGGCTTTGGTAGCGTCGTTCGGGGCGGGCGTTCCCATGGGCATCTGCCCGGCCTGGGCCAGCAGCGTTGCGCCGCCTGCCTGAACGAAAGCCGCGCTGCCCAACTTTAAGAAGTCCCGCCGCTTCAACCGACTGCCCCCTCGGCCTGACCTGAAAAATCGTCTCACGCAGAAACAGCACGTGGCAAACAGGGAAGGGCATGGATTTTGAAGGGTACGGCCTTCAGGCGGTAAGTGATAGCGACAAACGCAGTGGCTTTAGCCACTGAGGGTACCAGATTCACTGGAGAAGAAGTTCCGCCAGGGGCTGAAGAGTCTGCGTGAGAACTCAAGGTATTGTGAAAGCGACAGTGCTTCAGGAGCTAAAGCGCAAACTATTTGCAAGCACTTGCGGCACGACTAGAGTCGTGCCCTGATACAAAATCGGGCTCTCACGCAAACTCTAAAGCCCGTCTTTTTTGCGACTCTAATCTACGGCCTAAAGGCGGTACCCTCACATCTGCACTTGTCCCACGTCTGATTGAAGCCGTACCCTTCATCAAAAAGTGTTTTCCGCAGGACCATAAACCACCCAGCCTCGGGCCGCGTCTATCAGACGAGACCAGAAAACCTTCTGATACTCTCAAGGCAAGCGCGGTGAAATGGGAAGGTTCTGCCCATGAAGCTCCTCCAAGCCTGTACGGCAGCGCTGATTGGAATGGCGTTATGCTCGGTGGTGTACGCCTACCAGCGGACGGCGGACTTCGGCTTCGACGACGACGGGCAAACAGACGTCAAGGCTGAGTTTTATTGGTCCAGGCTCAGCTACACCCCACGCGTTGGCAGCAGCTTTGCTGGTGGAGGTTACGGCGGCTGGGGCGGGTACGGAGGATGGGGCTGGGGCCACTCCTGGTCCCGTGATTATCCCAAGGCCGATCGCCAGGTTCTGCTGGCCATGAAACGCCTGACGCGCATCCAGACTCGCTCCACAGAGCAAGTTGTGGACCTCGACTCGGACAAGATTTTCGATTATCCCTGGGTCTACGCCGTGCAGGTACAAACCTGGTCATTTACGGATGCGGAAGCGAAGCGTCTGCGCGAATACCTGCTAAAGGGCGGCTTCCTCATGGTGGATGACTTTCACGGAACGGCAGATTGGGAAAACTTCATGGAGGGGATGCGCCAAGTCTTGCCCGACCGGCCTATTGAGGATCTGGACGGCAATGACGAGATCTTCCGCGTGCTTTACGACGTGGATTCACACATGCAAATACCGGGAGAACAATACATCCAGACCGGGAGAACGTACGAAAAGGATGGCTACGTACCTAAGTACCGGGCCATTCGCGATGATAAGGGCCGTATCATCGTAGCCATCTGTCACAACATGCACCTCGGCGATGCGTGGGAATGGGCCGACGATCCGGATTATCCGGAACCCTTCGCCTCCATGGCTTTCCGGGTTGCGTTGAACTTCATCGTTTACGGGATGACACATTGAGATTGATGGGACCGCAGGTCTCTCCCCTGCGCCGCGCTTCGGTCGAGATGAACAAATTTGGTGCATGTTCCAATTCTTCTTCAAGTACCCGATCCCGGTGTTTTCCAAAGGCAAGTTTGTGCTGCTTGGCGCGTGGCCCACGTGGGTACTGCTGCTGCTGATTGCCGGGTGTGCGGGCGGATTAGGCCTGCTCATCTGGTCGCGGCTTCCGCAAGCGGCCACGCAGATCAGCCGCTGGCGCGCAGGGGCGGTCTGGCTGCTGCAGTCTTTGCTCATCGCCACGGTGCTGGTGCTGCTCTGGCAGCCGGCAATGACGGTGGCCGAGTTAGCATCACAACAAAACGTAATCGCAGTTGTACTCGATGACTCCCGCAGCATGGCCATTACCGACAGCGGCAGAGATGGTAAGCAGGCCCGTGAAGCGGTGGCGGAGAAGGCATTGCAGGACGGCGTGCTCGCGGGCTTGCAAAAGCGTTTTCAAACCCGGATCTACCGCCTCGATAGCGGTGTAAGCCGGGCCGCGTCGCTCAATGAAATCCAGCCCACGGCGCCCGCAACCCACATCAACCAGGGGCTGCAGCAATTGGCGACCGGGACATCCGATTTGCCGATTGGGGCCGTGGTGCTGCTCAGCGATGGGGCCGAAAATTCGAGCGATGGTTCCAGTGACCTGGCCAGAGAGACCCTGCAGGCACTCCACGCCCGCCGCCTGCCCGTGCACACCATCGGCTTTGGCAAAGAGCGGCTGGCGCACGATGTCGAGCTGAGCGATGTGCGAGTGGCAACGAGGGCCATGGCAGGATCTCGCATTCCAGCGACGGTTACATTTCATCAAAGGGGCTACGCCGGCAGCAAGGCGGTTCTGGTGGTTCGCGATGGGGACAAAACGCTGGGCTCGCGGGAAGTCACGTTCGGCGGTGACGGCACGACCCAGGTAGAAACTGTTTTCTTCGGTCCCGGCGATGCTGGAGCCGAAAGCCTGAACTTCTCCCTCGGCCCGCTCGCGGGAGAAGAAAATACAGCTAACAATTCGATCACTCGCCTGTTGTCGGTAAACGATGACAAGCGCCGCATTCTCTATGTCGAAGGCGAGCCGCGGTGGGAATATAAATTCATCCGCCGGGCTGAGGACGACGACAAGATCGTGCAGGTGGCCTCCATGCTGCGCACGACGGAAAACAAGATCTACCGGCAGGGCATCAGCGATCCCACAGAACTGGAAAATGGCTTCCCGGTACGGCCGGAAGAGCTGTTCCGCTACCAGGGCATCATTCTCGGTTCGGTGGAGGCGGGATACTTCAACCCATTGCAACAGGAATTGCTGAGGGAATTTGTGGATCGCCGCGGAGGCGGGCTCCTCTTCCTGGGCGGCCGGTTTGCGCTGGGAGACGGAGGGTGGGGCGGCTCGAGCCTGGTGGATCTGCTGCCGACCACCCTGCCGAACAGCCGGACCACGTTTCACCGTGATCCCGCCACGGTGGAGCTCACGGCAGCCGGTTCAGACAGTCCGATCACCAGGCTGCTCGATGACCCGGCAAAAAATATCGACCGCTGGAAAAAGCTGACCTACATCATGGACTACCAGGATGCCGGCACACCCAAGCCCGGAGCCACCACTCTCCTGCAGATGAACGCGGGTGGCCGCAAGCTGCCGTTACTGATCACTCAGAATTACGGCCGAGGCCGGACCGCGGTGATGGCCACCTCCGGTACCTGGCGATGGCAGATGAGCCAGCCGCTAGGAGATCCTGCTCACGATCTGTTCTGGCAGCAGTTGTTACGTTGGCTGGTGCAGGAAACGCCGGGACAAGTCCTGGTGACAGCGGCAAACCAGACGCTGATGGATGATGGCCACATTCAACTCACCGCGAATGTTCGTGATAAGCAATACATGCCGGCTCCCGATGCGAAAGTCACCGCGCACATGATTGGCCCGGACGGCATCTCGGCGATGGTGGATATGGCTCCAGCCGCCGATCAGCCAGGTGTCTTCCGCGCATCCTGGACAGCAGAAAAACCTGGCTCCTACATGGCGGAAGTAACGGCGCAAAGAACGGACGGCAAGGCGTTCGTCGACCTGGGATCTGACGCGCTGCCTTTTCAGCGAATCAATGGCGTAGCCGAGAATTTTCACACGACGCAAAACCGTGACTTACTGGAAAGGCTTGCATCGGAAACCGGCGGCCGCTATTGGCAGCTCAACGAGCTAAACCGCCTGCCCAATGAGATCTCTTACTCCGACGCTGGTATCTCGGTGCGAGATGTCAAAGAGCTTTGGAACATGCCTATCGTGTTTCTGTGGCTACTGCTGTTGATGGCAGCGGAATGGCTGCTGCGCCGCAAATGGGGTGTGGTATGAGAACAGCACTGCGCCGGATGATGGCGATCGCGCTTTTCGCGCTTCCCGCGCAGGCCAGCGTCTACTACGTGACCGTCGCGGGCCTGGGCGGCGAACCGGACTACGAACAGCGTTTTACCGCCAACGCAAAAGATCTGGATAAACTGTTCAAAGAATCCGGCAGCAGTGCTCACGTCTACACCTTGACCGGATCACAGGCTACGAAGGCCCATCTCACCGAGACTCTGGCTTCGATCGCCCACGATGCAAAGCCAGAGGATGACTTTGTGCTTATGCTGATCGGGCATGGATCCTACGATGGCGTCGACTACAAGTTCAACCTGGTCGGCCCGGATATCAGCGCAGCCGAACTTGCGAGCCTGTGCGACCGCATTCCCGCGCGCCGCCAACTGATCGTCAACACGACCAGTTCGAGTGGTGGATCCGTAGCTGCGCTGGAAAGGCCGGGACGCGGGGTAATCGCGGCCACCAAGAACGGCACAGAGAAGAACGCCACCGTGTTTGCCCGCTATTGGGTGGAGGCTCTCCAGGATCCGAGCGCCGACGTGGACAAGAGCGATTCCATCAGCGCAATGGAAGCCTTCCAATACGCGCAGCGTAAAACGGCTGCTTTTTACGATTCCCAAAAGCGGCTGGCGACGGAGCATCCCATTTTCGAGGACACGGGACGGAACGAACCGGTTCGCGAACCCTCAAAGAGTGAGGGCGTGCTGCTGGCAAGTTTCACCGTACTGCGTATCGGGGCCGCGCAGAAGGCGGCCAATGATCCAGCCAAGCAGGCTTTATTGGCGAAAAAAGAAGATCTCGAACAAAAGATCGACGCGCTCAAATATCAGAAGGCCGCCATGGACCCGGCCGACTACAAACAGCAGCTTACAGCCGCGCTGGTCGCGCTGGCGCAAGTGCAACAGGAATTGGATAAATGAACTGGCCGCAAAAATCCGGAGTGTTGGTCTTCATCCTGCTCGGCAGTATGAGTATGGCCCGAGCCGCAAATACTCCTGACACTTGCCATGCCTTGACCAAACACGGCCAGACGGCAGAAGCAAAATCCTGCTATGAGGCCCTGGTCCGCAGCAACTCGGCGTACTTCCGTGCCGAAGGCTACTGGGGTCTGGAGCAATACAACGAGGCGAACGAGCAATTCCGCATTGCCACAGCGCCGGCGGATGCCGACCCAATGTACAAGGTCCGCTGGGGCATGCTCCTGCATCAGCGTTTCAACAACAACGATGCCGTAGGTCTCTTCCAGGAAGCGCTGCAGAAAGACCCGAAAAATGCACAAGCGTACCTTGGCTTGGCGATCGTCAGCGCTGACGGCTTTGACGGCAAGGCGGAAGACTATATCGAGCGTGCCCTGGCCCTGAATCCAAAGCTGGTCGAGGCGCATGAGTTCGCCGCCAACCTCGCGCTCGAGAATGCGGATACGGAGCACGCAGTCAGCCAGGCCGATCAGGCGCTTGCCCTGTCACCGGATGCCCTGGATGCGATGGCGGTCCACGCGGCCATCGAACTGCTGGCGGATCGCTCACCCGACGAGTGGTTGAACAAGATCAAGAAGGTGAACCCAGTCGATGGCGAGCCTTATACGCGGATCGGCCACTTTCTGGAGCTCAACTACAGGTTTGAAGACGCGATCGGCTACTACCGCAAAGCCATTGGAGCGGACCCGCGATACTGGCCTGCCCGCTCTCAGCTTGGTGTCGGACTGATGCGGCTGGGCCAGGAAGACGAGCCCTTCAAGCAGCTGCAGATGTGCTACGACAACGGTTACCGGGACGCGCAGACGGTCAACAGCCTGCGGCTGCTCGACAGCTATAAGAATTTCGTCACCTACAAAGAGAATGGCACCATCCTGCGGCTGAATAAGAGCGAAGCAGAGTTGCTTCATCCGTACTTTGAAGCGGAGCTGCAACGCATCATCGCCACCTACAACCAGAAATACAAAATGAAGCTCACCGGCCCGGTGCAGGTCGAAGTCTATACCAATCACGAGGACTTCGCCGTGCGCACCATGGGCATGCCAGGCCTGGGCGCGCTCGGAGTCACATTCGGGCAGGTAGTCGCGATGGATAGCCCTTCTGCGCGGAAACCCGGCGACTTTAACTGGGGCAGCACGTTATGGCACGAGATGAGTCACGTTTATGTTCTCTCGGCTACCAACCGGCGCGTGCCCCGGTGGTTCACGGAAGGCCTAGCCGTTCACGAGGAAACGAATGTTTCTCCGGAATGGGGTGATCGCGTGTCGCCGGAAATCCTGGCGGCGATTCGCAACAAGAAATTACTGCCGGTCGCCAAGCTCGACCGTGGTTTTATTTTCCCCGATTATCCGGCACAGGTTGTTGTGTCCTATTTCGAAGCCGGCAGCATTTGCGACTACATCAAGGCCCACTGGAGTGAAGACAAGCTGCTCGACATGGTCCATTCCTATGCGCAACGCAAAACGACTCCTGAAGTCATCCAGGCCGATCTTGGAGTTTCTCCGGAGCAGTTCGACAAGCAATATCTGCAATGGATCGATCAGCGTTACGGCAAGATGGCCGCTGGTTTTGATGATTGGCGTAAAGCACTGGAACACATGGTCCAAGCTTCCAACCAGAAGCAATATGACGGCGTGATCCAGGAAGGCGCAGCCGTTCAGCGTATGTATCCCGAATACATCGGCGACGCAAACGCCTACGAACTGATTGCAGAGGCTGACCTGGCCAAGGGCGACAAGAAGGCCGCCATGGCGGTCCTGACGAGCTATGAAAAGATCGGCGGCGAAGATCCTTCGGTCCTCAAGAAACTCGCTTCTCTCGAAGAGGATCAGGGCCAGCCCAAGGAGGCTGCGGCCACCCTGAACCGCATCAACTACATCTATCCCGTGCACGACGAAGATCTGCATCGCCACCTGGGTGATTTGTGGTTCGCACAGGCAAATTACGCCGGTGCAATTCGCGAGTACAGCGCGTTGGTCGCTCTGAACCCATTGGACAAGGCCGGAGCGAACTTCAAGCTCGCGCAGGCCTATTACGCTTCCGGGCAGCGGGATAAAGCCGAAGAGAGCGTGCTTGCTTCCCTGGAAGCTGCGCCGGGATACCGCCCGGCGCAGAAGCTTCTCTTAGAGTTACATCCGGAGCAGAAAGACGCACCGAAAACCAATTAGGAGAACGGCTCGTCCGACTGAACGAAATGAAAATATCGCGAGTGAATTGTCCTCTCGACCGGAGCGGAAGATGTGTTTGGACCACGCGGGCCAGGATTTCATCCTGGGTAATTTTCAGCCGTCCCTCCGGGACTGGACGTGTTTTCGGCCTGTACCCAGACTGCGTCCTGGGCTGCTCTCAGCCGTCCCTGGGGGACTTCTCCGAGGACGGCTGCGATCGCACGCGATGGGCGTCCCAGCCATTCCGCGCTGGGCTTACGTTTGGTGACGGCCCTCCGGGCCTGTGTCCGTTGCAGAAGTATGCGGTATCGTTTGCCGCAATAAATGTGAATCGAGAGGAAGGAATTGCCGATGGTAACGCTCCCTGAACTCAGCCAGGATGCAGCCCAACTGCAGCATCGCATCGAACGGTTCTACACAGTCCGCGACGGCATCCTGTCTCAGGTGCGTCAGGTCATTGTCGGCCAGGAAGATGTTCTGGATCAGATCCTCACCGCCCTTTTCGTCGGGGGACATTGCCTGATTACCGGCCTTCCCGGTACGGCGAAAACATTGATGGTGCGCACCATCGCGGAAACGCTCGGCCTGAGCTTTCGCCGGATTCAGTTCACGCCCGACCTGATGCCCTCCGACATTACCGGCACTGACATCATCGAAGAAGATCTCACCACCGGGCACCGCAAGTGGACATTTGTCCAGGGCCCCATCTTCGGCAATGTCCTGCTTGCCGATGAAATCAACCGCACCCCACCGAAAACCCAGGCGGCACTGCTGGAAGCCATGCAGGAACGCTCCTGCACCGTACGCGGCCACATTTATGCATTGCCCGCGCCCTTTTTCGTGCTGGCCACGCAGAACCCGATTGAACTGGAAGGCACGTATCCCCTGCCAGAAGCGCAGCTCGACCGCTTCCTGTTTAACACCATCCTCGACTATCTCAGCGCCGCCGACGAGCTCAAGGTGGTCGACCTGACCACAACCACCAAAGTCGCCAAAGTCGAGCCCGTCACTACCGCCGAGGAACTTCTCGATTTCCAGCAACTGGTACGCATGGTGCCGATTGGCGAGCCGGTGGCGAAATATGTCGTGAACCTGGTCCGCGCAACACGGTACAAGAACGACATCGCGCCCGATTTTGTGAAGAAATATGTCAACTACGGTGGCAGTATTCGCGCCGCGCAATTTATTGTGCTGGCCGCGAAAGCACGCGCGCTCTCCCGCCGCCGCTACCACGTCACCTACGAAGATGTCACTGCACTTGCCGTGCCGGTACTGCGCCACCGCATCCTGCTCAATTTTCACGCGGAATCGGAGCGGGTGGATGCGGACGAGATTCTCCGCCGCCTGATCGAACACATGCCGCCGCCGCGGGAGGCCTGATGCTGCAGCGCTTTCTCGATCCCGGAGTACTGGCTAGTATCAGCAGCCTCGATCTGCTCGCCAAAACCGTGGTGGATGGCTTTGTTGCCGGTCTTCACCGGTCCCCGGATTTTGGCTTCAGCTCGGAGTTCGCCGAATACCGCGCCTATACACCCGGAGACGACCTGCGCCACGTCGACTGGAATCTCTACGCCCGTACCGAGCGTTGCTACCTCAAACGCTATCGCGGCGATACCAACAGCCAGCTCACTATCCTGCTCGATGCCAGCAATTCCATGGACTACAGCGCGGCTCCCGGGCGCCCAAGCAAGATGGACTACGCCCGCTTTGCTGCCGCATCGCTTTTCTATCTCGCCATTCACAACCAGCGCGATGCTGCGGGCCTGATTGTCTTCGACGATGAGGTGCGCAACTACGTGCGCCCTTCGACCCGTCAAGGCCAGTTGCACCGGCTGCTCGCCGGGCTGGAGCAGGCAGAGCCGCGGGCCCGCACCGACTTCACCAAGCCGTTGCTTCACTTCCAAAACCTGCTGCATCGCAGGGGCATTGTCATCATGTTCTCCGACTTCTATGAGGACCCGGCTTCGATCGTGAAGACAATCGAGCCGCTGCGCTACCACGGCAACGAAGTCGTGCTGTTCCATGTCCTCGACCCCAAGGAAATACGGCCGGAGCTGCGAGGACCCGCCATTCTGGTCGATCTCGAAACCGATCAGCATCTGGAAGTGATTCCGGAATACGCCCGGCACGAGTACATCCGGAAAATCGATAACCATCTGGAGCAGCTTAAGGAGCGCACCCAGGGCGCGGGTATGGACTACCACCTGCTGATGACCGATCAGCCTCTCGACACCACATTGCGCGAGTATCTAGCCATTCGCCATGGAGGACGCTGATGGGCTTCCTCAGTCCGTGGTTCCTGCTGGGCCTGGCAGCGCTTGGCTTACCCGTCTACATCCATTTACTGCGCCGTCATGTCACGACGCCGCTGAAATTCAGCTCGCTGATGTTCTTCGAACGCGGCACGCAGAGCTCAACCCGCCACCGGCGTCTCCGTTATCTGCTGCTGTTCGCGCTACGCACTGCATTGCTGCTCCTGCTGGTTCTTGCATTTGCTAATCCCTTCGTCCGCCGGGCGGCAGCCGGTCCCAGCGATTCCGTTCTGCTGCTCGTCGTGGACAACTCCTTCTCGATGAAGGCCGGTACAAAATTCGCCGATGCCAAGCGAGCCGCCTTGCAGGTGCTGGCATCGAGAACGCGTTCGCGGCCTGCCGAAATCATGGCGATGGGAGGGCGGCTCGAGGTCCTTACTCAACCCATACAAGATCAGGCAGCTTTGCATTCCGCGTTGGAGAGTATCCAGCCCGGAGATTCGCGCGCGAACCTCGGCGAGTTGGCGCACGGTGTCCGCGCTCTTGAGGAAAGCTTGCACACTCCGATCGAGCTCCATCTTTTCAGCGACATGCAGCGCAGCGGGATGCCGGCGAATTTCAGCGACGTGGAATTGCCGCCCAATGTATCCGTAGTCCTGCATCCGGTGGGAGCAGTCGCCACCCCAAATTGGACCGTCGAGAGCGTCCATGCGCCGGCGCAACTCGCCGATCCCAAAGATCCGAAAGTTTCGCGAGTGCAGGCGGTCATCGCCGGCTATGGAACTCCCGCGGCCTCGCGAACCGTCTCCCTGATTGTCAATGACAAAACCATCGCGACACGGAAAGTAACGGTGCCCGTCGATGGCCGCGCCACCGTCGAGTTTGAGCCGCTGGACGTGCCCTACGGCCTGAACCGCTGCGCGATCCGGATTGATTCTGCCGACGGCTTTCCCGCGGACGATCTGAGCGTCTTCTCGGTGAAACGCTCCGACCCGGAGCGCGTTCTCTTCGTGCACCAGGCCGGCGACCGGCGCTCACCGGTTTACTTCAGCGCGGCCCTGGCCGCAGCAACACAGGCCTCGTTCAATCTGCAGTCGATCGATAGCGATAAGTCCGCCGACGTCGCGCCCTCGAAGTATGCCTTCGTTGTGCTTTCCGACGCCATGACCCTTCCGTCGATCTTTGAAAATGCCCTGGTGCGCTACGTGCAAGGTGGCGGCAATGTTCTGATTGCCGCCGGAACCTCAGCCGCTCACCGTGCCCATATTCCTGTCTTCGGCGGCAGTACCTCGGAGGCCCACATCTATACCCGTGACGGTTACGCCACTGTGGGACAAACCGACCTTGCCCATGCGGTGATGAACGGAGTCAGTTGGGCTGATGCAAAGTTCTACTATGTAGCGGCCGTCGACCCTGCGCAGTCTCGCGTGATCGTCAGGCTCACTGATTCAACTCCCCTGCTGATGGAGAAACAGATTGGAGAGGGTCACGTCCTTCTCTTCGCCTCCGGCTTCGACAACCTGACCAACGATCTTCCCGTGCGTCCCGCGTTCGTACCATTTGTTGACAGGACAGCACACTATTTTTCCGGTAACGACAACGTGAGCAGCAGGCTGGTGGACTCATTCGTCGATCTGCGCAGCGCCGCCAGCAAAACCCCGTCCGAAGGAGTTGAGATTATCGGCCCCGACGGGCGTCGCGCTTTGTCCCTCGCGGAAGCAGCCTCGGCACAGTCATTTCAACTGGAGCGCGCCGGTTTCTACCACATCCGCTTCGCCAACGGCAGGGAGGCTTTGCTGGCTGTGAATCCCGATCGGCGCGAGTCAAACCTCGAGCCCATTCCACCCGATCTTCTTGCGCTTTGGGGCAAGGGTTCTGCAACTCCCGCAACATCAACGCCCGGTTACGCCAGGGAAAAAAATCCCGCCCATAGCATCTGGTGGTACGTTATGCTCCTTGTATTGGTGGCGGCGGTTGCCGAGTCCATCGTTGCCAGCCAGTACCTCGGCACACAGAGGGAGGAGGCATGAGCAATCAGGACACGCTCAACCTCTATATCCGGCAATTGCACCAGCGGTTGCGCCTGGGTGTATCGCTCCGCGGAGTGGCAATTATCACCGCCACTGCGCTCGTCACCACAATCCTCCTCGTTCTGATCCTTAATCGCTTCGCGTTTCCGGTACATGGCCTCGCGGGCGCCCGTTCGCTGCTCCTGATTGCGCTTGCCTGCGCGGCTGCGCTCGCCCTCGCCCTGCCGTTGCGGCGGCTAACACGGCGGCGCGCGACCGAGGTGGCGGAGTCCGCCCATCCTGAGTTTCAGCAACGCCTGGTCACCTTCGATGATCGAGAGAACAAGGGCAACGACCCATTCCTCGAATTGCTGGCTGCGGACACTCTGTCCGTCGCCCATGATGCGCAGCCCGCGAAGTTGCTGCCGAACAACAAGCTGTATTTCCTCGCCGGTGCGGGCATCGCCTGCGTAGCCGTGTTGGTTTGGCTCGTAGCCGCGGGACCAGGTTACCTCGGCTATGGCGCTTCCCTGCTTTGGACTGGTCCCAAGGCTGCGCCACTCTACGACATCCACGTTACCCCGGGTAATGCCGCCGTTCGCCGTAACGCCGACCAATTGATCACCGCGCAAATCATCGGGCTGAAGCCGGAAAAAGTACGCCTGTTCGCGCACTACAAGAGCTCGGCGAAGACAGACTGGGAACCGGTTGCCATGCAGCCGATGGATCGCTCCAACTTCCAATTCCTCTTCGCAGGCCTTCCTGAGGACGTGGAGTACTACGTGGAAGCCGGTCCGCTCAAATCGCAGCATTACAAGGTGCGCGTCGTCGATCTTCCGTCGGTCAAGCAGATGAAGGTGACCTACCACTATCCCAAGTGGACCGGCATGAAGCCCGTCTCCGATGATCACGGCGGCGATCTGCGCGCACTCGAAGGCACCACCGCGGAATTGAGTGTGCAGATGGACCGGCCGCTCCACAACGGCCGGCTAACGCTGGATGACGGCAAAGAGATCACCCTCACCGGCGGCGAAGGCAATGTTTACAAGGGTTCCATCCTGATGCAAAAGGATGGCGCCTACCATGTTGCCGCGGTTGACCAGGGCCAGCCGGTACGCCTCTCGGAGGATTACTTCATCGCAACCGACAAAGCCAATCCGCCGGAGATCGCCATCGATCGCCCGGTTGGCGATTATCGCGCCAGCCCCATCGAAGAAGTGACCGTGGGCGTGAAGGCATCGGATGATTTCGGCCTCAACAACGTGGCCCTGCACTACTCGGTCAATGGCGGCGAGGAAAAGACGATCGACATACCGCAGAAGCCGGGAGCCAAAGACGTAAGCGGGTCAACCACGCTGAGCCTGGAAGATTTCAAGCTGGTTCCCGGCGACCTGGTCACGATCTATGCGACTGCCAAAGATGGGCATTCGGAAGCGCGCACAGACATGTCGTTTATCCAGGCAGATCCGTTCGAGCGCGAGTTCTCGCAATCGCAGCAGATGGGCGGGGGAGGCGGCGGAGGCAGTATGGGCGCCGGCGATCAGACCGACATCTCCAAACGCGAGAAAGAGCTGATCGCGGCAACCTGGAAGCGGCAAAACGAGAAGTCCGCCAGCGCGAAAGATGTGGCGGATGCAGGCAAATTCCTCTCCAGCGTGCAGACCAAGCTGCAGGACCAGGCGTTGTCTCTCGCCGCGCGTATGGAAAGCAGAGATCTGTCTTCAGCCAATGACGACTTCAACAGCTTTGGACACGACATGCAGGCGGCGGCTGCGGCGATGACGCCATCGGCAGAGAAGCTGAAACAAACGCAGTGGCGCGAAGCCATTCCCGCGGAACAAAAGGCCCTGCAGTACCTCCTGCGCGCGGAAGCGACGTTCCGCAAGATTGAGGTTGCCTTCCGTCACGGAGGCGGCGGAGGGGGCGGCGGTGGAGGTGCCGGCCGCGACCTGGCCAGCTTGTTCGATCTGGAGCTGGACACAGAAAAGAATCAGTATGAAACAGCGCAGACAGGCTCTGCCGCCGATCAGCGCGCAAAAGCCATCGATGACGCTTTGCAAAAGCTCGATGCCCTGGCCCGGCGCCAGGAAGAACTCGCGAAACAGCAACACAATACGCCACAAACCATGCAGCAACGCTGGGAGCAGGAAATGCTGCGGCGCGAAGCCGAGCAGCTGCAGCGCCAGATGGAGCAGATGGCGCAAAACAACCAGCAGAACGGACAGCAGAGCGGCGAGGGACAACAACAAAGCCAGCAGGGACAGCAGGGCCGCCAGGGGCAGCAAAGTCAACAAGGGCAGAATGGCCAGCAGAGCGGAAGTGGTTCCTCAGGATCTTCGGGTCAATCGCAATCCGCTCAGTCGCGTGGGTCTCAGGGTTCCTCCGGTGCAAGTGGCGGCGTCGACCCCCGTGTGACCCAGGCACTGAATCGGTTACGCAGCGCGGATGAAGCAATGAAGCGCAGCGCCGGACAGCAGAGTAACGAGGCAGCTCGGCAGGCAGCCGATCAACTGCGCGAAGCGGCCGGCCTGATGGGCAGCGCGCAGCAACAGCAAGCCACGGGCCGGCTGGACTCGATGGCGCGCGAGAGCGACCGGCTGAGCAAGGAAGAACATGCTCAGGCAGATCGAATCAAAAATCTGGCCAATCAACCAGGCCCGTCCAACCAGGAACAGTATTCCGCGAGGGTGCAGCAGCGAAACAAGCTGGCAGACGACCGCCAGCAGCTCTCTGACGATTTGTCGCAATTAGAAAAAAATATGCGCAACGCTGCACGCGAAATGGCGCCGGAGCAGCCACAGGCAGCCTCGAAGTTGCGCGATGCCTTGGGTGGCATGGATCAGTCGGACTTGACCAACCGTACCCAGCGAACGGCTGACTGGCTGCGCCGCGGAATCAATCCCAATTCCAACGGGACAGAGGAAGGCATCAGCAAAGGCCTTGAACAGCTAAGCCAGCAAGTGCATGAGGCACAGCAGGGCGTTGGCCCGGGCAAGCCCGGACAAGGCCAGCAGCAGGGTGGAGAGCAGGAGGCTGCGCTCGACCACCTGGAAAGGTTCCGCAGTCAGATCGAGTCCCTTGCCGGACGTGGCCAGAACTCGCTAAGCCGCCAGCCGGGTGGACAACCAGGCCAGCAGGGACAACGCGGGCAACAACAGGCACAAGGCGGACAGCAGCCCGGCCAGGGACAGCAAGCAGGCCAAGCTGGACAACAGGGTGGCCAAGCAGGCCAACAGCAAGGCCAGTCTGGTCAACCTGGACAAAGCGGGCAGATGGCCCGGGGGAGTCAGGGGAACTGGAGCAGCCAGGGTGGGCCGGGCGCTCATATCGGAGGCGGCGGGAACCAGGTTGCCCAGGACAACCTGAGCGGAGACGTCGGCAACTGGCGCTCCGGCGGCGGTGCCGTGGGGACCGCGTGGAACAACATCAACACCGGAAACAACCGCTTCGCTCCGGGCCGTGGCGTCGCGCCGGACAATTCACCGGTGCCCGCCGATCCGGAGCGCACCTTCCAACAAAGCATGGCCGAGCTGGGCCAACTCCATCACCTGGCACAGAATGACCCCGAAGCGCTCAAGGAAGTTCAGGAGCTAGCCAAAGAAATGCAGAAGCTCGATCCGCGGCGGTTCCCCGGGAATCCTGCGATGGTGGAGCAACTGCACACGGAAGTGCTCAGCGGAGTCGACCGCCTGGAACTGCAGCTAGCCCACGACGATCAAGGGAAAGGGCAGGTGCGCACGCCGAAAGCAGCTACCGTTCCGCCAGGATACGAAGAAGCGGTAGCCGACTACTACCGCCGGCTCAGCAAAAGCCAATAGCGTGGCGGGAGCTAAGCACGCGTGGCGAGCGAAATGAGCGGTGCACGATTTGCCGCAAATCAAGTCCCGAAGGGACGGGACAATCGAGAGCCCGGCACGGAAGTGCCGGGAAGGAACGAAAAGCAA
Source organism: Acidobacteriaceae bacterium (assembly GCA_035507705.1). GTDB lineage: Bacteria > Acidobacteriota > Terriglobia > Terriglobales > Acidobacteriaceae > PALSA-350. The sequence goes on from DATJNV010000163.1 coordinate 16,744, forward strand.
ACGCGAGTCCCCTTTCGGGGGACGGCACAAAAACTACTCGGCGCAAGCACGAGAAAGCGTTCCCACGCAGCCCATCCGGCAGGCTACGGCCTGAACACCGCGGAGAACAACTGTAAGACCGCCTCTACTTACCCCGATAATCCTGAAACAGACCCGGGAACTGCTGCTTCAGCGCTTCCACCTTAGGCCGGTCACAGACCAGAATGTACGGGTTATCGGGATGATGCAGCGCATAGTCCTGGTGATATGCCTCGGCATCGTAGAAGCCTTTCAGGGGAACGACCTGGGTCACGATCGGCTTGGGAAACACTTTCGCCGCATCGAGCTGCGCGATGTATTCCTCGCTGATTTTCTGTTGCTCATCGTTGGCATAGAAAATGACGGAACGATAGGACTCACCGACATCCGGGCCCTGCCGATTTAATTGAGTCGGGTCGTGGACGACAGAAAAGAAAATCTGCAGCAACTTGCCATAGGTGATTTTCGAAGGGTCGTATACCACTCTGACGGATTCCGCGTGCCCGGTATTCTCCTGACCGACCTGCTCGTAGGTCGCCGTGGCCGCAGAGCCGCCGGAGTAACCCGCGGTCGTATCAAGAACGCCTTTCACACGTTCAAACACAGACTGCGTTCCCCAGAAACAACCGCCGGCAAAGACGGCCGTCTGTTTGCCCGGCGTCTGGGCCAGCGGTACATCGTGCTGAGGAGCAGGAATCGGGGCCCTGGTAGCAGCTGTGCACCCGATACAGGCAAGAAGCGCCAACAACATGGCGCCTACGGTGTTGCGCATCGAACGAATCTCCCGGGTACCCTCAAACGACTGTACCCGGTATTCAGACGCGGATCCCATGCCGAGGTTACAGCCTTTCTGCTCTAGAATATCGATGTGACCAACAGACATCGCTGGCGTTTTACTCCCGCTCTTGCCGCGCTCACGCTCATGCTGGGCACAGGCCAGCCGCCGCTCAGCGGCCAGCAGATGGAGCACTCTGCGCCATCGACCCCATCCACACAGCTGACCGTCAGCTACGACGGCAAGACAACGACGTACAGCCCTGCGGAGTTCGCAGCGCTGCCACACAAGTCCGTCACCGTCTTCAACGCCCATTCCAGGAAAAATGAGACCTACTCCGGAGTTGTGCTCTCCGATTTGCTAAGTAAGGTTGGCGTCCCTTCGGGAGAGAAGGTTCGCGGCAAGGTTTTCATGACCGGAGTCGTCGCCGAAGGTATGGACCACTACGGCGTTCTGTACTCGCTGGCTGAGGTTGACCCGTCCATCCACACCGGAGATGTGATTGTCGCGGATACGATGGATGGCCAAAAGCTCACTAAAGATGGCGCATTCAAGATGGTCTCCAGCGAAGAGCGCCGCCCTGCCCGCTGGGTGCGCAACCTGACTTCGATTTCTGTCGTCCAGGTGCCCCAACCATGAAACGAATTGGGTTCCTGGCCTTTCTTGGGGTACTGTGCATATTGCCATGCAGGTCAGTCCACGCCGGCACGGCGCCCATGTACCGCTTGCGCCTCTATCACCTGCACACGGGCGAACACATCGATGTCGTCTATCGCATCGGCAATCAATATCTACCCGATCGCATTGCAGAGCTGGATCACTTTCTCCGCGATCACCGCACCGGCGACATCAAAGCTTACGACCTGCGCGAATTCGACCTGCTGCATGATCTGATGGTCAAGCTCGGCCGTCCGGATGGAGAGATTGACATCGTCTGCGGCTATCGCACTCCGTGGAGCAACAACTACCTGCGCCAACATGGCCACGGCGTTGCCGAGCACAGCCAGCATATGGAAGCCAAAGCCATCGACATCCGCATTCCCGGAGTCTCGAGTGCGGAAGTGCGCGATGCCGCGCTCTCCCTGGGCCGTGGCGGCGTCGGCTACTATGCACAATCCAATTTTGTTCATGTCGACGTAGGCCGCGTCCGCCGCTGGTAGCAAAATCGCCACGATCCAGCGATAGAAGAATTAAGCGCTCGAAGAGACAAGCGCCGGCGCCAGCAGCGAGGTCGTCGATTCGACGCCGGGAGCCAGCCGCGTCAGAGTGATGACAGTGATGTCGTCGTCCTGCCCGAAGGCGACTGCAGCTTCGACGGTTTGTCTTGCGTCGGGCTGGGTTGCGATCAGGGAGCGCACCCGGTCGAAGCCGAACAGGTCGCCAGCGGAATTTCGCGCTTCCGGCACGCCGTCCGTGTAGAGGGTCAGCCTTTCGCCCACGGCCAGACGGAAGTGGATCTGCTCATAAGCCGAATCCGGATCGAGGCCCAGCGGCAGGGCTCCTTTCAAACTCATCTCTTCCGCATTGAGGAAAGGAGCGGGATGCCCTGCATTGGCGATCGCACACTCTCCTTCCGCATCCAGGCGCAGGGCGAGGCAAGTCACGAACCCATCTTTGAGCCGGCCGTGGAGGCGGCGGTTGAGGACAGAAAGAACGCCGGACGGGTCGTCTATCGTATCCGCCACAGTTCGGATAGCTCCCACGATCAGCGACACCGTCATGGCCGCTTTGAGACCCTTCCCGCTCACATCCCCCACGACGAGCAATGCGGAGCCATCCGGCCGGGCGATCATTTGGAAGAAATCGCCGCCAACCTGTTGCGCAGGCCGGTAAGCGCTCGTGACTGCATATCCTTCGAGAGCCGGGAGAGTCTCCGGGATGAGAACCTGTTGCAGTTCCTGAGCGCTTCGGAATTCCTGTTCGAGAGCTACCTGGCGCACACTCTGCGCCACGGTGTACCGATAGACAGCAAAGACCACTGCCAGCAAGAGAAAGATAACGAGCAATGGAATCAGGGCAAACGTAGTGCCGGCTACGGTAAAGAGCGGCATGAATAGCCTCTGGCCCAAGGTCCAGTGAGTGAAGCGCGCTCCTTGTCCGGAGAGGTTCGCAATCCCAATCGTCAATTCCGTGAGTGCGGCAATAATGGCCATGACCCAGCGCGCGGTATCCAATCGCTTTCCGATAGCGAAGCAAACCAGAACCAGGGGCCAGACCTCAACCAATGTCGCAGGCACCGAGATCAAGGCATCTGCAATTTGCAGGGCCTGGACGTGGGGGCCGCTCATGTCTGCCGAGACAACGAAACCATCGAGCACTCCACTGGCAATCGCAATCCAGGCCAGAACCCTGGTCCATCGAGGCAGGAAGCGATGGTGGTTGAGCTCAAGAAGATTCAGCAGGAGGTACCACATCGAAACATCGGCGAGCGCCAGCACGGACTGCCCAAGACCGTTAGAGACCGCAAAGGGCCACGGGATGCGCAGGTTCCGAAGCAAGGTACTCAGCAAAAAAGCGCATGCCCACAGAGATAGCCAAAGCAGCACCTTCTGATCGCGGTTACGCAACCAGGCCACCAGGCCGATCACCAGAATCAGGAGATACAAAAGATCGACGGCAAAGAAAAATAGCTGGCCCGATAACCAGCGGTAACCGAGGGAGCCTCTATAAGCCTGAATAGCTTGTGTCGTGCCCACGATGGGCGCGCCATACAAACCACCCTCTTCACCCGTATCGGAAGATAAATAAGGAGCCTTCCACACCCTGATGGCGAGGACACCCTCCGTGGGCTTCCCGAATCCGAGTATCGGGTGCCCGATGTTGCCGTACCAAACCGGATGTGGCGGCAACTTGCCGTGCCTCCCGAGCAGGTTGCCGTTCCAATAGACCTCATATGCGTCATCAATCCGGGGGAGCAGGAGCGCAAGCTCGGAGTCGATCCCGGCGCCAGAGACGAACTTCAGATGACGGCGATACCAGCCATAACCGGTATAGCCAAAGTGAGTCTGTGCGCCCCAAGGTTTATCAACTTTGATTTGCTCCCAGGCCGAGTCATCGAGCGTGGGGGAGGCCCAGGCGGGATTGTCTCCGGGACGAAATTGCCAGTCTCCATCCAGTGCGACGGTGGCCTTACCCAAACCCTCGACGGTAAACGGCGCCGTCGGGGCAGCATGCGCAACCAGGGCAGGGCCTATCGCCAAACACAAAACGGCTAGCCACCACTTCCCTCGCAAAAGACGGCTCATCATGATTCAAGCATGATACCGGTTCACGTGACGATTTGACCCTGCTGTTCTTGTCTTCGGCCAGCGAAACTGAGAGACTTCCTCCGATGACCCGGGGGACTTGTTGAACGCCGGAAAATGGCGCCTCTTACTGAGCAGCATTGGGCTGCTGGCCCTATCCTGGCAGGCTTTCCCTCAATCCCGCCCGGCCGTTTCCGTTCGCCCGAAAACCGCCTCTTCCTACGTGGATCCCGCGATCTGCGCAGGTTGCCACCAGGACATTGCCAAGACCTACCTGCAAACCGGTATGGGGCATTCCTTATATGTCCCAACGGCACAAAATACGATCGAAGACTACAACAAGCAGAACACCGTCCACAATGAGGCTTCCGGCCTCAGCTACACCATGGTGGAACGCGACGGCAAATTCTACCAGCGCCGCTCTGAAGTTGGATTTGGAGGCCAGGAGACCAACGTTGTGGAAGAGCAGGTCGACTACGTGATCGGCTCGGGAAACCATGCGCGCAGCTATCTGCACCGCACTCCGGATGGCAAACTGATCGAGTTGCCAGTTTCCTGGTATGTAGAGAATTCCGGCTACTGGGCAATGAGTCCAGGCTATGACCGCAAGGAACAGGAAGACTTCCGCAGGGCCATCACGGGCGAGTGCCTACTCTGCCACAATGGCCTTCCGCTGAAAGGGAGTTATCCGGAACGCGGAGAAACCGGTCTCTCTCTTTTCCCCAAAGATATTCCGCTAGGCATTGATTGCCAGCGCTGCCATGGTCCCGGCGCGGAACATGTACGGCTGGCGCTTGCCGCCAACACGCCGCGGGAAACCATACGGCAAGCCATCGTGAACCCCGCCCGGCTCAGCCGCGAACGCCAGCTCGAAGTGTGCATGCAGTGCCATCTCGAGACCAGCAGCAGCCTGATGCCGAATGAGATTCGCCGCTACAACCGGACTATTGATTCCTACCGGCCAGGTGAGCCGCTGGGCGACTACAAAATCTTCTTCGACCGCGAGAACAATGACCGTTTCGAAATCGCTCACGCGGCCTATCGCTTGCGTATGTCGGCGTGTTTTCGCTCCAGCCAGATGACGTGTCTTACCTGCCACGATCCTCACCAGTCATACCGTACGGCGAACTCCACGGCTCACTATGTTGCGGTCTGCCAGGGCTGCCATCAGGCAGTCGCCCACAAAACCGCGTTGCCTGCAGGGGCCGATTGCCTCTCGTGTCACATGCCCAAACGCCGGACCGATGACGTCGTACACGTGGTGATGACGGATCACTACATTCAGCGCGTCAAGCCGGACCGGGATCTGTTGGCGCCCAAGGCTGAGGTGGCCAATGAGCCGCTGGGCGTGGACCGCGTGATACCGTACTATCCTTCTCCGCTGCCGCGGACCGCGGAAAACGAACTGTATACGGCAACCGCCGAGGTAAAGCATGGCTCGGAAGGAGGCATCGCGCAGCTTGAGCGAGCGATCGTTCGTTATCAGCCGTCGGCGCCGGACTTCTACTTCGAACTTGGCGATGGCTATGCCCACGCAGGTAAGAACAACGAAGCCATCCGCTGGTACAAGGAAGCCTTACGCAGAAACCCGGAGTTCCGCCCCGCAACCAAGCAACTGGCGGCGATCCTCATCAACCAGGGAGAATACTTGCGCGCTACTGAAGTCCTGCGGCAGGCCGTCGCGGTTCCACCCGCCGATGAAGCCATTTTCACTGACCTGGGAAATGCGTACCTGCGGCAGCACATGCTTCCGCAGGCACAGCAGGCGTTACAGAAGGCGCTGGCAATGAATCCCACACAACCGGAAGCACTGAACCTGCTCGGACTTGTTGCCGTGCAGAGGCAAGATCCGGCAGATGCCGAAATACAATTCCGCAATGCGATCCGCAGCCGGCCTGACTTCGCCGAAGCTCACAACAACCTCGGCAATGTGCTCGCCGGCAGCCGCAATTACACAGAAGCCGAATATCACTTCGAGAGGGCAATCGCGATCGATCCAAACTATGCCGAGGCCCATCACAGTTACGCACTGGTGCTGGCAATCCGGCAGTCCTGGGAACCGGCAATCGCGGAACTGCGAAAGGCTCTCCAGTTGGAGCCCGGCAACGCCCAATCCCACGATGACCTGGGAGATATTCTGCTGGCCCGGGGACAAGGTGAGGAAGCAGCCGGGGAGTACCGCGCGGCAATTCAGCTGAAGCCCACCCTAGCCGATGCGCATTGCAGCCTGGGAAATTTGATGGGATCTCAAGACAAATTCGAAGAAGCTCAGCGCGAGTTACAAACTTGCCTCCGGATCGATCCCAGCCATCTCGATGCCAATCTCGGCCTGGGAATCATCCTGCTGCGCGAGGGCAAGACAGTGGAAGCAAGAGCGCAGATTCAAAAAGCGCTGGCGAGCCCCGATCCAGCGCTGCGCAACGCAGCCCAGGGCGCGCTCAATCAGATCGCTCATTGATTGAGATCTCAGTCAAACCGCAGGTCTCTCTACTCCGCTACGCTTCGGTCGAGATGACAAATTTGTTGTAAAGAGGACGATGTGGCTTAGCGATGCGACAACAAATTTCGCGTAGCCACAGAATGTCATCCCGTCGAAGCGAAGTCGAGGGACCTGCTGTTTGCTGATTTCGGAGATGACCTTCGAGAGGGGTAGCCGAGTGGAGAGATCCGGCGCCTGCTATTTCGTTTGCGCCGTGCAGGGAAAATCGGCCGAAGCGTGCCGGATGCCGGTGTCTATGAGATGATGAATCTCCTTGACCGGCGCGATATGTCCCCGGGCTCCGGAGGCTGTGCAGTTCAACGCAGCCGCGCCGCACGCGAAGTCCAGCTGCCGCTCGATTGGCCAACCCTGTTGCAAACCGTAGATGAACGCGGCGTGGAAGATATCGCCTGCTCCCGTGGTATCCACGACAGCAACAGAAAAGGCGCATCGGTAGTGTAATTCCTTGCCGTCCCATGCAAGCACGCCGTTCTCCCCCAGGGTGGCCGCCGTGAGACGGCAACCGTAGCGGCGTTGCATTTGCCGCAGCGCCAGCTCCAGATCCGTCTGTTCCATCAGCCTGCAGGGAATATCGCGGCTAACGATCAGATAGTCCACTCTGGGCAAAAGCTCTTCCACTCCTGGATACACATCGTCCAGATCGGCAATGACCGGTATGCCTGCATCGTGCGCCCAGCCTGCTGCTTCTGTCGCTGCCGCAGTATCATATCCATCCACCAGAAGAGCGCGCGCGTTCACGATCCATTCGCGGCGCAAATCAGCAGGCTTCAAGGCGACCCGCGAATCGCGCTGGTAAAGTACGGTCCGCTCGCCGCCGCTATCGACCAGGATGAGGGATTGCGGACTGACGCCTCCGGCAACGGTAACCATCCGCGCCTCGACACCCGCTTTGGCAAAGGCTTCGCGATGAAGATCTCCTGCCGAATCGTCGCCGACAATTCCGACATAGCGGGTAGACATCCCCCAATGACGGCAAGCCACTACAGCGGTTGCGACCTGGCCGCCCGGAAGAACCCGCGCCTCGCGGTACTCGACCTTGGAACCACGTTGGGGAAAAGCCGGCAACGCGATCAACGTGTCGGTGGCATTGAGACCCACACCCACCAGGTCCACCAGGGGCAGATTCGTCATCCAGCCAGTGTAACCGCTGGCTGAACTCCGAGGTGCTCGGAGAAGAGCGCAGTCCTTGCCTCACCTTTTTTGTTGTCCTTGAGCGTGCTCTCGTTTTTAAATGGCGCATGACCCCCAAAATCTGCCCTTCGCTCTCCCTGCTGAAGGTGTTGTGTCTCTCGCTCCTCGTGTCCAATGCCGCGCTCGCGCTGGCGCAATCTGCCAACTCTGCTCCAGCCAAGCTGGTGGTGAAGAACGCGTTCATCCTCACCATGGCGAAAGATCAGCGTGACCCCGTGAAGGGGTACATGGTGGTGGGTGAGGATGGCCGTCTGCTGACCGTGGCAGCGGGCGATCCTCCGCCAAACCTGCAGGCGAATGAGACGCTGGATGCCGGCGGACACTGGGTGATTCCGGGCTTCATCTCTGCGCACAGCCACTTGTGGCAAAGCGCTTTCCGCGGTCTGGGAGCAGACCAGACCCTGTTGGGCTGGATTGATGCCCTTTACAAACCCGCCGCAAAATCCAGCGCCGACGACATGTACTGGTTCACCCTGGATGGCGCGCTCGACCATCTGCAGCATGGCATTACCACCGCATATAACTTCAACTTCGAAGCCCGAAACCGCGGCCGTACGGGGACCGCTGCCAACGAATATGATCAGGCCGATTTCCGCGCCGAGATGGATTCCGGCATTCGCTTTGTTCACAGCCTGTCCGTGGGCAAGGCGACTCCTTTGGGCGTCGAGCCTAAATATGGGGCGGAGCAGGCCCGCATTCCTCTCAAAGCTTTTCTGGACTGGACGAGCAAGCAGCCGAAATCCAGCAACTTTCTCGCTGTCATGATCAGTGGCGGCACCGCATTCAATAACACGTATCAGCAAACGCTGATGGAGAAGCAACTCGGGGATGAATTCCACCTGGGCAACGAGACCCATTACCTGGAACCACCGGAAACGCAATATGAGCAGCAGAGTAAGTTCCGCTGGTTCATGGATAGCGGTCTGCTTTCCCACCAGCTCATCTTCGGGCACTTCATTCACACCAACAGCTTCATTCTGGCGGAAAGCGGCAAAGCTGGCGTCGCCATGTCGTGGAACCCGCTTTCCAATGGCCGGCTGGCCTCGGGAGTGGCCGACATCCCCGCCTGCCTCAAAGCGGGTATCCGCGTGGGAATGGGCGTGGATGGTGAGGCGAGTGCAGATCTCGCGGACCCCTTCGAAAACATGCGCACCGGCCTCTATGCCATTCGCGACAAATACCAGGACGCCACCATCCTCAGCCCGTACGACGTACTGCGCATGCACACCATGGGCAGCGCCGATGTGTTGGGTGTGGCCGATCGTCTGGGCAGCCTGGAGCCCGGAAAATTCGCCGACTTTCTGCTGATCGATCCAACGCGCTTCCGCACCGTCTTCGATCCTTATGCGTCCCTGGTCTTCGTCGCTGGAGAGCGCGACCTGGAACGCGTTTACGTGGGAGGAGATTTGCTGGTGAAGAACGGCGCGTTCCAGAAACAGGATATTGCGAAGGTTTACGCCGAAGTGGACCGGCGCGTCGAAGCTCTACGCTGAAAAAATCCAGACTGATGTCGAAATCGGCTTTCTCGGTGCGTCGTGGTAGTAGCGGATGACCCGGTCCGCCTACAATCCACAACGGAGATTCACAATGGAATACCTGATGATGATTTACGTAGACGAAGCGCAATGGCCCAAGATGTCGCAAACTGAGCGGGAGCAGGGATACGCAGCCTACATGGCCTATGCAGAGTCCTTGCAGGCGGCAGGCGCGATGAAGGCCAGCAATCGTCTCCAGCCAACCCCGACCGCGACCACAGTACGGAATACGAATGGCAAGACCCAGGTGTTGGATGGGCCCTACGTTGAGACCAAAGAACAGCTGGGTGGATATTTCCTTATCGACGTGCCCGATCTCGATTCGGCTCTCTCCTGGGCTGCACGATGCCCGGGGGCCAACCATGGAGTCATCGAAGTACGCCCTGTCTGGAACAGGCGGCCTGACCAGAGTTACGCGTGACGTCCTGTGATGCAACTGCGGCGCGCAATACAGCGGAATCGATTGCGCGTCCTGCGTCAGCGGATGATATGAAGAGCGCGCCCCCCGTCGACGACGGCGCACGTCACCATCCGCGCGTCGAAGGTGGCCAGTTGGCCGCCATGGGCGCTCGCCAGCGCCAACAGATAACTATCGGTTACCTGTATGGAATCCAGCAGGCGGCTCGCATCCACTCCTTTGCCGTCCAGCAGCGAAACGTCTCCCGGCCAAAAGTCGTGGCCCGGTAACGCGCACAACTCCGCCAACAACTTTGCCACCGCAGCCGGTGTCCCGGGTGAGTTCGGATAGCGAGGATGCCCGACGATCCGCAGCACACCGTTTTCTGTCACCGGGCAGCTTGCCCAGGCATGCCGGCCAGAAGCTGCGAACCACTCATGGGCGCGGTCGTGCTGTACATGGGCCGGGTCGATAAGCGCGATCAGAACGTTGACATCGATCAGAAATCGCGTCAATGCAATTCCTCGCGCAGTTGCTTCACCAGCTCCGATGTCACCCTGATCGCTTCCTTGCGCCTCGGCAGCAGGGGCACCCCGTTGCGCGTCTGTCGCCGGGAGCTGCCGGGATTTAATCCCCGCCGGGCCAGCGAGGAAATCACTTCCCCAATGGTCCTATTCTGTGCCGCAGCCATTTCCTTGGCAGCGCTGAGTATGTCGTCGTCGATTGCCAGCGTGGTACGCATGCCGAGGTCCTCTGCATCAAACATCATACATCAGATGAGGGGAATCAACTCCCATCGGGAAAGCCGCCACGGTGCAGAACCATGGGGTAATACGGTAGGGCTTCCGGAGCCGCTTTCCGCCATCCCTCGGGATCAGGGTGGAGCCCTGGACGGAGCGGCGAGTGCTCAGCAGAAGAATTCCCGGCAAGCCGTTCGAGCGACTCCCGCAACCGTCCCACAACCTCATCTCCAAATTGCTCGTGCCACCGTTGCTCGATGGCCTGAACCAAGTCGTCGTAGGTCTTCCTGGCCTTTCGGCCCTGTGCGGTAAGAAGCATTATCTTCGTCCGCGTACCAGGCTTTGATTCCTGCACCGCATAGCCTCGCTTCAGAAGAAAAGACACGGCCATGGCGATCGCTTCCCTGGAAACCCCTGCTTGACGCGGCAGATCGCGAACCCGGATTCCCTCCTCTCCGACCAGCCGCAACACATTGGCGCAAATGGCAAGAGAAACCTCCGAGGATCCCTCAATCTCCATGGCAAACCAAAGCAGCACTTTGGAGAGCAGGGACGGTAGCGAAATGCCTGCTGACGGCGCCTCTGCAGGCTGCGGTTCCTCGGGTCCCCGGCTATAAAGGCCATAGCCCAGGACGGGAAGCCCCTCCGGCAATTCAACCTTGATGTGGCGGACGATCGCGCTGAGGGAGTGACAGAGTGCATCGATTACTTCCTCTCCGAAGCGGTCTCTCCAACGCTTCTCGATCAGGTCGTCCAACGTTCTCCACACCTGTATGGCTTTCCGCCCCCCGGCGGTGGGGAGGATCCTGGCCTCCGGCGATTTGGATTCGACAACCAGGTAACCCCACCACTTTCCGGTGCGCTCCAGCCATTGCCGCAAGTTCGCATTGCGCATCCCCAGCCTGCGCCTCAGGTCACCAAGCGTGGTTCCCTCTTCAGGAATAAAACGCAGGAAGTTGGACCACATCACCCGTGACACCAGCCAGGGAACCTGGCGTGATCCTGTACTCGACCCCTGCATGGTGGTGCGATGGGGTACCTGGTGCTCGAATTCATTGTCAAACTCGATGGTGAAGGCCACCAGCGCGAAGGAGAGGAGGGCGAACAGTGGCAGTCTCTCTTGGCTATCCATTAGCTCAGCTCCGGGATTCCTCGTTTCAATCTTCCACGCGATATGCGAGAATCGGTCGCCAGCTCACATTTTGACCAAGGCAAGGTATCGATGTCCGACAAAAAGGCCAGTCCCCTATCGTTTGAGGTTAGCCGTACAGGTACAACCACAGTAGTCCGATGCAACGGCAGACTGGTTGCGGGAGTCGGCGACCTACTCTACGCGCAAGTAGTCCAGCTGGTTCCGGACAGCAAGCGAATCGTGCTGGATCTGACCAACCTCGCCCGGGTGGATAGCATGGGCCTCGGAACCCTGGTCCGTGTGTACGTCCACTGCCGGTCGGCGGGTTGCAGCCTGGAACTCATCAATCTCGGGCAGCAGGTTCGGCAGCTTCTGGGTACCACGAATCTGATGTCCGTCTTTGCCATCATTGGCGAGCACGGCATTAAGATGGGCTGATTGGCCACCATTACTGTCTTGAGTTACCTCAATCCTCCGCCGGGTTACGCAAAGTTTGTAGCAAGTCAGGACGAAAGCGGTATGCTCTTCCTCAAGCGGCGATTCTTCAAACTCTGTGATCGATTCTTTCGGGGGAGGGATTCGATAGTGGACAAGGAGCGTCGCCGTTCCTCTTACCCCCGGCAACAATTTCAACCTTGGTGAAGTGAGCAAAGCATGGCTAGATCAAACAAAGAAACCTGCAAGGTTCTGCCGTTCGTTGTCCCTGAGCGCACTCGTGAAGGCCAGCTGGAAAAGTGGTTTCGTGGAATTATCCAAACCAACCATGAGCTCATCGCCGCCCTGGAGCGATTGCGGGATTCGTACCAGGGTCGGATACAGAAACCGGTAAGTGAAGCCGATCAGGCCGTTCTTCTGGCGGTGGAGATTACACTCACCAGGGCAAGAAACGCCCAGACGCTGTAAAGCTGTTAGTCACATACCCCGGGGGTTCGAGAGCCAATCATGAACTGCGACAGTACAAGCGTTTACTGCCCAACCTGCTTTGCCATGCCGGGGGAAATGTGTCGAACCAAGTATGTGGCGCACGGCGAGGATGAAGTCACACCCGTTATCTGTCCTCCTCACCGTGCCCGCTTAATCGATAGTCAGAAACAGTCAAGCCGCCGTCTGTTCGCCCAGCTGCTGTGCGCAGTCGCGCTCCATTCGCTCGAACAGAATAGAAAATAGACGCTGGAAAAAACGGCGTTGCCCCGCGGGCTCGCTTGCGGCCAGGAATACGGGGCATATCCTGCGCCGATCAATCTGGGACGATTTTGTAAGAGGGGTCGGAGGTTGCTTGTAATCTGGCTGCGAGCTCTGAGCAGGACTGCTGGTACCAGTCCCCACTATAGCTCCGAAGATTAATGATGCCGCCAGGGTGGCTCTTGCAGTAAGTTTTTGCGGCTGTCTCCGTCTCTCCAGGAGTCGGTCCCGAGGTGGGCTTTGAGTCAATGGCTTCACCTTCTCTCCTGCGCAGATAGCGCCTTTCTTTTATGTCTTAGGGCCCTTTCGATGGTGTTCTCTCTCAGCTCCGCGTTAGACCTGTCTATGCATCGGCTGAGACTGCCCGAGATTCGTCCATAGCGCAGGCACGCTGGTCCAAAGTCTAAGAATTGGCGGAGCGACACCAAGGTTGCAAAGCGATCTAAATTCCGCTTCTTGAATGAATCTTGCTTGGAGCGGTTCGTTCAAAGACACGGCGACCGCCCGTTCCAACTGCTATCGATACTCCCCCGGGTATGGACAACCAGGTCGAGGAGATCGCCGTCAGTCCACGAGGATGGTCCTACGGCGTAAAAATTGCTATTACCTTTGAGTAATCTAACGGCGCGCACTTTGGTAACAGGTTTTGGCGCGAAATCGGAGGGATTAGACCAGGCACCGAACCGATGTCCCAACCACGGTCAAGCTGGGTCTTTAACGCTGAGAACATTTTTAAGGGCGCTCTCAACGGCCATCAAGACGGCCCGGTCAGCCCCTGTGATCGGCCTTGCTTTGTAGGAATTGCGAAGACGTCTCAGCGCTGCGATCACGTTTTGCAGTTCTGAGAACGATGTAACTTCGGCGGACACTATCTCTGGATTGACCATCTCTTCCTCGCTGGGCGGCGAATGAACACTCCGTAGGGGGAGCCGTAGCTTCGGAAGTCCATCGGGTTGAATGGTGAACCATCGTGGATAAACCACGGTGTTAACTGAGGAGTAACTCTACGCCTCCAAGGTAATCCTGACCGATTGCGTCGTGCTCCAGGAGACTGCTGAAAAACTCAATGGGGTGAAGGTAGAGGTCAAAAAGATCGCAGGCTTCACCAGGACCGCTGCTCTTCCACCGGACCTCCGTGCCCCAGCGGCTCAAGCCAGTGTTCCTGACCATCACGTACGACCTAAAGGCGGTACCCTTCAAAAGCTTTTCAGCACCCAGCCGGAGGGCTGAACTTTGGCGCTATGGATCGCTCCGAGAAATGTACTACAGGAAACCGCCGGGATCAGCGCGCCAACGGTAAGGCCGAGTGACCGCAGTGCCCACAGGGTGATGACCTGCGTATCGAAAAGCAAAAATTCCCGCTTTACCTGAGTTTGTGAGGACTATCGGGAACGGACACACTCAGCTTTGATTTTGATGAGCAAACGATTCTTCAGGCCGGCTTACTATTCCGAGTCGGCTGCTTTTTTTTACTCGCGGTTTTCTGCTCAACGGTGCCTACTCGGCAGCCACCGAACTGCATCAAAAAAAAATGGTTCATGCTGCTAGAACTCAGACTTTGGAAGCCATAGGCTTCCCGGGTCTTTTTTTTGGAGGAAATGATGGACCGGCTATTTACAGGTGTCCCCGGCCTGGACGATGTGCTGGCAGGCGGCCTTCCGACTGGGCAGATGTACCTGCTGCAAGGCTACCCGGGCACCGGCAAAACAACCGTTGCCATGCAATTCATGCTGGCCGGTGTACGGGCAGGAGAGAAGTCGCTCTATATCACCCTCTCTGAACCGCGAAAAGAGCTGCTCGCGTCCGCTGAGTCGCACGGATTTGATTTAAGCCAGGTTCCAATAGTGGAGTTTCTGCCGGATGAAGGCGCTCTCTCGCCCGACAGCCAATACACCGTTTTTCACCCGGCGGAAGTCGAGCTCGCTGATACCGTGAATCGGTTGCTCGCCGAAGTTGAAAAACACAACCCGAGCCGACTGGTGATTGACTCGCTGTCGGAGCTCCGCTTGCTGGCTTCGGACAAAATTCGCTATCGCCGCCAGGTCGTCGCTTTTAAACACTTCCTTGCGGATCGCGGCATCACAGCGCTTTTTCTCGATGATTGCTCGACCGATGGTGACGACCTTCAACTGCAAAGTATTGCCCACGGGGTCATCCTGCTCACCCGGCTGCCACGCTCCTTTGGCGTCATCCGACGACAGTTGGAGATACTCAAGCTACGGGGGAGTTCTTTCCGCGAGGGGACGCATGACTTCGCGATAGTGCGCGGCGGCATCGTTGTCTACCCACGGCTGGTTGCATCGGAACACGAGAACGATTTTCCTCAGGAGCATGTAAAGAGCGAGATTGCCGAGCTGGATGCCATTCTTGGCGGAGGACTGAACAGAGGTACGAGCGTGCTGATCACAGGGCCTACCGGCGTCGGAAAATCCTCGATCAGCCTGCAGTATGCCATCGCTGCCGCAAAGCGCGGCGAACGGGCAATTGTGTATTCCTTCGATGAGGTTCTCAGCTCGACAATCCTCAGAGCAGAGGGATTGGGCCTGGACATACGGCATGTCATGGGACAGAGTCACCTGGCCATGACACAGGTCGATCCCGCCGAGTTGTCACCGGGTGAATTCGTCTGGCAAATTCGCAAAGACGTTGAAGAACACGACACCCGGTTTGTCGTAATTGACAGCCTGAATGGTTTTCTGAGCGCCATGGCGGGTGAGCGCGACCTGGTGCTGCAACTGCATGAGCTCCTGTCGTTTTTGTCGCAGAAGGGTGTTGTGACTATCATCATTCTCACCCAGCACGGGTTGGTCGGCACGATGAACAGCGCGGTTGATGTTAGCTACCTGGCTGACACCGTGATCCTTCTTCGCTACTTCGAAACGGGAGCACAAATACATCAGGCAATCTCAGTGCTTAAAAAACGCATCGGACAGCACGAGAGGACTCTACGCGAACTCAAATTCAGTTCCTGCGGTATAGCCGTCAGCGAGCCTCTCACGAATTTCAAAGGCATTCTCACCGGTACTCCGGAATTCCTGGACAACCATGTCCCTCTTGAGAGTGAGAGCCGGGTGTGAATGACCTCACCGTCCAGATCGTTGCGCCCATAGGACGCGACGCCGAGCTACTCTCCACTTTCCTTGAGAGTGAAGGGATCAGGACCCGGGTTCTCTCCGGCTCGTCGATTCGTCTGAGCGAAGAAGAGCGGGACCGAGCCGGCGCGCTGCTGGTGGCCGAAGAGGCGTTGAACCCGCGGCTGATTGCAACCCTGGGAAAGCTCCTGAGCAAACAACCGGCATGGTCGGACCTTCCCTTTTTGTTGCTCGCAACCAGCGGACGCGAGACCGTTGTGAACCTGAGAAACCGGGCGCACCGTCTGCCTCTGGGCCACCAAACTATCCTGGAGCGGCCGCTCCGCCCTTCTTCCCTGGTCAGCGCGGTGCAAGCTGCGTTGCGTGCGCGCCGTCGCCAGTATGAAGTGCGCGATGCTGCCCGGAACCTGAATGAGGCGTACGCTGCGTTGCGTATGAGCGAGCAACGCAATCGCCTGATCCTGGAAAGTACTCACGACTGTATCAAACTGCTCGACCTGGAGGGCAATATTCTCTCCATGAACGAGGAGGGGCAGAGGCGTTTTTGCATCCCGGATTTCAGCAAGATCTACGGCACTCCCTGGCTTTCGTTTTGGAAGGGGGCGGATCTGGAAGCCGCGAAAGCTGCGATCGCCGCTGCGCTCGCCGGAAGATTTGGAAACTTCGAGGGATTCTATGAACTTCCAGCGACCGAAGCAACCTGGTGGAACGTTTCCCTCACCCCCGTCCGAGACGACGCCGGCAAGATGGTTCACTTGCTGGCCGTCTCCCGGGAGATTACTCACCGGAAACGGACGGAACAAGCTCTCATCCAAAGTGAGAAGCTGGCGGCTGTAGGCAGGCTTGCCTCGACGATTTCCCACGAAATCAACAACCCACTCGAGGCGGTGACCAATCTCATTTACATCGCACTGAACGATAAGCGTCTGCCGCCCGATATCGAAGCAATGCTGGCCGCGGCAGATGAGGAGCTGCGCCGCGCTTCCCAGATTGTCGGCCAGACGCTTCGCTTCCACCGGCAGTCGACGCATCCGAAACACACTACTCCGGAAGAGCTAGTCGCCTCTGTGATCGCTCTTTATCGAGGCAAACTCTCCAACTCTCAGATCACGACCAGGATCGAGCATAGTTCGGATGTTTCCCTGGTGTGCTTCGAAGGGGAAATTCGTCAGGTGTTGAGTAACCTGGTCGGAAACGCAATCGACGCCATGCGCGGTGGTGGCATGCTCATCATCAGAACGCGGCGTACGTCGGATAGGCGGACGGCCAGGAAAGGTGTTTCATTCTTCATTGCCGACAATGGGCACGGCATGGAACCCGCAGTCATGCAGCGCATCTTCGAGCCTTTTTTCAGCACCAAGGGAGACTACGGAACCGGTTTGGGACTGTGGATCACCAAAGGTATCGTAGAGAAGCATCGTGGACAAATCACCGTCCGTTCCCGGAAGGGACCAAATGGTGGAACAGTTTTCCGGCTGTTTCTCCCTTCGAAGATCGCCGCCTAGGAAATTCGGCAGACCCTCATCAGCGGCCTGCCCAAGGCAGCCTCATCGCAGACCATCACGTACTTTTGCATCGCAGGACGACTCCTCGTATAAACTGACTCCCTACCCGGCCACGCCAATATCACTCTTGACGAAAGGCGCTCATGAAGCGAACCAGCACGGAGAATCATGATCGGGGTCTGTCCACACGCCGCGCTTTCCTGCAGGCCGGCGTGGCGACCGGCGTCGCTGCCGCAATCGTGCCCGTCGCGGCGGCGCGAGAAACAGGCTTGCCCGCGGCGCGAACCGCTGAGGTTCACACTTTCGAGCTCGACGAAATCACGGTCGCCGAACTGCAGGCTGGTATGCAGTCCGGCAAATTCACGGCTCACTCCCTGGCGGAGAAATACCTGGCTCGGATTGATGCAATCGACCAGAACGGTCCATCGCTGCGAAGCGTGATCGAAACCAACCCGGATGCGCTCGCGATCGCAGACGCACTGGACAAGGAACGCAAAGAGCGCGGCCCACGAGGTCTGCTGCACGGCATCCCGGTCCTGATCAAGGACAACATCGACACCGCGGACCGGATGATGACAACCGCGGGCTCGCTCGCCTTGGTGGGTGCAAAGCCACCACGAGATTCGTTCGTCGCCAAGCGGCTGCGCGATGCCGGTGCGATTATTCTGGGCAAGACCAACCCCAGCGAGTGGGCCAACATCCGCTCCAGCCATTCGACCAGCGGCTGGAGCGGCCGCGGTGGCCTTACCCGCAATCCGTATGCGCTTGACCGCAATCCTTGCGGCTCCAGCTCAGGGTCAGGCGCTGGCGTATCCGCGAACCTGTGCGCCGTGGCTGTCGGCACCGAAACCGACGGATCGATCGTGTGCCCCTCCAACGCCAACGGTGTCGTTGGCATCAAGCCAACCGTCGGCTTGATCAGCCGCCGCGGGATCATTCCCATATCCCACAGCCAGGACACCGCCGGCCCAATGGCAAGAACGGTGCGCGATGCTGCGATTTTGTTGGCGGCGATGGCAGCTGTGGACGCCGAGGACAACGCCACGGTGGCAGCGCGAGACAAGCTCGTTTCCGACTATTCGCATTATCTTGACGCCAACGGCTTGCGTGGGGCACGCATCGGCGTGGTGCGGAAGTATTTTGGTTTCAGCGAAAGTGTCGACGCGCTTATGCAGCAATCGATCGATGTGCTGAAAAAGCAAGGCGCCGCGGTTGTGGATCCGGCAGACATCGAAACCATCGGAAAGACTGGCGAAAACGAGCAGCTGGTCTTGTTGTACGAGCTCAAGGCAGATCTCAACGCTTATCTCGCCACCCTTGGACCCGCGGCGCCCGTGCATTCTCTCGCCGACGTGATTGCATTCAATGAGCGCGAACGCAAGAAGGAGATGCCCTATTTCGGTCAGGACATGTTCCTGAAAGCCGAAGCGAAGGGTCCGTTAACAACCAAGGAGTATTTGGACGCGCTGCAAAACAATCAGCGGCTCGCCCGGGCCGAGGGAATCGATGCCACCATGGACAAATTCAAGCTGGACGCGCTCATTGCTCCGACGGGTGGTCCTGCGTGGCTCACCGACCTGGTAGACGGTGACTCCTTCGGAGGGGGCAGTTCTTCCGCGGCCGCGGTTGCCGGATACCCCAGCGTCAGCGTTCCCGCTGGTTTCATCTTTGGCCTGCCGGTGGGCATCTCCTTCTTCGGCCGCGCCTGGAGCGAGCCCGTGCTCATCAAGCTTGCCTACGCCTTTGAGCAGGCAACCCGGGCTCGCAAGCCGCCGAAGTTCCTGCCGTCTGTGAACCTCGGAGTTTAGGCTTCTTTCGACTGCAGTGTTTTCGAAAGCTCGGTCCTTCCTGTGTTTGTGAGCCCGGCTCCGCAATTTACTCTTAAAGCATGGCCACCAGGCAAAAGGGCCGGATTTCACCGGAGCTGGATAAAGACGCTCTGAATGAGAACTTTGCGGAACAGCTAGCCACCGGCGACGCGAGTGACGCCATCGCCGCTGATATGGCTTTGCCGTCGCTTATGAGCCCGCGCGGTCAATCTGTGCGCGTGGAGAAATGTATCTGGCGAAGTGTCACCCTCTCTGAAACAAAAGCGCAAGGCATGCGCATGCGCGACGCTTTCATCGAGAGCTCCGATCTGGCGAATATTGACCTGACGGGCGCCCTTCTTGAAAGAGTCGAGATTACTTCTACTCGTCTCACAGGGGCAATTTGTACTGAAGCTCAGCTGAAAAACGTTCTTTTCCGTGAATGCAAGCTGGACTTCCTCAGCGTGCGCATGGGAAGGCTGCAGAGCTGCATCTTCGAAAATTGCAATCTGACAGAGGCGGACTTTTATGCGGCAGACCTTTCCGGCAATATCTTCCGAGGCTGTGATCTGAGCCATGCGGATCTTTCTCACGCCAGACTCAAAGGCGCGGATGTTCGTGATTGCCGGTTGGATGGTATTCGCGGAATGCCTGCGGATACCGATGGGCTGATCATAAGCCCGGACCAGGCGCCGCTGCTGATTACTCTGTTCGGTATCCGCGTGGAATGCTGAACGCCGCCGGCCCGTGAGCGCTCAGCGGCTCCTGAGTTCCTGGATGGTCCGCCGCATTTCCATCAGAGCCATCGTGTGACGAGCCAAAGCCTCCAGGGCAGCAACCTGAATGGGCGAAATCGTGCGCGGTGTTGTGTCGATCACACAGACCGTGCCTAACACGTGTCCACCAGGCTCGACGATTGGGGCTCCAGCATAAAAACGAATCCTGGGATCACCCACCACCGCTGGATTCCCCATGAAGCGGGGGTCCTGCTGCGCGTCCTCCACAATGAGGGTTCTTGCAGTGCCAAGCGTATGGGCGCAGAAGCTCACCGAGCGCGGCGTCTCACGGAATTCCACCCCGACTGTAGATTTAAACCACTGGCGATCGGCATCCACGAGCGAAACCAGCGAAATCGGTGTGCCGCAAATCAAAGACGCCAGCGCAGTTACGTCGTCATAAATCTGCTCCGGCAGCGTATCCAAAATCGAATAGCTGCTGAGGGCGTGGAGGCGGCCTTTCTCGTCGATGTTCACACCGGGACCAGTCATGCGGATTGGATTTTCCGTTGCTCGCCTGGGGTGCGGGCAACCCAGGATCATGTTAGCAAGATCCCAATTCGGGCGATCAGAAATCTCCGGCGCGATCCTCACGCGATCAATCCAGAAGACCGACGTTAATGGTGTGCCGGCTTTTCAACAGATTTGCGGAGCGTTGGACTTTTCGCTGAAACAGGAATGCGGCAAGCAGGATGCGGAGCAAGGCCAATGTGGTCACAACCACCACGACCGCGCCGGCAATTTTGATCGACGGTAGCACGCCACCTCGTGTGCCTGTAGAACGTTGCCGCTGAACAAACGGATTTGTGGAAAACCTGAATCCTGCTCCCGAGGATTGGCTACTCCGCAAAAGACGGCTGCCAGGTTCCGCCTCGCTCGCGGAGCCTCGAACGCCCTCGCAGTGAACGGAGAACTTTGTCTACTGGACCGGAAAGATCCAGTGCACCGCAAAAGCTCCCGCCATGCTGGCCACTAATGCTGCCGGCATGACGATTACACCCAGCTTGAAAAAGTCCATGGCGCTCACGTCGAGCTTTTCTTTGCGCAATGCAAGCAGCCACAAAATGGTGGCCAGCGAGCCCGTCACCGAAAGGTTCGGTCCCAGGTCCACGCCAATCAGGACACCATTGGCCATCAGGCCGTGAGTATGGGTTGCCGTTAGAGTGCTGCCCGCGATCAGGCCGAGAGGGAGATTATTTACCAGGTTGTTCCCGACCGCGACGAAAACAGCCGTAACCATCGGCCCCAAAAACGTGCCCAGAGCCTGTGCACGATGCAGCGCAGTCTCGGCGATCCGCAACGCTCCTATGCTCTCCACGGCGTCCACCAGGATGAACAGGGCGGCAACCAGTCCCAGCGTGGCCCAACTGATCTCTTTGGCCAATGGCAGCGGATTCGACCGGGTCGTGAGACAGACCACGAAGGTTACGCAAAGCGCCGCGATGCAGGTGGGAAGTCCAAGGTCCTGCTTGAGCGAAGACATGACCAGCAACACCATCACAACCACGGCTAGGCCCCAAAGAACCAGCTTGCCACTGCTTTTCAATGCCGCCTCTTCCAGCGGAATTTCGACCGGCTTGCGCAACTCCTTCCGGAAATACCACCACAGAACCATAAACGTAACCGCGATGGAAAGTAATGACGGCACAAAAAATGATCCCAACCAGCGGCCGAGGGGCGGCATTCCCGCGTGAAAGACGACAAGATTGGCCGGATTGGAAATAGGCAAGACGAAGGAGGCCGCATTAGCGATCATTGCGCAGGCGAAGAGAAACGGCAGCGGCTGCGCCTTCCCGCGCCGGACAGCCGCCAGAACCGCCGGAGTCAAAACGACAGCGGTCGCATCATTTGACATGCAGATGGTAACCACCGTTCCGGCAAGGTAGATCAGGGTGAACAAACGCCGGCAAGATCCCCGCGCCGCTCGCACGGAGATCGAGGAGACCCACTCGAAGACGCCGTTTTCCTTGGCCAGTTCAGACAACATCATCATGCCAATCAAAAAGAGGTAGACGTCAGTGCCCTTTACGGCAGCCTGGACCGCCAGCCGAAGCGGGATCAGGCGAAACAGGAGCAGAAGCGCCGCACCGCTCCCTACCCAATACGCTTCCGGAACATTTCCCGGGCGGATCAGCATCAACAGGATACTCAGCGCCGAAATTGTCAGGATGAGGATAGGAGCGATCGAGCCGGTCACAATCCCCCAAGTTTGATCCCACCCGTCTTCCTCCAGATTCGAGGACCTGAGACGTCAGGGGGCGATAGTTTCAGGATTTGTCTGGCTACGCGCATTGTCATTCTCGTGCGATTTCGATTGTCGGTTTCTATCATGAGCTGTCTCGGGAACGGCTAGCAACAGGAGCAGAAAGGCCACGCACGCTACCGCCCCAAGCATCAGAAACGAGATGCGGTATCCCCGCTCCTCCATGAGCATCCCACCAAAAGTGTTGCTCAGCGCAGCGCCGAGTCCAACTGCCGTCGCTAAAGCCCCTTGGGCCAGATTGAAGCGTCCCGTTCCGCGCGTCCGATCGGCGACCACCAGGATCGACACTACTCCAAAGATGGAATTCGCTATACCGTCGAGAACCTGCACCGCCAATAACGCAGGGACTGCATGGAAGATCGTGTACAAAACCGCGCGCACCGGCAGGACTCCGTACCCTACAAGCAAGAGTCCTTTCCTGCCGTGGAGGCTGGCAAAACGGCCGACGAACGCGGCGGTCCCCAATATGACCACCTGGGTGATGGCTACGCAGGCGCTCATGAAGGGCGCCGCTTCTCTGCTGGACCCGCGTGCCAGCAACTCCCCGAGCTGGGGGAGCATGGCAGCATTCGCGAAATGAAACAGGAAAGCGCAGGCGAAAAAAGCCAGCAGGACCCGGTCTTCACCAAGCGTAAGCAGGACTGGCTTGCCTTTCCCGTCTTGCACCCCTTTGTCGCAGCCCCCGCGCGCAAGATTCAGATCGATGTCATTCTTCTTAATCGAAAGAGCAGCAAGAATTGTCGGCAGAGTAAGCACCGCGGCGCAGACAAAGATTGCGCGATTGCCCGCGAGCCGAGCGACTCCCGCGATGGCTGCGGCGGCAAACAGATTTCCCGCGGAATTGAAACCCTGATTGCGGCCAAACTGGGCGTCGAATAGTTTGACTCCCACAACTCCCATCGTGATTGCGGCAATGGTGGGCCCAAGGAATGGGCCGGCAAACCCGATCAGTCCTTGGGCAGCGAACACATTCACCGCGCTGCCGTCGATTGCCAGCAGAACGGCTCCCAAAGCGAGAACGAGAGTACCAGCGACCAGAATGAGCCGTTTTCGCGACGCTCGATCCACAACCCACCCGGCTGGCGTCTGCAGAACGACTGTAACGATGCCCCCAAAGGTTAGAGCCCGCCCAACGGCCCCGGCCTGCCAACCCAGACCGGCAAGGTAAGCAGCCACAAACGGCCCCAACCCCGCCTGAACGTCTGCGAGAAAAAAGTTGGTCCATTCCAAAGCCCGGACACTTGTTCGCTTGTCTTCAAATCCCCGTAACCGGTCGTGGTTGGGGGCAACGGCGCGTGGGCCGACCGCTCTCACCGGCCTCGTATCCGGCTCATGAACCCGATCACGCAATTGACTTCATCTCTGGCACTCCGCAGGTTCAACGAGATTTGCTTCGCCGCCCTCGCGCAGGAAGCCGGTAAGAGAGGGATGCTGCACCGGCTCAACGGGTTTGCCAATGCCCCGGGGCAAAGCCCTCACCGTCAGGGGCTCAGCTGGTTTTGTCCCGTCCTGGCGGGTCATTGTTTACCCCTGCTTTTGAGGCTTGCAATGCGTGGTTCCGTACCTGAAGATAGGGTCATTCCCGATGCTGCCTGCCTACAAAGACTTCGGGACATTCCGACCACGCGAGCAAATAAGAAACCATGTCAACCCTGCGCGAATTCAGATGTGAAGTTTGCGGAATCGTGAGCAGCAGTCCCACTCACTGGTTCGTAATTCAATGCGGACAGGAGCAGCTCACCGTACACAGGTGGAACTCTGAGGCCAGCAACGCTGAGGGCGCCCGGCATTTTTGCGGGGAGGGCCATGCCCAGGTGTATATCAGCCGGTGGTTCGATTCGATTTGCGCGCCTCCCAGGCCAAATTATGCGGCGCCTTCGGGGTTGAAGTAGGGAGGTTATTCGCTGCTGCGAGCGCGGCCGCCAATGACCCAGGGAACACACTTCAGCTCAGGCTTTGTGGGATGAGCTACGAAAGAATACTCCGCGGCGCAAATGCATCAGGGCACGCGATTGCTGATATTGGATTGAATCGCATGCTGTACCAGCTCACGACCGCTCTGAAGAGATAGCTTCTCTTTGAGATGGGCCTGATAAGTCTCGACGGTTTTGATGCTGATTTCCAGCTTCTCAGCGATCTGGCGCGTGCTGCGCCCCTCGCCAATCAGCCGGAATACTTCCAGTTCACGGTCGGAAAGGGCGGCAAGGCGGGAATTCATGTCCGCCGGAACACCTTTCAAAAACTGATGGAGCAGCTTGTTGGCCATGCGATCGCTGAGGTAAATCTCCCCATCGAGAATGCGGCGCACGGCAATTAAAACTTTTTCCGTTGCCTCCTGCTTCATGATGTAGCCATTTGCCCTCGCGCGCAGAGCGCGTTCGGCATAAATCGACTCATCATGCATGGATAGGATCAGCACCGGCAGGTTCGGATATAAGGCGCGGATATTCTTCAACAGATCAAGTCCATCAGGGCCATCGAGCGAGATATCGACGATCATTATGTCGGGCGGACGGGCTGCGATCTCGTTCAACGCCGTCTGCGCGTCCGCAGCCTCCCCGCAAACGACGAGATCCTGTTCCCGGTTGATCATCAGCGCAATACCCTGCCGCAGCAGGGGATGATCATCCACGATGAAGACGGTTTTTCTTTTTATCTCTGGGAATTCTGACGGCGTGAGCGTGCGACCCATAAGACTACCCCCCTTATTCCAGCGGAAAGTTACAGCTAACAACCGTTCCTCGCGGAACGTCTGGCCGTACTTGAAGTGCTCCACCGATAACTCCGGCACGGTAGTTCATGATGTGTAACCCCATACCCGCAGTATTGGCGGAATTCAGGACAAAACCGCAGCCATCATCTTTGATGAGCAGTGTGCCCCGCTCCTGCTCCGCCGTCAACTGGATCAGAATTTCTTTCGGTTTGCCGTGCTTGATGGCGTTGGTTACTGCTTCCTGGGCGATGTGATAGAGGTGCGTGGCCATGATGTTATCGTGAATGTGGACGGGCGTTACACACTGAAAGTGGCAGGAAACGCCAAAAATGTCCTGAGCCTCAGCCGCCCACAGCTGCAGCGCAGACATCAATCCCTGGGAATCCGAGAGGACCGGGAGAAGACCGTGGGCTAATTCACGCGTCTTGCGAATGGCTTCATTGACCAGTTTTACAATTCTCCCGGCATCCTCTGCCTCCGGCTGATTTTGCTCAGCCAGCCGGTCCTGATGCACCTTCGCGAGAAAGGCTATTCCTGTCAAATGCTGGCCCAAACCATCGTGCAGATCCTGACCGATACGCCGCTGCTCACGCGCGCTGATATCGAGAATGGCGTTTTCCAGCTGTTTGCGTTCGGTGATGTCGATCCCTGTGGCGATGACGTAGCGAGCACTTTCTCCGCCTCCTGGAAGCAGCGTGCTTGACCAGGAAATCAAGCGTCTTTCTCCGGTCCGCGTCACCCAGTATGTTTGATAGTCCTTACGCAGCTGATCCTTCCGCAGCTCTTCGAATAAAATCCGAAAACGCTCGGCTTCTTCGGGGAGAAGGAATAAGTTCCAAACGCATTTTCCCTGTGCTTCCGCCATCGAGTACCCACTGGTAGCCTCACAGGCAGGGTTGAAACGGAGAATGCGGCCTTCGCCATCGAGGACCATCACCAGTGCCCCCACGGTGTCTAGAATGGCCGAAACGAAATTGCGTTCTTCCTGCAGCTCTTCTTCGATCCGTTTGATGTCGGAGATATCAAAGGCTACGCCCTGAATGCACCACGGACGGCCATCGTCCCAGCGCATCATTCTTGCGTCGCAATGGAACCAGACCACGTGGCCATCGCGAGCAATCACTCGATAAGCTGACCGCAGCGGCTTGCCGGTGAGGAACATTTCCGCGGCCTCGATGCTCCAGCGCTGCTTATCTTCCGGGTGAATGCGTTCGTACCAGCGAACAGGATCTTCCAGCCATTCTTCGCGAGAATATCCGAGCGCGGCCTCTATCTCCGGGCTTACGTACGCCTCGCTGATGCCGCGGTCGAGAGAGGCCATAAAGACTACCGCGGGGATTTGTTCCAGCAACGCCCGGTACTTGGCCTCGGGGTCTGGAGTCCGCGTGCCCGAAGCCGATTTGCGGACATTGTTTTCCCCTGGTTCGCGACTGTCGAGGTTCCGATTGGATTCTGCGAAGGTGCTGGCCAGATCGAACAGAGTCGCTTCTGCCAGCGCGAGGTCCGGCAGCTCTGCCTCTGTGGGCGGAGTGTTCGACGTGCGAACGGTCCGATCAAACGTAGACATCGTTCCAACCCAAGTGCCTGGCAGCCATCAGGTATTTCCTCCCGATCCGTTGGGGTTGGTTGGATCGCGTTTTTGGCGCCAACTCGGCTCCTTGTTGAGTGAGGCCTGTGTGAAACGGCGGAGCGCATGAATTGCCCGCCCATAGGTTTGGACCGCGGCCGACGATAACAGCGACCCCGGAGGTTGATTCATGAAGGGCATGAACTTGTCGGGAAACCCGGGCATGGTACAGCCGATACAAATGCCTCCCACATTCGGACACCCACCCAGGCCGTTCATCCAGCCGCGCTTTCCCACGTTGCACTGAACCACCGGCCCCCAGCATCCCAACTTCACAATGCACTGGGGCGAGCCGTATTCTTCCGCGAATTGCGCCTGCTCATAATAGCCGCCGCGATCGCATCCCTCGTGAACCGTGGCGGAAAACAACCAGGTCGGGCGCAGCGCTTCATCGAGCGGGATCATGGGCGCGCGGCCGGTCGCCATATGTAACAGGTACAGCAGCGTTTCCGTGAAGTTGTCGGGCTGCACAGGGCAGCCGGGAACACAAACAAGCGGAATACCAGCTCTTGAGTGCCACTGCCATCCAAGATAGTCAGGCAGTCCCATGCATCCCGTGGGGTTCCCTTCCATCGCGTGGATGCCGCCGTACGTTGCGCATGTGCCGGCGGCAATGATGGCCCATGCCTTCGGGGCTAACCGGTCGATCCATTCACAGGTGGTGATGGGCTGCCCAGTCGCAGCGTCTGTACCGAAGGATGCCCAGTAGCCTTCGGCCTTATTGGTTTCATCTGGAATGGAGCCTTCCATGACGAAAATGAAGGGTCTCGATTTTCCTTCCGCCGCCAGATGAAAGTGCCTCATGAAGTCATCGCCGTTGTCAGGGCATAGGAACGGATTGTAGAGATGCACCCTGGGAATCCAGGGAATGGCTCCAAGCACGATGTCTTCAATGCTGGGTTGGGTAGCAGCGGTCATGGCAATGGTGTCCCCATCGCAGCCCAGGCCGGCCGTGACCCACAGTACATCCATCTCTGCGATGGGCAATGATTTTTGACCTGTTTCTCGATGCGGCGGCAGCGGATTCTCCATGGTGACCCTGAACTCCTTCCCCGCGACAGCGCCGCGCCTATAACCTGCGCGATCATTCTCTGCCACCCGTCCGCTTCAGGCAAGCCCGAGGCGATTTGCCGGGGCGCTGAAGCACCACCCGCTGTTCCATCGAGACGGGTGAAAACCAGTTCGAGAAATAAACGATCTTGATTCTCCCGTGAACCAGTCCCGAAGGACGGAACAATCCGGAGCCCGGCACGGAAGTGTCGGCCGCACACACAACCAGGATCCTGGTCCCCTTCATACGACAACACAAACCTGCTACGTGAGACGGCCGCCATTAGAATGAAGACAAATACAAGAATTCGCTCATGGGCGTTGGGGAAAGCAGGCAATGAACAAAAAGAAACTTGGCAATTCAGACATGGAGCTGACGCCGATCGGGTTCGGATCCTGGGCCGTCGGCGGCGCAAACTGGCAATTCTCCTGGGGACCGCAGGATGACAACGACTCGATCGCCGCCATCCACAAAGCCCTGGAACTGGGCATGAACTGGATCGATACCGCCGCTGTGTACGGCCTGGGGCATTCCGAAGAGGTGGTTGCCCGGGCTTTGAAGACGGCTTCCCAGAAGCCCTATGTCTTTACCAAATGCGGGCTGGTGTGGGATGAAAAGCGCGAAGTCAGTAACAGCCTGAAGCACATACGCCGCGAAGTGGAGGATAGTCTCCGCCGCCTCGCAGTGGAGACCATCGATCTCTACCAGGTGCATTGGCCGAAGCCGGATGAGGAGATTGAAGAAGCGTGGACCGCCATGGCGGACCTGAAGCAGCAGGGCAAGGTCCGCTGGATCGGGGTTTCGAACTTCAGCGTAGACCAGATGAAGCGCGTGATGAAGATTGCTCCGATCACTTCCAACCAGCCGCCCTACTCCATGCTGAACCGCGCGGTGGAGCAATCCATCCTGCCGTTTTGCCGGGAAAATAATATAGGCGTAATCAACTATGCGCCGATGCACTCCGGCTTATTGACAGGCGCCATGAGCAAGGAGCGGGTGGCCAACTTCCCGCAGGACGACTTTCGCCGCAACGCTAAAAACTACCAGGAGCCACTGCTCTCGCGGAACCTGGCGGTAGCTGATTTCCTGCGGACGATCGGCGCCCGGCACGGCGTGAGCGCCGGCGTTGTAGCCATTGCCTGGACCCTGCATCAGCCTGCTATCACCGCGGCTATCGTGGGCGGCCGCAACGCAAAGCAAGTGCAGGGAGTGATCCCGGCCGCCACCTTTCGCTTGTCAGAACAGGAGTTCTCCGAGATCCAGAACTACCTGGCGCAACACGTGGCTTAACCGAACGGCGGCGGTGGGGATTTCGTTTCCGGATTCCCCACTCGCCTTGCGCTCTTATGCAGGCGGCTATGTCGCCGTGACAGTTACTGGTTAGGTTAGCTATTCGCTGGAGCCGTTGCCTGCTGCTGCCGGTGGGCCTTGCGGCTTTCCTTGAGCTGCTCGTAAGTCTGCTTCTGTGTGTCGGTCAGGAGAGCTTCGATCTTGCTGTCGCTGTCCTGACGGATGCCGCGCATTTTGGCCTTTCTGTCCTGAGGAGCCAGGGTGTTGTCGGAGCGTACGCTCTGCATCTGCTGCGCACGGTCCGCCAGGATCGGCTCAATCTTCGCCACCTGGTCGGAACTAAGGCCAAGCTTCTTGGCCATCCGTTTGGCCTGGCGTTGCGGGTTGGGAGCATGGAAAGACTGCGTTTGCGCGGGTGCGGCAGGCGCCGCGCTCTGATCCTGCGCGAGCAATGCGCTACCGGAGAATCCTGCAAGCAGGATGGTGCCGAGAGCCAGTGAGGGGACGAAAGTACGCATGGTGAAACTCCTTTGATTTCGCTTGTAATCGATATCCATTACGTACATGAAGACCCGGCTGCGAAGAAGAGGTTGCGGTGCCGGCTCCGCCGCCTCATGCCTACCGCCCCACGATCACTAACCTCTCCTATTGCGCTCTGCTCTTGCATTTATGATTTGCTTGATGGAACACACCTCAGCATTGACATCCATTGTGATCCACGTAAGTGTCCTCTTCCTTGGAATGGGTGCTGCCCGCGCGCAGGCAGAGACTTTGCCCTCATTGGTTCAAACATCGGCCGAACGGCTGCAGCTCGCCCGAAAGGTCGCATTCGCCAAGTGGGAAAGCGGAGCCAGCGTAGAGGACCGGGCTCGCGAGGACCAGGTCATCGAGAAGGCGGTGAAGGATGGCGAGGCCAAAGGATTGGATGCAGCGCAGGTTACAGATTTCTTCAGAGCTCAGATAGAAGCCAACAAGATCATTCAATACTCATTGCTTTCCGATTGGCGGCGCGCAGGCGAGGCGCCAGCCCACGCCCCCGTTGACCTGGTGAAGGAGATCCGGCCCCAATTGGACGAAATCCAAAAGCAACTTATCGATGAGCTTGCGGAGAGTGCTGCGGAGCGCTCCAGTAAAACATGCCCGACGAATCTTGCGCAGGCAGTCGGGAGATATTTGGATGCTCATGGCCTGCATGCGAATTCGCGAGACGCGGTTTCCCTCGAACGTGCACTGGGCACTACCTGCACGAAATGAAGCAGGGATTTAGATGCCCTTGACTTCTCCGCCATCCATCCGCACCGATGCACCGGTCATCCACTTGGCGGCAGGCGACACGAGGAAGGCCATTAATTCGGCGATCTCTTCCGGCTTGCCGTAGCGGCTGATTCCTGCCTCCTCGGGAAACTTCTTCATCGCTTCCTCCACGGTGAGTTTGTGCGCCGGCGCCCACTTTTCCAGGAAGGACCTACGGCGTCCGGTCATGACCGCTCCCGGCACGACGCTATTGACCTGCACGCCGTCTTTGATCCCCTGCTCTGCAAATGCCTTGGCCAGCGCGATGATGGCGGCGTTAATTGCGGCCACGGCGGCAAAGCCTGGCTTGGGATCCAGAGCAGCGCTGCCGGAGATCAGCACGACAGAACCCTTGGAAGCCTTGAGGGCCTCCCAGGCGCGCACGGTCAGGCGGCGCGCGCCGTGGAGTTTGAGAGCCAAACCGTCTTCCCACTGCGCGTCCGTCATCTCGAAAAGATCGATCTGGGGCACAGCGCCGGCGATATTCAGCAAGGCATCGATTCTGCCAAAGTGGTCCAGGGTGCATTGAACGAGATTCGCCGCCGCTTCAGGTTGGCGCAGGTCCAGAGCGCACGGTAGCGGCTCGGCGCCTGCGGACTTGACCGCGGCCGCCGTGTTTTGCAGTTCATCTTTGTTTCTCGCGGCGAGTACGACAGCAGAGAAATCTCGCGCCAGACGCTCCGCGGTCGCACGGCCAATCCCTTGACTCGCTCCGGTAACGATGGCAACAGCTTTTGGACGCATGGTGTTCCTTTGTGGCCGCAGGCGAGCAGCGCCCGCGGCTACTGTGGGCTTCAATCCGCGGCTGGCATCTACTTTGCGACCGCTACCTGCGCAGCTTCGAGCACAATGTCGACAACGACATCCGGCTCGGACCACATCGGCGTGTGATCGACGCGGTGCGACCGGATGGTAGCGCCCATGCGGCTCGCCATGAAGCGCTGCGTCTCCGGGAGGATCATGCGATCTTCTTCCGCCAGCAGAAACCACGCCGGCTTCGTCCTCCAGGCCGGCACAGGGGCCTTCTCTTGAATACACTTCACTGCAATCGGCCGCTGCACCGCGCTCAGGATGGCTAGTTGTTCCGGCGAAGCCTTGTGAGCGACTGCGTTCTCAAATCCGCCCTCGGGAATCCAGATCAGGCCATACGCGTCCGGCGCGAGCTTCGGAGCTTGCGGATGGGGAACGGTGCGATAAAACACATCCGCAACGGTTTCACCCTCATCGGGCGCCAACGCTGCTACATATACCAACGACTGCACACGGTCGTTCTTTGCTGCAGCTATCACAGCGCCCGCGTAAGCGTGCCCCACCAGAGTGACAGGACCAGAGGTTCTCTCCAAAACCCTTGCCAGAGCGGCCGTATCTTCGGTTAAGGACGTAAGGGGGATCGGCGCCGCGATCACCCTGAATCCCTTGCGTTCCAACGGAACAATGACGTTGCTCCAGGACCATCCGTCGGCCCAAGCTCCGTGGACCAGCACAATCGTGCCGTTTTGAGCCGATGGACTCATCGTGCCACCGCCTTCTCCGTTTGCGCCGAAACTCCGGCCTTCTCGAGAAACTGTTTCATTGCCGCGGCGATTTCGACGACATGTGTCTCGATGGCGAAATGGCCGGTGTCCAGGAACTGGACCTGTGCAGCAGGGATGTCCTTGCGGTACGCTTCGGCTCCCGGGGGAATGAAGAACGGATCGTTCTTGCCCCAGATTGCAAGCAATGGCGGCCTCGATTTGCGGAAGTACTCCTGAAACTTGGGGTAAAGCTTAACGTTGGACGCGTAATCGAGAAACAGGTCAAGCTGAATATCCTTGTTTCCCGGCCTTTCCAGCAAAGCTACATCCAACGTGTACGATTCGGGAGGTACGCTTTCCGGATTCGCTACGCCGTGCGTATATTGCCAGCGTGTTCCTTCCAGCGTCAGAACATTTTCTCGAATGACCTCTCTGTTTTCTTTCGTGGGGTCAGCCCAATATTTCCGGATCGGACCCCAGGCATCGCCGAGCCCTTCTTCGTATGCATTGCCATTCTGCGAAACGATGGCCGTTATCCGTTCCGGGTGGCGCAGCGCCAAACGGAGACCGGTTGGAGCTCCGTAGTCGAACACATAGACAGCGTAACGCTTGAGACCAAGCGCATCGGTGAAAGCTTCGATCGTTGTCGCCAAGGCGTCGAAAGAGTACTTATATTTCCGGCCTTCCGGAACTTCCGTGAACCCGAAGCCGGGCAGGTCAGGCGCGATCACACGGTACTCATCAGCGAGCCGCGGTATGAGCTCGCGATACATGAAGGACGAAGTTGGAAACCCATGCAGCAGCAGCACGACAGGCGCTGACGGATCGCCGGCTGCCCGATAGAAGACGCGGACTCCATCCGCATCGATTCTGTGAACGGTGGTCACCGGCACAGTGGATTGTGTTGCCTGCTTTGACAGAACGCGATTCATAACGACTCCTCTGGGCTTTGGTTAATGTAACTGCGTGTGATCACCCGAAAACGTACTGGTTGCATACTGTGCTTTCCTCATCCGCCGCTGCGCTCAATGAAACCCGCCAATCTCCCTCCCTTTATCATCCCGAACGCCTGACTTGCCTTGCGCCAAGTTGAGCGAGGAAAAACAAACAGCAACATAACTGTCATCTCGCCTGCTGCGGCGTGCCGTGGAAGCGGAGTGGAGAGATCCGCAGTTTCTCTCCCTGTTGATGCCCTCCCGCCGGCAAACTCAGTCGTGCGCCATCACCTGCTCCTGTATGCGATTGAATAACCGTAGTCGAGCCAAAACCACCTGCCTGACCGCGTCTTCTGCGGCGGGCAGAAGTTTATACGGAACAACCTCCCGCGGCTGCCTGGCAAACGCGTGTTCCAGGCCACGCCGCCATGCGACTCGCAACTCGGTATTGATGTGAATAATATTGATCCCGGCGGCGATCGCTTCCTGGAAATCATGGTCCTCCGTTCCCGAGCCTCCGTGCAGGGTCATGAGGCTACCGGTCGCGGCCTTGATCTCGCGAATCCTTTGCACGTTGAGCCTCTTCTTCACCGATCCCTGCACCATGCTTTGCAGCATGCCATGCATGTTCCCAACGGCCGGAGCGAGTATGTCCACTCCCGTGCTTTCGACAAATTGCCTGGCCTGTTCGGGCGTAGTGAGATCCTTCGAGCGATCGGGCGCCGAGTCATGAATTTCAGACCCGGTCCCGATGTCTCCGATCTCTCCCTCGATGAGGATCTTGGGATTGATAGATTTCAGCGCTTCGATCGCCTGGCGAGTCTGCTTCACATTCTCATCGAAGGGCAACGCCGACAAGTCGTACACGATCGAATCGAAGCCTGCCTTCGCCGCCGCGATGGCGCTGTTCAGGGAATGAGTATGGTCGGCATTCAAATAGATCGGGAAGCCACTTTGCTCACGCAGGCTCTTAACCAGAGCTCCGATCTGCGCGACACCAAGGAACGCGCGTTCTCCCTCGGACGCACCAACCATGACCGGAACCTTCAGCTCCTGGCCTGCTGCATAGACTGCCTTCAGCATGGTCCAGTCGGAAATGTTGAAGTGACCGACCGCCGTCCCGGCGCTTTGCGCCTGGATCAGTATTTCTCGCAATGATTGAGCCATGACCTATCCCTTTCATTTCGCAATTTCGTGAGGAACATTCCCGGCAGCTTGCCCGGTGCCCACTTGCGATAGCGAAGGCGCCGAAGAAAAGAGAGCGCCCAGGCCCTCGACAAGTGTGGGGTGAGCCCAGATGGCATCGCGGAGTGCGCTATACGGTAATCCTGCGATCATCGCCGTCTGTACCGAGGCCATGATCTCGCCGCCATCCACGGCAAACGCGGTGAAACCGAGAATGCGGTCGCCGTCTACTTCTACCAACGCCTTCAGAAATCCACGTGTCTCCGAAAGAGTGCGCGCGCGAAGATCCATTTCCATCGGGATTCGGAACAGCCAGTACGCGATTCCTTGTGCCGTGGCTTCCCGCTCTGTCAGGCCAACGTGAGCAATTTCCGGGTCGGTGAACACCGTATAGGGGATCAGTCGGCCGGTAGTTACGTGATTGACGCCGGCAAGGTTGTCACGAACGACACGGAAGTCGTCAACGCTGACGTGGGTGAACTGTGGACTTCCAGCCACTTCACCAATGGCCCAAACACCAGGAGCAGTGGTCTGCAGACGGTCGTTGACCTTGATATAACCGCGATCGGTCACCTCGATGCCGGCCAATTCCAGGCCAAGATTCTCCGTATTGGGCCTCCGGCCGATCGCCACCAGCAAATGCGTGCCCGCCATCGTGGTCGCTTGGCCTGCCTGTTCAAACGTAACTGTAACGGCATCTCCGGATCTTCCAGAGACACGCGTCACGTCCGCATTGAAGATCACGTCAATTCCCTCGTCGCGTAACAAACTGGCGACAGCTTGCGAAACGTCTTCATCTTCTTTATGCAATAGTTGCTGCGCTCGGGCGAGGATGGTCACTTTCCCGCCAAAGCGGCGTATTGCCTGCGACAACTCCACGCCGACGTAGCCACCGCCAATCACGATCAAGTGTTCCGGAACCTGGTCCAGTTCGAGAGCTTCGATATGAGTAAGCGGCTGCGCTTCTTTCAGACCGGGGATCGGATCCAGCGCCGCGCGTGTACCGGTACTCACGATTACATTGGTCCCGTGGAGGCGCCGCCTGGCTCCGTCCCCAAGATTTACCTCCACCGTTTTGGGTGCAACAAAGCGCCCCGGGCCAAGAATGAATTCCGCCCCAGTCTGCCTGTAGTTGGCCAGATAAACATCGTTCAGGTCCGATACCATCGTGCGCTTTCGACCCCGCACCCCGGACATGTCAACCCTGAAACCATCTGTGATCAGACCAAACTCTTTGCCGCGGCGAAAGTACGATGCTATCTGCGCGCTGTGAAGAATATTCTTACTGGGCAGGCACGCAATGTTCGGGCAAGATCCGCCGATGTATTTGCGCTCAACGACCGCAACCCTCTGCCCCTGGCCGGCGAAGGTCCACGCGGCAATCGTCGACCCCGTACCTCCGCCAAGAATCACGACGTCGTAATCTTCCACCGATCCAGCTCGTGATCCTTGACCGTTTGCCTGCGCTGCGGGAGTGGGACCCCCTTGATTCATCTCTTCTGTTTCCTTCAGGGCTTGGGTTTGCTGTCGGCATCGCCGGCTAGCACTGAGAACCTCGGTCGCAACCCAGGGGCCATCCAGAATGGAGTTGCTTCATATGCAAGAAGCGCGACCTAAGTGATTAGGTCACCAACAGATAGGGGGGCGGTGTGAAACACGCCGGATTCTCTGGCGCGTGACGAAACCATGACCGATTCCCGACAGTGACGGAGTCCGGGGGCCAACCTAACATCCCAGAAACAGTGCAAGATGAAAGTCTCCGCTAAGCCAGTTGTCTGGCCTTCCCGCTAACAGCCTGCCGCGGAGCCGGCGGCCGGGTAATGCCGAGCTTTTGCATCCGATAGAGGAGCGATGTCCGTTTCATGCCCAAACGCGCAGCCGCGCCGGTGCGGCCGCCAACCACCCAATTGCTTGACTCCAGGGTCCGGATAATGTGGTCCCTCTCCAGTTCGGCTAGTCCACTGATCGCGACTTCCTCTTGACGGAAAGTCTGGAACGGCTCCAGCTCTGCGACTGGAGCGCGCAGAACAGAGTGAGGAGAAAGAATCACCGCCCGCTCAATGAAGTTCTGCAACTCGCGAACGTTCCCAGGCCAGCGATAGCGGGTAAGAGTTTCCATGGTCTCAACCGGCACCTGGTCGATTCTTTTATTCATGCGCTTGGCATAGACCGCGGTGAAGTGCTGCACCAGCGCCGGGATGTCGGCAGAACGTTCCCGTAAGGGCGGAACCTGAACGGGAAAGACCTTCAACCGGTAAAAAAGATCTTCACGAAACGTCCCTTGCTTCACCATGCTCCCTAGATCACGATGCGTGGCGGCAATCAGGCGGACGTCTACCTTGTGGGTTCGGTTGCTGCCCAGCCGCTCAAATTCCTGCTCCTGCAAAACACGCAGCAGTTTCGCCTGTAACTCGAGGGGAATGTCACCGACTTCGTCCAGGAAAAGCGTGCCTTTGTTCGCCAGTTCAAAGCGGCCCATCTTCTGGGCGATTGCCCCGGTAAACGCCCCTTTCTCATGCCCGAATAACTCACTCTCCAAGAGTCCCAGCGGAATTGCGGCGCAGTTTAATTTCACGAAGGCCCGGTCACGGCGGCCGCTCAGGTTGTGAATGGCGCGCGCTATCAGCTCTTTGCCGGTTCCGGTCTCCCCCAGGATCAGCACGCTTGAATCTGTGGGAGCAACGACTGAAACCAGGTTCAAAGCGGCTTTCAGCGTCTGGCTGTCGCCGACAATATGACCGAACTCGGCGCGAATCTCCTCTTCAAGATACCGTCTTTGCTTGGTCTCATTGTCCCGATCCCGAATCGCCTTTTCGTAGTCCATCGCGTTTTCGGCGGCAATGGCAACCTGGCGCGCAACCTGTTCCAGGAAGATGAGATCATCCTGCTCGAAGGCTCCTTCCGAGCGCTTGAGGGCTGACAATACGCCAACTACACCCTTCCTTCCGGTCAGCGGGAGATCGCAGCCCGACAGCAGGCCTTCATCCATTAAAAGCCGGTAAACGTGTTGAGCAGCGCCACGGCTTGAATCTTGGCCGTCGCGGAGCAACTCTTCCAGGTTGGGAAAAACCTGCGTCTTGCCTGTGCGGAAGGCTTTGCCACAGATCGAACCTTCGATTGGGATAAGCGTCCCGTCCCCCAGAAATCCCCTCGGCGCCGGGTTGTATAGGGTCGTGACCCGCAGTTCTTCGCTATCGGCGTCCGGCAGAAGCAACGCGCAAAAATCACATCGTGTCACTTTCAGCAGGTTGGTGGATAAAGTCTCCACCAGGCGGGGCAGGTCCAGTTTCGACGCCATGCTGTTCGTTATCTCGAGCAGCAGGCGTAGCCGGTCGCGCTCGTGGCGCAGCTTATCCTCATTCAGGCTGCGCTCAATCGCTATTCCAGCAATATGGCCGGCATTGTCGATCAATTCCAGGTCGGCCGCATCAGGGCTGCGCGTTTCGCGATAGTGAATGGCAAACGTCCCGAGGGCTCTGCCTTCGTTCGTAAACAGCGGGCGCGACCACACGGCTCGAATTCCGTAAGGTAGAAGAAGGTGGCGATATTGATCCCATATAGGATCGGTTTGAATGTCGGCCGCGTAGACAGGCTCCCTGCGATAAACAGCCGTGCCGCAGGACCCACCTTGCGGCCCAATGGTCATTGACCCCACGTGAGCGATGAATCCGGGAAGACTCGGCGCTGCAGCGCAATAAAGCTGCTTGCCGTCCTCATCCGGAAGCCAGATGGTGCATAAGACACCCTCGCGTTGTGACTCCACCAGTTGCGCAATGATGGCGAGCACAACGTCCAGCGGCGCTCCGTCGAGGATCAACCTCAAAAGATTGAGTACGGATTCAGAGGAAAGAAGACCCGGCTCGCTCTGCAGCTCTTTTCGATGCAATCCAGAGTGATCGGCCAGTTGGGGTGTGGACTCCACGCGTTCTCCTTTCTGAAGGCCACTCCGTAAAAGGAGATCGCCCCACTCCCACCGAGGGGGCTTTTACAGTGTATCTTTTGCCCTTTCCCGGGTCGAGCAACTCGACCCTCCCGGCCCCGACCGATCCGGCTATGAGATACCGCACCGCACGGGCCTGCGATTCAGACTGATTCGAGAAAAGGCTGGCCCCACGCGATACGTTTTCCCGCGGGCGATCACTATAAGGCCAGAGAATTTCAGATCGCGCGCCCCGGGGATATGCGCCAGTCTCACTCCAGCCGAGGCGCACTCGATGGAAGCACACAACTAACTGCGCGATCCCGGGGATGCCGTGTCAAACCAGGCCGGCATTCCCTTCGTATTCGTAACTGCGGCGGCTCAATCCTTAGCAGGCTGCTGAACAACGCTTTTTCATATCAGAGCACGACTTTAATGGGGCCGTTAAGTACTCGAGTGGTTTTGGGCTTTAACCCCCTGAGGTATATTCCCTAACAGGTTGCTGCAAAACTGGATTCACCCGTCAGACAAGTTAGTTTTTCGCCAGCCTGTAGGGCGATTTTGCGTTTTGAACACCCGATTTCAAGGAGCACGCACATGAAACGACTGAGCGCAGCGGCAATCTTATTTGTTGTCCTGGGCGCATCCCCGTTGCTGGCTCAACAACCGGCGGTTGACCCGCTGGATGGGCTCTGGCAGGGATACAACGGGGAGTGGCGGCATGTGTCACAGCAGCTGATCGCGCTTGCCGAAGCCACACCACCGGAAAAGTTCGCCTGGAGACCGGCTCCCGGCGTGCGCTCCACCAGTGAAGTTTACATGCACATCGTGATCGCGAATTTCTACCTGCTAAGTGTGACCGGGCCCAAAATGCCAGCTGAGCTCAACGAAACCTCGGAAAAGACAATCTCTTCCAAACCGGAAGTGATCCGGTGGCTCAAACGCTCACTCGAAGCGGTGAGGCAAGCTCACCTGGCCGAAACGCAGAAGGATCTTGCGCGGCAGGTTCGCGTCCAGGGCCGCGATTCGACGGTCGACAACATGTATCTGCGCATCATCATCCATGCCAATGAGCATATGGGGCAACTGATCGCGTATGCACGCATGACCGGCGTGGTGCCTCCCTGGTCCAAGGGTTAAATGGGTTGTGTGACTTCAGGCGCGGCCAGACTCGGTTGAGTAAGAAAGTGGCGTCCGGCTCAAAAGCCGCATCCTCAGATCTCGCGCCACCCTGGGAACACGCACCCTTATATGCTTCTGCACTCCATGGTTCCTGGCGAAGTTGCCGAGGCGCTCGATCCACAGATCGGTGAAAACGATGCCGGCTTTGAAAATCAGTACGTTCGTGCTGGTGCTTACGATGTCCTCGTCGAGAATCATGCCGGCGGAGATATCGTGAAGGGGAACCTGGCGAAGATCGTAGGGCGCTTCCGCGGGACGATAATGACTCAGCGCATCGAGCATACCGGAATGGAAGCGGCCCATATCGTGGAGTTGCCTGACGGCGGTGTAGATATCCAGGTTGCAATACAGTTTCTGATCCAGTTCGATGGCAAGCTGAAGGAGCTGTACGCCTTGCCTCAGCTCTGGCGGAAGGTGTGGGCCGGCATCGTGGGTCTGCTGTAAGCGTATGACCTGGGCTACGGCCTCAAGCCGGGGAATGTTCGAAAGCAAGCGGGCGCCGCTCTCGGGATGCGCGCGAAATATAGAGAGCTCGTCCGGCGTAAGCTTCTGACCGCCCCAGGCTCTCTCAAACAGTTCCTCGGGAACCGCAATGCAACCGAGCAAAGACAGCATAGCGGCGAGTTCGTGTTGCCAGAAGTCCTTGAGTTCGATGGCTCGCGCCACGGTCAGGACGATCTCCCGGATGGAATTGGACCTGGCGACCAAGGCGGGCGAGGTCGCCTGCACCAGTTCGAGCAGAGCCGCAACCGCTCCACTCAACGTCCTTTCCAGAAGATCGCGCTCCGCCTCGAGCGCTCGTCTTAGCTTCAGATGAGTTTCAACCCGGGCTTGCACCTCCTCGATTTGAAACGGCTTGGAGATGTAGTCGGCCCCGCCGGCGCGAAACCCTTTCACAATATCGACTGTCTCATGCAGGGCGCTGATAAAGATGACGGGAATGTCGCGCAACTGCGGATTCGCCTTCAACTGCTCGCATAACTCGTAACCGTTCATCTCAGGCATGTTGACGTCGAGCAGCACCAGGTCGGGCGGAAGGCGTTGGATCGCATCCAGAGCCAATGCTCCGCGCGCGAAAGACTGCACCCGGTACTGGCGCTTCTCAAGAATGTCTTCCAGAAGGAGCAGGCTTGCGGCGGAATCGTCCACCAGGATGATCCTGTCTACGCCGCCCGTCGCAGGCTCATTTGTTACCGGCACGGTTTCTCCCTCGCGGCAAAAACGGGCCGTCGGAACCACGGCAGTCGGGAAGCCAACGGCCTATGCCACAGCACCTGAACAAAATCGCCATGGATTAGGTCATCGGCAGAACCAGGCTCCAAAGTTAGGAAATGCACAGGTTTCGTAGCCTTCTCAGTAACTCCGGCCACTCCCCGGGCTCGGCGGCTAAATGACACATTGCAGAGGTTATGCGGGCTCAGAACCTCAGGCTTTCTCCGCCCCGTCAACGGCTCTGGAACGCGGCCCGCTCAAAATTCCAGAATTCCCGTTGACGATTTTTTCAGCCAGGGACTACCATGCGCTGTCTATGGAATTGACCGGCAAAATCAGCTCGCTGCTGGCGAAGAAAGGCGGCCAGGTGTGGTCGCTGGCCCCGACAGCAACTGTTTACGACGCCATCGCCATGATGGCGGAAAAAGAGGTTGGCGCTCTACCGATCGTCGATGGGGGCAGGCTGGTGGGCATCCTCTCCGAAAGGGATTACGCCCGCAAGGTGTTCCTCAGGGGGAAATCATCTCTGGAAACGCCCGTCACCGAAATCATGAGTTCGCCGGTGGTCAGTGTGAGTCCCATGCAGACGGTCGAGCAATGCATGCACATGGTGACCGATAAGCGCATTCGTCATCTCCCGGTGGTCGATGGGGACAGACTGGTCGGCATCGTGTCGATCGGCGATCTGGTGAACTGGGTAATTACCGCCCAACGGGAAACCATCAATCACCTCGAGGCCTTTATCGCCGGCACGTCCGCATATTGAGTTCAGCGCTCATCCGCCGACGGGCCATACATTCCCGGGATAGGCACGCCCAGCATACGCAGATCGCGGCCTAGTTGCGCGCGATGATGAATCATGTGGTTTAGCGCCCAGGTGCGAAAGACGTTGTAGCGTGAATCATCAATCCACGTCTGATCGCCTGCGGTCATTTTCCAGTTGTCATCCCACTTAGCCGCGGGCAGGCTGGCAAGGATCTCCTTGCTTTTCGCCGTGTCCTGGTCAAACCTGCTGAGGATCTCCGCCTTCGTGTCCGGCTGCCACGGTTTGTAGCTCGCCAGATCGAACTTCAGTTCGTCCTTGGAGAGCGTTTCGATGGGCCAGAACCCTGCGGTTTCGGCAACGTGCGCCGCGAGGCGTCCCAGCGCCATCGATTTTGGATTGGCCTTCCAGTTCAGGTCCGCGTCGCCGGGAATCGCATCCAGCATTTTCCGCGTTGAGGCCACCTCACGGTCATATTCAGCGAGCAGTTGTTTCTGCAGGTCCATTCCATCCTCCGGAATTTTTCGCTCGATCAGGATACGGGAAATTCAAAACAGCGAAGATAAATGTTTCGCTGTTCTAGGATTGGTGGACACAGAACAGCCGGAAATCTTCGCTGAGGGTTAGCCGTTTCACAACTCGCCGGACCGGAAGGAGAAAAATGAACCGCAGGGAGATGTTGAAGCTCTCATCACTGGCCCTGGCATCCGCGCCCTCACCATCGTTAGCCGAACCGGTCGTGGTGCCCGCTTCCGGAACCCCGATAGCGCGCTGGGATCACGCTGAGCTTTCGTTTGCCGGGCCAGCCAGTGGTAACCCATTTCTCGAGGTTCGCCTCACGGCAACATTCCACTGCAAAAACCGCGCCCTTACCATGGAAGGCTTTTACGACGGTGACGGCGTATACAAAGTCCGTTTCATGCCGGACGACATCGGGACATGGACGTGGACGACGGCCAGCCCTGCGCCGGAGCTTGACGGAAAATCCGGATCATTCGACTGTGTTGCGCCCGGCATCGATAATCACGGGCCGGTCTCGGTGCGCGATGGCTTTCACTTCGGTTACGCGGACGGAACGCCCTTCGTGGAAGCCGGCACCACCTGCTACGCGTGGGCCTTTCAGCCCGATGCTACGCAGCGGCAGACTATCGAGACCCTTTCACAATCGCCTTTCAACAAACTGCGCATGTGCATTTTTCCCAAGTGGTACGAGTACAACCGCAAAGAACCGCCGATGTATCCGTTCCCGCGAAACGGTGAAACAAACGATTATTCGCGGTTCAACCCGGCGTACTTTCAACATCTCGACACGCTCATCCTTGAGCTTCGCCGGATTGGCGTGCAGGCGGACCTGATCCTCTTTCATCCCTACGACAGGTGGGGCTACCAGGCTATGCCGCCGGACGTAAACGAACGATATCTGCGCTATGTGATTGCCCGCTTCAGCGCCTTCCGCAATGTCTGGTGGTCGCTTGCGAACGAGTATGACTTCATGAAGAGCAAGACCAACACGGATTGGGATAGCTACGCGCGCATCATCGGCGAATACGATGCTTTCGGGCATCTGCGATCTATTCATTACGGCTATCACCAATACGAATATTGGCGGGCGTGGTGCTCGCACGCAGGCGTGCAGGACTCCCGGCTGGAGCAGGCTGCAAGCTGGCGCGCCGATTGGCAGAAGCCTCTGGTATTTGATGAGTGCAAATACGAGGGCAACATCCCTTCCATGTGGGGCAATCTGTCCGGTGACGAGATGGCGCGGCGTTTTTGGTTGGCTGCCGCACAGGGCGCGTACGGCGGCCACGGAGAAACTTACCTATCGCCGGAAGGCGTTCTGTGGTGGTCACACGGAGGTGTGTTGCACGGATCGAGTCCGGCCAAGATCGCCTTTCTCCGCAAAATCCTGGAGGAGACGATTGCCCTTGGGCCCGGGCCGATCGGTTTTACCAGCTTTCGCACGAATCCCATCGCGGCGCGACGCTCGAATGGAGCGGTCATTTTCTATTACTTCGACCTGAATCAGCCTGCGGAATGGACCTTCGATCTGCCAGAGGGAAAGACCTATTCCGCCGAGTACATCGATACCCAGGCGCTGACCCGCAATCCACTCTCGGGCGGCCACGCCGGCAAAGTAACTTTGCAATTGCCCGGCAAGCCTTGGGGGTCCGTGTGGTTTCGTGAGAAAGGGATCTAGCTGCCCTGCAACGGCCACTAAACAGCAACGGCCCGGATACTCGGGCCGCCGCGTCCAATCAATTCTCGCCTGGTTGCGTTATGCTACCGCCGCGGGAGCGAAACCATCGCATCCGCTGATGGGCGTTACTTTCAGGTGCAGGGCGGCGTGCTTCGGATGGCCGCATTCATCAATGATCTTCAAATCAGCCTTATGGCTGCTCCGAATGCTGACGAGAACATCCGTCTTGTGGTGTTCGCCGAAGTGGGTACAGAGAC
This sequence comes from Acidobacteriaceae bacterium, assembly GCA_035507705.1. Lineage (GTDB taxonomy): Bacteria > Acidobacteriota > Terriglobia > Terriglobales > Acidobacteriaceae > PALSA-350. Next base: position 60,041 of record DATJNV010000163.1, read on the forward strand.
CGCACTGTCCATTCTGAACCGCTTCCATGACCTTACCTCCTTCGCACTGTAGGGGAAATCCTGCTCAACCTTTATCAACCACGGTAGTTCCTCTTGAATTTTCTGTAAATTGCGACTGATTCAGTCCAGGAGGTCTGGCAATTCCCCACTTTTTCCTTCGGGTCTTCACCACATAATTTCGCACCGTAAGAGCGGCAATCAAAGAAGTGTCAAACCGGCACATCCTCGAGCTTTAATGCCCAAGGGCGCGACCACTCACAAACGATTTCACTTGCAGTTTCGCGCCGAGGTTTTTAACGTCATTAGTCGGGTTCGATTCGGCCATCCCAGCGCTGTCTGTTGCAGCACGGCAAGCGCCCCGCTTGGGAGTGGCAGGCAGCCAGAAAAATCAACCGCGGAGATTTCCAGCTTGCCTTGCGGTTGTTTTATTGAAACGAAAGAGACTCATGAATCGTAGAGATTTACTCAAGTCGGCCGCGGTTTCCCTTCCTCTGTTATCCGCCGCAAGCGCGCAGGAAGTTGCGAACCGAACGAACGGGCTTCCCCCGCTCACCATCAAGGATTGCAAGGTCATCACCACCAACGGGGGCAGCCACTACCGCTGGGTTTTTCTCAAGATCATTACCAGCGAGCCCGGCCTCTACGGCATCGGGTCGGCCAATAATTACTACGAGACCATGGCGGTGGTGGCGGCCCTGGAAGATCATCTGAAGCCCTGGCTGATTGGGAAAGACCCTGATCGCATTGAGGATCTGTGGCAATCGGCACAGATGCGGACCTACTGGCGCAACGGGCCGGTGAATAACAACGTGCTTTCGGCCATGGATATGGCCCTGTGGGACATCAAAGGCAAGCGAGCGAACATGCCGGTGTACGAAATGCTTGGGGGCAAAGCGCGCGATGCCGTTCCCGTATATGACCATCAGGGTGGCAATACGAAAGAGGAATGCCTGGATGCCTTGCAAAAATCGCTGGCTAACGGCTACACGCACGTCCGCATTCAGTTGGGCGGTTACGGAGGCGGAGGGTTTATTCCAGCCGGCCAGGGAAACCGCGTGCCCGGCGGTTATGGTGGCCCTGCCTTCGACGAAGAGCAGTATGTAGACGCGATTCCTCCTCTTTTTGCCTACCTGCGCGACAAGGCAGGCTTCGGCCCAAAGCTGCTGCACGACGTGCATTCGCATCTGAGCGGGATGAATGCAGTAGAGCTGGCGCGCCGCCTCCAGCCTTACCAGATGTTCTATGTGGAAGACATTCTTCCTCCGGAAGAGCTCGCTTACTATCGCAACATCCGTGAAATTTGCACGACGCCGCAGGCGGTTGGCGA
>DATJNV010000164.1:0-64477 GCA_035507705.1 Acidobacteriaceae bacterium
CAATCATCGAGGAGATTCTTGCTCCGGATCAGTTCCGCAAATGTGTCGCCACCGCTGGCACTGCTGATCGTGCCGACGTCGCCGTTAAGCTGCCTGGGCGCGACAATAACGGTGAGCCCGTCTGGCTTCCTATTGATGCCAGGTTTCCCTTGGAGGGATATGAGCGCGTGCGTTATGCCTCCGAGCTCGGCGACCAGGAGGCTACCGACAGAGCCTCCCGCGAACTCGAGTCGGATCTGCGTGCCCATGCGGCCGATATTTCCAGAAAGCACCTTGCGCCGCCCACTACCACCGACTTTGCCGTTATGTTCCTTGCCGCTGAAGGCCTTTATGCGGAAGCGATGCGAAGACCTGGTCTGGCCGACTCAATACAACGTGAGCACCGAGTCGTCTTGGCCGGACCGAGCACGATGGCTGCGCTCCTGAATGCCCTTCAGATGGGGTTCCGCACCCTGGCCATTGAACGGCGGTCCAATGAAGTTTGGGAGACACTCGGTTCGGTCAAGACCGAATTCAGCAAATACGCTGACATCCTCGCCAGAGTCAAAAAGAAGCTTAGCGAAGCCCAAAATACCGTCGACGGCGCTGAAAGCCGCACCCGGGCAATCCAACGCAAACTGAAGGACGTACAGGGAGCGGACCCTTCCGAGCTCAGCTCGGAAATCCTTGCAGATCAAACCGCCTTGGACGAGATCCCCATTTTCACCAGCGGCAACTGATTTTTTTCAACCGGGATTTGTCGGACCGCATACCATGTGTGGGTAGTCGGAGACTCATTCACCCATGGTCAGTCGTACAGCTTTGATTCTGGCGAGTGCTTTGGCATGCACCGCTCCGTCTTTCGCCCAGCGAAATCCTTCGCCTACCCAAACTCCGCCGGCACAACCTGCGTCGTCGCAAATCGACCTGGACGTCGTCGTTCGACCCAAATCAGGGCCGCCCGTCGCTGGATTGCAGCAGCAGGACTTCACGGTCCTCGACAACAAAGTCCCGCAGCACATCACCTCATTCCACGCAGTGAGCGGCGGCGTACAGACCGTCCACGTGCTCCTCGTGATCGACGCTGTTAACGCCTTCTATCAGACCATCGCTTACGAGCGTGACCAGATTGACAGGCTTCTGCATGCCAACGGTGGCCATTTGGCTCAGCCGATGGCGCTGGCCTTCTTCACGGACACGGGGATTCAGGTCCAGCGCGCATTCTCCAATGACGGAAATGAACTCGCTACAGCGATGGACCAATATGCCGTTGCCCTCCGTACTATTCACAGATCTTCGCAATGGCAGGCCAACGATCGGTTTCAGCTCTCCGTAAACGCTTTGCAAACGCTGGCGGCCCAACAGGCTGACCTTCCCGGACGCAAAGTGGTCCTGTGGGTCTCTCCGGGATGGCCTTTGCTTTCCGGTCCCGGCATTGAGCTTGATGCAAAGCAACAAAATCAGATCTTCGCAACCATCGTTGGCCTATCGAATCAGCTTCGGCAGGCTAGAGTCACTTTGTACGCGGTAGATCCTCTAGGAGCGAGCGAAGGAGTTGGCAGAACCTTCTATTACCAGGACTTCCTGAAGGGAGTCAGTAAGCCGGGTCAGGTGATGTTGGGCGATCTCAGCCTGCAGGTGCTGGCTGTTCAGAGTGGTGGTCTGGCTCTAAGCTCCAGTAATGACGTTGCCACTCTCCTGCAGCAATGCATAGCAGACACGGAAGCTTATTACGAGCTGTCCTTCGATACGCCGGCAGCCGATCGCCGCGATGAATATCACAGCCTCGAGGTAAAAGTGGCAAAGCCCGGGCTCTCCGCCCGCACCAGGACAGGATATTACGCCCAGCCTGATCGCTAGATCGCACGCAGTAACCTCGCCGGCAGCGTAATTAGGGCGGCAATCAACTCCAGCGCCCCATGCACCGCGATGCCGGCGATGCGAAACGGTAACAAAAGCAACCAAACCAGGGGGTATACGACCAGCGCTAGGAGCGCAAGAGGCCAGCATAGAAGGAAGAGGATGCACCACAACAGGAATTTGATCATTGCTTGCCGAAGCCTCCGTCAGACCGAGTGCCAATTCACAAGTTTGAGCCCCAACAAAGTCCCCAACGCTGCGGGCCAACTTACCCCTGTTGGCGCGGGTTCCATTGGCCGCACAACGAATCCCACTTCCAATGATACGAAGTTCGTGCTCCTCAGGTTCCAGCGTCCACTTGCATTTGCTCCGCCGTGGCGTTCAGTTGAGCTTCAAGTTCGAGCTAATGTCACCCTCGGCCTGCCCACGGAACCCCCTGCTGTATTCGCCGCATCTTGTCGATGAGACTTAACTTGACGCCCGGCATCTGACCCAAAGATCATCTGCTGCGGAGGAATTCATGATCGATAACGGCATCGTGCGCAAAGCCAGCAAGCATTCTGTCGATGAGACAATGTCAAAGCTCCAGGCAATCCTCAAGGCGAAGGACATCGCCGTTTTCGCACTCATCGACCACAGTGGCGAGGCGCAGAAGGTTGGTCTCGAAATGCACCCGACCAAGCTTCTGATCTTCGGTAATCCAAAGGGCGGAACACCTCTGATGGTGGCGGCCCCCACCATTGCCATCGATCTTCCCCTCAAGATCCTCATCTGGGAGGATGACAAAGGCAAGGTCTGGGTCTCTTACAACGACCCTGAGTATCTGGCCGAGCGGCACGGGTTGCCACAAAACTTGGTTCAGAACATTGCGTTTATCGATACGCTGGCTGCTGCCATAGCGGGCTGATCGGCGATCCGATAGTTTGTCTCCATCCGTGACCCAATAAAATGAAGGTCGATGTCCACGACCCTCAAGTACGAACAGGTCGCCGCGCTGGCTCGGGATGTAGGCTTCTCCAAGGCGGGTATCGCTCCCATCCCGCTCGGAACAGAATCCGCTGATTACCCGGAACTGGATCATTTCCAACCCTGGATCGAGCAGGGCTATGCCGGGGAGATGGAGTACCTGAAGCGCCGCGACCAGGAGAATCGCCTGCTTCGGTCCTCCCTGCAGATCGCGGCTCCTTGGGCCCGGTCGGTAATCGTTTGCGCCGCTAATTACAATGCAAATGCGCCCAGATCCACGGATCCAGCCTCACCGCAAAGCGGTTGGATCGCTCGCTATGCCTGGACGGGCCATGCCCAGACAGATTCCCGGTCCGAACATTCGCATAGTTCAAGCCCCGGGCCAGATCCTGGACAGCCGACTGATTACCACGACATCCTCCTTCAGAGGCTCAAGAACCTGGACCAACTGCTCCAGCAGGCCGTCGGTCCCTTCGCCTCCCGCTGTTACGTGGATACCGGGCCGCTGGTGGAACGGGTTTATGCCAAATATGCAGGCATTGGCTGGATTGGTAAGAACACCTGCGTCATCGACCAGGAACTGGGTTCATGGCTTTTCTTAGGTGTGATTCTCACTGCCCTCGAAGTGCCCCCGGCTCACGTGACTCCGCCCCCGGACCGTTGCGGCACCTGCACTCGCTGCATCGACGCCTGTCCGACGGGCGCATTGGTCCAACCAAACCAGATGGACGCTAGTCTCTGCATTTCCTACCTGACGATTGAAAAGCGAGGACCTGTTCCCGAGCCTTTGCGCTCATTAATGGGACGGCAGGTCTTCGGCTGCGACATCTGCCAGGACGTCTGTCCCTGGAACCGTCGTGCGCCTGCCACTCTGGACCCGGAACTATCGGTGCGCTCAGAACTGGTAAACCCAGCTCTTGCCTGGCTGGCAGAAATGGACGCGGAGAGTTTCCGCCGTTGGTTCAGGCAGTCGCCCATACAACGCGCCAAGCTCAGTGGCTTGTTGCGCAATGTAGCCATCGCCATGGGGAACAGCGGTCTGGCCAGCTACCTGCCCAAGCTGCGCGAGTGGTCAATCGGACCCGATCCTGTGCTGGCAGAGGCCGCGCAATGGGCTCTAGCCCGTTGTCGCGCCCAATGACAAGGGGATCGGATGTTCTTGCCCACCCTGATTTAGGAGCTGCGCACAACGTTCGCGGCGTTGAGTCCTTTGGGCCCCTGCTGGCATTCGAACTCTACCGCATCGCCCTCGTTCAGTGTCTTATACCCATTCTCCTGAATAGCAGAGAAGTGTACGAACACGTCCTCACCAGTGGAACGTTGGATAAACCCGTATCCTTTAGCTCCGTTGAACCACTTGACCACGCCATTTTCCTTCAAGCGAACTCCCTTTCAGACTCGTTTCACCACCACACCCTGGAGAGATACACTTCAAGTCGCCGTCACAAAGACGGCAAACCCGGATTCACCTGGATGGTTGAGGAACGGTGAAACAATTACATCAATTGGCCTTCCCGACGTTTCGAACAATGCACTTTTGTTCGAGCTTGTTGATGTTATGGCAGGAATTGGAATCCAGTGCAAGAAAAATTTGCCTGATGGGACCACACCACGGTATCTCCTGGTAGCCAACGTTGTAGTAACTGAATCGACCGGGTCATTTCGAGCCGCTTTTTGTGCTGCTAGCATGAAAGGCTATGACGCTCAGCGTATCCATCCCCCGGATTGACGCGAAGCTGGAATCAGACGAGGCTTTGGTTGGGGCCCCGCCGCTGCCCAAGCCGCCGGCGAGATCGGCCAATGCGACCCTGCGTAAGGAGATCTGGAGCCTTGCCCGCTATATGGCCCAGACCGAAGTCCATACATACGCTTTCAGCGTGGCCGCCAATACCATCCTGTCTCTGTTTCCTTTCATCGTCATGATGTTTACCCTGGCTCGCGACGTCTTCCACTCTCACGCCATGGAAAGTGCGATTGCGGACATGATTCGCTACTTTCTTCCCACGGGACAACAATTTGTCACCAAAAACATGGAGATCGTCGCCCACGCCCGAAAAGGTGTTCAGTTCGCTTCCGTCATTATGTTGTTGATCTCTTCGACGGGCGTGTTTCTTCCCTTGGAAGTGGCTTTAAATAAGGTCTGGGGCGTGACCAGGAACCGCTCCTACGTCATGAACCAGCTCGTGGCTCTCGGCCTCGCGGCCGCCATAGGGACACTCGCCTTGTTCAGCGTTGCCCTCGACGCCGCCCAGCAGACGATTCTGCAGGTTCTGTTCTTTGGTCACATCGGCAATTCCATATTCTCTTTTCTTTCTCACTGGATGCTTCGCATTTCTGCCGCATCCGCTAGCATCCTGCTGTTCTTTCTCATCTACTGGGTTCTTCCCAACCGTAAACTCCCGGTCCGCGCTGTTCTGCCGACCGCGGTCGTGGTTGGTCTGCTATGGGAACTTGCGAAGATGCTATACATCGCCGCCCTCCCCTGGATGGACCTGCATTCGGTCTATGGCCCTTTTTCTGTCTCTGTGAGCCTGATGCTGTGGGCTTTCGTAACCGGGCTATTGCTCCTCGCGGGAGCTCATTACTCCGCTACGCGCCACGCGCTTCGCCTTGCCTACCTTGCCGATCTGGAACGAGCCCGTGAAGAAATGCAGGACTCATAGCCAGCTAGAAAGAGATTCGTCGGTTTGAAGGGGCGGGGCTTCCAGCCCCGCCGTCAGGCTGAAAAGAAGCGCGGCTTCAGCCGCTGAGGGTACCTTTCAACACTTCGCCCATCCCAGCATTCCTCAGTGCACCAGGAAAGCCTTGACCACGATGTCATTTGGAGACCGTCCGGCGGGCAGCAAGGTAAGCAGGGAAGCCGGACTTGCCGTACGTACCACTGCGATATCCCCCGATTGCGCATCCGCCACCAGCAGAAAATGACCTGACCCGGCAAACGCCAGCGCATCGGGGCCTTCTCCTACTTTCACTCCCGGGCGGATCAGCTTCCCGTCATCGATGCTGTAGATGCCCACCCGGCCCGCGCCGAAATCGCTTACGTATAACAGCGAATTGTCCGCGCTCACTAACCCTCGTACTGGATGCGTCCCCATCAGGTATGCGCCCCCGACCTCGTCAGTCGAGGTGGTTAATTCGGAAATCGTGTCGCTGTTGAAATTCGATACAAACGCCTCGCCGCCATCGGGTTTCAGTGCCAGATGCACTGGCGTATTCCCCACATCCAGAAAGGTCAAAAGCACGTCCCTGGGTAACGGATCGCTCCCTGTCGAGTGGGCTAGCCCTATCACCATGATCTGATGACCTCCCGAGCAGGCGATAAAAGCTTTGGAAGAATCAGGAAGAATGATGGCATCCGTGGCTCCCGGGCAATGGTCGAAGCTGCTCCTCACCTTGAGCGATCGGACGTCCGCGATACTGACACTGCCGCTGTCGTGATTGGTGATGACCAGCGTCCTCCCGTCGTTTGCAATACGGGCCATTCCCGGTCCTTCCCCCGCGCCGACAACGCCGATCTCACGCCGCCGGGCGAGGTCTAGAACTGAGACATTGTTTGATTTCGAATTTGCCACGTAGGCGCGCTGCCCCTGGCTGTCGACGTCGATGGAATAGGGCCGCTTTTGAACCCGCATCGTAGCCGCGACAACGTTCTTCTCGGCGTCAATGACAGTGACGCTATCGCTGCCTGAGTTCACCACGTACACTTCGTTCCGGCGAGGATTTACCGCCATTCCCGTAGGGTTGGAACCAACCGCGATGACCCGGTCCTGGCGCATGTTCACTACATCGAGCACAGTTACGGTATTGCTCCCGCCGTTGCTGATATAAGCGTACTCGCGGTAATTGGCCGGGAAGTTAGGGAAATCCTGTTGCCGGCAGCCCGCTGCCATCCATATAAAACAGCTCAGGAGCGCTACAACAAATCCCAAGCTGTGCTTTCCCGGGAAAAGAGAACGGGTACTCGGGCCGTAAAGCATCAGAGAGGAGTGGGAACAGCCACCGTGATTCCCCGCGGCACAGAACGGTGAATGGCCTCGGCGATCTGGGATACCTCGTCCATCAATTCGGCGAATTGGTCCGGATACAGAGACTGCGCTCCGTCGGAAAGGGCCTTGTCCGGCTGATGGTGCACCTCGATCATCAGTCCGCCGGCCCCGACCGCGGTTGCGGCGCGAGCGAGAGGTAGGACCATATTTCGCTTGCCCGTCCCATGGCTCGGGTCAACCAGGATCGGCAAATGGCTGAGCCGTTGTACGGCCGGCACGATGCTCAGGTCCAGCGTGTTGCGAGTATGATCGGCGAACGTCCGTACTCCGCGTTCACACAGAATCACCTGGTAGTTGCCCTCGCTCATTACGTACTCGGCAGCCATCAGCAGCTCGTCGAGCGTAGCAGACATTCCCCGCTTGACCAGCACCGGCTTGCGGGTTCGTCCAGCGCGCTTGAGCAGGGAAAAATTTTGCATGTTACGCGCCCCGATCTGGATCACGTCCGCGTACTCCGCAACCAGGTCGAGACTCTCGTTGTCCAATGCTTCGGTGACGATTCGCAGACCGAATTTGTCCCGTATCTCGGCCAGAATCTTCAAACCTTCCTCGCCCATACCCTGGAAGGCATAAGGAGAAGTGCGCGGTTTATACGCTCCGCCACGAAAGAATTGGGCGCCTGTCCGGGCAATCTGTTCGGCTACCGCAAACGCCTGCTCGCGGGACTCAACTGAGCAAGGACCGGCGATTACCGCCAGCTCCCGCCCCCCAATAGCCGCATTCGTGCCTGGGAAAGTAATGACCGTGTCTTCCTGCTTTACATCCCGGCTGACTAACTTGTAGGGTTTTGAGACCCTGATCACTTCCGCGACCCCCGGTAACTCTTCCAGGTCCCCTTGATCGACAGCACCGCTGTTACCGGTAATTCCGATGGCCGTCCGCTGTGCGCCGGGCAAGGGATGGGCGCGAAAACCCATCAATCGAATTTGGTCGCAAACCGCCTGGATCTCTTCCGACGTCGCCTGCGGTTTCATCACCACGAGCATAGGAACGGATTACCTTTCTTGAGCCATCTCAGTCTACCGTCCGCAATGGGCTGCAGCAAACGAAGGTGATCTCGTCGCTTCCAGGCCGTAAACCGGCTCTGCACTTTCAGTTCCTGATATACATGAGCAGATGAATCACTCCTTCAGGGTTCGGTCCTTACGCCGCCAGATGAAGCAGCGAGGTATCGAAGGCCTGCTGATTACTCATCTACCCGATGTTCGCTACCTGTGCGGCTTTAGCGGCTCCAATGCGGCCCTCGCCGTTACCTCTAGCCGGGCCGTAATGTTTACCGACGGCCGGTACCTCGCTCAGGCACAACTGGAGACAAGAGCAGCCCGCATCGTGATCACCAGGTCCGTGCGCGAAGAATCCTGCCGGTGGTTAGCGGCCAGCGGGGCCAAAAACTGCGCTTTTGACCCTGAAACGACCACAGTGGCGGACCTCGCTCTTTACCGGAAGGCATTGCCTACCGGCCGCCGCAGACTCTTCCAGCCCCTCACCGAGCCTTTGGTACGCAATCTGCGCCTGGTCAAAGATGAGGACGAGCTCCGCCTCATGAAACAGGCGGCTCTCCTCACCGTGGGTCTCTTTCACGCCCTGCTGCCTCAACTCGAGCCCGGGATCCCGGAAACCACGGTAGCCGCGACGCTCGAACATACCGCTCGCGTTCAGGGCGCTGAGGGCATGTCGTTTGAAACGATTGTCGCCAGTGGACCTCGGTCCTCCCTGCCGCACGGCCGTGCCACCCACCAGCGCTTGCCCCGTAAAGGCTTCTTAACGCTGGACTTCGGTGTTATCCTCAAGGGTTATTGTTCAGACATGACGCGCACCGTATTCCTTGGCCAGCCTACGCGCCGGGAGCGCTTCACGTATGATGCTGTGCGGGAGGCCCAGCAGGCGGCGGTGGAAGCGGTCAAGCCTGGAGTCTCTTGTGGAGAAGTAGACGAAGCAGCGCGTAGCGTCCTTCGCAAGGCTGGCTTGGCTGAGTACTTTACTCACTCCACCGGTCACGGCGTTGGGCTCGAGATCCATGAAGCACCCCGCATTGCCGCAGACCAATCGCAATCCCTTTTGCCGGGAATGGTCGTCACGATCGAGCCCGGCGTCTACATTGCAGGTCAGTTTGGCGTGCGTATAGAAGATATGGTTGTGGTTACCCGAAGTGGTGGCCAGGTTTTGACCCCAGCTTCCACCGGCTGGATGCACCTCTGAGACGAGAGATTCATGACGCCCGAAGAACTAGAAGAATTGAGGGAGTTGGTTGCCTTCCTCAAAGAAAATGAAATTGGTGAATTCGAATTTGAACATGGCGAGCAGAAGATTCGCCTGAAGTTTGCCCAGCCGGCTCATCTCTCATCGATTGATCTGGCCCGCCTGGGGCAGTTGTTGCCCCAGGCTCCGCTTCCAGCCGTGTCTACTCCAGCGTCCAGCCATCACTCGTATTCCACTCACGCATCGGCTCCCTCTCCTGCGGCCGAAGAAGCTGCGGAAGAGCAACTTCACCTCGTAAAGTCTCCAATCGTCGGTACTTTTTACGAGTCCTCTTCTCCGGGTGCCCCAGCCTTCGTTAAAGTTGGGGATGAGATCGAAAGCGGCCAAGTGCTGTGCATCGTGGAAGCCATGAAATTGATGAATGAGATCGAATCGGATGCAGCCGGAGAAGTAGTCAAGCGCCTGGTCACGAACGGGCAGCCCGTTGAGTATGGCCAGCCGCTTTTCGCTCTGCGTCTGCGCTAGTTTCCTCGCCGATGAAGAAGTCTCGCGGCCTGATCTTCACCTCAACTGTATGGAGACTCCCGGGCGCTGAATGGAACCTATGTTTCGAAAATTGCTGATTGCCAATCGCGGAGAGATCGCTCTGCGCGTTATCTGCGCCTGCAAAGAACTCGGCATTCGCACGGTTGCCATCTACAGCGAAGCAGACCGCAACTCACTCCATGTTCGTTTTGCGGATGAAGCCATCTGCATCGGCCCCCCAAGATCGGCGGAAAGCTATCTGAATGTTCCGGCTGTTATCTCTGCCGCAGAAATTGCCGATGTCGATGCCATTCACCCCGGTTACGGACTGCTCAGCGAAAACGCGAATTTCGCCGAGGTATGCCGGGCGTCCAATATTAAATTTATCGGGCCTACGCCTGAGGCCATGCGCCTGATGGGTGAGAAAGATAAAGCACGGCAGGCGATGAAAAGGGCAAAGGTCCCCATCCTGCCTGGTTCCGAAGGGGTCCTGCAAACCGAGGAAGAGGCCCTGGAATGGGCTCGCTCTGTAGGCTTTCCCGTCATCCTGAAAGCTTCCGCGGGCGGCGGCGGCCGTGGAATGCGCGTCATCAGATCGGAAGAGGAATTGCCCCAACTCTACCAGGCGGCGCACACCGAGGCCTCCAACGCCTTCGGGAACGGCGATCTGTACATGGAGAAGTTTATCGAGCGGCCTCGCCATATCGAGTTCCAGATCCTTGCTGACGAGCATGGCAACGTGATCTCTCTCGGCGAGCGCGAGTGCTCCATCCAGCGCCGCCACCAAAAGCTGATCGAGGAGGCCCCTTCGCTGCAGGTCACACCCAAAATGCGCGAAGACATTGCCAAGACCCTCAAGCGGTGCTTGACCGCTATCGGTTATCAGAACGCGGGAACCGTCGAGTTTTTGATGGATGAGGATGGCAAGCTCTACTTCATCGAGATGAACACTCGCATTCAGGTAGAGCATCCCGTAACCGAAATGGTCACTGGAATCGACCTGGTGAAAGCTCAGCTGCGCGTCGCCGCCGGAGAAACCTTGGCCAGCATCCTTCCTGAATCGTTCCCCATTCATGGGCACGCGATTGAATGCCGGGTCAATGCAGAACATCCGGAGAAGTTCACTCCCTCTGCTGGCCGCATCACCGCCTTCAATGTTCCCGGGGGCAATGGCGTGCGCGTCGACACCGCTCAGTACTCTGAAGGAGTAGTTCCTCCCTACTACGACTCACTGATCGCCAAGCTGATTGTTCACGGCAAGGATCGTCCGGAAGCGTTGGCGCGCATGTCGCGAGCACTGGAGATGTTCGTGGTCGAGGGTATTCACACCACGATCCCCCTGCACCGCCGAATCCTGGAAGATCCGGAATTTCGCGAGGGCAGTTTCGATACCAAGTTCATGGAGCGCTTCTTCGAGCGCGAGAAACTCCGGCGTGAGCAGCATCTCGCCCAGGTGTAAGTTACCCCGTTTCTATCCGATCCTGGATGCGGGCCTGTTGCAGAAAAGTGGTATCCCGCTGGAGGAGTTTGCCCTGGGGCTCCGCGAGGCGGGAATTCGCTTCCTGCAGTACAGGGACAAAGATGCATCGGACGAACTCGTGCTGAAACGCGTTGCGCTTCTCCGGCATCTCTTTCCCTCTTCCGATACCTGCCTGATCCTGAACGACCGTGTTCCCCTTGTGACGCCCGCGAAGTGCGAGGGAGTCCACGTGGGTCAGGAGGATCCGTCCCCATTGGCGGTCCGCTCTTCTCTCGGGAACCAGGTCCTGCTCGGTGTATCCACTCACGGCGAGGCCCAGGTCTTGATCGCTGCCGAGGGTCCTGCGGACTACATCGCCATCGGGCCTGTCTTCGCAACCTCGTCCAAGCGGGCGCCCGACCCGCTAATCGGCTTGGAGGGTGTCCGTCTCGCCCGCCGCTTGACCACGAAACCGTTGGTGGCCATTGGCGGCATTTCCCGGTCCAACTGCGCCTCGGTCATTGACGCTGGAGCCGATTCCGTTGCGATCATCTCCGACCTGGTCCCGCGCTCGGCCCCTACGGTTGCCGAGCGGGTGATGGAGTTCAACGCCGCTTTAAGGTAATCAAGCTTTCTCTGTCACCAATCGTTCGCCTCCAACCCCTTGCATCGCGCGCTGGACACTATTACCGGAAAACGGTATAGAACATACAACTGATCGCAACGCCGCCCTTAAATCCTTGCTGGAGGAAAATCCGGACCCGATGCCTAGATTCCTGGCGACGAAGCCCCTATCTGTATTGACCAAGGAAGCCAATGAAGTAGGGGAACACACGCTGAAGCGCTCACTCGGCCCGGTCAACCTCATCACTCTTGGAATTGGGGCCATCATCGGGGCAGGTATCTTCGTCTTGACCGGCCAGGCTGCTGCGCTCCACGCCGGGCCGGCAGTCGCGCTTAGCTTCATCGTTGCAGGCATTACCTGCGCCTTCGCCGGGCTCTGCTATTCCGAGTTCGCCTCCATCATTCCTATTGCGGGTTCCGCTTACACCTACGGCTACGCCACACTTGGTGAGCTGGTTGCATGGATAATCGGTTGGGATCTCGTCCTCGAGTATGCCTTCGGCGCAGCTACTGTCGCCTCCGGGTGGTCGGGCTATTTCGTCAGCCTGCTCGAGCAATTGCACATCTATCTCCCGCCGCAATTCACCACTACCTATGGGACCGTTCTCTATTCCTATTCCGGCCGATGGTTGCCTGCGGCCTCTCTGCCGGCTATGGTGAATGCTGCCACCTTGCCCCACGTAACCGGCCTCTTCAATCTGGTCGCCTTTCTAGCCATTCTTGTGGTGACTGCCGTCCTCGTCATCGGTATCAAAGAATCCGCCAACCTTAATTCACTCATCGTGATCGTGAAGCTGACCATCGTCGGCGTTTTCCTCGTTCTCGGCGCAGAATATCTCATTCACCATCCCGAACTTGCCCGGGTCAACTGGCATCCCTTTATCCCGCCGGCGCAGGGCCCGGGAGTTTACGGCTTCGGGGGAATCACAGCCGGCGCAGCCTCAGTTTTCTTTGCCTATATCGGGTTCGACGCGGTCTCGACCGCAGCTCAGGAGGCGCGGAATCCGCAGCGCGATATGCCCATTGGAATTCTGGGCTCGCTGGTTGTTTGTACCATTCTCTACATTCTGGTCTCTACGGTCCTTACCGGCTTGGTCAACTATCGCAGCCTCGATGTCAGTGATCCGGTGGCCGTCGGCATTGACGTCACCGGAGTGAGCTGGGGCAGCTTGCTGGTGAAGATCGGCGCCGTCTTCGGACTCGGTACAGTGATGTTGGTAATGCTTCTCGGCCAATCCCGCGTCTTCTACTCTATGTCCAAGGATGGCCTGTTGTGGAAATGGGCTTCCGACATTCATCCGAAGTTTCGCACACCGTGGATCTCCAACATCGTCGTCGGCACAATTGTCGCTTTCCTGCCAGCCTTGCTCCCCATAGATAAGCTGGCAGCGCTCGTGAATATGGGTACATTGCTGGCTTTCACGATCGTTTGTTCCGGAGTCTGGATTCTGCGGCGCCGCCATCCGCACATGGAAAGGCCTTTCAGAACGCCGATGGTTCCGCTGGTTCCTATTCTTGGTATCTGCAGCGCCTTCTACCTCATGGTCAAGCTGCCGCTCCTTACCTGGGAAGTGCTGGTTATCTGGCTGGTGATCGGGCTGGTAATCTATTTCAGCTACAGCGTCAAGCACAGTAAGGTGCAGGCCATGAGCCCCGCCGAAACAACCGGTCGCGCCAGATAAGTAACAGCCCTTCAGCCACCGACCGAGGCTAAAAAAAACGGGGTGAAAGTCGCTAGATAGGCGAGCTGTGCGAAATAACGACGCCTTAAAGCACAATTTTCCCCACAAGCCTCCATTTGGATCGGCGAATTCTGCAGAAAAGTGCGAACTAAGCGAACTAAGTCCTCTGCCGGAAGCTGTTGCCAGTCGAATTGTCCGCCCTTGCTCAACGAATATTCGCACTAACTTATGAGCAATTGGCCTTATACTGCTCTGGCCTAAGAGGAGGCGTCCATGAACAAATATTTTGCGGAACTGGTCGGTACATTCGTCCTGGTTTTCGGGGGCGTCGGCAGTGCGGTGCTTGCGGGAAGTCACATCGGTTTTGTTGGCATCGCCGCGGCTTTCGGGCTTTCCTTGCTTGCCATGGTCTACACCATCGGGCCTATCTCTGGCTGCCATGTAAATCCAGCAGTGACCCTGGGAGTCTTCTTAGCCAAAAAAATTAATGCCCGTGACGCCGCCGCCTACATGGTGGCGCAAGTCATCGGCGCAATTATCGCCGCTGCCCTCATCCTGTTCATTGCGAATGGCCTCCCGGGCGGCTACAACGCCTCCGTGAGTGGCCTGGGAGCGGACGGCTACGGCTTGCACTCCCCTGATCACTACTCCATGGCCGCCGGCTTCGCCGCCGAGGTCATCCTGACCATGTTCCTCGTCCTCACCGTACTTGGATCCACCGACATCGCGGCTCCGGTTGGCTTCGCCGGGCTCGCCATCGGATTGGTCCTGACTCTGATCCACTTGGTGGGAATTCCCATCACCAACACTTCTGTTAATCCGGCGCGGAGCATCGGACCAGCAATTTTTGTCGGGGGTTGGGCTCTGCAGCAATTATGGCTATTTATCGTCGCACCGTTTGTCGGAGCGATTATTGCGGCTGTTGTCTACGCCGGTCTCCGCTACTCCAGCGTCCAGATCACCACCCGCAAGGCAGAACAGGCGCTTCCTGGCGAGCAAATCGATCGCATCGCATAGGCCTTCGCCTCAAATACGTGGGATGGGCTCAGCAGGCGGCCTGCGAGCCCGTCCCCTGAGGCGGCAATTCGAAGGCTTTATCCTCGCCAAAAGAGTATCCCTTAGAGAACCTTCCTTGCCAGGCGCCGAACCAATTCAGTAGTGACTCCATACATCGTGTGCGTCACCAGTTCGCTGGCATGTTCCCGCACCGGTTGATCCTCAGGTTTTTCCGTCAATCCCATCAGGGGCAGGGCAGAAGCGTGTGTGATTCCGCAAAGGGTGACCCCAAAATTCGCGCCAAGCCGGCTAGTCACAGCCGGTTGATATTCGGCCACTATTCCATAAACGCCCCCGACAAGTGCCCCAAAGGTCCAGTGTATTGCCTGCACTGAAACCTCTTCCTCCTTCTCGCTCAGCGGGCGCTCCGACATTCGATTCACCAGCACCGCCGGGGGCGGAATCTGACCCAGCGTTCGTGGTGGGTATACAGCCTCGCCGGCTGCCTTAGCCGCGGCTCCCGCCAGCCCCCCGATAGCCCCTGCGAGAAACCCTTTGATCAGCGATCGCTTACGGCGAGGAGGCGCAGTTTCTTCGGTCGTTGACATATGGATAGAGTTCGGCCTTTCGTTCGGTTTACCAAATCGTTATCGTAGGCATGCGAGGTGTGATACAGCATGGCCATCAGCAGGCAATGGACTGAGTGGCATTTGACGCCGGCTGGTTGGGTTTCCGGTTCCAGCCGCCGCGACGGCCAAGGAAATGTTTGGCGCGATGAGCCGGAGGACCGGATCATCACTTTCGTCTACCAGGAGCAGATGGATAAGGCTCACCCTGAGCCGCATGCCACCATTCAGGAATCGTGGCGGTCAAAAAACGCGGGGACCAGCTTGGAACAGTTGCTTACCGAACACGGTCCCTGTCCGCGAAAACTATAGATCGAACTTAGCTACGCCGTAGTTTTGGAACAAAACTCGTTCATTGCCCGGCTCAGTTCCTGCGCGATCATCGGAGCAGTTGCGGTCTCAATTGCCGAGCGTTGCATCAGGTATATCAGCTTGCCGTCGCGCAGAATGGCAACTGCGGGAGAAGTCGGAGGATGCCCTTCGAAATAGGAGCGAGCGCGCTCTGTAGCTTCGCGATCCTGGCCTGCAAAAACGGTAATCGATTGATCCGGTAAGTTCTTGTTCTGCAGCGCCAGCCGGACGCCAGGACGCATTTTCCCTGCGGCGCAGCCACAGATCGAATTAACCACCAGCAAAGTGGTGCCTGGCTTCGCCAGAGCCTCGTCGACCGCTTCTGCGGTCCGCGCTTCTTTGATGCCGGCACGAGTGAGTTCCTCGCGCATCGGAATGATCATAACCTCGGGATACATGCCTGCTCCTTAGCAATGTGCGGTCCATTTGATTGTAAAGATTCCACTTTGGTTTCGCTAGTGCGTAAGCCCCAACATCGGCTGATACCCTTGTCTGGAAAATGCAGTTCCTCGAGCAAGTACCGCTTGCCCCTTACACCACCTTTCAAATTGGTGGGCCGGCGCGCTGGTTTGCCCAGGCGGAAAACGAAGACGATATCGTTGCTGGCATTGCCTTTGCGACCGAGCGCCGGCTTCCGTTATTCATCCTCGGTGGGGGCAGCAACCTGCTTATCTCCGATGCCGGCTTTCCCGGTCTCGTGCTGCGCATAGCTCTGAGTGGCATTACTTCCATCCTGCAGGGCGACCGCCATGTCATCTCGGCCGCAGCCGGAGAAGACTGGGACGGTCTGGTCGCCTTTGCCGTATCCCAGGACTGCGCCGGCATCGAATGCCTTTCGGGTATTCCGGGAACTGTGGGGGGCACGCCGGTGCAGAACGTCGGCGCCTACGGCCAGGAGGTTTCCCAAACCATCGTAACGGTACGTGCGTTCGACCGGGAAAACTCCAACTTCCTCGACTTACCTGCATCCGCCTGTGGCTTCTCTTATCGCCGCAGTATCTTCAACACCACCGAACGCGGTAGGTATGTTGTGAGTCGCGTCGATTATGCCTTACAACCACATGCTTCCGCCGGCATTGCCTACGCAGACCTGTCTAAATATTTCGCCGCCCGTAACGTGACCACGCCGACTCTGGCCGAAGTCCGAGAAGCCGTGCGCTCTATCCGTGCGCAGAAGGGCATGCTCTTGGTGGATGGCGATCCGGACTGTCGCAGCGCCGGTAGCTTCTTCAAAAATCCAATTGTGCCCGTTACAGTGCTGGATTCACTTGCCCGCGATCTCGGCATCGAAAAGCGGAGCATCCCCGCGTATCCGGTGGAGGACAGCGAAGTGAAGCTCTCCGCCGCTTGGCTCATCGAGCGCGCTGGCTATCAAAAGGGTTATGCGCTTGGCAACGCGGGTATATCGAGTCGTCACACCCTCGCCCTGATTAACAGAGGCGGCGCCACGGCAGCGGAGATGATTGCTCTGCGGGATAAGATCGCCTCCACCGTCGCCGGTCGCTTCCTCGTTCGTCTTGAGCCCGAGCCGGTCTGGCTGGGGTAGGAAAAGCGCCTTCATCTGGCCTGCTACCGCTTCTGACTCAGGCCAAGCTGCTGCAGCAACTGTTCCCGCTTCAATGCCAGCACAACGTCCGCTGGTCCTTGAGCCTGAACCTGGCCGTGCTCTATCAGCACAACGTCCCCTGCAATCTGGAAAGCTTCCGTCAGATCATGTGATACGTAAAGGACAGGAACCCTGTGTTCCGCAAGCCACGCCGTCACATTCTCAAGAAGCGATGCTTTGAGATCGGCGTCCAGGCCGGTGAACGGCTCGTCCAGCAACAGCAGTTTCGGTTCTGGCGCCAACGCGCGAGCTAGCGCGACCCTCTGCTTTTCACCCCCCGAAAGGTCCTTCGGCATCCGCTTGCCCAACGCGCCAGCGTGAAAAAGCTCCAGCATCTGAGCCACGCGCTCTCCCCTCGCGTGTCGATTCATCGCGTTCAGGCCAAACGCAACATTGGCGGCTGCATCCATGTGTGGGAACAAGGTCGGCCGCTGGGTGACAAATCCGATGGAGCGTTCCCCGGGCTTCACCCAGGTTCCGGTTTCTGTGTCTACGAGCGTTCGTGCTTGTAGAACCACCCGGCCTCGGTCCGGTCTGATCAAGCCGCCGATCACGCGCAGAAGGGAAGTCTTGCCTGCGCCCGAAGGGCCGAAAAGCAAAGTCCAGGATGCGGACACCGTGCACGAAACCCGTAGCGATAACTCTCCTACGGTGTGCTCGGCATCGACCTGCAGGTATTCAGACACCAACGCTTCCCCGGCGCCCGTAAATCAGTAACAACGCCAGAAAAGACACGCCCAGCAGCAGAAGCGCAGTGTGGTTAGCCTGCGCATACGCAAAGTCTTGAACCTGGTCGTAAATGGAAATAGAAAGCGTCTTCGTGACACCGGGAATCCCGCCCCCAATCATGAGCACGACCCCGAATTCGCCGACCGTATGCGTAAACGCAAGAACAGCCGCAGTCAGCAGAGAGGACCTGACCAGTGGCAGTAGTACACGCATAAGGATTTTGCGTCGGCTGGAGGAGAGAAGCGCAGCAGCCTCCAGAATTTCACGGTCCAGTGACCGAAAACCTGAGGCGACAGGCTGCACCGCAAACGGCAGGCTGAAAATGATGGACCCAATCAGCAGCCCCGAGAACGAAAATGCCAACGTGTGGCCAAAAAGTAAACTCAGCAAACGCCCGGCCGCGTTGCGTGGCCCCATCACTACCAGCAAATAAAATCCCAAGACCGTGGGCGGCAGTACCAGTGGTAAGGCAACACACGCTTCTATCACAGGCATCCATCGCGCCTTTCCGTACGCCAGCCAGTAACCCAGCGGAACGGCGATCGCCATCAGGATCAGCGTCGTGAAAAAAGCCAGCCGGAACGTCAGAAAAACAGCTTGCTGATCCATAGATACACGGAGGCACTACGGCGCGCGCAAGCCCCGTTCAGCGAGCTGCGCACGGATCGGAGCTGAAAGCAGAAAATCGAGAAACCTATGGGCTTCCGGCGCTGCCGGGCCTTTAATCACTACCGCCCCTTGGACAATGGGAGGATACGACCCCGCAGGCATCTCAACGTACTTGCCGTCGGTGGTCAAGCGCGGCGTCACCGCCGAAGTCATCGAGAGCAAGCCGGCGTCGGCGTTGCCGGAATCGGCATATTGTGCCGCCTGGCCAATATTCTCTGCCACCACCAGCTTGTCCTGAACAGCTTTCGTTAACCCTAGGTTCTCGAGCGCGGCCTTGGCTGCTCGCCCGTAAGGTGCGTGTTCAGGATTCGCGATTGCCACCGTCCTAACCGAACGTTTACGTAGCGATTCCAGACGGATCGGTTGTGCCGGCGAATCATTACGTGCCCAAAGCACCAGCGTCCCGCGTGCATAAGGAATCGGTTTTGGGGTATCCGCCAGCCCCGCGGCCACTACCTTCTCTGGAAACGACATATCAGCCGACAAAAATAGCCCGAACGGCCCGCCATTGACGATCTGCGTCGCCAGAGTCGCCGAAGAAGCGTAAGAAGCCTCGGCCCTAGTATGGTACTGCCGCTCAAACTGAGCAATGATTCCTGGCAAAAGCGGCTGTAAATCCGCAGCCGCGGCAATCTTCAGAGTGGCGCCATCCTGTGCATGGCACATACAGGAAGTCACAAACAAAAACGCCAGGATCCGCCATCTTCTAAACACGCAGCACCATAACCTCCGTGGACTTGATCAGCGCAGCTGCCGTCTCGCCCACCTGCAGCCGCATCTCCCGCGCGGCTTCAGCTGTGATGATGGAAGTGATAATCTGCCCCCCAATGGAAAGCTTGATCTGGGCCATCAGCCCCTCCATCTTGATTTCGACAATTCGGCCCGTAAGTTGGTTTCGCCCGCTCAGCGTCCTCAGCATTTCTCGCTTTGGAGTTTCGGGCCGCTTCGCCTGGTGCAGCAAGCTGTCCAACTCTGCTTCGGGAATGCGATAGTGCCCGCCCGGTGTCTTTACGCCCTTGATCTTCCCCCGGTATAGCCACTGCTTGATGGTGGGATACGAAATCCCGAGTCGCCGCGCGGCCTCGCGTGGTGAGAGCAACATGGCGAAATGATACGATACGCCCCCCGTTCCCATACGAATTTATCTGGACTGATTCCCAGTTCCATCTCTGCCCGCCGAGGCGTCCCATATGTCGTTGTAGGCTAGGCTTAGACCATGCAACAAGCTTCTCATCAATTGCGCTGCGTCGGCTGCGGCGCTGTCATTCTTCCCGACTCGGTAGAAAAGAACTTTCGCTGCGTCGATTGCAGTGAGCTCCTCGAAGTCGAGTATCCATCCTGGAGCGCCGTAGGCGCTTCTTCCGAAACCCGCCGCATGCCCAACCCGGGCGCTCTTCGTTGGCTATGGCGGGAAAGGCTGCAGTCCAAGCTTCCCATCGACCGCAGTGGAGTGTGGCGCTACCGCGAGGTGCTCCCCATCCTGCTGAATCCTGAAAATGCGGTCACCCTGCGCGAGGGTAACACCCCCCTGTACAAGCTTCTGCGGTGTGGAGAAAGCTTGGGGCTCGAAAACCTCTACGCCAAGCACCAGGGCATGAATCCTACCGGCTCCTTCAAGGACACCGGCATGACCGCAGCTCTTTCCCAGGCTCGGGAGCGAGGCTTTCGCTGGGTGTCGTGCGCCTCCACCGGTAATACCTCGGCGTCTATGGCAGCCTATGCTTCCCGGGCGAGTATGAATAGCCTGGTCTTGCTGCCTGCGGGAAAGATCTCGTGGTCGAAGCTGTCTCAAGCCCTCGATTACGGTGCCGTAACCTGCCAGCTGAATACGGATTTCGACGGTTGTGTCCATGTCCTGACGGAAGTGATCCGCCGGGCGCCAGTCTACTTGCTGAATTCGGTTAACCCTTACCGGTTGGAAGGCCAAAAGACGGCAGCTTTCGAAATAGCCGAAGAGTTCGATTGGCAGGTTCCCGACCACCTGATTGTGCCAGGAGGGAACCTCGCAAACAGTTCAGCCCTGGGCAAGGGCTTCCTCGAAATGAAGCATCTGGGACTATGTAACAAGGTTCCTAGAATTAGCGTGGTACAGGCCGAAGGAGCGAATCCGCTCTACCTCAGTTTCCTTCACCACGACGGCACTGAACTCCATCCTGTTCAAGCTAATACTCGCGCCACCGCCATCCGCATTGGAAACCCGGCGTCCTGGCGCAAAGCGGCCCGCATTATCCGCGAAACCGGAGGCTATTGCGAGCAAGTCAGCGAACCGGAAATCGCCCTTGCCAAAGCGGAAATCGGCCAGGAGGGAATCGGCTGCGAGCCCGCGTCTGCGGTCACCTTGGCCGGTCTCAAAAAGTTCGTTCGCCAAGGCAAGATCCAATCCTCCGAATCCGTCGTGCTCCTGCTTACCGGTCACACGCTCAAGGATTCGGAATACACTATCGATTTTCACCGAGGAAAGTTGCTTACCGACGAAGAAGACGCCGCGTTAGATCCGGATTTGCGATTTCATATCAACGAGAAGCGAAAAGCCACTCTTTCTCTCGATGCCTCTGCCGATGCTGTCCTTCATGTCCTGGAGGCGGCGATTCAGGCATGAACCCGGATCTGACAGCAGTGCAACTTCGCCTCCCCGCCACATCTGCCAACTTGGGACCGGGCTTCGATGCCGCCGCGCTCGCTCTTGGCCTCTTTCTGGAGATTGAGGCGGTCCCTGCGTCCCAGTTCTCCATCGAAGCTCACGGGCGAAATGCCAACATCTGTGCCAACCTGAATCGAAATTTGCTTCTGCAGACGTATGAGTCCGTACTAGAAGCCGAGCAGAAACCCGTCCTTCCTTTAGAGATACGCATGAGGAACGGCATTCCTATTGGAATGGGATGTGGTTCTTCTGCTGCCGTGCGGTTGGCTGGGGTTGCCCTGGCATCTGCCTTCGGGGGACTCAAGTGGAATTCCGGCAGAATTGTCGACTCGGCCGTGCGCCTCGAAGGTCACCCCGACAATGTTGCTGCCTGCTGGCATGGCGGCCTGACCATCGCCGCCAACCTGGATTCTCTGGCAATCATCTCAATTCCACCGCCAATCAAGTGGCAGGCGGTCCTTGTACTTCCTCACGTTCCCTTGTCTACCGCCAAGGCCCGCTCAGCATTGCCGGAAACCTATTCGCGCGAAGACGTGGTCGCCAACCTCCAGTGCGCTAGCTTGCTCACCGCCGCGTTCGCTCTTGGCAGGTCGGATCTGATGCAACAAGCGACTCGTGACCGTCTCCACCAGCCGTACCGTGCACAGCTTTGTCCGCTATTGCCCGCTCTACTCCCCCTGGCCGGAAGTCAGGAAGTGATGTCGGTGACCCTCAGCGGGGCAGGTCCGTCCGTCCTGTTGTTGACCCAGGAACCCCCGTCGGAAAACCTGAAGCGAACCATTCAGGAACTGGCGGAACCGGTTTGCCCTGTTGAGATTCTGCCTTCCGAACTCAGCCGTTATGGAGCCGTCATGACGCAGGGGCAGGGGAGCATGGCAAAAAGGTTATTCGAGTTTTCCTCAGATGTTACTTAGCCGTTACCTAAGTTTTATTTACAACGCCCGCAAGCAAGCCCTACCTTACGCGACGTGGGCAGTTCTGGGGGAGGGCTGCTCTAGCGCCTGTGGCCGTGAGGCCCGGGCGCTTTTGGCTTTTGGGATACACTTGCACCTTTTGACCCATTTCCGCATCCATTGTTGAGGGTTGAGCGATAGTTCGGGTGTTATGCTCACCCAGAGGATCGAAGGAGGAACATGGCAGGTCCAGGAGTCTTTGAAGTAAACGATGCGACATTCGAACAGGAGGTACTGCAGTCGGAAAAACCTGTTCTGGTTGACTTTTGGGCTGCTTGGTGCGGACCCTGCCGCGCGTTGGCGCCCGTCGTGGACGAGGTGGCCGCGCAATATACCGGCCAGCTAAAAGTGATGAAGATGGATGTGGATCGTAATTCCGCTACGCCTATGCGTTATGGGATTCGTGGGATCCCTGCGCTGCTTCTTTTCAAGGGCGGCAAGGTGGCCGAGCAAATTGTCGGGTATGTACCCAAGGACACGATTGATAAAAGCATCAGCAAGGTGATCACGGTACCCGCAGCTCCCAATGCCACTGCGACCGCGGCGAATACCGCTGCGCC
The DNA here is from genome assembly GCA_035507705.1 of Acidobacteriaceae bacterium. Classification (GTDB taxonomy): domain Bacteria; phylum Acidobacteriota; class Terriglobia; order Terriglobales; family Acidobacteriaceae; genus PALSA-350. Next base: position 22,472 of record DATJNV010000164.1, read on the forward strand.
AGTCGGCGTGGCAGCTGAATCACCAGCGAAAGCAAACTAGCATCAGGTTATGAGTCAGGAAAGGCCCCGAAAACGGGGCCTTTCCTTTTGAAGCTCGCCCAGGGCCTGCGTCCTGATCTTTCGATGGGCGAACCGCGGGAGCTCCTAGAGCAACCCCTCAATTACGCATAACGGCGGACAACCCCCAAAACTCGCCCTTGGATGGCAATCTGCGAAATTGGCACGTAGATGGGTTCCATCTCGCTATTCGATGGCTGCAGGCGGACCATCTCACCCTCGATGTAATACCTCTTCAACGTGGTCTCACTGCCGCGCACCAGCGCCACAATGATTTCCCCTTGACGTGCGGCGCTCGTCTGTTCGACCAGCACATAATCCCCATCGACGATGTGCTCATCGCGCATGGAATCTCCCCGTACCTGCAGCGCGAAGACTTCGCGATTGCCGATAATGTCGCCTAGAGCGATGCTCTCGTTTGTCTCCGATGCTTCTACGGGTCTGCCGGCGGCGATCCGCCCCAACAGGGGGAGCCGGTCCATACGCCGTCCTTTAACGCGCTGCGGTAAAACATCGATCGAGCGGCTGCGGTTGTGCGCCCGTTGCAAAAGGCCCTTCTTCTGCAAGTTCGTAATGTGCTTATGCACCGTGGCCAGTGACTTCAGGCTGAGCCCCCGGGCAATCTCCTCGAAAGAGGGAGAGTATCCATTACGCTGCACAAAATTACTGATGAAGTCCAGTACCTCTTTCTGCCGGCGGGTGACTGACATGCCAGCATTATAGCGAACAAAAAGCGAATCACACGCAAATATTTTCCTCTGCCTGCAAAACGTTAGGTCCCGTCCGCTTGAGCTCGACGACTGTTTCCATTTGGAACCTGCACTAGCTGCAATTCCGTTCTGAAACTCGACCCGCAACCATGACCGCGAATCTCCTTGTTTCATTGTTTCGTTCCGATGCAGTTTAGAAATGCGAACCGGGAACAAGTGCAGCACATCCGGTCATTAGGGTTCCGCAAGGGAGATGCGAATTGGTAACTGACATAGTTCGCGTCGCTCGCGGTAGAGGTCGATGTATTAGCAGAGCTTTTTTCACCGGTATCGACGCCCTACCTGGAAACACCTGTACCATCCGCCGAAAGAGAACGCTCGGCGGCAGATCAATCGCTTAACAAAACACTTCGGCTCCAATTTGCTCTCAGATACAGGTCGGATGGTGTATATGCCAGAAGCAGGAAAAGGTCAAAGGCGTCCGCGGCGTAACGACACGGCGGGGCAAGACATCAGCACACTGAACAGTGTGAACCCTGAGATGGTCAGGCAGGAGCCTTCCGCTGCGAATCCCACCATTGCGCCCCGCCCACAATCGGGAGACGGCCTCACTCCCGAACAGGAAAAACTCATGCTCGAGCACCTGCCGATCGTGCGCTTCATCGCTCGCCGCATCCATGAGCGGTTGCCTCAGCATGTGCCCATCGAGGACCTGTACAGCGCTGGGGTTATCGGACTGCTTGATGCCTTTAGCAAGTTCGATCCATCCAAACAGGTCCAATTTCGTAGTTATGCCCAGTTCCGTATCCGCGGAGCCATTCTCGATAACCTCCGTACACTCGATTGGAGCCCGCGCGAGTTGCGACGGAAGGGAAGGGCGATCGAACAGGCAATCCAAACCCTCACTGCCCAGTTCGGCCGCGCTCCCAGCGACCTCGAAATCGCAGAACAGATGCACCTCGATCTGCCTGCCTATCAGCAACTGTTAGGCGAACTCAAAGGTTTGGAAATCGGCACCCTCCATTCGGAGCGCTCCGAAGATTCAGGAGAGGAAGAGCTCGTCTATCTTCCCAACCGGCCGGAAGAGGATCCCCTTTATCGCTACCTGCACGCAGAAATGCGTGAACGCCTTATCCAGGCGATAAGCGAGCTACCGGAACGCGAGAGGCTCGTCATGACCCTTTACTACTACGAAGAAACCACCATGAAAGAAATCGGTCTGATTCTCGGAGTGGTGGAATCCCGCATTTCTCAGATCCACGCCTCAGCCGTGCTGCGTCTTCGCGCACGCTTGGCCGATTTCGCCGCTCGCCAGGATCCGGCTGCCACTTCCTCTGCTCCGCGCCGGCCCGGCGTCGCCAAGAACACCTGTTGAAGGCATCGAACCATAGTTGCGATGATGACGAAAGGTACCCTTTTGCAGGCCGAGGATGCTACGCTTGGTGGCGTGGACCTTTCCGACACGCCGTCAGCTGTCCCCGCAGGACACCAAGCGGAAGTGGACGACCCGCTCATTGACGAGGAACGTCGGAAAAAAATAGCCGCGCTCCGGCAAGCCGTGGCCAAGGGAACCTATCACGTTACCCCTGAGCAGTTGGCTGACAAGCTGATCGATCAAATGCTCGAGCCCAAAGCCTGACAGCCCGCTGAAATTCGTCTCGGCTTCTATCGCAGCGCAGCCTAATTTGCGCGTGGCGCCCTGACCCATTAATCTGTCTACCCTATGCGTATACTCTAGCTAGAGGTCGCCCGGGTATGGCGGTTCGCTTTTTGTGGAATGCGACACGGGGCCATCGGCTCACTCCGTGGCGTAGCGAATATCTCAAGTGGCGCATCGAAACGTACTCCGGACGCAAGGCTGACACCGTCGACTTCGGGTACTTCTGGTATTTCCTCTGGAAGGAAAGAGCCCAGCTAATGCGGTTCCTCGGCTGGACACGAAACTTCGGAACCCGGAGCCGTCAGCCCTCTTGAGCTTTTCCCTACGATCCCCGGCCCTTCTGCTCTTTACCTCAATATTGCTCCTCCGCTGCAGCGCCTACGCCCGTCAGGCGTCCTCTCCCGGGCCTACCATCCGTGTGCAGACCTCTGAGGTTTTGGTCCCGACGCTGGTGCAGATGCCATCGGGAGAAGTTGTCTACGGGTTGGGGGCGTCTGATTTTCTTCTGCTCGATAACGGAGTACAACAGCACCTCCATGTCGATGATGACCTCGACAATGAACCGGTTTCCGTCGTGGTGGCTGTAGAGAAGGGCCGCATGGCGGGACTGGAGTTTGACAAGGTCAATCGTCTGGCCCCGTTGATGGATCTCTTCCTCGGTGACGGATCCAGCGAAGCAGCCTTCGTTACCTTTGACTCCGAGCCTGAGTTGGTCGTCCCCTTCACCCGTGACGAAGAGAGACTCGGAAATGCTATGAAGCGAATCGAACCTGGAGATGGTGGCGCCGCAATTCTCGATACCGTCGGCTACTCCGTTAAGCTTCTTGAAGATCGCCCCAAGGATTTCCGTCGGGTATTGCTACTGATCAGCGAGACACGGGACCATGGCAGCCACGAAGTCGACGAAAAACGGCTGGTCGAACAAATTGGCATCAGCAACACACTGGTTCTGAGTGTCACATTTTCTCCATCCAAAGCTCTCCTGATGCACGATCTCAAACATCCGGATGAGGGCGCTGGTCCTGACTTCCTGGCCCCTCTGCTCATGGCTGTCCAGGCCATGCGAAAAAACGCTGCTCGACAGATCGCGTTGATGAGCGGAGGCGAGTACGCTCCATTCACCACCGAACGTGGCTTTGAGGGTCGCCTGCAGGAAGTCGCCAAACACGCCCGCAATCGCTATCTCCTAAGTTTTCGACCGACCGACAATACTCCTGGCCTGCATGTGCTTGATGTCCAGCTCACTCGTAACCTGGGTGCGCGTGTCGTGGCTCGGGCAAGTTATTGGGTGCAAACGGACCAGGATCTGGATAAGACAGACAAGTCACAACCGGCGCGCTAGCCACCTGGCGCACACCATGAAATCCGCTTGGCTCACCCAAACGAATCTCATGACGGCCTTTCACAATTGGCGTCCTCGGGCGCAAGCCGCGCATCTATCAGACTGACTTTGCTTTGAGGAGAAGGATGGCCGCAGCCACCCCGACTGCCGACGCCTCCGCCGCGAAGACGGCCGAGTACGCTTGGAAACCAAAAACAAACCCGTGGCTCATCGCCGCGTCGGTTGCGCTCGCCGCCTTCATGGAAGTTCTCGACACTTCTATTGCCAATGTGGCCCTTCCGCATATTGCAGGCAGCCTGGGCGCCAGCGCCGATCAAAGCACCTGGGTGTTGACTTCCTACCTGGTTTCGAATGCCATCGTCTTGCCCATGGGTGCCTGGGCCGCGAGCGTGATAGGCCGCAAGAATTTCTTCATGCTCTGCATCGTGATCTTTACTACCAGTTCATTTCTATGCGGCATTGCTCCAACTTTGGGATTACTGCTCCTGTTTCGCGTCTTCCAAGGCGCGGGTGGCGGAGGTTTGCAGCCGATGGCGCAAGCCATCATGGCCGATTCTTTTGAGCCTGCAAAACGTGGCCTCGCCTTTTCCCTCTATGGAATTGTCGCTGTGCTTGCGCCATCTATCGGACCAACCCTGGGAGGATGGATCACCGACAACTACTCTTGGAACTGGATTTTTTACATCAACATTCCCGTAGGAATTCTCACCCTGTTCCTCACCAACCGGCTCGTGGAAGATCCACCATTCCAGAAATCCGATCGAAAAAATCTGTACCGTATCGATTACATCGGCGTGGCCTTCCTGGTCATCTCCATGGGCGCGTTGCAGATCACGCTGGACAAAGGCGAGGAAAAAGACTGGTTTGGATCCCACTTCATCGTAGGTTTTGCCCTTACGTTCATCATCTCTTTCATCGCTTTGATCCTTTGGGAATTTCACGCCGAGAAACCGCTGATTGACCTCACCTTGTTCAAGTTCAAGAACTTCGCCGTCTGTGCTTTCCTTATGCTTCTCACGGGTGGCTTGCTCAATGCGACTACGGTGCTGCAACCCCAGTTCCTGCAACAGGATCTGGGTTACACCGCGACCATCGCGGGACTCTCGCTTTCTGCTGGCGGCCTGGTCTTGCTCGTCGTCATGCCAATGGCAGGTCAGGCCGTGGGTCGATTCCCAGCGCGAAATCTTATCGCTATGGGCTTCCTCATTTTTGCCATCGGATACTTCTATACCGCTCGGAACCTCAGCCTGCTTATCAGCTTTCCCTTCGCCTCTTTGCTCCGGGTGGTGCAGATTGTGGCTATTCCCTTTGTATTCATTTCCGTCACAACGGCTGCCTACTTCGGAATGCCTCCGGAGAAAAACAACCAGGTGTCTGGCCTCATTAATTTCGTGCGCAACATCGGAGGGAGCATTCTCATCTCCATTACCAACGCCATGGTGACCGAACGAGCACAATGGCATCAGAGCGTACTTTCCGGGAACACCAACCCGTCCGACAGCATCTACCAGCAAAACGTGGACGCCTTGCGCAATACCCTGGACATGACGGCAGGTAAAGCCAATGGGCTGCACCTCGCCCAGGGCCAGCTATATCAACAGCTTCAGGCGCAAACCCAGGCTTTGGCCTATGTCGACGTCTACTGGGTCCTTTGTTTTGCGGCTCTTCTGATGGTGCCCCTGGCCTACTTGCTCGATCGCAACCAGCCCGGCGGCGGAGGAGCCGTGATGATGGAGTGAGAGATCTCGGCCCGGATGCAACACGCGCCGGCTGAGATGTTGGACACTGCATCACTCCAGCCAGCGACTCTTCGGGACAATTGCTCACCCATTCGGATCCGGGCATCAAAGCCCACTTCGTCCCACCCATCGCGTGGACGCATCATTCCAAGCCATGTTATTCTTAGTCAGACACTTAGAGAGTGGACACGATAAACGTAGAGGAGTGACGGACTGCCGTGCTGGCATCTGCAAAGAAGACCGAAGTGATTACGCGCTTTCGTACCCATGAAACAGATACGGGTAGCCCGGAAGTGCAGATTGCGATACTCAGTGAACGCATTGGCGAACTGACAGAGCATTTCAAAACGCATAAAAAAGATCACGCTTCCAGGCGTGGCCTCTTGATGCTTGTGAGCAAACGCCGTCGTCTGCTGGATTATCTCAAGACGAATAATTCTGACCGCTACCGGGATGTGATCGGTAAGCTGGGTATCCGCAAGTAACAAGCGAGCAACTTGTACCCCACAATTAGGCGAAAAGACTGGATCAGGCATTACGCTGAATCGGCTGGTACACGCGGTGTCGTACTGGCCGGAAAGCGCGCGCCGTATCACGGGCTTGCCCTGCCTCTGCACGCTGCCGCACGCGCCGGTATCGTTCCTACCCCTGCACGCGCTCCTGCCCTTTGTGCACATACGAAATGAGGATTTTATGAAACAGGAAGTAATTGTTGAGCTTGCTGGAGGCAAGCGATTGACTTTAGAAACAGGCCGCATGGCTAAGCAAGCCTCCGGTGCTGTGGTGGCAACTCAGGGAGACAATGTTGTACTCGCCACCGCCGTGGCGTCCCCCGAACCTAAAGAAGGCATCGATTTTTTCCCTCTGACGGTCGACTATCGCGAATATAGCTATGCCGGAGGCCGGATCCCCGGCGGCTTCATCAAACGGGAAGGGCGGCCCAGCGAACGCGAAATTCTCACCGCCCGCCAGATAGACCGGCCCGTTCGTCCCTTGTTCCCCGAGAATTTCCGCAACGAAACCCAGGTCATTGCCCTGGTGCTTTCTGCGGACAAGGATAATGACCCCGACGTGGTGGCCATCAATGCGGCCGGCGCGGCCCTGGCCATTTCCGACATTCCCTTCGGTGGTCCGATCGGCGCCGTGCGGGTTGGCCAGGTGAATGGACAATTCGTCGTCAACCCTTCCTACGCCGAGCGTCTGGAAAGCACGCTGAATATCACCGTCGTAGCTACAAAAGAAGGCGTGGTGATGATCGAGAGCGGTGCCCAGGGCGTGAGCGAGGAAACGGTCGTCGACGCGATCGAATTCGGCCATGCTGAGGCGAAGAAAATCTGCGCCGCAGTCGATGAACTCGCTTCCAGGTCAGGGAAGTCAAAGCGCTTGATGCCTTCCGTTGAGTTCGATCACCAATACTACGACGCACTCATCGCCAAAATCGGCGGCCGCCTGAAAGACGCACTCGACACTAAGGCCCATCCCAAGACCGAAAGCTATGCCTTGGTCAAGCAGCTCAAGGACGAATTGGCCAAAGAGCTTCCCGAAGGGGACGCAGATGCCAAGAAGAAGTTGTCCAAATATTACGAAGTAGCCCGCGAAAGAATCTTTCGTGAGCAGGTGACCCGCGACCGCGTTCGTCCCGATCGCCGCAGTTTCGATCAGATCCGTGACATCAGTATCGAAGTCGGCGTCCTGCCCCGCGTCCACGGGTCTGCGCTGTTTACCCGCGGTGAAACTCAGGCCCTGGTCACCGTCACCCTGGGAACCGCGGATGATATGCAGCGCCTGGAAACCTTCCAGGGAGAGCAACGCAAGCGCTTCATGCTGCACTACAACTTCCCCCCGTTTTCCGTGGGCGAAGTTGGCCGCATGACCGGCGTAGGCCGGCGCGAAGTCGGTCACGGCGCTCTCGCGGAGCGTGCGATCGCGGCAGTGCTACCCGGCGAAGATGAATCTCCCTACACCTTGCGCGTCGTCTCCGACATCTTGGAATCGAATGGTTCCTCGTCGATGGCCAGTGTCTGCGGTGCCAGCCTCGCATTGATGGAAGCAGGCATTCAGCTCAAGGGAGCCGTGGCCGGCATCGCCATGGGCCTGGTCAAGGAGGGCGACGACTACGCCATCCTGACCGACATCGCCGGTGCCGAAGATCATTACGGCGACATGGATTTCAAGGTGGCCGGAACACGCGATGGTATCACCGCCTTGCAGATGGATATCAAAATCAGTGGCGTGACCGGGCAGATCATGCGCGAAGCTCTCGAGCAGGCTCGCCGCGGTCGCTTGTGGCTGTTGGACCAAATGGATGCGGTACTGGCCGCGCCGCGCACAGAGCGTTCGAAGTTTGCTCCTCAAATCCACAGCATGCAGATTCCCACCGACAAGATCCGCGACCTGATCGGTCCAGGGGGCAAGACCATCCGCGGCATCATCGAAGCCACCGGAGTCAAGATCGACGTCGACGACACTGGACGGGTCAACGTCGCCTCCAGCGACGAGGACGGCCTGAAGAAGGCGCTGGCCATGATCAGCGATCTCACCGCGGTTCCTGAAGTGGGTAAGACCTACCTCGGCAAGGTGGTCCGCCTGGCAGAGTTTGGTGCTTTCGTCGAGCTTTTCCCAGGGACTGACGGATTGCTTCACATCAGCGAGATCGCCGAGCATCGGGTCAAGGATGTCAAAGACGAATTGCGTGAAGGTGATCAGGTCCTGGTCAAGGTCCTCGGTATCGAGGGCAACCGCATTAAGCTTTCCCGCAAAGCCCTCTTGAAAGAGCAACGTGAAAAACTCGGACTCCCCGAACCCTCTAGAGGCGGCAATGCGGGCGATGGCCCCGGTTCACGGGCGCCAAAGCCGCAATCGCAGTCCGCGGCTGAGCGTCAGCCTGCTTCGAATGCCAGTACCATCACCATCGAGGGCGGAGAAGACTTCGAAGACGAAGAGGCATTTCCGGAGAACGGGGACGAGCCGAACTTCAACCGTGCGGATGGCACCGACGCCGCGCCCGTCGAGGCTCGCAGGCCAGCAGGCTCTGGTGGCGCGGGTGGTGGTCGTCGACGCCGGCATCGCGGGCGCGGACGAGGTCCGGGTGGTGGTGGCGGCAATCGCGGCCCGCAGTAGCTGATTTCGCTCGATCTACTGAGAGCACGATCAGGTCGGATATCCCACCCTTCGTAATTTTTGCGCAGGGTGGGATTTGGCCGCTCGTGTGTCCACAATGGACGCAAACGGTATCGTCCCAACACGCAAACACTGGATTGCACTTGCTTCCCTGGGCGTCATTTGGGGTACCACTTGGATCGCAGCCGATAGCCTGAGTGAGTACATCCCACCTTTGTACGCGGCCGCCGCGCGCTTCCTCTTGGCCGCTCTGGTCTGGTGTCCGGTCATCCTGTGGAGACGCCTGAGACTTCCCCTTGGCCGCCCGTTGGGCTTCGTACTCTTGCTCTCCGTTTCCATGATCGCCTTACCGGCACTCTTGCTGCAGTGGGCCCGGCAGTACGCCTCTTCAGTAACCGTGACGGTGTCATTAGCTGCCATGCCATTCCTCCTCGTGGTGCTGACTCCCGCTCCTCGGCGTGCAATGACGGCGGCCGCGGTAGGCTTGGGAGGCGTGGCACTCGCTCTAAATGCACCTTTCTCCTTGTCTCAAGCCGCCGGAGCCGCTATCGCCCTGGTCGCCGTGGTTTCCATTGGCATCTCCGCCCTTCTGGTTCGGCGCGAGCTCCGTGGCGTGAATCCCGTTGTGGTTACTTCTGTGCTGCTCGGGGCTGCTGCGGTTGAGTTATTTCTCTCCAGCTTGGTATTTGAGCGTGGACAGGTAATCCAGTGGAATCGCACCGCGGTTGGTTCAGTCCTTTTTCTTGCTTTGGTGGCCGGCGCTCCGGCGTATGCCATCTACTTCTGGTTGTTACAGCAGTTGGAGGCCTACAAGGTGGTCACAGTGCAATGGATAGAACCGCTGATGGCGCTCTTCGAGGCAGCCATCCTTCTGAGGCTTGGCTTCTCGATCAGCATGATCGCCGGAACGCTCTTCACGTTAACAAGTTTGCTACTGGTAATGCGAGGCCGCCCGGAAGATGACAATACCGTTTCCCTTGTCCCCAATTCGTGACAAATCGCGCCATGGGATGCGTTAAACTGCAGGCGATGAGCGCTTCCTTATACATCGTCGTCGAGGGCGAGGATCCGGGCTTCGACATCTTCGTGAATGGCAGGGCGCTGGCGCGCAACGAAGACGCTCTCGAAAAGATGGCGCAACGCATCGGAGTCAAGCCGCTTCTGGAGTTCTTCTCCGCCGATGAAAACTCCATGGCGTTGTTGCTGGAAGAGGGAGCTGGCGACCCGGAGTGGGCAAAAACCCTGCCTCCTCCGCAATGGTTCTCCCCAGAGGATGGTTTGATCACGGTTTGCACCCTGCTCGACTACCTCAAAGCCTCACCCACAGCGCTGGGAACTGAAACCCCTGCCGTCCTGCGTGAGATGGAAGAATTTGAGCGCGTCCTCCGCAAAACCGCCCAACGTCAAATGCGCTGGCAACTCGCCGTAAGCTGGAAATAACACAGCGCTCCACCGTTCAATCGATCGCGCGCTGAGTGCTGGTTGTCTCTCCCGGGAGCGCACCTTAAAAACGACCGGGCGCGATCAACCCTGCCAGGTCCCAAGAATCCGGCGAAGGAACACCAGCTCCCCCGTGTGATAGCTATTGTGATCCGCAGCCAGCAAAACTTCCCGTAAGAGCGTCTGATCCTTTGTTCCCCAGGGAATCTGCGCATAAAGATTGCTCCCGGGATCCTTGACCAGCCTTTCAAAAGCCGCCAGATCTTCTTTCAGCGCTCGTAGCGACTCATCCCACGCCTGCTTCGAAGGGGGCGCGGCAGAGCTCGGCCAGTACTCATCCGGCCACTTCTTCTCCACGTACTTGTCGTTGGTGGAAAAATCCCACAGATCACGCAGTGAAATGCGCATGTGCTCGAGAAGCTCCCACGCAGAGTGGGGCGCGTTCTCAGGTTTTGCGCCGTACAATTTCGGTGGGAAATCCTTCAGCGCCTCAAGGGTTTCGACATGCGCACCGCCCCCGCGGAGAAGCGCAACCAATTGATCTCGAAGAATTGCATCCGACATACCTCCCTCGGATGCAGAAACCGAAGGGGAAGATTCTAGGAAACTTCCGCCTCGATCGCGACCTCGCGCCTGCCGCTGCCGAACAGATCGCCAATGCGGCGAATCTGCGCCCCAACCCCGCGAAGTTTCTCCTCAATGCGTTCATAACCACGGTCGATGTGGTAAACCCGATCCAGTATGGACTCCCCATTCGCAACCATCGCAGCCAGCACCAGCGATGCCGAGGCACGAAGATCGGAGCACATGACGGCGGCCGACGAAAGCGGAGTCTTCCCACGAACTGTCGCTGTGCGTCCGTCGACTTTAATATTCGCTCCCATCCGCGCCAGTTCGCCCACGTGCATAAACCGATTTTCAAAAATGTTTTCTTTGACCGTAGTGGTGCCTTCCGCCTGCGTGGCCAACGCCATGTACTGCGCCTGCATGTCGGTGGCAAACCCGGGGTATTCCTCAGTCGAGATATCGTTGGCGGTGAGATTCCCGTCGCTGCGCACCCGCAGAGAATCCGCACCCATCGGGGTGATCCGCACGCCGCTCGCTTCCAGCTTGGTCACCAGAGCAGAAAGGTGCCCCGGCTGGCAGTTGGCCACAACCAAGTCCCCGCCGCTGATCGCGCCCGCAACCAGAAAAGTCCCGGCTTCGATGCGGTCAGGATTGATACGGTGCTTGGCCCCCCTCAGCTTGTCTACGCCCTTGACCCGAATGGTTGCCGTACCCGCTCCCTGGATATTCGCGCCCATCGCAATCAGCAGTGCGGCAGTATCGACCACCTCCGGCTCACGGGCGCAATTTTCCAGCACCGTCTCGCCCTCGGCCAGAACGGCTGCCATAAGCAGATCCTCGGTGCCCGTAACCGTGATTTTGTCAAAAACAATATGCGCGCCGCGCAGCCGGTCTGCGCGGGCTTCGAGATAACCGTGCTCCTGCACGATCGTCGCGCCCATAGCTTCCAGCCCTTTGAGGTGCAGATCGATAGGACGGTCGCCGATGGCGCATCCGCCAGGCTGAGCTACTCGCGCCAAACCACAGCGGGCAACCAGCGGTCCCAGTACCAGGGAGGACGCACGCATGGTCTTCACGATTTCGTATTTGGCTGTGGGGTCGGAAAGCACGCGACAGCTGATGGTCGTACGGTGTTGGGCTCGGCCATACCCGAGCTCCACTTCCGCACCCATAGACGTCAACAACTTCCGTTGCGTTTCGATGTCGCGGACCTGGGGGATATTCTCCAGCACCACGTCATCTTCGGTGAGAATTGCGGCGGCCATGCAGGGTAGCGCGGAATTCTTGGCTCCGCTTACCCGAATTGTTCCCAGCAGCGGGTTACCGCCGCGAATCACGAATTTGTCCATGAGGGCCCGGGGGTGCTCCTTATGTGTGGCTTCTTCTATAACTCCAGTGTCGTATCTTCAATGGCCAGCCGCACATTGCCGTCTGACTTGGCCAGCCGGCGCACCGCCTCTGGCTTGTCCACGCCGGCCTTCAGCATGACCAGTGCGACCGGTACGCTGCGCCCAGCCGACTTGATGGTCTGAACAGCTTGTTCGCGATCGATCTTGCAGGCCCGCATCAGAATGCTGATGCCGCGCTCCACCAGCTTGGTGTTTTGCATATGCACGTTCACCATCAGGTTGTCATACACATAACCAAGCCGCGTCATGGCGCCAGTGGTGATCATGTTGAGGATCATCTTCTGCGCTGTGGCCGCCTTCATGCGTGTAGACCCGGAAATCACTTCCGGTCCTACTTCCGCCACAATGCATATATCCGCCACGCCCGAAAGCGCCGTGTTGTGATTACAAGTAACCGCCGCGGTTTTCGCACCGCGAGCACGAGCATACTCCACCGCGGCAACTACATAAGGAGTGCGCCCGCTGGACGACAGACCAATGACGACATCTTTGCGTGTCGGGCGGCGGCGTGCGATGTCACGCTGCCCCAGTTCGGGTGAATCTTCATTCACTTCAACGGAAGAGGCCAGGGCCTTCGGGCCCCCGGCCATGATGTACTGTACGCTTTGCGGTGGAGTGGAAAAGGTGGGTGGGCATTCTGCAGAGTCCAGGCCGGCTATCCGGCCGCTCGATCCTGCCCCCACATAAACCAGCCGTCCCCCATCTCGCAGACTGCGCGCGACCATATCAATTACCAACGCGATTTCGGGCAGGGATTTCTTCACCGCGGCGGCAATTTTGGAGTCTTCGTGATTGATAATGCGGGCGATCTCAAGAGCAGATTTGGTGTCGAAGCCCATCGAGGCTTCGTTGGAACTTTCTGTCGTCAGATCGTGCAGGCTTTGTGGCCGATCACTACTTGCTTCGGAGCCCGTGCCTGTCTCCGTGTGAAAAGAACTCGTCGTGGCCATGTTGGTTTGCTCAGCTCCCGAGGGACTACTTGATTCTATCGCTAGTGACAAAACTTTGCTCTCAAATTAGGGCTTCGGCGTGCCACGCACGCAAACACTTTTGGGTGATGGCAATCTACCGGAGTGGGATATCGAGTGCCTCCATGATCGCATCATAAAAACGAGGACGAATAGTGCGAATCAACTGGTTCTGACGGTCTGGCCATGTGCGATTCGTAAGCAAAACAATCGCTATCTGGCGTTCGAAATCGATCCACAGCGAAGTTCCCGCATATCCAAGATGACCGGCCGAGTGGCGGCTGAAGTAGCTCCCCGAGGAAGAAGGCTGGGAAGGTGTATCCCAGCCCAACGCGCGGGAACTGTTTTGCGGCAGGCCCGCTCGGGTCGTGAACAGTTGAATGGTTTCCGTCGCGAACAATTGACCACAGAATAAGCTTCTCGCGTAAAGCAGCGGATCCAATGCATTGGAGAAAAGCCCGGCATGACCGGCAACTCCCCCGAGCACAAAGCAATTCTCATCTTGAACTTCTCCCTGAATAATCCGATGGCGGAATGTCAGGTCTTCTTCCGTCGGGGGGATCAAGGATCGCCAATCCTCAGGTGGTCGAAAGCAAGCGCTCGTCATATCCAATGGACTAAACACCTCGCGCGCAGCAAAGCTGTCCAAGCCCTCGCCCGCCATGAGCTCAAGTGCCTCACCCAGCAGAATGAATCCGGGATCCGAATATTCGCTACGTGTTCCCGGCGCCGCCTCCAGCGGCAGGCGAAGGCACGCACCGAGCAGCGTTTCACGCTCGCTGGTCTGCTCAAAAAGCCGCACATAGCCCGGCAGGCCCGATGCGTGGGCGAGCAGCATGCGTAGTGTCACCTTGCGTCGTGGATCGCCGGCTGGCCCACCCTGGCTGAAAGCGGGAAGGATGTCCGCAAGTGGCCGATCCAATGCGAGCAGCCCCTTCTGGTACAGCAGCATGGCCATCGACGTAGTCGCGATCACCTTGGTGACGCTTGCCAGGTCAAAGACAGTAGAACTCGAAACCGGCTTTGCCCCCGGATCGTAGGTGAAGCCGCCCACTCCGTCGAGCGCAATTGTTTCGCCCCGTGCGAATACGGCGAAGGCCGCGCCCGGAAACGCCTTGTTGCGCATGCCTTCCTCGAGAATCAAGTACGCGCCCGCGAACTGACTGCGCTGAGAAGACGCGCCGGTTGGTATCTGGATATGCGGGGGAGCCATAGTTACCATCAGCGATGTTACCTGACGCCCATTTCAGTACAAATCCCCGTCGAGCGCTCGCCGAACTCTTGCCGGACCCGTCTATACTTGTGAACTGAGAGGTGGTGGTATGAGCCTTCGCGGACAGGTCGTCTCTCTTGGGCTCTTTGTCGGAATGGTGACCGCCCACGCTTTGGCGCAAGCAACCGCTCAGACTCCGTCGCCAGGCGCTCCGACTCCACAAACCACAACGGCCCCGGCTGGGACTCCTTTGCAAACGTCTACTCCGGCTCAACCTCAACCCCCGACAGCTTCACAGGCTGCACTTCCGCCCCAGCCGTCCACCGCTCCTCGAACCTTTACTGTTCCTGCGGGCACGAAAGTGCTGCTTATGCTAAAGAGCGGGATCAATACCAAGACCGCCCAGCAGGGAGACGGCGTCTACCTGGTTTCCTCTTTTCCTGTCGTAGAAGATTCGCGGATCATGATTCCAGAGGGGGTTTACGTACAGGGTATTGTGGACCGTGTACAACGACCGGGCCGGGTCAAAGGGCGCGCGCGCCTTGATCTGCACTTCACCACCATGATCTTCCCCAACGGCAGTGTCGTCGCAGTTCCGGGAGTCATCAACAGTCTCCCTGGCTCGGCCGGCCCCAAAGTGAAGGGTAACGAGGGTACGGTGGAGCAGGCGGGAAACAAGGGCCGCGACATTGGTAACATTGCCCAGGCAACCGCGATTGGTGCGGAAACCGGTGTGATCGCAGGCGCCGCGTCGGGGCACATCGGCGAGGGAATCGGCTACGGCTCACTTGCGGGCGCTGCTGCCGGAGCGCTCTATACGCTGTTTACCCGCGGCGATGAAATCATGATCCCTGCCGGAACTTCGATCGAGATGGTCTTGCAAAGGCCGCTCGTACTCCAGGAAGCGCAACTCGCAGGCAACAACGAAGCCCACGCGCACCCGCCCATGGTTCCGGCTGGCCAGCAGCAGCCGATGCTCAAGCAGCGATCCCGTATCCTTTGCCCATTCGGGAGCCTGGGTTGCAATTGAGGGACATCGAACAACAGGAACAGCCCCAAGTGGCATCGCCAGGACGCAGTTTCTGGTTGTGGGCTCGGGACATGCTGTTTTCCCTCGCCGTCTCTTTTTTCATCATCACTTTCCTGTATCAGCCCGTGCGAGTGGAAGGCACCAGCATGCTTCCCCGATTGGGGGATCAGGACAGGCTCTTCATCAACAAGTTCGTGTATCACTTCGAGAGCATTCATCGCGGCGATGTTGTGGTGTTCCACTATCCTCGCGACCCTCGAAAAAGTTACATCAAGCGCGTGATCGCGGAGCCCGGAGACGAATTGCGCATCGACGACGGCCGCACCTACATCAATGGAAGGCTGTTACCGGAACCCTACGTGCCCAGAAGATTTCATGACAACAGGTCGTTGGATGCCATGGTGATCCCACCAGGTGAGTACTTCGTGATGGGCGATCACCGCTCCATTTCCAGTGATAGCCGCGATTTCGGACCCGTTCCCCAGGACCTCATCTACGGCAAGGCTGCCTTCGTCTATTGGCCTACCGAAGACATGGGAATCATCCACTGATTCACCATAAAATACCTGTTAAACTTGACTGAATCCACTCCACGGAGATGCCATGCAGGCAATCCTCGCGCTCGAAGACGGGCGCATCTTCCGCGGTGAGAGCTATGGCGCCAAGCGAGAATGTTTTGGTGAAGTGGTTTTCAATACCGCGCTGACTGGCTATCAGGAAATCTTCACCGATCCTTCTTACGCTGGACAAATTGTTGTTCTCACCAATCCGCAGATCGGGAATTACGGTACCAACACCGCTGACAATGAAGCCAGCCGTCCTTACATCGAAGGCCTGGTAACGCGTGAATTTTCACCTATCAGTTCCAACTGGCGCTCTCAGCAGGTCACCGAGGAGTATCTTGAGCGTTTCGATGTCCCGGTGATCGCCGAGATTGATACCCGCGCCATCGTCCGCCATCTCCGGACCCACGGCGCGTTACGCGGCGTAATCTCCTCCCTCGAGACAGATCCTGACAAGTTAGTTCTCAAAGCGCGTGGCATTCGCAAGATGGATGGCACCGACCTTGCGAAAGTCGTCAGCACCAAAACCCTGTACGAGTGGGACCAGAATGACCGGCGCAACTTCAATGGCGATCCTCTCCTCCAGGGTGGCGAAAACCTCAAGTTGCCCGTGCCGGATCTTCATGTGGTGGCTTACGATTTTGGCATCAAGCACAACATTCTGCGCATGCTGGCAAAGGAAGGCTGCCGCGTCACCGTAGTGCCAGCGGAAACCTTGGCCGAAGATGTGTTGTCCCTGAACCCGGACGGCATCTTCTTATCCAATGGTCCAGGCGATCCCGAACCTGTCGTCTACGCTCAGGAAAATATCCGTAAGCTGGCCGGACGCCGGCCCATGTTTGGTATTTGTCTCGGACACCAGTTGATCGGCCTTGCTCTGGGCGGAAAGACCTATAAGCTCAAGTTCGGTCACCACGGCGGAAACCATCCCGTTCGGCAAACCGACACAGGTAAGGTCGAGATCACTGCTCACAACCACAACTACGCGGTCGATCCGGATTCGATCAACCAGAACGAAGTTGAATTGACCCATGTCGACCTGAACGACAATACGCTCGAAGGGCTGCGCCACCGCACGCTGCCGCTCTTCAGCGTCCAATATCACCCGGAAGCGAGCCCCGGGCCCCACGACTCCCACTACCTCTTCCGTGACTTCCGCAACATGATGGAAGAGTGGAAGAAGTAAAACTGGTTGGCCACACTGTGGAGTTTGAAGCTGACGGACTTTTCACCCGTCCGTTTGCAACGGGAATTTGAAGCGGATGGGCTTTAGCCCGTCCGTTAGCAGAAACAAAACGAGCGGCTTTAGCCGCTGAGGGAGCCCTCAGGACTAGAGACCGCTCGAACGAAAGATTAGGAAATGCCACGTAGGAACGACATAACCAAAATCCTCGTGATCGGCTCTGGGCCGATCGTGATTGGCCAATCGGCAGAGTTTGATTACTCGGGTACGCAGGCTTGTAAGGCGCTGAAGGCTGAAGGCTATGAAGTGGTGCTGGTCAATTCCAATCCGGCCACCATCATGACCGATCCCGAGCTGGCGGATCGCACCTATATCGAGCCTCTGACACGGGAGTACGTTGAAGAGATTATCCGCCGGGAGTCCGAGCGCATGGTTGGCCCGGAAGGCCGCCGCTTAGGCAAATTCGCCCTCTTGCCCACCGTAGGTGGCCAGACCGCACTGAATCTTGCCGTCGACCTCTCCGATGCCGGTGTCCTTGAGAAGTACGACGTCGAAATGATCGGTGCCCGCCTCGAAGCAATCAAGAAAGCGGAAGACCGGCTTCTCTTCAAAGACGCTATGTCGCGCATTGGGCTCGACGTCCCTCGCTCCGCGCTCGTAAATAACATACGGGATGGCGCTGAATTCGCCGCCAAAATCGGATTTCCGGTGATCGTTCGCCCTTCGTTCACACTCGGCGGTTCCGGCGGTGGCATCGCCTATAACCGCGAAGAACTCATGGACATCTTGGGGCGAGGCCTCGATCTTTCTCCTGTCCACGAGTGTCTGATCGAAGAGTCCGTGCTGGGCTGGAAGGAATACGAGCTCGAAGTCATCCGTGATCTTGCAGACAACGTGATTATCATCTGCTCCATCGAAAACATGGACCCAATGGGTGTTCATACCGGCGACTCAATTACCGTAGCGCCCGCCCAGACCCTGACCGACCGTGAATATCAGGCCATGCGCGACGCCGCCATCCGCATAATGCGCGAAATCGGCGTCGAAACCGGCGGTTCCAACGTACAGTTCGCGGTCAATCCAGCCACTGGCCGCATGACCGTCATTGAGATGAATCCGCGTGTCTCGCGTTCATCTGCTCTGGCTTCCAAGGCCACCGGTTTTCCGATTGCCAAAATCGCTGCCAAACTGGCTGTTGGCTACACCCTCGATGAGATTCCCAACGACATCACCCGTAAAACGCCGGCCTGTTTCGAGCCCAGCATCGACTACGTCGTGGTGAAGGTCCCTAAATGGCAGTTCGAGAAGTTTCCAGGTGCGGACGAGAACCTTGGTCCACAGATGAAGTCGGTCGGCGAGGTCATGGCCTTGGGCCGCACCTTTAAGGAAGCTTTGATGAAGGCCTTGCGCTCGCTCGATACCGGTAAGCGCATCAGCGCAGAGATCATCGAGCCCAGGCGCCTGACCCAGCGCCTGGTAACTCCACAGCCGGAGCGGCTGAGCTACATCCGCTACGGCTTGCGCACCGGTCTTTCCGTCCGGGAAATCGCGCGCATGACTTCCATGGACCCCTGGTTTCTTTATCAAGTCAAGGAAGTCACCGACGCCATCCAGAAGCTCTCGGAACACACGATCGAGAACGTGCCGGTCGAGCTTCTCCGCAAGGCTAAGCGCATGGGAATCTCCGACGCTAGAATGGCCGAAATCTGGGGCATGGACAGTGTGGACGGCGCAGCCAAAGTTAGGCGTTTGCGCCGTGGTCATGGCGTCACCCCAGTGTTCAAGAAGGTCGATACCTGCGCGGCTGAATTTGATAGCGATACTCCATACCTCTACTCAACCTACGACGAAGAGGATGAGGCCCCGCCGACGTCTCGCAGGAAGGTCATCATCCTCGGGAGTGGGCCCAATCGGATAGGGCAGGGAATCGAGTTCGATTATTGCTGCTGCCACGCCGCGTTCGCGCTCAGGGAAGACGATTACGAAACCATCATGGTCAACTGCAATCCGGAAACGGTGTCCACCGACTACGACACTAGCGACCGGTTGTACTTTGAGCCGCTCACCTTCGAAGATGTGATGGCGGTTTACGAGCACGAAGCTTCTTCCGGCGCCGAGATCGGCATGATCGTACAATTCGGCGGCCAGACCCCGCTGAATCTCGCCCTTCCTCTGAAGGCGGCAGGCATCACGATCCTCGGTACCTCCCCTGAGTCTATCGACCTGGCCGAAGATCGCAAACGCTTCGGCAAGTTGCTGGAGGATTTAAATATTCCTCAGCCGCCCGGGGCCATGGTCACCACAGTCGAGCAGGCCCTGGAGGGTGCCGAGCGCGTCGGCTATCCGGTGCTGGTGCGTCCCTCATACGTTCTCGGTGGCCGGGCGATGGTCATTGCCTATGATGCCGATGCAGTGCGCCGTTACATGGGTGAAGCTGTGGAGTATTCCCAGGAGCGCCCCGTTCTTGTCGATCACTTCCTCGAGGACGCTGTTGAGGTAGACGTCGATGCCCTTTGTGACGGTAAAGACGTCGTGATTGCCGGCATCATGCAGCACATCGAGGAAGCTGGAATTCATTCTGGCGACTCCTCCTGCGTTCTTCCGGCAGTGGATCTGGCGGCACCGACGCTCGAAACCATTCGCATCTACACACGCAAGCTCGCCCTCGCTCTCAACGTAGTCGGTCTGGTGAACTTGCAATTCGCCATCCAAAGAAAGCCTGGCGAATCTGACAAGGTTTTCGTCATTGAAGTGAATCCCCGCGCTTCTCGCACCGTCCCCTATGTATCGAAAGCCACCGGAGTACCTTTGGCCATGATGGCAGCCCGGTTGATGACCGGCCGCACTTTGCGCGAGCTGATGCCCGAGCAGCTAGTCGAGCGTACGGACCTCGCCACCGGCAGTCACTTCTTCGTAAAATCGCCCGTTTTCCCCTGGAACAAGTTCCCCGGGGTCGATACGGTTCTCGGACCGGAGATGAAGTCCACCGGCGAAGTCATGGGGGTCGCCGACAACTTCGGCGAAGCTTTCGCCAAGGCACAACTGTCCGCAGGACAGGTCCTCCCGGTGAAAGGAACCGCCTTCTTCAGTGTGAACGACCGCGACAAAGCCGTGGTCGTCGATCTTGCTCGCCAATATGTGGAGCTAGGGTTTCATCTGGTGGCCACCCAAGGAACGGCGGATGTTTTGGAGAGGGCCGGCATGGTGGTGGAGCGCGTCTACAAAGTGAAGGAAGGCCGGCCCAATGTCGTGGACCTGATCAAGGGCGAGCGCATCCAGCTCATCATCAACACCCCACATGGCCAGGACACTTTCTTTGACGAGAAAGCTATCCGTCGCGCAGCCGTGATGCAAAGAATCCCAACCATCACCACCATCGCCGCTGCACGAGCCGCAGCGGAGGGGATCGCCGCAACACAGCGTCGCCAGATCACTGTAAACGCCCTCCAGGAACTGCGCCGCGAACCCGTAGCGGTCCACTAGAGAACAGCAAACAGCCCGAGAGCCAAGCAGTCCTGGCTCTTCCGGTCATAGCTCTTTCCCGGGCCACACTTTCTTCCGCCCAACGGAATTGTCATCTCGACCGAAGCGGAAGCGAAGTGGAGAGACCTGTGGTCTGCTTGTCCCATCGCGACAGTAGATACGAACTCCGTCCCTCTGTTCGTTAGGAGCGCACTCGAGAGACGGACACCGATTCAGTTACGAATATCCATCAGCAGCTCATCCACCACTCGCTGCTCATCGGCAGTCAAGGGCAACAGCGGCATTCGCGGTCTACCGCCAAAGTAGCCATTCACATCAAGCGCGTACTTAACCCCGGGAATCCCCATCTTCCCGGCAATCTCCACACCCGCCTGCGCAATCCGTTGCTGCTTTTCTGTCGCCAGCTTAGCATCTTTATCTGCCCACGCCGTGTATACCTCACAACAAGCCTGCGGAGCAAACGTAGCCAAAGCCAGCACTCCTCCCGTCGCCCCTGCGTTAAGCGAAGGGTAAAGCGTCTGTGCCGAACCGCAAAGCAACTGAAATCCAACTTCTCGAGTCCGCGTTTTCAACGGCGGCTTCGGTGGGGAGACCGCAACCGCGGTACCCCCGGAAACCAGCTCACCGGCGGCTACAAACGTCCCTTGAGTCACGCCCTCTTGCGGAGAAAGCATCCTCGCCGTCACTGCCGCAAAGACCGTAGTCACCGGAACCGTCCGCTTTTTGGCAGCACGCGTAGCCTTCACCAGTTCCCCAATCCGTTCCACGTTTCCGCTCGAGTCCTTCATACCGATAATGTTCGGGTGCATCGCCAGCTCGCCGACCACCTCGATTGGCAGATCATAAGCCGTACAGCTAGGTACGCTGTACAGAAGCACCGGCAGCGGAGAACGGTCTGCGACCGCCTGGTAGTAAGTCAGCATCTCCCGGTTCCGCATTTGCTTGCGGTAGTAATGAGGTGTCCTTACCAGGATGGCGTCGTACGCCAACTCGGCAGCGTAATCCGCCAGGCGCAAGGTCTCGATGACGCTCTCCCGGCCCACGCCCGCCAGCAGCACTTTTTCCGGTGCGGATGCCTCTCGCGCCACGCGCAGGGCTTCGCGCGATTCCTCGTCGCTCAGCATGACGGCCTCGCCGGTCGAGCCCAACATCACCATCCCGCTCATCGGCGTTCGTGAGTATCGGTCCATGTTGGCTTCCAGCTTGCGCCAATAGGGCCGCCCATCCGGATAGAAACACGTCGTAACTGCAGCGAAAATGCCTTCCAGCAGCATGTTCACATTGTATTCCTGCGTGGCAAACGAACAACTTAGAGGTGGATTTCTCCATCCAGTGGCAAATTAGAGCCATTGGACAGGCTGGGCAGGAGTGACCCAAGTCACTGTCCTATAATGTTGGGAGCGGAGACCAGGGGTCCCTCTTGATCCAGACGGCAAAAAGACATCCGGCCGGCAATGGTGCCGCTCAATCTATCGGGGAAGGAATCCGGCCAAATGGCGACAGGAGACGTTGCCGTAGGGGCGCCCGGAACGGGTAGCTCAGCGGCACTGCAGACGCCAACATCCAAGCAGATCATCAACGACTTCAGCATTCAGGTAGCCACCGTTAACGGGTCCGGCTCTCAATCTGCCAACCTGGTTCTGCTCAAAAGTATTTTCTCGATGGGGATTCCCGTCAGCGGAAAAAATCTATTCCCATCCAACATCGCGGGCTTGCCCACCTGGTACACCATCCGCGCCAGCAAATATGGATATGTCGCCCGTCGGCGGGAAGTCGACCTCCTGGTAGCGATGAACGCCGAGACTGCACGCGAAGATATTCTTTCACTGCCCACAGGCGCTGCAGCCATTTACGACGAGTCTCTGAATCTGAAGCAATACCGCGACGATGTCATCTGCTATCCCGTTCCATTCGATAAGCTGACCGCCGCGGTTTGTCCCGATGCCAAGCTGCGCAAGTTGGTCAAGAACATGGTCTATGTAGGGGTCGTGGCCAAATTGCTTTCGATGGATCTCACAGCGGTCGAAAAGGCTGTGCGCCGCCAGTTCGCCAAGAAGCAAAAGGCAGCCGACCTCAATTGGACAGCCGTTCAGGCCGGTTACGACTTCGCCGCGAAGTCCCTGACGAAGCAGGACACGCTGCTGCTCGAGCCCATGCATGCCACCGAGGGCAAGATCATCATCGACGGGAACTCCGCCGCCGCCCTGGGCGCGATGTTTGCCGGGGTCACCGTGGTCACCTGGTATCCGATCACACCCTCTTCCTCTGTCGTCGAAAGCCTCATCGATTACATGAAGAAGTACCGGGTGGAGGAGGATGGCAAAGCCAACTTCGCCATCGTTCAGGCGGAAGATGAGCTCGCCGCGATCGGTATGGTCCTCGGAGCAGGCTGGGCGGGAGCTCGGTCCATGACCTCAACCTCTGGTCCCGGCATCAGCCTGATGGCTGAATTTGCCGGGCTAGGCTACTTCGCCGAAATCCCCGGCGTCATTTTTGATATCCAGCGGGTTGGCCCCTCAACCGGCATGCCTACCCGCACCATGCAAGGGGACATCCTTTCGATAGCTTTCCTCTCCCATGGCGATACTAAGCACGTCATGCTCCTCCCAGGCTCCGTGGAGGAGTGCTACCAGTTCGGAATGGAAGCTTTCGACCTCGCCGAGCAGCTCCAGACTCCGGTCTTCGTGCTCTCAGACCTCGACATCGGCATGAATAACTGGATGTCCCAACCGTTCTCCTATCCCGAAAAGCCGATCAAGCGAGGCAAGGTTCTTACTCGGGAGGATTTGGACCGGCTTGGCGGATTCGAGAGATATAAAGACGTCGATGGCGACGGAATCCCGTACCGCACCTTGCCGGGAACGGATCATCCAAAGGCTGCGTACTTTACCCGTGGCAGCGGCCACAATGAAAAGGCACTCTACACAGAGCGCCCGGACGACTACCAAAATCTGATGGAGCGTCTCGCGAGAAAATTCGAGACCACCCGCACCCTGGTTCCCGCGCCCGAAGTGGTTCAGACCGGCAAGTCGAAAATCGGGTTGATTGCCTACGGCAGCTCGGACTACGCCGTACGTGAAAGCCGCGACCAGCTCAAAAAGGAATACGGCCTGGAGACTGACTACCTTCGTTTACGGGCATTCCCGTTCTCTTCCGAAGTGCAGGCCTTTGTGGCTTCTCACTCCCGGGTCTATGTCATTGAACAAAACCGCGACGGACAAATGCTGAGCCTGTTGAAACTCGACCTGCCCGCCGGGGAAATCACTAAGTTGAGGAGCATTCGCCATTTTGATGGCCTGCCGCTCGACGCAAGGACCGTGACCGACAAGCTGGTCCTGCAGGAGGAAATCTAATGGCGACGACCATGAATCCGCCGGTAGCGCCCGGCCCTAAAAAGAACCGCCTGGGACTGCAGGTCCTGGAATACCGCGGTGGAAAGACGACGCTATGCGCCGGTTGTGGCCATAACGCTATCTCCGAACGCATCGTGGACGCAATGTACGAGATGGGTGTTCAACCCGAGCGGGTGATGAAGCTCTCCGGCATCGGCTGCTCCTCCAAAACCCCTGCGTATTTCATGAGCCGGGCCCATAGCTTCAACTCCGTTCACGGACGCATGCCCTCCGTGGCCACCGGCGCCCTGATGGCGAACCACACCATGATGGGTTTGGGCGTCAGCGGTGACGGTGATACTGCATCCATTGGCATGGGGCAATTCGCTCACCTCATGCGCCGCAACCTTCCTCTGATCTACATCATTGAAGACAACGGTGTGTATGGGCTCACCAAGGGTCAGTTCTCAGCCACTGCCGACTTGGGCTCCAAGCTAAAGACCGGAGTCATCAATGACCTCCCGCCCATCGACACCTGCATCATGGCCATCGAACTGGGCGCGACGTTTGTCGGTCGTTCCTTCTCCGGGGACAAGAAACAGCTACTGGCGATGCTCAAAGCAGCCATTGCGCACAAGGGAACCGTAATGCTCGACGTCATTTCCCCCTGTGTGACGTTCAACGATCACGAGGGCTCGACCAAGAGCTACAAGTACATCCAGGAGCATGAGGATGCGGTCAACGAGGTAGGCTTCGTGCCTTCCTTTGAGGAAATCTCAGTTGACTACGATCCTGGGACCACCTACGACGTGGAGATGCACGACGGTTCCCATATGCGCCTGCGTAAGCTTCACCCCGATTACGACCCAACCACCCGGATCGGCGCCGTTAACACTCTGATGCAGGCTCACGAGCAAGGGGAAGTCCTCACCGGTGTCTTCTACGTCGACACCAAGAAACCCAGCTTCACCGACCTTCTGAATCTTGTGGACGAACCCCTCGCCACTCTTCCCGAATCCCGCGTACGCCCCTCACGCCAGATTCTGGAACAGATCATGCAGAAGCATCAGTAACCAAAGTCTGCCAAAAAGACGCCTGCTCCCCAGGAAATAGTTACCTGGGGGCAGGTCCTTTTGGGACTTTTTGGGTACTAAGAACCTGCAACAAATATTGTTCAGCTCTCCCACAAAAGTTGTATCATCAGTTCGTTTCTCCCCGACACAGCAAGAGGATGGCATGCGTAAAAAATTCCTGCGCGGGATTTACCTGGCGGTCGTTGCCCTGAGCACCCTGGCGCTTGCCAGCGACCATCTGGAAGTGCCCAAGATAGCCCCTGAGATCTCCAAGATGGGTGTTTGGGTCGGAACCTGGGAATCGAAGACCGAGGTATTAACCACACCGTACAGCGAAGCGGCCTCGGTCACCTCCGAGATGACCTGCTCTTGGTCGCCTCACCATGGATTCATCCTCTGCGATCACCTGATGAACGGGCCCACAGGCGTCAGCAACAGCCTGTCGGTGTATACCTATGACGAGGCCGCCAAGACCTACAAGTTCTTCGGGGTCGATAAAGACTCGTCTCCGCGAGAAGTCCCCATGCAGGTGAAGGGTAACGTCTGGACGTTCGGTACCGAAGTCCAGAATCAGGACAAAACCATCCTCTTTCTCACCAACGATGAGTTTCTTTCCGATAAGCTAATGCACTTCCGTACCGAATTCAGCGAAGACAACGGACGGAACTGGAAAGAGCTGAATCAGGGCGAACTAACCAAAATCGGCTAGCAGGATGCTGAAAAACGCGCCGAAGCCCGAGCGCAAGATACAGCGCCCATGCAAAATGCACTACGCTATATCTCGTTAGTCGGTAGCGCAGGGCAAGTGTTTTTCAGCATCCTGCTAGATAAACTCGAGCTCGAAAACGTAGCCACTGTACGGGCTATGCGTGAGTTCAAAGCCAGGTGGGCCGACGCCTGCGTCGCAGCTGATCAGCGTTCCGTTGTGCATGGCTAACCCGTGTGGGTCGGCCGATCCCTCGACAAACTCTGCCGTCTCCAGTGCTTGTCCTGTCACCGCGTCGTATCGGACTAACCCGGGGGTAGTGGTGTGAACCAGCTTGCCATCTTGCTGTAAGAATCGGTCGATATCGGAACTGCCCGTGACCATCCAGATCGAGCCATCGTCCCAGGCGATGCCGTGCCAACGGGCCGTGGTAATGGGGATCATAAACTCCGGTTCCCAGGATTTCGGATCCACCCGCAGGATGCCGCGAAGGCGATTCGCCACAATCCACAACTTGCCCTCATGCCACATCAGTCCGTGGCAGCCGCCGCCATTTTCCGGCGGCCCCAGCGGGATCTGGCGGTGAGAAACTGTCTTGGAATTCATGTCGGTCTGGTAGATCCCTTCCGGCCCCGCATTCGCGCCCATCCAAATGTAACCATCGCCGTATGCCATGCCGCTGGTATTCCACGATTCCGTCAGCACGGTCTTCAGCACCTTGCCATTCCAGTCTAGAAGCCAACAAGCTTCCGGAGACTGCTTGGCATCCTTGCCAAAATTCTGCGCTTTCTGTTCGGCTACCCAAAGGCCTTCCGGCGCCACCGCGACCGCGTTCGGAAATCCGGGCGGGGCCTTGAACAGGGGCTTCGTCCTCACTCTGCGGTGCGGTAATTCCTTTCTCGGCGGAGGGGGAGGCAACTGGCCCAACGCCACATTGGCCGCTAGCCCAAGTCCGGACGCCAGAAAATCTCTTCTTCTCATCTCCACAACCTTTCTCCCAACCGCGATGTTCAGTGATGGGCCGGAGGTTTCGCTGCAGTGCTGCCTGCCATGCTGTCCGGCAGAGCAAACACATAGAGCTGTTGACCGTTCTCCGGGCGGTGCACCTCGGTAAGGATTACGTTCGGCATGTTCTCCGGGCTACCACCACCAAGGCCAGTGGTCACCGCGATGTACTGAACACCATCGATGCTGAATGAGACGGGATAACCCTGCACCGTAGTTCCAAGCTGGGTCTTCCAAAGTATCTTTCCTGTTCTTACATCCACAGCCTTGAACGTGCGGTCCCAGTCCCCAACAAAAGCGATCCCGCCCGCGGTCGAAAGCACAGCGGTGAGGAATGGCGCCCGCTGCTGCACAGACCAGACCTCCTTCAGCGTCTTCGTGTCATAGGCAGCCAGCTTGCCCATGTTGCCGTTGGTTCCCGGCATTTCGTAGACGCGAACCGCTGCGGCGACTCCGCCGGAACCCGCCTTCCTCTCCACCTCATGTCCGCTCAGCTCATCACAACTCTGCGAGAGCGGGATGATGAGCATGTCGGCTGGTTGGTAGTAGCTCATCGCCTGCCAGTTGTGGCCGCCTTCTTCGCTGGGACAGGATTGGATCCATTCATTGGTCTTGCTGTTCACAATGTCGTCGCGGTAAGTGGGCACACCTGTATTTGGATCGATGCGGGTGAATACGTTCTGCAAAACGGTTTCCCTATACCCGAGGAACTTACCATTGGTGCGGTCCAGCTTCCACAGGATGCCTGCCTTGCCGATGGTCATCACTGTCTTCTGTGTTCCGTGATCGATCAGAACCCGCTCGAACACTTCATCCAGGTCGAGAGACTCGCCCGGTGCATGGCTGAAATTCCATTTGAGCTTTCCAGTGTCAGGGTCGAGAGCCAACGTGTTGCTTGTATACAGTGCGGCGCCATTGCCGGTACCGCGGCTGGCCCGCATCCATGGCTTCGCCTGGGCGACACCCCAATAAGTCAGGTTCAGCTCCGGATCATAGGTGCCGGCGATCCAGGTCTCTCCGCCCACGCGATAAAAGTCGTCGACCCCGTTCCAGGTATCGCCTCCAGGGGTGCCCTTGAGGGCAATCGTCTGGAAGCGCCAATCCCGCGTGCCAGTCGAAGCGTCGAATGCGCTGATGGCGCACTTGTCGGTTCCAAAGGCGCTGCAACCGGTGAGGCCGACCAAAACCTTTCCGTGAATGACCATCACGCCGCCAGTCTGATTGTGGCCTTTCCCGCTGATGGCAACCTTCCACACGATTTGCCCGGTGCGTGCATCGAGCGCGAGCAGATGTGCATCTGTGGTGGCGACAAACACCTTGTCCTGGTAAAGCGCAAGGCTTCGATTTCCGCCATAAAGATACGGCGAGTGCGGACCAATCCGGTTCTCCCAGATCAATTTCCCGCTTTTGGCGTCGAGTGCCTGAACGATGTTGTCCGTATTGGACAGGAACATGATGCCGTCGTGCACGATCGGAGTAACTTCATTGGCTCCCCCTTCGTTCATGGCCCAGGCCCATTTGAGCTGCAGATACCTGACATTGTTCCTATCGATCTGCGTTAACGGGCTGAAGCTCCATCCCTGATAGTTGCGTCGGAACATGAGCCAGTCGGCATCAGGAGGATGAAGAAGCATCGAATCGGTCACCGGTTCGTACACCGGTATTTGCCCCGCAACCGTCAGACCGGTGCGAAGTGGGGGTGGTGCCTCGGCTCGAAACGCAATGTTGCCGGACAGCTGGCCGCTGGCGATGTTGTGGATTTTTACGTCCGTCTCCGGAGTGAACGGCTGGCCGCCCTCCGTGGCGCCATTTGCCTTAAGCAGAAATGCCACTATGTTCTTGTAGGTCTGATCGCCCAGGCTTCCGCCCCGGCCCAACGGCATAGCGGAACGGATGTAGTCGTACAGTTCCTGCGTGGAACGATCCCCCCAGGCCTTAAGGAAGTTGCCGCCGGCAAGAGAAGGTGCCTCTCCCCCGCCGGAAAGGTTTTCGTGGTGACAGGAAGCGCATGCAGAGGAGTAGTCGGCATGTCCCTGCGCGGCCTCTGCGGCAGTGAAGGGGCCCGTATTCTGTTGTGCCCCGGCCACAAGAATCCACAAGAAAGCGCCCGCCGCTAGCGCGATCCCTCTGCTGATGTTTTTCACGCGCACAACAGCCTACAGCATGGCGGGCCTATTGCGGAATGATCCAGCCCCAGAGATCGCCTTCGGGCGCCTGCTCGCTGTCGATTTCGATGTAAAGGCCGCCTTTGTGGAAGGCGGTCAGCTGGTTTGGGTTGAGCTCCACCGAACCGCTCAGCGCCCCGCTGGTAGCGGGCGAGATAGTCAGGCTGGTGACGACGGGTCCACGCACACCAGGCAGGGAACCCATGCGCAGATTCGCGCGGGTTGGAACGGCGAGCAGCCCCTCGAAGGAACCGCGGAGTGTAAGCTCGCTATCCTTCAGCGTCGCCGTAACAGTGCCGCTTCCTGAGTTGGATGCTCGCGTGCCGACGAGGCGCGGGCCCGGGGACAGGCGCACTTGAAACGTGGAGAAGGCGGAGGCGCCAAGCAAACAGGCGCAAATCAGAAACCTACTCGGGTTCGCCTGTATGTTCCGGAGTCGGCCCCGGCTCTGGGAAGTCCGTATCGGCATCTTTCAGCAATTCGTCTTCGTCGCGGTGGCCCAGTTGGTCTCCCAGGTTAGGCTTTCCGCTGGTGGAGGGCACGCTGACTTCTTCTTCAACAGCTCCCTTGCCCCTATCACTATCGACTGAGGTTTGTTTTGGCATCGTGCTTAAAAGATGAGGGTTTATTCTGCGGCGTTGTCCTCCGGGCCGGAAAACTCCGGCCCGGAGGTAGCTTACTTTACAGGGCAGCGGTAACAGCCTTCACCTGCGTGTAATTGTGCAGGACTTCTTCGCCCATTTCGCGGCCCCAACCGGACTGCTTATATCCGCCAAAGGGCAGGGAAGCGTCGAAAACGTTGTGGCAATTGATCCAGACGGTGCCTGCCTGGAGACGCTTGGCCATCTTGTGAGCCGTGCTCAGATCGCGAGTCCACACGCTGGCGGCGAGTCCGTAAATGCTGTTATTCGCCTCACGTGCCACCCGATCCAGATCGGCGTCGGAGAAGGATTCCGCGCAGACTACCGGGCCGAAGATCTCTTCCTGCACGACCTTCATCGTCGGTTTTGTGTTTGTGAGTACCGTGGGCTGTACGAAATATCCGCGGTCGCCATGGCGTTTGCCCCCGGCGGCAACCTTCGCGCCCTGATCGACACCCGAATTAATGTAGTCAGTGACCTTGGAGAATTGCTCCTCGCTGACCAGAGGTCCCATCTCGGTCTTCGGGTCTGTGCCCCGGCCCATCTGAATTCCGCCGGCGATATCGCTCACGCCCTGCAGAACTTTCTCGTAGATGCTCTCGTGGGCGAAGAGGCGGGATCCGGCACAGCAGCATTGCCCCTGGTTGAAGAAGATGGCGCTCGCCGTGCCGGGAATGGCGCGCTCGAGGTCGGCATCGGGGAAGATGATGGCCGGGCTCTTGCCGCCCAGCTCCAGCGTAACTCTCTTCAGGTTGCCGGCAGACGCCTTCACGATCAGCTTGCCCACTTCGGTCGAGCCCGTGAAGGCTACCTTGTCCACGCCAGGATGCGCGGCTAATGGTGCGCCTGCGCCCTCTCCGTAGCCGGTGAGCACGTTGACGACGCCCGGCGGGAACCCTGCCTGATCGATCAGCTCCGCCAGACGCAGAGCGGACATCGGAGTTTGTTCTGCGACTTTCAGTACGATGCAGCAGCCGGCCGCCAGGGCTGGGGCAAGCTTCCAGGCTGCCATCAACAGCGGGAAGTTCCAGGGAATGATCTGACCCACCACGCCGATGGGCTCCAACATAGTGTAGGAGTGGAACGCGCCCGGAGTAGAAAAGTTGAGAGTCGAGCCGGAGATCTTGGTGCTCCAACCCGCCATGTAGCGGAACATGTCAATCGCTAACGGCAGGTCGGCTACTTTGGCGACAGAAAACGGCTTACCGTTATCCAGCGATTCAATTTCAGCGAATTCTTCCAGATTTGCCTCGAGCAGGTCGGCGAGTTTCCAGATGAGCTGCCCGCGTTGAGAAGTGGACATCTTGCTCCAGGGTCCTTCATCGAAGGCCCGGCGCGCGGCGGCTACGGCGCGGTTGACGTCCTCAGCCTCGGCTTCGGGAACTTGTGCCACGACTTCTCCGGTCGCGGGATCATAGACGGGGAAGGTTTTGCCGGATGCGGCCAGGACAAAGCGTCCATCGATCAGCATGCGGTGTTGCCGCGCAAAGAATTCCGCGGTTTTGGAGTTGATACGTGCATCAACGGGGATCGTTGCCATCAAATACCTCCGGCGCGGCCGACAGGAAATTTGTATTCAGGACGCGACACTGCCGGCTTCCAACGCCGTTGGCAACGATAGCACCGCGGTGAAAGAACCGTCTACCCAAGGTCCGGTGACGAAAGGAACGCCATGGAAGAAAGAAGCAAAACGATGCACAAATGACCGTTGAGGCGAACTAGTAACTCTTGAAGTCGACGCGTATATCGGCGTAAACCGGTACAGGATTGCCATACAACATCGCCGGCCTGAATTTGTACTTCTTCACCGCCTCGATGGCCGCTGCATCGAACTCCGGTCCTCCGGATTTTCGGATCTGCACGTCCTGAGGATTTCCCAGGGCATCCACAACCAACGAAACGAGCACGGCGATCTGAACGTGTTTGGGCGCTCCTGGCGGGAACTTGGGGTGCGGGCCGGAGACCAATCCTGGCGGCAGTACCTCGCCACCGACTTTGTAGACGCCGTCGGGTCCGGGAACAACTCCGTCGTATTGATTCTGCGTGAGCTTCACGATCTGGTAGTTTGCGGGAACGGAAAATTTTGCCGGATCCGGTTCGGTCCGATCGAGCGCGGTGACGTCGACCGTTTGTTCCCAAATGGCATCCTGATGCCTGCGTTCGACAAAGATGGATAGGTCCGGGGAATACCAGAATTCGTCCACGTTATTCGGAGGCCGTGACTGACGCGTGCCATGAAGGACCAGCTGCTGGAACATCTTTGTGCCCAGATCTTCCTGCTTCACGGCGGAGTTCGAAGAGCCAGCATTCGGTACCGGAGCAGACCACGCATTCGGTACCGGTGGCCCGTGCATCGTCACTTCTTTTGCAATCAGCGCGTCGGGATCCAGATGAAATGCGAGATTAGTCGCAGGGTCATAAATGTGAATGGTAGTGAGCGGCGGTTCCTGCGGATATACGGACGAAACCAGCTTGCGGCTCTCGTTATGAGTCCGGCCATGCGAGTCGCGGGCGATGTAGTTAATCGTTTTCAGAACATAAATGGAGCCATCGGCCAATTTCTGCCTGGAAACGACTTCAACTTTTCCCGAGAAAGGCGCGTTGGGAACAGGAGCAATAAAGACTCCGCTGATGCGAGGGACCGTGGCTTGTTGGGTAGAAGGCGAAGTAGCGGCTGCTTCCTGGCTGTGGGAGATCGAAGGAACAAGGCAAAAGAACAGCAGGCCAACAGCCATCCAGGCAAAAGAAAAAGGCATGCGGGACCCCATCCGGCGCGAGATTCTCGTTGGAATAGGTTACTGCGCGGTGGGCGGATAAGCACTGGGCTTGGCGGCATAGATGCGGACGCCCATTCCGTTCAGCTTGCTGCGGCCTTCCTGGGCTTCCGGGGTCTGGGGATAGCGCTGAACCAAACTCCGCAGTTCGCGGACGCCGGCATCCTTCTGCCCCATCTCGATCAGGCATTGTCCCTTGCGAAGTTGGGCGGCGGGTGCTTTTGAGTTGCCGGAATACTGTTCCAGCACAGCATCGTAGTTTCTTATCGCGGCGGCGTATTTGCCCTGCCGATAGTTGATCTCGCCGAGGTAGTACTGCGCGTTCCCGGACAGCGCGTCTTGCGGATAGTAGTGAATAACGTCACCGAATTCAGAAGACGCAATGGTGTACTTCGCGGAGTTATAGTCGCGCAGCGCACTCTGGTAGAGCTGGTCGACCGGGGGCGCCTGTGGCGCGGGTGGAGCTTGCATAGCTGGCGCCATGGCTTGTCCTCCCGGTCCCTGAGGTGCAGGCATTCCCTGGCCCTGCGGTGCTGCCCCGCCAGGTTGTCCGGCTGGCATTCCGTTCACGTTCTGCATCTGGCCCTGGATTGACTGAACCTGCGTCGTGAGGTTGGCGATGCGCGTCTTCAACTCATCGACGGAATCATTCAGCGCCTGGATCTGGGTGGAAAGCTGGGTATTGCCTGCCCCGCGCTGCTCGTTTTCCGTCTTCAACGTCATCTGCAGAGCATTGACTGCCGCCATCATCTTGTTGACGTTGTCGGTGTTTTGCTGCACCAGGTTGACGATGACGCCCATGCGCTCGTCGTTGGACGTTTGCAGGTGCTGCACCATGTCCTGCAATTGCTGGACCTGCGTTTGCAGCTGGACAATTTCCTTGGACACAGCGAACGCGTTCGGCGAGGCGAAGAGGGCAACGGCAGTGAGTCCGATGATGTATTTACGCATGATGCTCCCCCAAGTGAAGGAGCGGCCTAAGCCGCTCCCTCTCTTCTCTAGTCTATTCCGCCGCTACTTATCGAGCGAGAAGCCGGCGCGGCGATTCTGCTGCCAGCATGCCTCGTTGTTTTCTGTACAGAACTGCTTTTCCTTGCCGTAGCTCACGGTGCGGATGCGATCGGGGGCAATGCCTCCGTTCACCAGAGCCTGTTTGGCGGCATTCGCTCGATTTTCGCCCAGAGCGAGGTTGTATTCCGCCGAGCCTCGATCGTCGCAATATCCGCCAATGACGACCTTGAGCGTGGGATGTGCGGCCAGATAGCCGGCGTCCTGCGCCAGGGTGGTTTGCGCATCAGGGCGGATGTCATAGCTGTCGTAGTCGAAGAAGGCAGGCTTGACATTCTGCTCAAAGGTCTGCTCGTCGATGTTTTCCATCGCGCTCTGCGTTACGGGCGCTGCGTTGACGGTCAGGCGAGCGGTAGCATCCGTGGATCCCCCGGGTCCGCGTGCGACCAGGTGATAAGTGGTCGACTCGGTCGGATTGACGTTTTGCGTGCCGTAGGTATTCACGCTGCCGATGCCGTCAATGGAGACGTCAGTAGCATCGGTGGTCTTCCACGAGAGCACTGCGCCGCCACCGCCCGCGTTGATGGTGTCGGGGGTCACGGATATGGTGGCAGTGGGCGCCGGCGACGTTGCCGGGGGCGGAGGAGGCGGTGGGGGCGGGGCTGCTTTCTTATGGCAACCGGCAGCAAAGGTTAAAGTAGCAAGGGCGATCAGGGAAGCAAAGTGCCTGTGGTGCAGGATCTTCACGTTATTTCTCCTCTAAAAGTCTTAGCGGCTACTTCCAGCTCCAGTTGGGCATAGAGTTGCCGCCACCCGGCGTCAACCGATGTTGCTCGGTGCCGTCGGACAACATGGTCCATATCTCAGCTCCGCCACCGTTTTCCCGCTGGAAGACGATGTGCCGGCTGTCCGGTGACCAGGACGGAAAGTCCTGCCTGCCGGCGTCGTGGGTGAGCTGGGTCCAGCGTTTGCTGGCAATGTCCATGATGTAGATGTCCTGCCCACCTGGCGCTCCTGGACCGTACTTCCGATTCCATGCAAAGGCGATGTACTGGCCGCTTGGCGACCACGCGGGCGAGGTGGCATATCCACCATCGGTCAACCGCTGTACGTTGGTCCCGTCAGACTCCATGATGTAGATCTGAGGCAGGCCGCTGCGCCCACTGCACCAGGCGATCTGCGTGTTGGTTTTGGGGTTCCAGGTCGGCGAGACGTCAGGGCCGCGGAACCGGGTGATCTGCTTCACGCCGCCACCACTGGCATCGGCGGTGTAGATTTCGGGGTCCCCAGTTCGGGAACCGGAGAAAGCGATCTTGGCGCCGTTACTTGACCATGCCGGAGAGAAAGTGTTCCCGGTCATGGAAGGGAAGCTGACTAGGCGGCCCAGCACAAGCGAATACATGCGGATAGCCCAACCCAGACGCCCCAGCGAAGCAAACGCGATGCGGTCGTTATCGGGAGAGACACGCGGGGATAGGGAAATCGTACCCAAATGAGTGACCTGGTGTGCCCCTTGTCCGTCGTAGTCCATCTCCCAGATTTCCTTGTTTCCGCCACGTGCGGAAACATAGAAGATATGGGTTTCGGCGATGCCGGGAATACCTCCGCCGAGGCGCGTGATGATTTCGTCGGCGAAGCGGTGCGCGATCAGCCGGGCATTTTCCTGGCTGGCGGCTTCGTTGTACTGCTTCCCCAGGATCTGGGGCGAGTCGGGATTCTTGGCGTCAAACAGCCAGCCGTAGACTGCGAGCCGGCCGCCGGTGGTGGAGATGGACCCAAAAGCGACGAAGGCCGCATTGGAAGGCGGGGCAGACCATTGCGCCAGATTAATTTGCTGTGGCGAGCCGGGCATCAGCGGTGGCGCGAGGCTTTTTGAAACCATGTCAAAAATGCCTGCGTTGCTAAGGTCGCCAAACAGGGTCGTATCGAATGTAGATTTCAGGGGACCCACGTCCGGGGAACCCGGATTGAAGTCCGCGGCTGCAAGCCGGATGCGAGCGGCGCCCAGATTCGTTCCGGTGCGGACCCAATCCTGCGCGTCAGCCTGTCTTCCGAGAGGAAGAAACAGGAGGGTGAGAAGCAACAGCCGGGGGGCGAGGAAAGAAACTCGTTTAATTCGTCTCATGCCTAACGCAAGTTCGAGTTTATATGATAAAAACGGCGCTTCGTTACACCGGTAACCTCATCGGGTACCGGGCCTCAAGCTATCCGCAACCAAAGCAGTCAGAAAAAGGGGTGAAGTCCACCCCAAAACAAGCCATGTGATGCGGTGCGCATGAGAAAGGTTGGCTTCGACTTCCCCTGCCACTGCAAGGGAGCACAGGAGGGCGGCTTAGCGGGGGGCGGATAGCGGCAAAGCCTGTCCCGTGGCTGCTATAGCCACCGGCCGGAAAACGGGGAGCCACTCACTGCGGCGATGAAGGAACGCCGGCGCTCGGAGTTACTGTGCGGGCGCCTGAAATACCCGGGGAACTACTTTGTCGATGGTGTAGTTCGGTGGAACCTGGAAGAGCGTTACGTCCGGCGACCCCTGCTGAATGTTTTTGAGGGTGTAGGTGGTTTCGCCGAAGCGGGGATCGTTTTGCGTGCTTTGCACGACGAGCTGCAGATCTGGTGAGTACCAGGTTTCCCGGGTGATGTTGAGGTCCTTGTCGTTGCCGATGGTGCCGGCAGGGATCGTCGTCGTGGTGCGGGTCCCCCTTACCTGGAGTCCTTCAATGTTTTTGGTGCCGAGCGACTCTGTCTTCGGTGCATAGACCTTCCCCATGTCAGGAGAAATCGCACGCGTCTGGATGGCGAAGCCTTGGGCGACCGCACCTGCGGGCGGGGCTCCAGCGGCCACGACAAATCCGGCTTCTCCAGGCGCAGCGGGCGCGGTAATTTGATCTTCGCTCTGAAGCATTCGTCCTTCCGCGCGCAGGCCCGTTCCCGGAGGAAGGGGAGGCATTGAGATAACGTGAGCGACAGTGCTATTTGAGGAGTAGTCGATGTGTTCCTTCGCTACAGGATCGAAGATGGTGGTGAGCGTCTGGCTGTTTTGCGCGGAGGTGTTGGCGGACTTCCAGGGTCCAAGGGCATTCAGCTTTTGAATGCGCACGGTTCTGCCTTCGCTATCGCGTGCAACCGTTGCGGTGGTGGTCTGGTTGATGTGAGAACCGTCGGCCAGCGTCTGCTTCATTTCGGTCACGGCCTGCGCCTGGTAGGGTGCGTTTTTGATCGCGGCCGCTTGCTCCGGGATCGCCATGCCTGCGCTGGAGACAATCGTGACCTGGCCGGCTCCGGATTCCATGTCGAGCGCTTTGGGGGCGGATGCGGTGCACGGGGTGTTCCCGGAGCAATCCCCCTGTGCGATCATGACTTGCATTTGCCCCCTGCTGTAGCCGCAGAGTCCAAGAGCAAGAGCAGGAAGAACCACGAGGGGACGGCTGAACGCAGCGGAACGAAGCAAGCGAGTCATTTTTTCTCCCTGACGATTTCCAGAGGCAAAGGCACACTGAGAGCGCGCGGTAGACCGTCATCCCCTAAGGTAAGGTCGGCCAGTACACGACGATCGTGAACCGTTGTGTTTACGGGGAAGCCGAGCGCCAGCAGCTCAGCCTGCGACATGGAGACCTGGATGGTCGTATCTGTTCCGGTGTCGATCGCGCGATTGGAATAAGGCAGCGGGAGGACCATACGGCGTGTCTGTTTTCCAGAAGATTGCTGGACGGTGTAAACGCGGCGAGATGGCTTTTGCTGTGATGCGAGCGTAGAGGATATCGCGCGGGCGACCGGCGCCGCGGGTGGGATCAAGTGCGATGCGGTGGGCGCGCGCGGGGGCTCCGGCCGGCGGGCAAAAGTAACCCATACAAGTACGGATACGAAGGCGATCAGCGCAACCATCACGAATGCAGGACGAAGCCGGCGGAGAGCCGTCTTAGGCTGGCTGT
Organism: Acidobacteriaceae bacterium; assembly: GCA_035507705.1. Taxonomy (GTDB): domain Bacteria; phylum Acidobacteriota; class Terriglobia; order Terriglobales; family Acidobacteriaceae; genus PALSA-350. The sequence goes on from DATJNV010000164.1 coordinate 59,589, forward strand.
CCCTATGATTCAGGCGGACGGCAGCGAGGTGCTGGAGACGGTCCCTGAGAGCGGCCGGTGGATCCTGCTGCGCCAACCTGCGCAGGACACCGAGCAAATCGTCCACGCGGCATTCGGTGGGAGTTTCGGTGTTGTTGGGTTGTGGTTTCACCATCGGATTCATCCTTCTTCGTCAGCTTGCCGAGGCGTTCACTTCGGCGGGCTTGGTGCGGCGGAGTTTCGCGGCCAGCAATGCCCGGGCGCGGTTCATGCGGGAGGCGATGGTTCCTTCAGAACATTCGAGAATCAGGGCAGCCTGTTGGTAGCTCTTTTCCTGGAGAGCGCACAACGCAATGGTTTCGCGATACGGATGAGGCAAGCCGAGAATGGCTCGGTACAGGAGCTTCAGGTCCGCCTGCAGGGTCAGCAGGGATTCGGTATCGTATGGGCCGTCCGGAAAAGTTTGCGGAAGCACCCGGGTCCACTCTGCATTTTCGATCATGGTCTCGAGCGGGACGAGCCGTTGCGCCTTGCGGCGTTCTCTGCGGGCCAGGTTGCGGGCGATACCGAGGAGATAGCCTTCCAGGGTTCCCTTGCGAGGGTCGAATTGTCCCGTCGCGCTGGAGCTGATGGCATCGAGCATGGCTACGAATACTCCCTGGGTGAGGTCTTCTGCCGTGCTGGTGGATCCCGTCATATGCAACAGGAATCGGTAGACGGATCGCCGATGCCGGTCATACAGATCCATGAAGGCATGCTCATCACGCCGCAGCAGGCGTTCGATCAGCTGCGCTTCGGGGTCGGCGTCCTCCCTCGAGGTTTTACCCCGGCTGCCGGTTCGTGGCCACAGCAATGCGATCTCCATGGGTGTCTAGCTTCTTCGACGTACAAACTTCCGCGGCGCTTGAGGATTTTGGCTGCTGTGATGTATTGCCGGTGCAGAGGAAAAGCTTCCCGAGTTTCGCGATCAAGCTTGTTGCGGTAAATTTGCCCTGGGCGAACTGGCTCGCCCAGCAACCGCCCGGTTTCTTCCGCAGGTACCGAACCCAAAAGCATTCTTGTCTAGCCGTCTCGCCGTGTGATACACACAATCGGCGTGATTCGCGGCATTTGTCCCGCGAACCACGATCCAAGGTCCCGTGGAGGACCGCAATGTACGACACTGCTTTTCTTTCTGCCTTACACGTCCGCGCACCCACGAAATCGAAGTTATTCCTCGCCGTGTCGCGAAGATCTCCTTCCGGCGTAGCGCCCGCGACGCATTGACTGCACGATTTGCAACTGCCTGCCAAAGAGGTTCTCTTATGAAAGATCTGTGTCAGAGCGTTCGCACGGCCGCGTGTGCACGGCTTATTCTGCTGGGCATCCTGCTCCTCAGTGGGAGTGCATGGGCGCAAGCATCCTGGAATAATTTTCACAATCCCACCCCGTACATCGATCAGGTGTATCCAACCGCAGCCCGTCAGGGGAGCTTCGGGTTCCTGCTCACGGTAAGAGGAGCCGGCTTTCGGCCTGGCGCCGAGGTTGGCTGGCAGTTGGGCGAGACTCAACTGCGTCTGCCGGCATTCGTAGTCAGTTCCGCGGAACTGGCCACCTGGATCCCTGTCCCGCTCACATCGCGGGCCACAACTGCCACCGTGACGGTCATCAATCCAAACGGTCGCTCGTTGGTGGGCGCTTCGAACCCGGTGCTGCTTCCCATCACGCGCCCTACCCATACGGTCGCTTTTAAGCAGAACACTTTAGCCCTGGGATTGGTTCCGCTCGCATTCGTGACCGGGGACTTCAACCGCGACGGCAAACTCGACCTTGCCATTGCGGAGCCTTGCGGCACGAATCCGAATTGCGCTAGCCCTCCTGCGTCCGCCAACATTGCCATCCTTCTCGGAAAAGGGGATGGCACATTCACGACGGCACCCCCGATCGCCATAGGCGGATTTCCGAATGCCTTTGCGGTCGGTGATTTCAACGGGGACGGCAATCCGGATCTCGCCGTTGTTCAAGCAAATGCGGGCACCGTTTCGATTCTTCTGGGCGACGGGCATGGCAGGTTCACGGCCGAACCTTCCCTTCTTGACACCGGGACGTACGTGAATTCGATCGTCGCGGGAGATGTGAACCAGGATGGCAAACTGGATCTTGTCGTCAGCAATGGAAACACAGGGACCGTCGCCATCTGGTTAGGGAAAGGCGATGGTACGTTCACCCCGGGTTCCTCGATCCCAATCACCAACATTCCCGAGGGTTTGTCATTGGGAGATCTCAATGGAGACGGCAAGCTTGACCTGGTAGTGACCACGGAATATGAACCTCAGGTTTCCCATATTGCCATTCTGCTGGGTGACGGCAAAGGGGACTTCACTCAGATCGCGTCGCCTTCGGCGCCGTTTGAACCATTCGTTGGGCTAGGCGACGTCAATGGGGACGGCAAGCCCGATCTCGTTGTTTCCTATTCACCCGGCTTGCCCGACTTGCAGGATACAGTTTCTGTTTTGCTGGGCCAGGGCAATGGGCTGTTCGGCACCGGAATCACTTCGCCGGCAGTGGTGGGACAAATCGGCGGAGGTCTCCTGGGAGATTTCAATGGAGACGGCAAGCTGGACCTTGCCATCGAAATCGGCTATCCCACCAACAGCTATGACTTCGTCCTGGGGGACGGTAAAGGAACCTTCAACCTCGCGGACTCGGTGGTTGTAGGCAATCAAAGTGGCCCCGCAGTGGTAGGAGATTTCAATGGTGACGGCCGTCTGGATCTGGCTGTGTTCGGTGGTCAGAACGGAGGCACCGTTACTGTTCTGCTGCAGCAACCGGCGCCCTGATATCCAGGGGAAAGGGGCTCGTCGCCGAATCACGATCCGGGGAAGCGGGGCGGATCGTGATTCGCGCGATCGGACACGCTGTTAGTGAGCTTTGCGGCCTCATATGCTGAAGCTTGGGAGCCGGGAATGAGAGGGAAGGTAACTGTGGTGCTTTATGTTGTGCTGATGGCAGCCATGGTGGTCGCTGTGGACTTCCTTTTCTTGCGAAACCGGTTTTGGGAACGGCTCATGGCGAATATAGGGATTGTGTTGGTACTTGCCGCTTTTTACCTGAGATTCTTCCGGCGTCCATAGAGAGGGAGGGCAAGGCGGGTGCGGCTACCCGATCTGCTCCGCTCCAGACCGGCAGATATCAGAGTCCCCGGACGCGGTATAGGGCGACCCCGTGCGATGGGACAACTGCACTGATGGCATCGCTTGTTTTTTCGGTCGCGCCCGTCCACAGGTTGTGCATCGCATAGCCGCGTTCATTTCCGGGGAGACCTATGGCAGATGCTGTTACAGAGATTTTCTCCTCGGTCCCGCCGGTGTTGAACAAACCGACGATCGCGTCTCCGCTCGGTTCCATCTTCGCGAATACCTGCTGGTTGCCGGAATGAAAAATTCGTTTCGCGGCGATCGAGTCCTGATCTACCGCGAGGACCGCGGTGTTTTTCAGGTATTCCTGCAAATCCCGCTGGTCGAGATTCGTAAGATCGACGCCTAGGATGAGGGGCGCCGACCCGAGCGCCCACAAGCTCAGCTGCGTCTGACGCTCGGTTGGCGTAAGCCCGTCGTTGTTTCCGTTCCCTATCTCGAGGGAGTCATAGTCGTTGAACCTGCCCGAACCAGAGTAAGGCTGCCACTCGGCTACATAGCTGAAGCGCTTCTCAATATCTTTCCAGCTTGTCAGAGGGTAACTGCTTCCGCCCTTTTCGCATTTATAGCATTCGACGTCAGGCGCGAACTCCCATTGATCGGCGTACTTTCTTAGTGTGGGCACGAGGGTCTGGGTAAAGCTTCCCTGGGTAACGTCCAGCACGATCGGCCGCCCGCTTTGCCGTATCGCTTTCGCCCATGCCTCAACGTCATTGGCGTTGCTGTTCTTTATGCCGTCAATTTTGATGTAGTCGACGCCCCACCCGGCAAGCATCTCTACCCATGAATTGATGAACTCCTGCGCTCCCGGCTTACTGTAATTAATGCCGGCCATGCCTTTGCAGTTATAGTTGTTTTCCGCTACGGATGATTCCGCAATCTGGTCGGCTGTGTACGGCGTGCCTTGAATCGCTGTCTTCTTGCTGATTGCCTGCCGCGAAATACCGGGCGTAACGTAGATCCCGAACTTCATCCCCAGCCTGTGGATGTGGTCGGCGACGACCTCGATGCCATTGATGTCTCCCTGGGCCGGGAATTTTGAAGAGTCAGTTATCCAGCGGCCATAAGGATCCACGTTGGGACCCTGGCTACCGGGACACTGGTACCAAAAGTCATCCAGATTAATGTATTTGTAGCCGAGTGTCTTCAGGCCGGAGTCGTCCAGTGCTTGCGCCTGAGCTTCCAGCTTGGCTGCCGTGGGATGCTCGCGGAGGAAGCTCCAGGAGCTCCAGCCGAGTACCGGCGTGGACTCGAGGCCATTCTTACTTGTTCCAGCGTCCTGCTGGCCATCCAAAGTGGCTGCGCCTGCCGACAACACGGTGATCAGCACTGTCGTTACGGTATGTCTCCATTGCCTCATAAAAATCATTACTCTCTGTATCACAAGATGAGGAAAGCACGCTATAGCGTGACCTGACGCTCGGTCAAGCGGGCGGCAGATAACCGTTTGACCGCAACTCCGTGGAAGGATCAATAAGCGTTGTTGGAAGCCCGTGTCGTGTCAGGACCATATCCGTCTGTCCTGCGCCTGTGCTGCGTCAATCCGCGTCTGTCCTGCGTCAATCCAAAAAGGATACAGATGCGTACATTTCACCGTGAGGTCATGCGGAGTTATCGGTGAGTCTGGTTTTTGTGTCGTGCCCTAGGGGGGACTCGAACAGTCTTCGATGCTCTTTCCTGGCACTGCCGTGCCCTGCTCTGGATTGTCCTGTCCCTGCGGGTTTTCATTGCGGT
>DATJNV010000165.1:0-20817 GCA_035507705.1 Acidobacteriaceae bacterium
CAAAGCACGGGAGCGGAATAGGAAAGGAAGAATTTCCGATGGCTGTTCAGGATGCCGAGGCACCAGGCGGAAAGAACGAGAAGCGCTGCCCCAGGAAACAGGATCTGCACCAGGTGGATAGTGAGTTGGCGCTTCGCTCCATGGAACCCCGGTGCGATGGCGTCGATGAGCCAGGGCGTAGCGAAAATTCCGATAACAGTGAGCAACGATGTGAGCAAAAACAGGATGGCGAAGATTGCTTCCGCCAGTTTCGTGGCTTCCTCATCGCGTTTTTCGGCGCGCAGGCGAGCATAGACCGGGATGAACGACGCCGAGAGAACGCCCTCGCCGAAAAGGTTTTGCAGGAAATTCGGTATGCGGAAAGCGGCGCGGAAGGCGTCCGCCGCGTCGGAGTTCCCCAGGTAGTGGGCGATGAAACGCTCCCGGGCCAGCCCGATGATTTTGCTGAGCAGGATCCCGGCGGAAACAGCAAATGCGGAGGAGCGGGAAGCGATGCTTTTACGCTGGGTCGAAGTAGTCAAGGGGCCTAAGGTCGCATTAGCAGGCTGCTAAAAGGTCTTTGTATCAGGGCACGACTTTAATCCTGCCCTCGAGTCCCGCAGGGACGGCTGAGAATAGCCCAGGACGGAGTCCTGGGTACTAATCAAAAGAAGACCAGTCCCGCAAGGGACGACTGAAAATTACCCAGGATGTAATCCTGGGGCCCATCTCTGGATACTGGCTTTACTTTAATGCATACGCCGGAACACCCGGGGAAATTCCCCAGGCACAGCTATCACCTGGTAACCCGTTCGTTATGCCTGCTGTTCCAGTTGCTGCACCAATGTTTCCCACTCGGCCGTCAGTGAGTCATGCTGTTCCCGCAGGGTTTCCAGCAATTCGGTCAGGCGCTGTGTCTCTTCCGGGCTTTGATACACCCCAAGCGACTCTTCGGCCGCCGCGATGGAATCCTCAATGCGCGGAATCTCCTCTTCCACAAAAGTGCAGCGCTCCTGCATCTGGCGCAGCTTGATCGGGTTCACCCGCTTGCCTTTAGGTGCCGCAACTTCCGCCGCAGGCTTCATTTCCTGAGCCGCAACAACAACGCCATTGGTGTTGCCTCCCCGCGCTGCCTGCTCTTTGCGGTACATGTAATCCTCATAGTTACCCGGATACACATGCACATGGCCACCCTCGACTTCGAAAATCCGGGTCGCCAGCCGGTCGATGAAGTAGCGATCGTGTGACACCATCACCACCGTCCCTTGGAAGCGCGCGATGGCGTCCAGCAGAACATCCTTGGCTCGCAGGTCCAGGTGGTTGGTAGGCTCATCGAGCAACAGGAAATTTGCCGGGCTCACCAGGATCCGCGCCAAGGCATAGCGATTGCGCTCTCCGCCCGAGAGGACACCCAGTGGCTTAAACACGTCATCCCCGGAGAAGAGGAAGCAACCCAGAAGGCTGCGCAGGTCAGTTGTGGAGACGCGAGGCGCTGTGTTGCTGATGTCCTCCAGCATGCGTGCATTCCCGTCCAGCACTTTGTACTGATCCTGGGCGAAATACTCCGCCGTCACATTGTGACCGAGGCGCAGGGTTCCACCGGTCGGTGGCTCCATGCCCGAAAGCATCCGGATCAGGGTGGACTTTCCCGCGCCGTTGACGCCCACGAGGGCAATGCGGTCGCCGCGGTCGATGGTGAAGTTGACCCCCTCCAGCACCTCCTTCGGCCCGTAGCTCTTGGCCAGATCCGAGACCTCCACCACCGTACGGCCGGAAGGCTGAGGCTGGGGGAAGGTGAAGTGGATGACTTCTTCTTCCTCGGGTATCTCGATCCGCTCGATTTTGTCCAGCTCTTTGATTCGGCTCTGCACCTGTTTGGCCTTGGTGGCCTGGTAACGAAACCGGCTGATGAAGGCTTCGAGGTGCTCGATGTGCTCCCGCTGGTTCTTGTAGGCCGAGAGCAATTGCGTGCGCCGCTCCTCTTTCTGCGTTATGTACTTCTCATAATTGCCGTGGTATACATGCAGGCGTTTGTTCCAGATCTCGATAATCTTGCCCACCGTGACGTCGAGAAAATAGCGGTCGTGGGAAATGAGGATGTACCCGTTGGGATAGCTGTCGAGGTAGCCTTCCAGCCAATTCCGCGTTTCCAGGTCCAGGTGATTGGTCGGCTCATCGAGTAGCAGCAGGCTGGGCTTTTGCAGCAGCAACTTAGCTAAGGCGATGCGCATCTGCCATCCGCCGGAAAACTCCTCCGTCTGCCGTGCCCAGTCATGCTTGCTGAAGCCGAGGCCGCCCAGCACCGTTCCGACCTGGGCATCGAGGGCATAGCCGTCGTGGGCGCGAAAGTGTGAGTCGAGGTGCGAGAAGCGGTCGGCGGCGGCCGCATACTCGGGCGTGGACGGGTCATACTCCGCCAGCTTGGTGGAGAGGACCTCCAATTCCTTTTCCATGCTCTGTAACTCGGCGAAGACCGACAGGCACTCCTCAAAAACACTGCGCCCGGAAAGGACCAGGCCCTCCTGAGGCAGATAGCCGACAGTCATCCCGCGGGTGCGTTGGAGACTGCCGTAGTCGAGCGATTCCTGGTCCGCGAGAACCTTCAGGAGCGTGGACTTGCCTGTGCCATTAGCGCCAACCAGGGCGGTGCGTTCATTAGGCGTAATAAGCCAGTCGGCATTCTCAAACAGGATGCGGGGGCCAAACCGCTTACCGGCGCCGGAAAGTTGGAGCATAAGAAAAGCAGCGCCGAGGCGCTGCTCCCATTGTCGCATTTGCCGTACAGGTCGCGCATAACCCCCCGAGGGAAGCCGACTCTATCCCCGCGTAACAGCGGGCTCGTACGGGGAACGACAAGCCCATCTACTTCTTCTCTCTGGCCGCCGCCACGGGCGCGGCCTCCTTGATGGCTGGCCCAGGTTTCAGCTTGGGCCTGCGCCCGGAAGCCTTCGCAGGCGGCCCCTTCTTGGCTGTCTTGGGCGCAAAGCGGGAACGCAGAAACGTCTTGTAATCCTGCTCCGTCTGGTCGGCGTAATCGATCGCGAAGCCGGCTACGGCCTCGACCAGTCGATCCGAGGTGCCAATGTAGCCGTCGAATGCAACCGGATCCCCCGAGCGAGCATGCCCGCGGGCCAACAGCTCGCCGCAAATCTCGGCGTACTGCATCAGACCCTCGCCCTTCAGGTCCTCGATCGCCAGCGAACCCTTATGGTCATTGAGCTGGCGAACCAGATACTGGCGATTGTTGATGGAGGTCCAGCCCAGAAGCATGTCCGACAGGAATTGCATCGCCCGCTGTCCCTGGACCACTCGCTGTCCCTGATGCTGCGGTTCCCCGATCTCTCCCAGGTAGGGGGCATAGGCCGAGAAAGTCTCTTCCTTGATCTGCAGGAACAGGGGATCCTCCGCGCTATTGCCTTCCAGATAGACAATGTAGTCGCGGAGGCCCACGCTGCCCGTTCCGACCACCCGGAAGGCGACGTCGATAGGCCGATAGAGGTCGAAGAAGTGGCGCCGCTCCGGCAGCAATGACTGCCGGTACGGCCCAAGAGAATCGAGAATGGCCTGCGCTTTGGCACCGGTAATTCGATACTGCAGGGGCTTGTTCTCAACGAAGATACGATGCTTGAGTCCGCTCCCTTTTGGCGGATCCTGCAGCAGCCGCTCCGCGTTGTAGAGCGGCGTTGCCTGTTCGGCTTTGCGCAGTACCTGAGAGACGGGCGCGATGCGCTGCAGGCGATGTACCTGGAAGTGCGCCACTTCCATCACGGTCATGCGCGCAAACGCGTGCATCGAGCGGCGATAGCTCTTCAGAAAGAGAGCGGCTGCTTCGCCGCAATCCGCGCTCTTGCTTCCCGCTTCCCGTCCCGCCAGGATGATGCTGGTCGCCAGGCGCTTCACGTCCCACTCGAACGGTCCACGAATGGTTTCATCGAAGTCGTTGATGTCGAAAACCAGGCGCCCGTCCGGCGCGGCAAAGGCGCCAAGGTTGCGAACATGGGCATCCCCGCACAGTTGAGCGAAGATGCCGGTATGGGGCAGCACCGCAAGATCAGCCGCCATTACCGAGACCGCGCCGCGGAAAAATCCAAACGGCGAAGCCGCCATCCGTTGCCACTTGATTTCCAGCAAAGCAGGCACCCTGCCGGCTGAGGAAGCGGCTAAAGCATCGATGGGATCCGTCTGCCGGTCTTCGATGCGCCACCGGTTTTGCTCCTGGCGTCTGACCTGCTTGCGCCGCGACTGTCCAAAGGCCCGGCGATCCGGGGGCGGCAGCACATGTTTAATGGCCATTCAGTAAATGCTCCATCTCAACATAAACCGCGTTGGTCCAGCCAAAGCCAATCACATTCTTGTATCCGGCTATCAACTGCACGTTAGACGACCCTGTCTCCACGTTGTATTTCTCGTGGATTGTGCCTTCCTTCTCGTAGCTGGCTCGAATGGTGTGGGTGAACTCGGTAGCTACCCGTCGCGCATCCTCAGTGAATGCATATTTCAACAGGCCATCGGCAGCAAACCAGTTTAGCGGAGCCCACCCGAAGGGCAAATCCCATTGCAACCCACTGTCATAGGTGCTGGTGGCGAGGCCGCCCGGCTTGTCGAGCAGTCCAAGATGACTATCGATCGCCTTGGCCTGTTCCGGAGTCGCGAGGCCGGTCCAAAGCGGATAGAAGATGGTCGCGTACACGTAGTCAGACTGTTGATTCGTAATCACGTCGTAATCGAAAAACATTCCTTTGGCTGGGTTCCACAAGTATTTGTTGATGAGCCGCCGTCGGTCTTCAGCTTCTTTGTTCCATTGCGCGGCTTCTGCCGGCTGATTGATCATGGCGGCGATGTCAGCCAGGTCGCGTTCATACTTATAAAGCAGGCTATTCAGGCCCAGGGCGGCGAAATGGTGTGTCGAACCGCTGAACGGGCCGAAGCGAAAGGTGATATCGAAACCCGACTCACGCACCGAGCGATCGCCTTTGTAGAAGTCGCGAGTGAGTCGATAACCGTGGAACCAGGCGAGGCTGCACACCACCGAGTGACTGGCATCGCAACTGGTCTTCGCCAACGCTGCCTGTTCAGCTGGAGACGGATGCTCGGGTGCGGCGATCAGGTAGTTGGTGTGAACCTCAGGATGACTGACCAGCCATCGGATGACATCGATGTAATAGCTGCTGTGGTCCGCAATGTCGGGTACGGGTCCCTCACCTATATCGAAATAACGCTGCAGCCCGGTTTGTCCGGCACGATGAAAATCGCTCAACCAGAAATCATGATCCCGACGCGCATACGAGTAGGCGTGGATGAGCCATTCTTTTTGCCGCGCTCGGTTGGCGGCCGACGGATCGCGCGCGATCTCTGCGTCATAGACTGCCCGAATCATCGAGCTCAGCAACGGCGGCTGCGAACGGGTGAGGAAGTAAGTACGATTGGCGTTGAGGACAGCTCCGTAGTTTTCAATCTCGTAGAAAAAATTCTCCACCATCCCGCGGGCCAGATCGACTCGTCCGTCGCGCAATAGGCCCAGGATGATGAAATAGCTGTCCCACCCGAACATTTCGTTGAACCGGCCGCCCGGGACCACGTAGCGATTGGGCAGGTAGAGCAGCCCCGGCCTGGGAATTTGCGACTCCTTGACGTCACCGAGGTGGGTGATCCGGTGCGGTAAATGGGCAATCTCGACCTTGCATTGCGTGCGCAGGCGCAGCAATTGCACGGGGGTTGGGGCGCCGTAGGGCAGATACAGCAGCGGCCGCGTCGTCACCTTCGGATCTACAAGCGATGCGCACTCGGACATCGAACGAGAAAGGCTGTCCCAGCTTTGGTGGATATAAGTGTCGATGTTGAGGGAAGGCGAGGGCAATGCCTGGCCCCAGGCGCGACCGGCAAGCAGGAGCATCAGAAACACAAGAATTCGGGTCATTTTCATGAGCTGCCCCCTCGGTGCGATGTTACATGCCGGTGTGCCCCGTTGTAGCATCGGGCATAGCAGGCAGGCATAGCGGTGGCGGGTAACAGGCAAAGGGCGTGGCTTTGGGTGGGAATAATCGCCCTGGGAACCGTCGTTGTGATTGCGGCCATCTTCGAGATCCTGCTTCACCGCGCAGAGCCGATCTTGCGTGCGCGTTTGGTGCAAAGTCTCTCTGCGCGCTTTCACAGCCGCGTGGATCTGGGCGAATTGGATGTGTCTCTCCTGCGCGGATTCGAAGTTTCGGGCAAAGATTTAGCGATCTATCCCTACAACATCGATTCGGGCACGCCGACTTTCTCCGTGCGGCATTTTGCGTTCCGCACCGGGTACTCCAGCCTGATCCATTCCCCGTTGCACATAGGCCACGTCGAGGTGGAGGGGCTTCGTATCAACCTACCGCCGAAAAGCCAACGCAAACAAGGGTCGCAGGCTCAGAGCCACTCACCGGAAAAGGTCACTGTCTTTGTCGACCAGATGGACTGCACGGATACCATCCTCACTTTGGGCACAGATAAGCCGGGCAGGCTTCCCACGCGGTTTGTTATTCAGAAACTCAACTTGCGCTCCATTGGGCCGGGGAAGCCGCTGGATTTTACAGCCATGCTCACCAATCCGAAACCAGTGGGCCAGATCGAAACGCGCGGCAACTTTGGTCCCTGGAACGCCGACCGGCCAGGGGATACCGCGCTTGGAGGCACCTATTCGTTTCACGACGCTGACCTCGGCACCATCAAGGGAATTGGTGGCATCCTCTCTTCGCAGGGCGCCTATCAGGGTGAGCTGGACAAGATCGTAGTCGACGGCGAGACGGACACGCCTGACTTCCAGGTCAAGATCAGCGGACACAAAGTTCCGCTGCACACCGAATTTCACGCCATCGTGGATGGAACGGATGGCAATACCTGGCTGCAGCCCGTGAAGGCACAATTTCTGCACTCGTTTCTGGTAGCCCGGGGATATGTGGTGCGGGTGCGGGGTGAGCCAGGCCGCCGCGTTTACCTGGATGTGGATATGGACCAGGCGAGAATCGAAGACCTGTTGCGTCTCGCCGTGCGCACTGACCCGCCGGTGATGAGTGGCCAGGTGAAGCTGCACACCAGGCTTGACCTGCCGCCGGGACCGCAGGATGTAGCCCATCGCCTGCGACTTCAGGGCAACTTTGCGGTCATCAATGGCCGCTTCACCAGCGAAAAAATCCAGAATCGGATCGACGAGCTCAGCCTGCGTAGCCAAGGGGAAGTGGAACTGGCTACCCAGCAAGCGAGAGACGGAAAACGGGACCTGGTGCGATCGCAACTCAGCGGCGACTTCACTCTTGCCGATGCGGCACTCAATCTACCCGATCTGCACTACGACATCCCCGGAGCCCGCATCCGGCTGGCCGGAACGTATACCCTGGATGGTGCTAAATTCAACTTCGCTGGAACGGCCGACATGCAGGCCACGGTGTCACGCATGGTCGGCGGATGGAAAGGCGTGCTGCTGATGCCGTTCGACCATGTCTTCCAAAAAAATGGCGTTGGCACAGAAATTCCCTTCAAGATCGATGGCACCAAATCCAATCCACAGTTCGGCTTGGACTTCGATCGCCTGAAGAAAAAATGAAAGGCATACATATGCGCAAGACTTGGCTGACTCTGGCAATCCTGGTTCTCACCTGTGCCGGCGCCGTAGCACAGACAGGCGCCATAGCAGAGAAGAGCGCCGCGGCAGAGAAGAATGATCCCTGGTGGAAGCATGCTCTCATCTACGAAATCTATCCCCGCAGCTTTCAGGATTCGAACGGCGACGGCGTTGGCGATCTGAACGGCATCACGCAGCGCCTCGATTACCTAAAGGAACTTGGGGTCGACGCTATTTGGCTTACGCCGATCTATCCATCCCCCCAGGTCGATTTCGGCTATGACGTCTCCAACTACGAAGCCATTGATCCCCAGTACGGAACGATGGCGGATTTCGACCACCTGGTAGCTGAGGCCAAAAAGCGAAACATCCGCGTGATCATGGACATGGTGATGAACCATACTTCGGATAAGCATCCGTGGTTCATCGAGTCCAGGAGCTCGAAAACCAATCCCAAGCGTGACTGGTATGTATGGCACGACGGAAAAAGCCCCGGAGAGCCTCCGAACAACTGGCAGTCTGTGTTTGGCCACTCTGCGTGGAAGTATGATCCGAAAACGTCACAGTGGTACTACCACAAATTTTATGCGGAGCAGCCTGACCTGAACTGGAGAAATCCGGCTGTCCAGCATGCCGTGTTTTCTGCCTTTCGCTTCTGGCTGAATAAGGGAGTCGCCGGCTTTCGACTGGACGCGGTGCCGACGTTGTTCGAAGACGAGCAACTGCGCGACGAGAAGGTTTTGCCGGGCACCAATGCCTACGGTGACCCCAATCTCGACGACTCGATGACCAACAACCTGCCTGAGGTGCACCGGGTAATGCGCGATTTGGACAAAGTGGTCAGCAGTTATCCGGGCAATCGCGTGCTGATCGGCGAGACTTATCTCCCCGATGTATCCGAACTGCGCAAGTGGTATGGCGAAAACCACGACGAACTTCAGCTACCCATGGACATGCAGGTAGGCTTCCTGAACAAGCTGAATGTTGCGGACTTTCGCACCCGCATCGACCAGGCCGAGCATGACCTGGATGACGACCAGCCGCTGTTCGTTTTCGACAACCACGACAATCCCCGCAGCTGGAATCGCTATGGCGACGGCAAGCACAATCTGGCGATTGCTCGCGTCATTGCCACCTTGCTGCTCGGGACGCGCGCCACGGCGATGATGTATTACGGCGAAGAATTGGGCATGACGACGACTCCGCCCACCAGGGTCGAAGACGTGAAGGATCCGATTGGCAAGATCGGCTGGCCCAAGGAGAAAGGCCGGGACGGTGAGCGTACGCCGATGCAGTGGGACGGTTCGCCGAATGCCGGCTTCACGACAGCTTCGGCCACGCCCTGGCTGCCGATACCCCCTTCCTACAAGATGGTGAACGTGGCGCTGGAGTCCAGAGAAGATGATTCTCTCTGGAGCTGGTATCAGCAACTGATACAACTGCGGCGCACGAATCCCGCTCTCCGCGACGGAACCCTCACCATGCTGGATGTGAACGACAACAACGTTCTTTCGTGGCTAAGAAAAACGCAGGACGGTGCATCTGTCCTGGTGACATGCAACTTCACGCCGGCTCCGCAGACTATTGCATTTGATTTGTCGGCGCAGGGTGTGACCGGAAAGACGCTTAAGACATTGCTCAAGTCGCCTGATGTTGCTGACGCCGATTCGCTGGCGGCAATTAAGCTGCCGCCCTACGGGGTCTACATCGGCCAGGTGGAGTAAGAGCTGTGAATCTTGGGTCCCACGTGGCCTCTTGATCCAGGAGAGAAACTGCAGGTTCCTCGACTTTGCTGGAATGACAAAGGACGGATTGCGGTTCTTCGTCGGAAGCGCACGACCTCCCCGCACCCTTCAAAGGTAAATCTAATCCGCCGCGCCCACCGCAGCAACGCCTTGCCCGAGCATCTCTTCGTAGGCGGAGTAAACCCCCTCAAACACCGAATCCCAAGATGCAGACTGCGCATAGCTTCGCGCCGCCTGACCCATCTGCGCATGAAGCGCCGGGTTTTGAATAATCCGAGCCACTGTAGCCGAGAACTGATCATCCGTGGCGATGCAACCTGTCTCGCCGTCCCTCACGATGTAACGCGGGCCGCCATCGGGTGTGACCACGGCAGGAACTCCGGACGCCAGCGCCTCGAGCACCACGTTGCCGAACGTATCCGTATGAGAAGGAAAAACAAACAAATCCATGTTGGCGTAGGCCCGACCGAGGTCACGGCCGCGCAGCACGCCAGTGAATTCCGCGTTCGGTAGATTTTGCCGCAGCCACGTTTCTTCCTTCCCGTGACCCACAATCAGAAACCGAAAGTTGGAGATACCCCGCGCTAGCAACTCGGTCCGGATGCGGCCGAGCAGAAACACATTCTTCTCCACCGACAGCCGGCCACAAAAGCCGAGAACGAACGCGTCGTCTGTTGCGCTGCGGTCACGAAGCTCCGGTGAAAAGGCGATGGTATCCACTCCCCGAGGCATCAGCGCGCAATGGCGCCCGGTAGCTTTTTCCAGTAGCCGGCACAGATCCACATTGGGAGCAAACAGGACTTTCGCCAGCTTGTAGAAGCGTGCACACGCGAACATGGCGGCATCTTCGATTTTTTTCTCCACCACCGGCTGTTGACCGCGGGGAAGCATGTGCAGAAACCAGCCCGCCCGCTGCGCGGCGTACTCATGGAGATTGGTGTGCCAGGCTGCGACCAGAGGCACTTTCAGAATGCTTGCCAGCCACGCGCCGAGAATTCCCGGCTCACTCGGGCCGGTCACGTGAATGAGGTCCGGGCGGAACGCACGCAGGCGCTGCTCCAGAAAATCTTTATGGCGAAAAAAAGCGGGGTCGAAGGTGAGGTCCTTCTCAATGCGAAAGGAAACCAGGCTGCCGCGGGGAATCTCCAGCGTGGTCAATTCACCCTGTTGTTTTTCTTCAATGTTGCCGCCCTTTTTCCCGGGATGGAGGCAGAAGAAAGGAAGTCCTCTGCGGAGGGCAAAGGCTTCAAACTGGCGGCTGGTATGAGCCACCCCGTTGACTTCGTAAAACGTATCCGGAAGGTAGGCAACCCTCGGAATCGCTTCGCGCATAGGCAGAGTGTATTCGCACCGAGTCGAAGCGGGAAGTGCCAAGCGGCTCTAAAACGCTTCCTGCTCGCCGAGCGCAAACTGCAGTTCATGCTGCTCATTCCAGGCAAGCCGCAGGCTGCTGCTCACCGGGTTGCTTCCCAACATCCGGACAAACTGGATGATCAGGCGCATGTACGGCGGCGCTTCGCCCTTGGGCCAGAGCTGCGTCAGCGGCCGTTCCACACCGTTGAAATCGGGGTGAAAGACCCGCTCATCCCAGCGGCGGGAACCTTCGGGGAAGTCGGGGTAATCACGAATGGCGTCCAGCGTCGAACGCATGATGCGGTGCTTCCACGGCTCCGCATATTGCGGCATAAAGAGTATGTGGCTGCGATTCTCGCGCCGGATTTCGTCGACAAACTCGTTGAAGGTGGTCGCCTCCGTCAGGTTGACATTGGCGTTTGGCTCCAGGCCATGCCGGTCGCCGCCGGAAATCAGTAGTTTGTTCCAGCGAGCCGCGAGCCGTTTCACTAGCCGATTTTCTTCCCAGTTGCGCAGCCCGTTCAACTCCATCGCGTGAATCATCGGGCTGTTCTCGCTGAGGAATTCTTCGACACGCTGCTGGTGCACATCGTGGCCGACCTTATACAGATCCCACAGCGGGTGATTGAAGACGATCAGTACGTTTGGCAATTCATGAAGCGCGGTCAGCATTTCCGTCAGGCGCTTGTTGCTGGGGTTTGCGGTGAAGGCTTCAAACTCCCGCATCCACTCGGCGCCAGTCGCGCTGGGCAGGTTGTGGATGCCGAGATGGAAGGCCTGATCTTTGCCGTAAGGCGTCGTCCATTCCACCGACACTGGAATGTGTCGGGCGCTGGCCACGGTGCGCAGGAGCATGGGCGCCTGGATATCGTCGTGATCAGTAATGGAAACCAGCGGTTGCACTTGGAGCTTTTCCGCAATCTGCTTGCTTTCCAGGTCGAATGCCAAACGCGGCGTCAGCGGCGGCGTCCAGTAGCTCCTGGCGTAATTGATCGGCAAGCGGTGCTTCTGCCGGGCGCGCCGTTCTTCGCGGTGGATAAGAACGCGAAAAAAAGTGTGCTCGTTGGCTAACTTGACGATGAAGTCGAGTGTCTCTTTCGAACGATTCGTGTGGCTGTGAAGCGAGACAGCGGAAGCGAAGCCTTTGGCAGCGCGTTCGTTGTTCCAGAGATAGGAGATCCGGGATCCAGTCATCTCTTCCTCCACCTGGAGCAACCGCACCCGGCCCTTGCTGCCACACCGTGTTTGTGTGGTCGCTCTCGTATGCCCAGTATCTAGTGCAGGTGATGAACAGGGAGTTACTGTCTCGCGAATCTATGTCTAAATTTGCCTTGAACCAGCCTGGATAACACGTTTCTTACCACCGAAGTAACCAGACTGCTGCACCTAACGTGTACTAGTAATATCCGGGTTAAGAAGGGGCTCCTCCTCCACGTTTGGCGCCGCCTGCCGTTTGGCTTCGGGTTCCAGGTGATAGCGGGTGAGTTCGCTCTTCAGAATGTCGAACGCCTGCTGGGGAGTATCTGCCATTTGGAAGAGTCCGCGATCGCGAGCGGAAATGGCTCCCTTGTCTACCAGCACATCCAGGTTCAGGATGCTGTTCCAGTAACTGGAACCATAGACAACGATGCTGATCTTCTTAGCCAGCTTTTCCGTCTGCACCAGGGTGAGCACTTCGAACATCTCATCCAGCGTGCCAAATCCGCCGGGAAATACCACCAGCGCTTTCGCCAGGTAGGCGAACCAGTATTTGCGCATGAAGAAGTAGTGGAATTCGAAATTCAAAGAGGGAGTGATGTAGGGATTCGGTTCCTGTTCAAACGGCAGCCGGATGTTCAACCCGATGGATTTGCCGCCGGCTTCATAAGCGCCGCGGTTGGCCGCCTCCATAATTCCCGGACCGCCCCCTGAGGTGACGACAAAACGGTTCCGGCGACCTTTTAGGGTTTGCGTCCACTTGGTCAACATGGAGGCCAACTGGCGAGCGTCCTCATAATAGCGGGCCATCTCGACTCCGGCTTCGGCGCGGCGCCGCTGCAGATCGCTGGCTGTCCCTTTGGCGATCTCCT
The DNA here is from genome assembly GCA_035507705.1 of Acidobacteriaceae bacterium. Lineage (GTDB taxonomy): Bacteria > Acidobacteriota > Terriglobia > Terriglobales > Acidobacteriaceae > PALSA-350. Next base: position 12,735 of record DATJNV010000165.1, read on the forward strand.
CATCTGTGGCCGGTTGTTCTTCGTCCGGCGCCGCGGCAACGGAGCCTGGTTTGTCGAGCAATTCCAGTTCTGCGTTCGCGTCATCCGGCGCGCGAAACCGCGCTGAGCCGAAAAATACGACTGTGTCCTGGATACGTTCGCGCCGAAAACGCGCCAGCGGTTCGGAATATTCCGAGAGGATCCGGACCAGCCGCCCGTCCGGGCTGTTGATGAACGCGGGGTTCTGATAAGAGAGCGGAGCGCTGTTCAGATGGGGAGGTTTACCGGTATCGGGGCTCATGCATTTCAGGAATGGGTTTTGCGGAATTGTGCTGCCTCGACGATGGCGATCCACAGGTTCAGCAGGCCGAGGCCGGAGACCACTCCACGGACTGCTCCATACGTAAGGAATGTGGCCACCCGTGGGAAGTGGTTGAACAGTTCATTATCCGCCCAAAGCGGCGGGTACCAGGGAAGCACAAGGACGATGATGCCGATATAAATGCGGATGATGACGTAAAGGCATATCTCCACCCGGCGAAGCCAAAAAGGGACGCGGGAAGGACGCTGCGGCGAGGGCTGCTCTTGCACGGTCGAACCGCTCGAATGGCTGGACGAAAACAGGTTCGACTGTTGCGGCATTTCCTCTTAGGCCCGGATCAGAACAAGGGAACAACCCAGGCTGCCCTACCGAAACAGTAACACAGCGGCACACGGTCCTTTGCCCTTGCGGGGCCTCGGAGAACGGGACGCAAGGTGGTTCGGACGAGTGCCGTGAACCAATCCCGAAGGGATGGAAGAAACTAGTTCCCGGCACAGAGTGCCGGGAACACAGAAGAAGAACGCCCGAAACCCTTTTTAGGGGGCGGCACAAACCTACGCAACGCCGGCAAGTATTCCCACAAACCAGCCCGCCACGAGCCCCTTGCCAATATCGTGAGATGGAAAAGACGAGGTCTCGCTTTTTTCGTTCGAAATGACGGTTTTGTGGGGGTGATTCGGAAAGAAGCGAGCTGCGAGCCCCTCCGGGCCCGAGCCCTCAACAGGCCGCAGGCCGGAGAAAATCGCTGCTAGGCGGTGCGCATCTGGACCGAGTTGCCGGCCTCGGCCGCCGCCGCAGCCAGGATCCGATGGTGAATGGTGAAAAGAGCTAGTTCGAGGCGGTCCGAAACGCCGGTCTTGTCGTAGACACTGCGCAGGTAGTTTTTGATCACCTGTTCCGTGGTACCCAGGCGAAGAGCGATCTCTTTGTTCTTGCAGCCCTGGACGATCAGGGCCACGATCTTCATCTCTTTCGGCGTCAACCGATCGCGAACCCGTGCGCCGACCGAATCCTCTTCCTCTGCTCCAATGGCCTCAGCCGGACGCTGAATCGATGAGAAGCCCTTGATGACCCGGTGCACGCACTCTACCAGGGCCTGGCCGGTCGTATTGCGGTAAACAACGCCGCGGATGTCATGCGCTGTGAAGATCTGGGCGGGTTCGCCGTTTTCCGCGATCACCACCGCGCGGCTGCCGGCTGCTTTGACGTGTGACATCAGGTCCTGATATTCGGGCCGCAAAGCTGACGCAAACAGCACGATCGAGGAGCGGTATGCATCCACAGAGAGCAACAGCCGCTCCAGGTCGGCACATTGGGCGGCTACGCGAAAATCCTCTTCGCTCGCCAGAACCTTGGCAATGCCAGCGCGAAAGATTGCTTGGTTGTCAGCCAGAATAATTTTATTCATCGTGCTGCCTTTTGCCTCGAATTGCTTTCGTTCGCAATCTTTACCGGCTGCATACTGACGCTATCGACCATCAGCCGCCGGTCGTTCTAAACTGTTCTGTCTTGCGACACCTCGGGTACGTTTCTCCCCGTCTGGGTGCTGAATCGCATGGGTGCCGGTGATCTCAAGCCTAGCGGCTTGAGCAGGAAATGAAACCCCACGAAAGTGTCAGTGGGCCGCTCTCAAGTTGCTGTGGTTACTGGATTTGGGTGTAGCGAAAGTAGTGCGGGCGCGACGGATTGGTGCCCTCAGCAATACACTAAAGAAGCATGGGCAAGCCAGTTATCCTCGCGGTAGACGACGATGTGAGTGTGCTCGAGATGGTGGTGCAGGATCTGCGTCGCCAATACGGAGCCAACTATCGCATCCAGCGCGCGGCCTCAGGTCAGGCCGCTCTTGATACCTGCGACCAATTAAAAAAACGGGGAGATGTGGTTGCACTATTTCTCTCCGACCAGCGCATGCCTGGAATGTCGGGGGTCGAGTTTCTGGGCAAGGCCATGGACCTGTACCCGGAAGCCAAGCGAGCCTTGTTGACGGCCTATGCCGACACCGAGGCTGCCATCCAGGCCATCAATACAGCCAAGATCAACTACTACCTGACCAAGCCCTGGGATCCTCCGGAGGAGCGTCTCTACCCGGTGCTCAACGATCTGCTGGAAACCTGGAAGGAGGGCTACAAACCTCCCTTCGAAGGGCTGCGAGTGGTTGGACCGCGTTACAGCCTGCGCGACCACCAGGTTCGGGATTTTCTGTCGCGCAACCGGGTTCCCTACGTGTGGCTCGATCCGGAGCAAAACTCCGAAGCCGTGGATCTACTGACCCGTTTCAAGTTGGATGACCACAAGCTCCCGGTGGTGCTTTTTGGGGATGGTTCCTACCTTGTGCAGCCGGGCCAAATGGAGCTGGCCGGCAAAATCGGAATGCGTACCCAGGCGGCCAAGGATTTCTATGATCTCGTCATCATTGGGGCCGGGCTCGCCGGGCTGGCGGCGGCGGTTTACGGAGCTTCAGAGGGCCTACGCACCTTGGTGATCGAAGACGAGGCCGCGGGAGGACAAGCCGGTTCCAGTTCCCGGATCGAGAACTACCTCGGATTTCCCGAGGGTCTCAGCGGCCAGCTGCTCGCCGAGCGGGCGCTCATCCAGGCTACCCGCTTTGGAGCGGAAATGCTCACCCAGAAAGCCGTGGGCATCCGGACAGAGAACAACTACAACATCGTCCGGCTTTCCGATGGCCGCGAGGTTTCCTGCCACGCCTGCCTCATTGCCGTGGGGGTCACCTATCGCCGTCTGGATATCCCTGGTGTGGACAGGCTTACGGGCGCGGGGGTCTATTATGGGGCAGCCATGACCGAAGCCTCGGCGTGTAAGGACGAAAACGTCTTCATTGTGGGTGGAGCGAATTCAGCCGGTCAGGCGGCTATGTACTTCTCCAAGCATGCCAAACAGGTAACCATGCTGGTAAGGGCCGATTCCCTCCAGAACAGCATGTCGAAATACTTAATCGATCAGATCGCTGCCACATCGAATATAGAGGTCAAAACGTGTTGTCAGGTGGTGGAAGCCCTGGGGGATGGCCGCCTGTCGTGCTTGAAACTTTGTGGGCCGCAAGGCGAAGAGACTCTACCGGCGAGCGGTTTGTTCATCTTTATCGGTGCGGCGCCGAAGACAGATTGGCTCCCGGATTCGATTATGCGCGACGCGAATGGCTTTATACTCTCGGGTTCTGACCTGAAGGTAGACGGGAAATTGGTGAAAGGCTGGACCGAGCCCAGGGATCCGTACCTGCTCGAAACCAGCGTTCCGGGAATCTTTGTTGCCGGAGATGTTCGTCACGGTTCGATCAAGCGGGTGGCATCCGCAGTAGGGGAGGGGTCAATCTCGGTGCAGTTCATCCATAAGTACCTGGCACGCTACTAAAAACCAATGACGGATGTTCAACAAATTTCGAAGATCGAAGAAGTCGAGGCCACCAGCCTGGCCTCGGAATTGGAAAAAGTACCGGTTTTCGCAGGCATTGCCAAAGAAGACCTCAAATGCCTGGGAACCGTAGAGCTTATACACGCCGACGCCGGCGCTGACCTCTCCGACATCAGCAAGAGCCACCGTGGTTTTTGGATCATGCTCCACGGCGAGATTCGACTGCAAAAGCGCAAAGAAGACGGCGACCTGCTCTTACTCAGCACAATTACAGATGGCGAGACCTTTGGCGAAGTTCCCCTCCTGATCGGCAAACCCTCCCACGACGCCGTGATCACCGTCCTCAAACCATCGAGCGTGGTCTACCTGCGCGAGGAGCTGTTCTGGAACCTCATGTTCGCCTGCCCAAAGGTACGTACCGGGGTTCTGGGAAACATGGCTCGCCGGCTGCAGATGTACCAGGCCCAGGAACTGCATCGTGAGAAGCTGATTTCCCTTGGCACCATGGCAGCGGGGCTGATGCACGAGCTCAACAATCCTGGAACCGCTGCCCGGCGCGCTGCTTCACAAATGCGCGAGAATCTTAGCCGGCTGCAACAGATAAGCTTGCGAATGTGCAGCGGCGAGGTAATGACCCAGGGCCAGACCGAGTGCCTGCGGCTTTTGCAGGAACAAGCTTTGAAACCGTCGAAGCCGACGGCGATGAGTTCGATGGAACAGGCCGACGCCGAAGACGAATTAGCGTCCTGGCTGGAAGATCACGGAATTGAAAACTCCTGGAAGCTGGCGGCGACGCTGTGCACCATTGGCTTCAATGCCCAGACCCTGGAATGCGCGCAGCACGAATTTCCTGGTAACACGCTATCTGACCCGCTGAACTGGATGGAAGCCCTGATTTCGAGTGTGCAGCTCGTGGGAACCATTGAAGAGAGTGTTTCCCGGGTAACGGACCTCGTTTCCGCGGTCAAGAAGTTTGCTTACGAAGACAAACCGCAGCGCCACCAGCTCGACGTCCACGACAGCATCCAAAGCACCCTCGTCATTCTCGGTCACAAATTCCGCCAAAAAGAATTAACGATTCAGAAGATTTTCGCCCCCTCGGTTCCCGCGCTCTCGACTTGCGGGGTCGGTCTGAGCCAGGTCTGGACCAACCTGCTCGACAACGCCATCGATGCCTCCCCGGCAAAAAGCACAGTGACTGTACGCACCTGGGTCGAAGGAGAAAAGGTTTCCGTGGCGATCGCGGATCAGGGGCCCGGCATCCCGGAAGAGAACAGGAAACTAATCTTCGAGCCCTTCTTCACTACCAAGCCCACGGGACACGGGACGGGGCTGGGGCTAGACATTGTCCGTCACATCGTGGTGGACAAGTTCGGCGGAGACATCGTATTGGAATCTGCCCCGGGAAAAACCGAATTCATCATCCGCCTTCCGCTGGTATCGTGAGGCTTCAGCGCCGGCGCTAAAGCCCCCCCTGGAGATGTCTCAGCTTTGCTCGTCCTGTAGCTGCCACTGCTGCGCCGATCGGCGCGTTGCCCGAGAATCCGCATATCCGAAACCGCAGCCGATGGAAAAACAACCCTAATCCGATCGAAAAGACGCGAACAACCTTCGCGGGAAATGCACGTTTTATCGGCAGGGGGTGTTGCAATGACGATCCATCGGAATTGGCGCAATGCCGTAGCGGTTCTTCTGGTAGGAGGGAGCGCAGCCATGGCCTCTGCGCAGTACGGGTCAGGCTACGGAAGCAACTATGCCGATGCCTACCGCGATCAGAACGGGCCTGCTGAGTATGCCGCTCACTGGGGCTACCAGGATGGCTTAAACGAGGGCACGCGCGACCGCGCTACCGGCCACAGTTTTCGCCCCACACACGATCATGACTACAAGCACGCTCCCGAATATGGGCATCCGGAGATGAATCGCGATGAGTACAGGAATATCTACCGCGACGCGTACATCCGTGGGTACGAAAAAGGCTACAGACGTTACTAATCGGCGCTGCTGATGTTCCCGTCATTCGCCCACAAAAGCATCGAGATGAAGGCGATGACGGCGCCGCCGAGGCAAATCACAACTTCGAGCATGCATTCCCCCACAGGGATTCTAACTGTTCCTGCTTTTCTTTTGCTCAAAGATTTTAGCGTCGATCAGGAAGCGAAACCAGAAGGTTTGCAGGGTCCAGAAGATAAAACCCTCTTTACCATCGAGGAAACCCAGGCGAATGAAGTAGCGGTAAACGAAGAGGACATAGGGCCGAACAAACAGAGGGGCGGAATTATAGAGCCCGCGGAAAAAACGTTTCTGCTCCAGGGGGTTTCCCCTTAAGCGAGGCTGAACGCGAGTCCCCTCTGCAGAGCCCGTTTGCTCCGCCACCTCAGCGTCGGACCACCGGTTATGCCGGGCGGTCCACTCCGAGAGCGACATACGGATCTCATCGATCATGTAGCCTCGGAGTTGCGCCGCCGAGCCCTGGGTCAGATAAAAGTGCTGGTCATACTTCCGCTCTTCGCAGCGGCCCACGCCATTGCGAAACAAGCGTAAATGCCAGGTAGGCGACATACCTCCATGGCGCAGCTGCCGTCCCAGAAACTGCACTAGTCGGGCTACGAAAAAACCCGATTCCACCGGGTTCTCCGGGAGCGCGCGAATCGAAGCGATGAGTTCCGGTGTCAGCCGTTCATCGGCGTCCAGGTGTAGTTGCCAGGAATATCGAGGCGCTAAATTATCGATAGCCCAGTTTCTCTGTGCGCCATAATTTTCGAAAGCATGCTGGACCACTTTCGCGCCTTGCTGCCGGCAGAAAGCTACCGTGTCATCTGTGCTGAAGGAGTCGACCACCTGGATGTCATCGGAGATGTCCCGTGCCTGGACTAGTGTCGTTCCGATCGTGTCCGCACAGTTGAACGCAAGGATGATGATCGAGGGCTTCAAGAAGATCACTATAGCTTAGGCTTGTTCAGGCTTCGCCCACCATCGTGCTCTGCAGGATATGGACTCCGGCTTGCGCAAAGTCATGGTTCGCAGCCTGAACCGTGTTGCCGATGCCGATCGCCTTACAGGCATCTTCCACGACATAGGTTTCGAACCCTGCATGTCTGCTATCGATTGCGGAAAAACGCACGCAGTAGTCGTAAGCCAGGCCGCACAGGAAGACACGCTCCAAACCACGCTCACGCAGGTACCCCTTGAGACCGGTGGGCGTCTGGTGATCGTTTTCCATGAAGGCGGAGTAGGAGTCGATATCACTGCGGAATCCCTTGCGCAAGATCAGCTCCGCATTGTCCACGAACAAATGAGGATGGAATGCCGCGCCCAGGCTATTTTGCACGCAATGTTCCGGCCACAGGACCTGCTCGCCGTGCGCAGTCTCGATGGTGTCGAACGGGGCTCGTCCGGGATGATGTGACGCGAAGGAATGATGATCCTGGGGATGCCAATCCTGCGTGAGAATCACATGCTGGAATGCCGGTGCGATGCGATGGATCACCGGCACCACTTCCTGCCCGCCGCGAACCGCAAGTGCTCCGCCATCGCAAAAGTCATTCTGCACGTCCACGACCACAAGGACGTCGCGGTCTGTAACCTGAATCCCCATCATCTGGAAACTATAGCGCAGGGAAACAACCCCGCATTCACCCAGCCTCTCTACTGATCCCATAAGGCAAATCAGCTGCGATCGGAGGCTGTGACTTCTTTAGATCGTGGCCGGAAAGCTTTAAACGGCATCGGCCGACGAGCCTCGCCAAGGTCAAGCCAATGCTATAAACGCAAACCGAAGACCCGCTTTTGTCATTCCGAGCACCTGACTTGCCTTGCGACAAGTTAAGAGATGAAGGAACGGTTGCCACAGGATGACAAAAAGTGAGAGGCTCTGGGCTTGCCTTCAGAGAGCAGGAATGACGGATAGGCTTACCCAAGCTTGTCTAAGACTTATAAAACTTGATAAATTTCAGCGATTTTCGATGTACCTGCGGGTTTCCGGGCGCGGGGAGCCGTTTGCGATGGGCGACGGCTAGCCCGGGAGGCCGGCAATTTCATAAATCTGCGTAAAATTCGGTTTTTTTCGGCGTTGGTGGAGATCGGCCGGCAGCCAGCCTTGCCGGATCCGGGGTAAATTCGTTTTTTTGTGCGAGAAAAGCGAGATAAGCGAGATAAGCCTCCCCGCGATGCACCGATTGGCTGCCAATCCGGCATTTGGACGTCCGCATGGGCGCAGAAGAATGCGCCCGAAGCACCTAACGCCGGGGCAGGATTCAGTTGTCAAATACGGCTCTATAAGGAGCGCGCCTGAGCGCGACCTCGCTTGCTGCCCCTGGTTGCGGAACGCCGCTAACCTGGAGCGCAATTGCGCATTTCTGCCTGTCTATTTAGATCCCGGTGGAAGTGATTTCGGGTAGTGACCGATAGGCT
>DATJNV010000166.1:0-31822 GCA_035507705.1 Acidobacteriaceae bacterium
CCCGGTAGCACGAGGCAGCAGGAGAGCATCGGGAAGTGGCGAGAACAGGATGGGCGTAAGGGTTGCTGGGGCTTTGCCCGGTTCGGATAGCGGCTGCGGCGTAACGATCTTCTGTGGTGGCGAAATGGCAGCAGGCGCGGCTGCGTGCCGAGCCGGATAGATGAGCGCGCGGTTTATCGCTGTTTCCGGATAGCCAGGGAAAACCTCGTCGGCACGTTGCAACATCTGGCTGGCAGCGTCGAGGTTACCGGCGTTGATATCTACAACGGCGATGCGGTTGGCAATGGCGGCCAGTTCTCCGCTTTCCCCAGGGGAGGTCTCGGAATACGCACGATTCAGTAACTCCAGCGCTCCCTCCGGGTCGCCAAAGTGCTGCCGCAATTCGGCTGCCAGCAGCAGTCCGGGAACATTGAACGGTTGCAGGTTGAGCATCCACTGCGTGGAAGACTCCGCCTCCGGATAATTCCCCAAGCCAATGTATGCACGTGCCTGATAACCGCGCACCGTTGCATCGTCCGGGTTGTGCAGGTTGAGGCCGTTCGCCTCGGTGAGGGCCTGGGCGAAATGATTCTGGTCCAGCAACAGGGCTACGTGCGCTTTGCGCAGTTGAAAATTCTGCGGGTCGAGCTTGAGACCCGCGGCGATTGCTTCCGCTGCCTGGCGGTCGTAATCGGCGGACGCTGTCTCTTTCGCGCGGCTTAACAAAGCAAGGGCGAGACTGTTGTAGGCTTCGGGTTTCTTCGGGCCGGCAGCGATCTGCAGTTTTGCCGCCGCGATCTTTTGCTGAGCGGGCGTATTGGGCTGAGCGTGCGCGCCGGATACGACGAGGAAGCCGGCGATGAGAAAGGCCATGGAGGCTATCTTCATATCGTGCCTTCAGGAAAAAAGCTTCCGGCACACCTCAGGGGGCGTGCCGGAGAGCCGGGTGACGGGTTAATTCACAGGGCAGGTGGTGCTGCCACCCTGATTTGCTGGAGGGGCTTCGGTTTGGTTTGCGCTTTCGAGCGTCGGCTGATCACCGCAACCGGTCTCGCTCGGGTCGATGTGACGGCTGTCGCGGCCGCTGTAGGCATAGTGCACATAGGGGAAGGTTTCCTGTGTGGGCACGTCTGCCGCAGCGACACCATCGCCGATCAGGTTATTGGGAGCGACGTTGAACTTGGAGATGAGCACGCCGCCTGCAACCACACGAGCTGCGATGTCCACCACGTCGTCGGTAAGCCGCCGTCCATTTGGAAAGCCTGCGCCATCGCCGGCAAGCAGACCCATGCGCTTGCGGTTTGCGGCAGGCGTCGGAGGCACACCAGTGTTCAGGCGAAGGAGATCAGCAATCGGACCTGCCGGAGTGCCGGGTGCGGCAATCGGAGGAGCGTAGGTGACCAGCGGCAGCAGGTCGGTGCGCGGAGGAGGAGGAATGTTGATGCCATAGATCGCGTTGAACAGTCGAGCCAGCGTCGGATCCAGATCAAAGCTGGCAAAATTCTTGTCGTTGACCGGCTGGGACATACTCCAGGTGTCTTTGAATCCGGTTCCGATGATCAGCTCGTTGATCAGCGGGTTACCGAGGCGCTGCACCTGGTAGAAGTAGCCGAAGCTTTGCGATGGCTGTGGAGAACGGCGAACGGTGACCTGAGGACGCGAGGTCGTTGCCCAGGTTCCAATCGTAGCCTTCACGTCGGACGATTTGTGAATGGCTCCGTCAGCGGTGAGATAAGCGATGGGCACTTCGATGGCGATGGTATTGACGTTGAATCCAGACACCGCATTGGGGGCAAGGTTGAGATGATCGTCCTTGTCCTGTGCGGCTGTAAGCACGCCACCACCGGCAGCGGTGCGGAAGTTAAAGCTGTCAAAGGCAGCGCCCAAATCGATGAAGAAAGGATCTGCAATGGTACCGGCGAAGACGCGAATGTCTCCGCGATCTCCTTGCAAGGTGAAGATGCCCTGTTGCGCCAACGCCTCGTAGTCCGGCATGGTGCGCGGACCCACGTTCGTGGGTACGGCGTAGAGCGGCTGATTCGTGACGTTGGTGAGCGGAAGTGCTTTGCCCGCCCGGTAAAGAGTGACGGTATAGGTCTGGCGCAGGCTCAAGCCCGCGGCTCCTGGACCATCCAATGCCGTGATTGCCGGAGGCACAACCGGTGTGCCCGGGGCTACGGGTGGAGGGGAGTTCTTCGGAGCATTAATCCCATTGCCGGCGCCGGCGAATCCCACGAAAAGCTGCGGGGCCCGAATCTGCGTCTGGAATTGAATGTTGAAACTCAAATCCTCGAGCGCATCATTATTGTTGTCGACTTTGATCTGGTAAAGAACGTTGGGATCGAAAGGAAAGTAATTAGGCCCGTTACTCGGCTCGAGGAAGGGATCGACGTTCATGATGAACGTGACCCGATCAGGATGGTCGTAGCTGACAAAAGCGTAGAAGTCGGTGATGTCGGCTGCGTGGTCTAGTGCGGTGATGGGCGCTTCGCGATGACTGGATGCGAATACTCCGGGTGGGGTAATCAGCAACAGGGACATCGCTAGTCCGGCGATGGACTGGAGTTTAGGCATGCGTCTCTCCCTTGATGACTTGCACTCGATAGGCGCGAGACTCGATCAGGCGGCTGGGGGATCGTAGGAACGAATTGCACCATCGGTAATCGAAGTACGTGTCCTCAGGGCAAACTGGATGGCAACTTGTTTCGTCCCTCGAACAACGTAGCTTGTGGATCGAACAACGGAGTGGCCGGCTTTCGACAAAACACGCGCGCCGTTGATGGTCTGGGGTGATTCCGAACTATGTTCATCCGGCCGTTACAATCGATAAGTGAGGGAGCACATTACAGAGACCCAATGAGGTTAGCCATGCATTACATAGCCACCGCCGCAGCGGGAGCGATCGCGCTCTCAAGCGCAACCGCCACCGCCGCCAATGTAGATTTCGGCCCGAACAATCCTTTCTATGCGCCCAGCACGCTGCCCTTCCAGGCTCCTCCGTTCGACAGGATCCATGACAGCGATTACCAGCCGGCGATAGAAGCCGGCATGGCTCAGCAACTGGCTGAGGTTCGCGCCATTGCCGATAATCCGGCTGCGCCCACTTTTGACAACACGCTGGTCGCGTTGGAGAAAAGCGGGCGGCTGCTCGATCGGGTGACTTCGGCATTTAGCGCGGTGACCGGCGCCAACACCAATCCCGAACTACAAAAGGTCCAGCAGGTGGAGGCTCCAAAGCTGGCCGCGCACAACGACGCCATTTTTCTGGACAGTAAGCTCTACCATCGGGTGGAAACAATCTATGACGAACGTACAAAACTGAAGCTCGATCCCGAGGCGCTAAGGCTGGTTGAGTATTATCATCGCGAGTTTGTCCACGCAGGGGCCAACCTCTCGGATACCGACAAAGCTGAGCTCAAGAAACTGAACGAAGAGATCTCGACGCTGCAGAATCAGTTCAAGGAAAAGCTGCTGGCCGCAACCAAGAACGGCGCTTACTCCACGCGAGACAAGGCTGCTCTCGCGGGCTTGAGCGCGGCCCAATTGGCTGCGGCGGCGCAGGCTGCGGAGCAAAGAAAACAGGAGGGCTGGGTATTGCCGCTGCAAAACACTACGCAGCAACCCAGCCTTGCCGATCTGGATAACCGCACCAGCCGCCAGACTTTATTCGAGGATTCCTGGAACCGCGCGGAACGGGGCGGCCCGAACGATACGCGCGAAACCGTGTTGCGTCTCGCCGATCTGCGGGCGAAGAAGGCGAAGTTGCTGGGCTTTCCTAATTTTGCGGCCTGGAAGCTGGATGACCAGATGGCGAAGACGCCGGAGGCGGCGATACGGTTTATGAACCAACTTGTCCCTGCCTCCACGGCCAATGCGGCATCTGAGGCGGAAGATATACGCCAGCTCATGAAGGGCGAGCAGCTGGAACCATGGGACTGGGATTATTACGCCAAGCAGGTGCGGAAGGCGAAGTTCGACATCGATGATGCACAGGTGAAGCCATACTTCGAAGTCAACAATGTGCTCGAGAACGGTGTGTTCTATGCGGCGAACCAGCTTTACGGACTCACGTTTCACGAGCGTAAGGACATTCCGGTCTATCAGCCGGACGTGCGCGTCTTCGAAGTGATGGACGCGGATGGCAAGCCGCTGGCTTTGTTTTACTGCGACTACTTCAAGCGCGATAACAAGAATGGCGGGGCCTGGATGAGCAGCTTCGTGGGGCAATCCAAGTTGCTGGGCACGCTTCCCGTGGTATACAACGTAGCCAATTTCCCCAAGCCTGCTCCCGGCCAGCCGGCGCTGATCAGCTTTACTGACGCGACCACGATGTTTCATGAATTCGGACATGCGCTGCACGGGATGTTCGCAAATACGGAATATCCCAGCCTATCGGGTACCTCGGTGGCGCGTGACTTTGTCGAGTTCCCTTCCCAGTTCAACGAACACTGGGCGACCTATCCGGCAGTTTTCCAGCATTACGCGAAGCACTATGCAAGCGGAGCGCCCATGCCCGCCGAGTTAGCGGCCAAATTGATTAAGACGAAGACGTTCAACCAGGGGTATGCGCTGACAGAGATCCTGGCTGCGGCGGAGCTTGATATGCAGTGGCATATTCTGCCAGCCGGCGAGCAAGTCGAGAACACGGATACTTTTGAAAAAGAGGCGTTGACTCGGACGCACCTCGACATCAGCTATGTGCCGCCGCGTTACCGGACTACTTATTTCTCACACATTTGGGCCGGGGGCTACGCGGCGGGTTACTACGCTTATCTATGGAGCGAGATGCTCGACGATGATGCGTACCAGTGGTTCCTGGATCATGGCGGGCTGACGCGCGCGAATGGAGACCGGTTCCGGCGCATGGTGCTTTCGCGGGGGAATACGGAGGATTTGGCGGCCATGTATAAGGCTTGGTTGGGCGGTGAGCCGAGCATCGAGCCCATGCTGAAGGAACGGGGGTTGAAGTAGGTCCTTTTACCTCTCTCCTTCGTTGGAAACGCAGGCGGAGCGCTCTCTTCCCGAATGCGGCAGCAGCGTAAAAGACTCGTCCCCAGGACTGCGTCCCGGACTGCGTCCTGGGCTCTTCTCAGCCGTCCCTTCGGGACTGGCTTGCGCTGGGGTAAGGCTACCTGCTACTTGAACTGATTTTCATCCCTATCTGGAGGGGAAAAGGTCCATGATCCGGTCAGGATAACGGGCCGGAGGAGATATCTGGCCCGGCGGCAGGAAGCAAGGAATGTGAACCGCATCACGGCGTTTCGCGTAATGAATGAAATAGAATGCGAAGACTGTTTTTGGAGGCTGGAGTGGCAGATAAGCAGCTTTTTGGGGTGAAGTGCGGCGCGGCGATCTTGATTGTGTTGGCCCTGGGTGCGGGTTTGGCCCAGGCGGCCAACTTGCCTCCGGCAAAGCCTTTGGTCGTCCCTAAGCTGCCTTATGAGAAGTACACGCTGCCGAATGGACTGGAGGTCATCCTCTATGAAAACCATAAGCTGCCTCTGGTGGCGGTGGATCTCTGGTATCACGTGGGTCCGGTCAATGAGCGGCCTGGACGTACGGGCTTCGCTCACCTGTTTGAACACATGATGTTCGAAGGCTCAGAACACGTGGGCGAGAAGGCGCACATCAAGTACCTGGAAGGGGCGGGCGCGACCGACATCAACGGGACCACGAGCTACGACCGGACCAACTACTTTGAAACGTTGCCCAGCAACCAGCTGGAGTTAGGGCTGTGGCTGGAGAGCGACCGCATGGGGTTCCTGCTGGAAACGCTGGACCGGGCGAAGCTGACAAATCAGCGCGACGTGGTGCGAAATGAGCGGCGCCAGGGGGAAGGAACTCCTTACGATCTCGCGGACGAAGAAGTGGGGCACCTGCTGTTTCCCAAGAGCCATCCTTATTACGGAAATGTGATCGGCTCTCATGCGGATATCGAGGCTGCGCGGCTCAATGACATTCGCGATTTTTTCCGTCACTACTACATACCCAACAACGCCAGCATCGCGATTGCCGGCGACTTTGACCGGACCAAGGTCAAGAGCTTGGTAAAGAAATATTTCGGGCCGATTCCGCGCGGGCCGGAAGTGGAGAAGCCCTCGGTGGTGACTCCCCCCATCGAGAGCGAGCGGCGAGCTACAGTCACTGACACGGTGCAGTTACCGCGGGTTTCGGTGGCGTGGCTGACGCCGGAAGCGTTCAAGCCCGGGGACGCGGAAGCCGACTTCTTCGTGCACATTCTCGGCGGGGGCAAAACGAGCCGTCTGTATCGCAAGCTGGTTTATGAGCAGCAGATTGCGCAAAGCGCAGAGTGCGTCAACCAGTCGCTCACCTTGACGTCCATGGCGCAGTGCGATGTGATCGCACGGCCAGGAGTCAAACCCGAGGACCTGGAAGCAGCGGTCGACAAAGAAATCAACCTGTTGCGGGAACAAGGCCCTACCCAGGCGGAACTGGACGGCGCACGGACGGGGATTCTGACGCAAAAGATTCTTGGGCTGCAACGGCTGGGGGGATTCGGCGGAGTCGCCGACATGATGGATCGCTACAACCAGTATCTCGGCGATCCTGGATATCTGCCGAAGGACATCGCGCGCTACCAGGCGGTGACCACCGCCGAAGTGCGAACGATTGGACAGAATGTGTTTAGCCAGAATCATCGGGTTGTGGTCTATTGCGTGCCGGGGAAGAAGGTTGTCGATGACGTCCCGCGCAGTCCGGCGGATACAGACGCTAATGTCACCGTGACCCCTCCCTACTCCAAGGAATTCGAGACTGCGCAGGAGTGGCGCAAGGAGGCTCCTAAGGCTGGGCCGGCTCCGGAATTACACCTTCCGGTTCCAGAGACATTTGCTTTGCACAATGGGCTGAAGGTGTACCTGGTGGAGGAGCACACCCTGCCGGTGATCAGCGCGAACCTGGTGGATCTTGCCGGAAGCGAGGAGAATCCCGCGGATAAGCCCGGCCTGGCTGCGTTCACCGCGCGCATGCTGTCAGAGGGCACCGCGAGCCGCAGTTCGACGGAGCTGGCGGACGATGTGGACTCCATCGGCGCGCAATTGAACACCAACGCGACGATGGATATGGCGGGGGCAGGCATCGGGCTGCTCAGTAACAACACCGACGCGGCATTTACGCTGCTCTCGGATGTAAGCCTGCACCCGGCATTCAAGGCGGAAGAGGTGGAGCGTATTCGCAAGCAGAGGCTGGTGTCCATTCAGCAGGAGGCCGATCAGCCCATTGCTACCGTGCTGCGTGTGGGCTGGAAGGTACTGTACGGCGATGGCGCCTACGGTTATCGCGACATCGGCACGACGGATTCGGTCAAGGCAACCACACGCGGCGAACTTCAGCAGTTCTGGAGCGAGCATTATGCGCCGGGCAACGCCGCATTATTCCTGACCGGTGACCTAACTGAGGCAGACGCACGGCGCCTCACAGAGAAGTATTTCGGGAAATGGACCGCGGAAAACGCCAAAAAGCCGCAGATCCCGCAGCCTCCTGCCGCACCCACGCGGAAAGTTGTGATTGTCGATAAACCGGGCGCTCCGCAGACAGCGCTCATTGCGTTTGGCCTTGGGCTTCCACGTTCGACACCCCAATATGCGGCGATCAATGTGATGAACAGCGTGCTCGGCGGCCTGTTCTCCAGCCGCATCAACATGAACCTGCGGGAGCAGCATGGCTACACGTATGGGGCTTTCTCAGAGTTCATTTTCCGTCGCGGCGAGGGGCCATTCGTTGCCGGCGCCCGGGTGCGGACGGATGTGACCGGACCGGCAGCGCACGAACTATTTTCCGAGTTGAGCCGTATGCGCACGGATCCGGCTACCCCGGACGAACTGAGGCTGGCCAAGGACTATGCACTGCGTTCCCTGCCGGGGAACTTTGAAACCGCGCGGGAAACCTCCGGGTTGATGTCGGAGATCTTTACCTACGGGTTGGCGCCGAACTACTATCGCGAGTTGCCAGGGCAATATGTAGCAGTCACGGCGGCAGATGTGGAGAAGGCGGCTCAGGATTATGTTCATCCTGAGAACCTGATTTTGGTCGCGGTTGGGGACCGGGCAAAGATTCAGCCTGAGTTGGAGAAGCTGAATCTTGGTCCGGTTGAGTTGCGGGATGCTAGTGGGAGTTTGGTGAAGTAACCAGCTGGGAGGTTGCAGATAGAAGGATCTGCAGTTTCTCTCCTTGAGATAGCCTGAGCTTTCGCAGGCCAGTTTGTTCCTTGACGCTTTGTTGTGATGACTATTCGAAATTGCTATTGATGCTCTTTTAAGATCTCTTCTACTTGCTCCTTAGGCACAGACAGATGATCTTCGTTTTCCTTTAGCCATTGGCGATAGTCGGCCTCGATGTCGGGCGTCCAGCGCGCGTCGATTTGTCCGGCGGTGTATTTCTTCTGTTCCAGGCGCAGGTGGCCGAAGGTATCTCGCAGGTGCGTCGACTCGGAGTACTTCACGACTTTTTCCGCAAGCTGCGGGGGGATGAAGATTACGCCTCCGTTTCGGCCGAGTACCACGTCTCCCGGCATCACCGTTGCGTGGCCGATTCGCGTGGGGGCATTGATGCTGACCATGGTGGAGTTGAGCAGCCTGCCGGAAGACAACGATCCATAGTGATGCGACGGATCGTAATAGCGAACAAAGGCGACGAAGTTAGGCAGCTCATCCAGGCCATTGATGTCCCGCACTGCGCCGTCGTATACGATGCCGTTGCCGGACCTGGCATAGATGGCGTTGCCCACGTTGTCTCCGATCGACGGGCCGTTCACCTTGAGCCCGAAGTGATCGGCCACGTAAACATCACGCGGCTGCAACATATCCACGGGCCAGGCATTCATGGCGCCTTGCCGATGGTCCTCCTTGCCTTGGGCTTCCAGCAGTTTCTGCAGGTCAGGACGGCCGGGTACCCAGGTAGCTGTCAGTGCGCGACCGACCAGAACTTTGTCAGGATGAATAGAGAGCCAGCCATCTTCGTATTCATGCATGAAGCCATTCATTTGCAGCACGGCCCATGCTTCTTCCAGGGTTACGCTCTTCATCCGGTCGAGAATCGAATCAGGCACCTTGGGCCGGCCATCCGGAAATCGTTCCCCTTGCCAGTCCGGGGTGTACTTGATCACGTCTTCCTTGGTGAAGAAGCCCTGCTGTGCGGAGGCGCCGGCGAATGCACCCCACAGCATCGAGGAACAAACCACTCCCACCGCTGCGCGTCTGAATTGCCGAATTGTCATATTCATTTTTTGTTCCTATGCCTTGTTCGGCTCAAACCAGGTGGTTCCTGGAATCTGTGCGGTTTTGGCAACCTCTTCATTCATCTCGACGCCCAGGCCCGGCTTATCGGGCGGGGTCACGTAACCGTTTATGATGATTTGGCCTTCCTTGACGAAGGTTTTCCAAAGCTCCAAATGGTTGATCCAGTGCCATTCGCAAACGAGGTAGTTCGGAATGGTTACACAGACATGGGCCGAAGCCATGGTGCCGATGGGAGAGACGACGCAATGAGGCGCGAACGGAACATAGTAGGCCTGCGCCATGTTCGCGATCTTACGCGCCTCCGAGAGGCCTCCGCACTTTTGGATATCAGGCATGATGATGTCGGCTGCGCGCTTTTGAAACAGCTCGGTGTAACCCCAGCGCATGTATAGGTTCTCGCCGCAGCAGATCGGCGTGGTGGTGGAGTGCCGGATATCGGCCATAGCGTCAACGTCTTCGGGAGGAACCGGCTCTTCGAGCCACAACAACCGGAAAGGTTCGACGGCGACGGCCACGCGCTTGCCCGTGGTTGCGTCGTAGCGGCCGTGCATGTCGCACGCCAGATCCATTTCCTTGGGTATGGATTCGCGCACGTGCTTCACCCAGGAAACCATGCGATCGATTTCGCCGTTGCTGGCCGTCCAATTCACCTTGTCGAAGCGGGCGGGGTCTCTTGCGTCGTCGAGGTCGATCTTCATCGCCGTGAATCCCTGCTCTTTGATCCAGGGCAGCTTGCGGTCGGATTCCGGACCGACGGGACTTTCCATGTCCGAATCGCAGTACATGCGAATCTTTTCACGGAACTTACCGCCTAGTAGTTGATAGACCGGCAAACCAAGAATCTTCCCGGCAAGATCCCACAAGGCAATCTCTACGCCGGTCAAGGCCGTGATGTACTGCCCACCCTGGGCGCCGGCGAAAATTCCGGAGACCCGGACTCTTTCCCATAATGCGTCTACATTGAGGGGATCCTGCCCGATGAGCATGCGGCGGAAGCCGTGGACGAGGGATGCTGTTCCGACGGCTGCATCGGTTGATTCGCCTTGTCCGTACAGACCCGTATCTGTGTACACCCGCACGTGAGTTTGTGGCCCGTGGACCAGGACCTGGGCGGTTCGAATATCGGTGATTTTTACCTTAGGCCGCTGCCACGGCGTGCTGTTGTCTTGTATCGCCCGCGCCAGGGAGGGAAGGGCGAAGATTCCGGCACCGGGCAGAGCCGCGGCTGCGCCCTTCAACATTGACCTTCGTGTGAAGCGATTCATGACCGTGTTCCTCTCCTGATCGTTTTCTACTCATGCAATGACGATGTATTTCTGCATTAAGACGCTTTATGTATCTGCATCTGTATCAAATACCGGACGCGGTTCTTACCCGCGGAAGATCTGCGGACATACTGCAGGCTGCTTCATATCGTGCAACACTCGTTTCACATACAGCGGCCAAGCTATCATGTGCAAAAAAACATAGTCAAGAAAATGTTGCGCGCCCGGGACCCATCTTGCGCGGCGCAGGCTCACGGGAACTGCAGTTATTGCAAAGCAAAGACCGCGAGGGACTGGTTACTGATTCTCGACCGGCTAGGAGGAAAAGGGCGCCGGTGCGATAGGAGAGAAAAGCGCGCGGATCCTTGCTCCTTTTGGCCATAAAAGGTGGCCGGAGGGAGCAAGGATAAGCGCTCAACCGTTCAACGATCCCCTGATCAGGTCCTAGAACGTGTACCGGGCAGCCAGCTGCAATTGCCGCGGGTTGGTCGACGAGTTCGTACTGGTGATTTGGCCGAATCCCCCGATATCTATATTCACGGCTGGATTGGCGAAATCGGTGTGGTTGAAAGCATTAAACGCGTCAAAACGGATTTGCAGATGGTGGTGCTCGTTGTAGGGCATGGCGAAGTTCTTGTCCAGGGACATATCGTAATTTTGGACGCCTGGACCGTATAACATGTTGCGGGTCCCGTCCCCGAGGAAGCCCGGAGCCGGTATTGCAAAGGCCGCGGGATTTGCGTACTGGCCGGTGTTTCCAACTGTCCGGTGTGGCTCGTAAAACTGTTTGGAGAGAAGATTCGGCCGGGTCGGCTCGGTGCCGCCAGAAATTGTATTGGTGTTGGCGGTGTTGGCGTACACTCTCGGGAACCAGGGTGTGCCGGTCTGGAGTTGGCCGAGCATTGCGAATTCCCAGCCGCCGATCGCCGCATCCACGATCTTCGACGAGGGCGCCCACATCCTGCCCTGCCCAACGGGCAGGTAGTAGATGAGCGAGGCCACCACGCGATGTTTCACATCGAAGTCCGAAGGCCCGTATTCGCACTGGATGCACAGGTCGTTCTGCGCGAAGAGCGGCGAGGACTGGGTACGGATCCCGCTGGTGTCGTCCATCGCTTTCGAGAAGGTATAGGAGCTGATGAGGTTGAAGCCGTTGCTGAAACGCTTGTTCACCTGGAAGGCGAAGGAGTTGTAGTTGCCGATGCCTATGTCATGCACCAACTGAATCACACCGTAATTCGGATAAGGTGTCCGGGCGTAGATGGAAGTCGGCGTCTTGTTACCAAGTAAACCATCCGGAACAGAGTAGTTGGCATTGCGGAACCCGTAGAGGTGCTTGCTGACGTTCCCCAGATATGCGGCCTCGAACATCCAGTCTTTGCCTACCTGCTTCTGCACGTCGAACAGATAAACCTGGCTGTAGGAGGTCCTATGAGCGTACTGGTTCGAGTAAGCGTAGGGCGGGGTAATCGGGGCGATCACGCCAGGGCCACTGGTGGGGCCCACGGCGTTGGCCCAGGTGATCGTAGCCACACCCGGAGTTCCATTCCCCGAAGTATTGGTGATGCGCCCGGCCAGGTTGCGCGCCACGTCGAAGCGGGCGTTGGCGACGTCGTGGTTGTAATAGATGCCGTAGCCCGCGCGAACCACCACGGTGGGGGTCGCCGAGTAGGAAAGGCCCAGGCGAGGCGCCCAGTCGTTGTAGTCGGTCTGCATGAGCTGATTGGGGAAAGTACCGTTGGCGCACTGCGGCCCGGGACTAACAAGGGCTTGGGGATTGGTGGGGTTGTTTGTGCTGCCCTGTACCCATCGGACGTTAACCCCCGAGTAAGCATCACTGCAGTTACCCTGGCGCGTAAAGAAGGGCCATAAATTCTGAGGCTCGTGCGTGCCGATAAAGGGGCTTATGGGCGAGTTGTTGGATTGCAGATTGACGATGAACTCCTGGCCCAGGGTGTTGAGATATGGCGGGGTTAGCTCATAGCGTAGGCCGGCGGAAATTGTAAGCTTGGGCAGGATCTTGTAGTTGTCGTCGACATAGTAGGCTGTTGCGTTCGTATAGTAATTGGCCTGCGCGACCGACACCGCATAGGTGGAGGCGTAAACGTCGCCGAGCAGAAAATCGGCGAAGCCGGAGCCGGTGTTGGGAATGATCGTCCCCGGCGAACTAACTCCCGCAGTGGCGTTGTTCTGGAAGCTGAAGTTGCCGCGCTCTTCCTGGTTGCCGTACTCGTTGTAAACAATCCGGTCCCACTGAAAACCGAAATCAAGCGAATGCTTGCCCTTAACCCAGCTGAAACGATCGTTGAGTGACTTATCGAAATCTTCCGTATCAAACGGACCATCGCTGTTGTCGCCAATGCCCGTGTAGGGGTCCGGACTCCAGCCAAAATTGGGGACGCCCCAGGTTGCTCCAGCCCCCCCTTCGAGGTTGGGAATGCCGCCATTAATCAGGCCCACCGCGTTCACCTTGTTTTGCGAGAGGGTACCGAGCGCGTTGTAGAAGTTGGTGTAGCCAACCGTGAACACGTTGACGATCGTGGGCGAGATGGTCCAGGTGTTCGAGGCCATGTACTGGTAAAAGTTGGTACGGATTTCGGCGCCAACATTCGCGCCCAGCGCCGGGAAGCCCGGCTGCGAGACCGTTTCCACGCCATCGCTGAAGCGGAAAGCCCATTGCAACTTGGGCGATTGATAGAAATCGGCGCGCACCGTAAATTGATCGTGGTCGTCCGTATTGTCTTCGGGATACGTGTAGTTGTTGGTGAACGCCGACGAGGTAGCTGGGTGGTAAAACTCTTTGAGGATCAAAGCTGATGTCGGGTTGATCTGGCTCGCGGGAATCACGTTGCCCGGGAACTGCGTCCTGCCAACGCCATTAGCGGCGCCAGTGGCGGGATTGTAGATCGGAATCACGGGACCGCCGTTTTTCAGAGTGAAACTGCTGAAATCGCCGCCCAGGACCGCCGCAGTGGGCAAGGTCGCGTAGCCCACCGAGTCCTGGAGCTGGGAAAACCATTCCTTATTGACCATGAAGAAGAGTTTGTTTTTGGCGTCGAAGAAGTGCGGAATCGACATTGGACCGCTCAGTACGAAGCCGTAATCGTTGTATTTGAAGGGGAGCGTAGGCGGGAACGGAGTCGTGGTGTAGTTATAACCTAACGCGTCTGCATAGTTGTTGCGCAGAAAATAGAACGCGGTTCCATGATACTGATTGCCGCCGCTTTTGGTGACCACGTTGACCTGGGTCGCGTTGTAACCGTATTCAGCCGGATAGACGCCGGTTTGCACTTTCATTTCCTGAATGGCATCCACGGTGGGTTGGACCACAAAGCTGTTGAAGTCCACATCGGTATTGTTGATGCCGTCGATCGTGTAGTGGTCATACATGATGCGCTGGCCGCCGACAGAGATCGACTCCTCGGAGCGTTGGCCGCCTTCGCGCGATGTGGCCTGCCCTTGCGCCGGCGAGAGCGTATTGGTGTTCGCCGAGACGGCCACGAGGGTAAGGTAGTTTCTACTGTTCAGCGGCATCTGGCTGACAGTCTGCTGGGGAACCACAGTGCCGAGGGTGGGGTTGTCTGACTGCAGCAGGGCGCCCGTCGCCTCAACGGTCACCGATTGCGTCACCTGACCGACCTGCAGGACGAAATCCTGACGCAAGGATTGCTGCACCTGGAGCTCCACGTTTGCCGTGGTATCGGTCTTGAAGTCCGGGTGGGCAGCTGAGAGGTTATAAACCCCTGGCAGAACGTCGGGAAACGTGTAGTCTCCCGAACTGGTGCTGACGGTGGTGCGCGCGGTACCCGTACCTACATCGGTAAGGGTGATGGCCGCGTTCGCAACTACGGCTCCAGTCGAATCGCTGACGCGTCCGGAGATTTGACCTGTGGTCTGCGCTGACACCACATGGGCCGCCAGCAATGAAAAACAGCATAAGAACGCAATGCGTCTGAACATCCTGAACCGCCTCCCAGAAGGTTTGCTGCTCGTACATTTGTTTTCATCGTTCTCTTTCCTTCCGCAGTCAGGGACCGGAGGCTGCGGGACGTTCTGATTTACTTCACATCGTGCAACGCTGATTTCAAATAACGGCGGAACGCTATCACGTGGAAAAACCACAGTCAAGCGGGCCGTTAGATAAAGTTGCCATATCTTCCGGCCAAGCCGCGAATATGATTCAACCTTCAGGATCGAGCATCCAGGAAGAATCTGAGGCGGGCGCAGCGCGGAACGAGGAGGGATGCGAGGCAAAGAAAGGTTAGCTCGCAAAAGCGGGTGACTTATTCATACATATCAAGTTAGACGCAGCAACAGCATCCCGGCTAAACCCCGCTTCGCTGTTCCTTTGCACGTCTGAATATGTGCTCGATGATGAAGCGTCCTCATGTTATTTCGGCATTGGTCCATCCAATCGCATGGTTTGGTAAAGCAGGTGGCGGAAAGATGGAAGGTGCCGAACGCATCCCCCAAATGTGCGAGATTGATCGGCTCGCGGCGATGAAACGGCTGCAGGAAAAAGAAAGCCTTGGCTTCTCCGGGTTCCTGACAGTGCGCTGAAGACCGCAGAACCCTTAAATGTATAGACGAAGACCTGTCGCTTTGTTTTACCGGATATCCACGATTTTAGCGCTTCGGCACACTATCGCTTGTTCCTCCGATTACAGGTAAGAGGATTTATTTGGCAGCGAGTTATACCTCCGCCATGTGGCGGAGCTGTTGCAAGGAAAAGTGCGGGTACGATACCGAGAAAAACGGCCGAGAAACCTTTGCTCCGTTTGGCCTGGAGATAGCCAGACGGAGCAAAGAATGAGAACGCGACCCATCACTAATTTCCGGTCAGGCTCTTAGAACGAATACCTGGCGCCTAGCTCCAGTTCCCGGCTTCCTCCATTGGCACTTCCCGGAGGTGCGTTCGAGCCCGTGATTTTGCCCCCTGTCGATGAATTCACATATTTGTTACTCGTAGGATTGCCGAGATTGGTGTGGTTGAGGGAGTTGAACGCATCCAACCGGATTTGTAACTGATGATGTTCGTTGTAGGGCATGTTAAAACGCTTGCCGAGAGACATATCGAAATCTTGATACCCCGGGCTGTAGAGCATGTTGCGGGACGTACTTCCGAGGAAACCCGGGGCTGGCTCCGGAAAGGCTGCCAGATTCACCCATTGGCCGCTGCTTCCGGCCCTTTTGTGGGCCGCGAAAAAGCTCTGTCCGGGGGCAAGATTCGGCCGGGTCGCCGGTGTGCCGCCGGTAATCGTATTGGTACTGGCGTTGTCGTCGTTGTACCCCATGTTGAAGGGTTGGCCCGTCTGTATATTACCCAGCACGGTGAGTTGCCAGCCGCCGATCGCCGCATCCACGAGCTTTGACGACGGCGTATACATCAAGCCTGGGCCAATGGGCAGGTTGTAGATGAGCGCGCCAACCACACGATGCTTCACATCGAAGTCCGAAGGCCCGTATTCGCAGCTGATACAGGTATCATTCTGCGGGAAAAGTTCCGACGACTGGGTGCGAATCCCGCTGGTGTCGTCCAGCGATTTCGAATAGGTGTAGGAGCTGATGATATTAAAGCCGTTGCTGAACCGCTTGTTCAGCTGGAAGGTGAAGGCGTTGTAATTCGCGTTGCCCAAGTCGTGAACTAGCTGGATCACCCCATTGTTGGGGTAAGGCGTGCGCTGCAGGATGCTTTTCGGCGAACCATTTGCATTGTATCCGGCAGCGCCGAGCAACCCGTACGGGACCGAATAGTTGGCATTGCGAAAGCCATAGAGGTGGTCGGTTTTCGAGCCCAGGTATCCGGCCTCGAGCTGCCAATCCTGCCCGATCTGCTTCTGGACATCGAACAGCCACACTTCGCTGTACGTCGTTTTGTGCCGGTACGCATTGGAGTAGGAGTAGGGCGGTGGTATGTTGGCGGTGGAGCCGCTGCCTACCGCGTTTTGCCAGTTGATGGTATTCAGGCCCGCGGTCCCGCCCCCCGAGGTTGTGGTGACACGGCCGGCCAGGTTGCGGGCCACATCGAACCTGGCATTGGCAGTGTCATTGTCGTAGTACATACCAAAACCCGTGCGCACGACCCACGAATTGCTCGGCGTATAGGCAATGCCCAAGCGAGGCGCCCAGTTGTCATAGGCGGTCTGCATGAGCGTGTTGGGGAATTGGCCGTTGGCGCACTGTGGCCCCGGATTCACGGGAGCTCCGCTGGAGGTGACCCAGCGAATGTTCACTCCCTGATAAGGGTCAGTGCAGGTGCCCTGGCGTCTAAAGAAAGGCCACAGGTTCTGAGGCTCCGGTCCGGAAACGAAGGGGCTGATGGGCGAGCCGTTGGTTTGCAGATCCACGATGAACTCGTTACCCAGGGTGTCGTGCCAGGGCGGCGTCAGCTCATAGCGCAGGCCGGCCGACACCGTGAGTTTGGGTGTGAACTTATAGTTATCGTCGACGTAGAAGGCCTCGGTGTTGCGCTTGTAATCAGCCTGCGCGATCTGTACCGCGTAAACCGAAGTGTAAAGCTGGCCGAGCAGAAAGTCGGCGAATGCGGAGCCGGTTCCTGTAGCCAGCTTTCCAGGAGAGGTGACCTCAGCGGTAGCGTTGGCCTGGGTAGTGAACGAGCCGCGGGAGAACTGGTTGCCCAACTCATTAAAGGTCTGGCGCTCGTACTGGAAACCGAAGGAGAGGGAGTGCTTGCCATGCACCCAGGTGATGTTGTCATTGATCGAGATATCGGGGTCCTTGGTCACGTAGGGGCCGTCGGTGCTGTCGCCAATCCCGCTGTAGATATCCCCGGTAAAGCCTACGCTGGGAATACCCCAGGTCGCAGGAATACCCGGTTGAAGGCCGGGAATGCCGAGCGCGCCCACGGCGTTATTGACGCCCTGCGAGTACAGGCCGAGAGAGTTGTAGAAGTTCGTGTAGCCAAATGTGGCCACGTTGACAATCGTGGGCGTGGGCGTCCAGGTGTGGGAGCCCATGTACTGGTAGTAGCTGGTGATGATATTGCTGCCGGTTGTCCCGCCCGCCGTCTTGAAATTCGCAGTGGGGTTGGTTTCCAGGCCATTACTGAAGCGAAAGGCAAACTGCTGCTTCGATGACAGGTAGTAATCGCCGCGCACGTTGAAGCCGTCGTGAGTATCCCTGATGGATTCGAGGTAGGTGTAGTTGTTCTGGAATAGGCCGTTCTGAGCCGGTGCGTAGAACAACTGGATGAACTTAAGCGAGATAGGGTCGATGCGGCCCGAGGGTATGACATTGCCTGGGAACTGTGTTCTGCCCGTGCCGTCGGCGTTTCCAGTTGATGGATCGTAGATGGGAACGACGGATCCAGTTGCCGTTGTCTTGTATTGGCTGAAATCGCCACCCAGGACGGCCTGCGTCGGCAAGGTCAACCCCTGATTCGAGAAACTGATGCGGGAATACCATTCGTCATTGACCATGAAAAAGAACCGATTCTTGCCGTTGAAGATGTGGGGAATCGTGATCGGTCCGCTAAGTACGAATCCATAGTCGTTGTATTTGTACGGGAGCACCTTCGGCTGAGGAGTGGGATAGAAGTAGTTGTACCCGAGTGCATCCGCGTAGTTATTGCGCAGGAAATAAAATGCGGTGCCGTGATAGTTGTTGCTGCCGCTCTTGCTGACCACATTGACCTGGGTCTGGTTGTAACCGTATTGAGCTGGATAGACGCCGTTTTGCACCTTCATTTCCTGGATAGCGTCGATGGAGGGCTGGACCACGTAGGTGTTGAAGTCGACGTCGGTATTGTTGATGCCATCGATCGTGTAGTGGTTGAACATGATGCGAGATCCGCCCACCGAGATGGTCTCGTTGGCGCGGGCGCCGCCCAGTCGTGCGCCGGCTTGGCCTTGGGTAGGTGTCACGACGTTCGCGTTCGCCGACAGCACCGCCAGGTTCAGGTAGTTTCTATTGTTCACCGGCGCTTCGGCGAGCGTCTGGGTAGGAACCACGGTGCCCAGGGAGGAGTTCTGCGTCTGCAGAAGGGCGGCTGCGGCGGATACGGATACCGTTTGCGTCACCTCACCCACCTGAAGAGTGAAATTCTGGGTCAACGATTGCTGCACCTGCAGTTGCACGTTGCGAGCGTTCTCAACCTTGAAACCCGCATGGGTGGCTTGTACGTCATAGACTCCCGGCGGAACGTCCGGGAATGTGTAGTCGCCATCGCTGGTCGAAATAGTGGTGCGGGTGGTGTTCGTGCCTGTGTTAGTCAGGATGATAGTGGCATCCGGAACCGCCGCTCCCGCAGGGTCGCTGACGTGCCCTAAGATAGTGCCGCTGGTTTGCGCCAGCAGCGGGCTTGCTGCCAGCAAAAGAAAAGTGCAATAGAAAGGAATGCGCTTAAACATTCTGAACCGCCTCCCAAAAGGTCTTGCCTCTTGCACAGCTTATTTTTTTCCGCAGTCATCGATAGAAGGCTGCGGGACCGGACTTTCAATTCCCCATCCACTTCACATCGTGCAACGGTGTTTTCAGTGACGGCGGCAAAGTATCACGGTGAAAAAACGTTCGTCAAGTAAATGGTTGGAGGTGTTCCCGGTAGCGTACGGCCCAGCCAAAAAGCTGCCGGTGTCAATGGTCGAGCCTTCTTCGAGCAGAACAGTGGGACAGGAAAGCAGCAAGCAGGCCTGAACACATAGCGAGCTCCCTTAAATAAAAACCCGCCCGGTTGCTGACCGGGCGGGTAAGTTACTTCTATGTTTACTTTTAAGTTGGTTACAACCCTTACTTAGAAGACCAGCTTGGCCGAAACCTGCATATCCCGGTTATCCAGATTGGTACCCGTGATGACTCCGGCAGTGGCTGATCCAATCGCTGAATTAGGGTTCAGGAAGTTCGGGTGATTGAAGGAATTAAAGGCGTCTCCACGAAGCGCGAGGTTGATGGACTCGTGTATGTGGAAGGTCCGCTGCAGGGAAAGGTCGGCGTTTGCCTCGCCGGGCCCATATAGAACGCTTCGAGCGGAATTGCCGTAGGTGTTGTAGGGTGGAGCGACAAAATCAGCCACGTTGAACCAAGCCTGGGGCGTCTTGTGGGATAGAGTCCCCGGGCCGATTCGGTTCGGCCAGCTGGGCGCGCCGAAATTCACGCCACTATTGAGGGTGACGGTGAATGGATTGCCGGTGGCCAGCGTAACAATACCATCGACTTCCCATCCGCCAAGAACGTAGGACGCGATCCCGTTCTGCACGAAATGCTTGCCCTTGCCGAAGGGTAGCTCGTAGGTTGTGCTGCTGACAAACCGGTGCTTCTGGTCGAAGCCCGAAGCTCCGTAACCGCAGCGCAAGCAGGTGATGGTTTGTGGATTGCCCGAGCTGCCGCCGCCGCTGGCCGCCGAACCGCCCATGTCCAGAGACTTGCTGTAGGTGTAGCTGATCAGCTCCGTCCAGCCATGCGAATAGCGGCGAGTGAACTTCGCCTGCAGAGCGTTGTAATTGGAGGCGTTGATCTCGCTTTCCTGCACCCAGGTGGAGATGTTGTTCAACGGTTGGATCAGACGCC
The DNA here is from genome assembly GCA_035507705.1 of Acidobacteriaceae bacterium. Lineage (GTDB taxonomy): Bacteria > Acidobacteriota > Terriglobia > Terriglobales > Acidobacteriaceae > PALSA-350. The sequence continues at coordinate 20,024 of DATJNV010000166.1, forward strand.
GGCTCGCCTGTGAAGGAGCACTATCCACTCCCGGCGTTCCCGGTTCGACTTCGTTGGGATTGAAGGCCAGCGTAAGGTGAACGCTGTGGCTACCGGCATAGGCGATTTCCAACAGTCCGCTGGCGCCCAGCTGCTTCTCTATACTGAGGCTCCAGTTCTGGGTGTAGGGCGTTGGGTTAGTGGTGTCGTGGCTGATGATGGCGGGCGCTGCAGCATTCAGCAGGCTGGTGGTGGTTGTGGTGGGTGGCCCAACCGTGACCACACCGGCCGGGAATGGATTGGCGATCGTGACTACGCAGCTGGAGCCGACATTCGAGGCAGTGCAGGGCGTCGCATACGCTGAAGCTGCCAGGTTGGTGTTGGTGGAGAAGGTTTGCGAAACGGTAAATGGAGGATTCTGGCCCAGTTCGTCGGAAGCAGAATACGGCAACGGGAAGAAGTTGATTCCGAAGCCACCGCGCCACACCAGCGTTCCATTGCCGCTGGCGTCATAAGCGAAACCGATGCGCGGTCCTACGTCACCGTAACGCGTCTGCATTCCCGCGTGGCGGTCTACCCCGTTCTGACCAGCGTAGATAAAGGTAAGCGTGTTCCAATCGAAATTGGCGAGACGGTTGTGCCGCTCGACTTCAGGTGTGTACACCTCGTAGCGCACTCCAGCATTTACCGTCAGTCGCGGAGTCGCCTTCCAGTCATCCTGGAAATAACCGGCCCACTCGCCGTCGGTGACAAAGTAAGTCTGCTGCAGATAGTTCCGGCTACCGCTGTTGGGGAAGCCGAAGAGCATGCCCGCGAGGCCCGAGCCCGTACCGGTGGTGTGGGAAGGATTGTTGGTGAAGTTGTCGTTGAAGGTAAATCCACCGCGCGTGGTGGTATTCGTGAACGGAGACGCCATCTGCTTGATGTAGCGGCCTCCGAACTTCAACTGATGTTTGCCTTTGGTCCAGGAAAGAACGTCTTCCACCTGGACGTTGGTTTGCACCGGGTGCGCCGGCAGGAATGCTGTTCCGCCCTGCAGACAGGTGAACTCCGATCCGCAGGAGCCACCTATGGTGATGTTCGGCAGACCGGTAGCGTACTTGGTTACGTTGAGACCCTGGATACCTAGAGAGGTCGACGAGTTATGGCCGTAGTCAGACTGGTAGGTGAAGGGATTGGTGCGCGCATAGCCCGTCCGAAATTCGTTCACCAGGGTTGCACTGAAGACGTGCGACTCGTTCAGGGCCAGCCCTTGTGCGATCAGTGTTGTGTTCTGAATGCCGGCGACGTATGGGCCCAAATCGAATTTTGAGGCTGCCGAGGGCGGGGTCGGAAGGCAGCATGTTCCCTGCCCGCCCACCAGCGGATTGGGCGCAGCCTGAATGAACTTCTCGTAGCTGTAACGGCCGAACATCGAGTCCTTGTCGCCAATGCGATAGTCAATGCGCACATTGCCGCCGTTGTCGTCGATAATCTGATCGGCTGAGGACTGGTAGTTGTTAAAACTGCCGCTGGTCTGCGGCAGGGGATAGATGCTGGCGAGATTCAGCCCAACCTGAGAAAGTTCGCTGGGCGGAAGCACATTCAACACGCCGTTGTATTGCGCCTGCTGGCGGGTCGCTACGCCATTCACGATCGTCGTCGTGTATGGGTCGTAAACCGGAATGAGCTGCCCCGCGGTATTGGTGTAATTGCTGAAATCTCCCAGGCGCTCGGCCGCAGTGGGCACACTATTGAGGTTGACAATCCCTTTCAGAGAGCGCTGGCCATAGTAGTCGGCAAAATAAAAAAGCTTGTCCTTGATGATGGCCCCGCCGACAGCGCCGCCAAATTGATTGCGCCGGTATGCAGGCTGCGGCTGCCCAATGGGATTGAAGTAATTGCGCGCATCCATATAACTGTTTCGCAGATAATCGAACGCTTCCCCGTGCAGCGCGTTCGAGCCCGACCGGGTAGAGACCGAGACAACTCCGGCGCCACGGCCGAAATCTGCGGAATAGGTGCCGGTGAGAACTTTGAATTCAGCAATCGATTCCACCGAAGGTTGAACCATGACGGTGTTGAAGGTCCACTCATTGTCGTCGATGCCATCCACTACCCAGGCATTGGCGTTCGCCTGGCTACCCAGCGCATTGAAATCCGAGGCTGCACGTGGATTGAAGGAGCTGGAACCAGAGAGATTTTCGCCATCCTGTCCGGGCGTGACGCCGGGCACCAGGTAGACCAACTGGGCGAAATTGCGCCCGTTCAGAGGCAGGTCCTGGACCTGCGTCTTGCCCACGACCTCCCCCAGCTCGGCACTATCCAGGCGCACCAGCGGCGCGGCTGACGTTACTTCCACCGTCTCGGCGGCCTGCCCGATCTGCATGGTGAAGTCGGTGCGCGCGTGCTGGTCGACATCGAGCACGACGTTGTTGGATACCGCGCGTTTGAATCCTCCCTTCTCGACCACGACGCTATAAGTCCCGGGAATCAGGAAGGGCGCGTTGTAGTCGCCGCTGGAGTCCGTTGTATACGTGGAGACGGTACCTTTTGCGGTATCGGTAATGGTTACAGTCGCGCCGGGGACAACAGCGCCCGTCGAATCCCGGACGGTTCCAAGAATGGTACCTGTGGTGACCTGGCCGAATGCGATGCAGGAGCACGCCAGCAGGGCGAAGAAAGACGCAACTATCCGCGATAGTTTGCTAAACATCAAGACTGCCTCCTCAAAAGTAAACTGGCTCGACAGGGTCGACGCGTGGGGCCTGCGTCAAACCGTCGAGGTGAACGGTGGAAAGCTGTTTATTACAATCAGCTTTTTTCCGGGGCTGAACCGCAATCCCGAAATTGGCTGATCCTTTACGCTTTCAGGTGGCGTCCATGCGCCATCTCATTTTTCGGCGACCAAGGTATCACGCGCTCAATACGATGGTCAATGAAACACCAGGTACGCGGGTACGCAGAAGTCCGTAGTGGAAGGCCTCGTGGGCGCCCATTCGGCTTTTCGGGCTATGACACGACCATCTTTCCCGCCGATACATCTATCGAGTATGGGAGTGAAATTCATCTGCTCCATATATGGCGGGTGTAGCGTGGGAATTGGCAGGTAAGAGTGCACATACTCGTCATTAACGGCGGCTCTTCGTCCATCAAATTCTCAATTTTTGAAGCGGGCCAGGAGCGGGGCTCGAAGTTGCCTAACCCTTGTGTCATCTACGACGGGGAGATCAGCGGAATGGGCGCCGAGCTTCGGTTCACGTTGCGTGATGCCGAAGGGCGGGAGCTTGGGGAGGGCCCTGGACAGGATTACTCCAGCACTGACCCACTAGAGCTTCTGGAGCGGGCCGTTTGCAAAGCCGGAATGCCGGTCCTCGAAGCGGTGGGCTACAGGGTGGTGCATCCCGGGGCGCTGATCAATCGCCACCAGCAGATCACGCCGGGGGTTCTGAAAGACCTGGAAGAGGCGGCGGTGTTTGCCCCGCTGCACGATCCCCAGGCAGTCGGCCTGATCCGCAACATGATGGGGCGATTTCCACGAGCCCGCCATTACGCTTGCTTTGACACCGTCTTCCATCAAACGATGCCGGTAGAGGCCTCGACCTATGCCATCCCGGCCGACTACCGGCGGCGCGGGGTACGGCGGTATGGCTTTCATGGGCTTTCCTGTGAGTCTGTGGTCGCGGATTTGCGGTCCGCCGTGGAGCGAGGACAGGGGAAATTTCCCCGGCGGTTGGTAATCGCCCATCTGGGCAGCGGATGCAGCGTGACCGCCCTGGTGGATGGACAGTCTCTCGAAAACAGCATGGGACTAACGCCTACCGGGGGTGTGGTGATGGGGACCCGGCCGGGAGACCTCGATCCGGGATTGGTCCTGTACCTGCTACGGACACAGCAGGGCGACGTCAAGGCTGCCTCGACCGCCCTGGAAACAATATTGAATCACCAGTCCGGTATGGTCGCTCTGTCAGGGCTACCCAACGACATGCGCGGCGTTCGCGAGGCTGCGGAGGCCGGAAATCCGGATGCCAGACTAGCCACGGCAATCTTCACCCGCACCATTCGCAAGGCGATCGGAGGCTATGCCTGGGTGATGGGCGGGTTGGACGCCATCGTTTTCACCGGAGGGATTGGGGAGCACGATGTGCTCAGCCGGGCAGAGATTTTGTCCGGGCTGGAGAACTACGGTGTGATGCTCGACACCGCCGCCAATCAAGCCGGCGGCGATGATCTGAGAAAGATCAGCAGCAAAGATTCGCAGGTAGCGGTGTGGGTTGTGACGGCCCAGGAAGACCGCATGATCGCAGTGCATGTGAGACAGATGGAATCGAATAAGGAGGAATGATGAGCGACGTCGAGACACTTCCCATGGAAGCTTCCACCACCCCGGCTGGGCAAGGGCACAGCGAACCGCTGACCGCCGAGGAACTCAAAAAGATGAATGCGTACTGGCGTGCCTGCAATTACCTCTCCGCCGGCATGCTCTATCTCTGCTCGAATCCGCTGTTGCGGGAGCCTCTCAAACCGGAGCACATCAAGAACCGGCTGCTCGGCCACTGGGGCTCGGACCCGGGGCAAAGCTTCATCTGGGTTCACATGAACCGGCTGATCAAGAAATACGACCTGAACATGATCTACCTTTCAGGTCCCGGACATGGGGCGCCCGCGACGCTCTCTAACTGCTACCTGGAAGGGGTGTATTCGGAGGTCTATCCGGAGAAGGCCCAAGATGTGCGGGGGTTGCATAAATTTCTCAAACAATTCTCCTTCCCTGGCGGCATCGGCAGTCATTGCACTCCCGAGACGCCAGGTTCGATTCATGAGGGTGGGGAGCTGGGATATAGCCTCTCTCACGGGTTTGGGGCAGCCTTCGATAATCCCGACCTGATCGTGACGGTCGCGGTCGGGGATGGCGAATCGGAAACGGGGCCGCTGGCGACAAGCTGGCACTCCAATAAATTCCTGAACCCTGTGCGGGACGGTGCTGTACTTCCGGTTCTGCACCTGAACGGGTACAAGATTGCCAATCCGACTATTCTTGCCCGCATCCCTGCCGACGAATTGGAAATGCTGTTTAAGGGACTGGGATGGACGCCCCACGTGGTGGAGGGCGACGATCCAGAACCGATGCACCGGAAGATGGCGGAAGTAATGGAGAACTGCGTGCTCGAGATCCGGGCGATCCAGGAAAAGGCACGCACAGCACCGGCCGGGCAACCTGTTGAGCGGCCAAAGTGGCCCATGATCATCCTGCGTACGCCGAAAGGTTGGACCGGTCCAAAGATGGTCGACGGACACAAGGTCGAAGGCTTTTGGCGGGCGCACCAGATTCCGATCCTCGATCCGCAAACTAATCCAAAAAGCCTGGCCCAGGTGGAGGCGTGGCTACGCAGCTATAAGCCGGAGGAGTTGTTTGATGAGTCGGGGCGGCTGATCGAGGAACTGCGCGAGATGGCGCCCAAGGGCACGCGGCGCATCACGGCCAATCCGCATGCGAACGGCGGCTTGTTGCGACGGCCGCTGCAGATGCCCGATTTTCGCAATTACGCGGTGAAGGTGGAGAAACCCGGCCAGATCGAATGTTCCTCCACCGACGTGTTGGGACATTTTCTGCGCGACGTGATGCGTAACAACATGACCAGCTTCCGGGTCTTTGGACCGGATGAAACGGCGTCCAACAAGCTCCAGGCCATCTATGAGGCAAGCCCCAAGACGTGGATGGAAGAACGGCTACCGGAAGATGCCGACGGCGGCTTTCTGGCTCCCGAGGGCCGGGTCATGGAGATGCTGAGCGAACACACGCTGGAGGGCTGGCTGGAAGGCTATCTGCTCACCGGGCGGCACGGCTTCTTCTCCTCGTACGAGGCTTTCGTGCACATCATTGATTCGATGTTCAACCAGCATGCCAAGTGGCTGGAGAAGAGCAAGCTGGAGATCCGCTGGCGGGCGCCCATTTCCTCCTTAAACCTTTTGATCACCTCTCTGGTGTGGCGCCAGGATCACAATGGGTTTACCCACCAGGATCCGGGATTTCTGGACGTCGTGACCAACAAGAGCCCTGAGGTCACGCGCATCTATCTTCCTCCGGACGCGAACTGCCTTCTGAGCGTAGCCGACCATTGCCTGCGCAGCACCAACTACGTGAACGTGACGGTGGCCGACAAAGCGCCGCATCTGCAATACCTGAGCATGGAAGCCGCAATCGAGCACTGCACCAAGGGCATCGGCATTTGGGACTGGGCCAGCACGGACGCGGGCGACGAACCGGATGCGGTCCTGGCTTGCGCTGGGGATATTCCCACCTCGGAAGCGTTGGCGGCGGCGGCCATCCTGCGGGAGACCTGCCCTCACATCAAGGTACGGTTCGTCAACGTGGTTGATCTGTTCCGGCTCATGCCAGAGAGCGAGCATCCGCATGGAATGTCTGACCGTGAGTTCGATGGCCTTTTCACCAAGAGCAAGCCGGTCATCTTTGCCTTCCATGCATACGCTTCGCTCATTCACAAGCTGACCTACCGGCGGACGAACCACAAGAACATCCATGTGCGCGGGTATAAGGAGAAAGGGAATATCAATACACCGCTAGAGCTGGCGATCCTGAACCAGGTGGATCGGTTCAATCTGGCGATTGATGTGATTGAGCGGGTGCATGATCTGCAAGAAAAGGGGGCCCATACGGTGGATTGGCTGAAGGGCCAGATCATCAAGGCGCTTAACTATGCGCATGAAAATGGGATTGACCATAAGGACATCCGGGAATGGAAGTGGCCGGTGCGGTAGCGGTGGTTCGCTGAACGGTTTGTGGCCGGAAAGACGTGAAAGAATCTGCCACTGAGGATCGCTGAGGTCCTTGGACGCCGCGCTACCAGCCCCTCGTTAATCCAGCTTTGCGAGGGGCTGCGCTCTCGCGGCACGCCGGGGCAGGCAGGTGACGGCGCATTGGTGGAGTTGAAATGCGGAGCGAAAAAGAGCGAAATGCAGGCCGTTTACTGACTTTGTGGGCTGAAGGGGGTGGCATTTCGTTGACTTGCCTCCTTCGCTTCCCTACCCTAACTGCTGGACATGTATAACGAAACGCTCTCTCCATGGCGGAGATAAGCCGCCTCTCCCTCAACCAGATCACTGTTGCCAACTGGAGTGTGAGCCAGGCGGCGGAGGGCTGCGTCCGCCATGGCATCCCCTCAATTGCCCTGTGGAGGCACAAAATCGAGGAGGCGGGTCTGGCTTCCTCCGTGCGCAGTGTCAAGGATGCGGGACTGCATGTATCGAGCGTGTGCCGGGGAGGCATGTTCCCCAGCCCAACTGCCGCCGGACGGCAAAAAAATCTCGAAGACAATTTTCGTGCTGTCGATGAGGCTGCTGCGTTGCAGGCCGATTCGCTCGTCCTGGTGGTGGGCGGTGGAGCGGAGGTCGGCCTGAGAGAAGCGAGAAAGATGGTGGCCGACGGAGTGGCCGCCCTGGTCCCCTATGCTCGCGAGCATGGGGTGAAGCTTGCCCTCGAACCACTCCATCCCATGTACGCGGCCGAGCGCTCAGTGTTGGTTACGATTGGCCAGGCGCTGGAGATGGCATCGAACTTCAGCCCGCTGGAAGTGGGGCTGGTCCTCGACGTGTTTCACATCTGGTGGGACCCGCAGGTGTTGGCGTTGATTGAGCAATCCAGGGGCCGAATCTATGGGTTCCATGTCAACGATTGGCTGGTTCCCTTGCCTGACCTGTTGCTGGGCCGAGGCATGATGGGCGACGGTGTCATCGACAACCGCATGCTGCGTCAGGCTGTGGATCAGGCCGGCTACTCGGGCCCGATCGAAGTGGAGATTTTCAACCGCATTATCTGGGACACCGATCCCGACCAGGTGCTCGAACAGATGGTCGAGCGCTTTCTTGCGTTTGTTTGAAAGGAGAAAGTTTGCAAGCCAATCAAACCCTGAACGCCCGGGATCTGTTGCCCGCGGTCAACCGCTGTCTTCAACTGGCCTCCAGAAAGACGATCCTGCTCGACCGGCGCTGGAAGCACAGCGACGGCGCCCCTGTGATCACGGCAGCAGGCCGCTACACCACCCGCAGCTGGACCCAGTGGACGCAAGGTTTCCAATACGGCAATGCCCTGCTCTGCTTTGAACTGACGGGCGATCGCGATTTGCTGGCCATCGGGCAACGGCACGTGGTCGCGGACATGGCCGAGCACGTTACCCACATTGGAGTGCACGATCACGGCTTCAATAACATCTCCACCTATGGAAATCTTCGCCGCCTGATGCTGGAAGGACGGATTCCTATTAATGAATGGGAGCTGCATTTTTGCGAGCTTGCCCTGCAGGCGAGCGGCGCCGTGCAGGCCGCCCGGTGGACTCCCATTAAGGATGGACTGGGCTACATTTATTCGTTCAATGGCCCCCAATCCCTATTCATCGACACCATGCGCACGCTGCGCATCTGCTGCATGGCAGACATGCTGGGGCATGCGTTGCAGGGAGAGCAGGATCAGCGCATCGATTTGCTCGAGCGGGCGCTGGCTCACGCCAAAACTTCGGCGCGGTACAACGTCTATTACGGCGAGGGCCGTGACCACTACGATGTACCCGAGCTGCGCGGACGAACGGTGCATGAGGCGCTGTTTAATCCGGTCAGCGGAGTCTTTCGCGCTCCGGCATCGCAACAGGGATATTCGCCATTCAGCACCTGGACACGCGGGCTGGCCTGGAGCATGCTCGGCTTTCCGGAGCTCATCGAGTTTCTCGCCGGGCATCCTCCTGAGGAGCAGGAAGCTTTGCCGATTTTCGAGAAGGCGGCCCGAGCCTGCTGCGACTTTTATATGCAGCAGGCCAGCGCGCTCGATGGCATCTGCTACTGGGATACCGGCGCGCCTCAGCTGCATCGACTGGGAGATTGGCAAGCGAGGGCCGCCGATCCCTATAACGAATACGAGCCGGTCGATGCTTCCGCGAGTGCCATCGCCGCACAGGGCCTGCTCCGGCTGGGGCATCTGCTGGGGTCAGGCGGTAAAGCCTACACCCAGGCTGGGCTTACAATTGCCGCTCGATTACTTGAAGAGCCATATCTCTCGGTCCAGGAGGATCACGAAGGGCTGCTGCTGCAGAGCATTTACCATCGGCCGAATGGCTGGGACTACACGCCTCCGGGCGCTAAGGTTCCCTGCGGCGAGTCGAGCATGTGGGGCGACTACCATCTGCTCGAGCTTTGCCTGTTGCTCACACGGATGGCGAACTCCAGTTACTACACCTTCTTCGGAATTCACCATGCGGGATAGGGTGGCGCTGATCACCGGCGGCACCAGGGGCATCGGCCTGGGGATCGCCCGCAAACTGGCGGAAGCTGGTTTAACCGTGGTGGTTACTGGTCGACGGCCAGCCGATCAAGTGCAACCGGTACTGGAACAATTGAAGAAGGAGAGCCCGCGTTCAATCTATATGGCGGCCGACGTCGCTTCGGCCGCAGACCGCCAACAGCTTCTCAAGACGATCGAACAGCAACTGGGCCGGCTGGACGTTCTGGTCAACAATGCCGGCATTGCGCCGCGCGTGCGAGCTGATGTGCTCGAAGCAGGAGAAGAGAGCTTCGACGAGATCATCGCAACCAACCTGCGCGGGCCTTACTTCCTGACGCAGGCGGTTGCCAATTGGATGATCCGCAATCCCGCTCCGAATCGGTCCATCATCAACATCAGCTCCGTATCCGCTACGGTTGCCAGCGTGAACCGGGGGGACTACTGCATCTCCAAAGCCGGCATCGCCATGGCAACCAAGCTGTGGGCGGCCCGGCTTGCGGAGTACGGCATTGGGGTCTATGAAGTGCGGCCCGGCATCATCGAGACCGACATGACCGGCGGAGTCAAAGCGAAGTACGATGCCCTTATCGCAGGCGGTATCCTGCTCGAAAAGCGCTGGGGAACCCCGGAGGATATCGGCACGGCGGTAAGTACTCTGGCACGGGGCGATATTCCTTATGCAACCGGAGCTGTTCTAATACTGGATGGCGGCTTGACCCTGGCGAGACTATAGATGGCATGGATGGAGGAGTCGCGGACGACAGGTGCGGCGGGCACAGGAGAACATGTGTCTCCAAGGTGGGGCTTTGCCGTTTCCTCCGGGATCCTGGGCTGGATTCTCGACGCTTTCGATTTCTTCGTGCTGGTGTTCCTGGTGGATGTGCTTGCCAGCAATTTTCATGTTGGCAAGGGCGATATCGTCTGGACGATCACCGTCACGCTTGCCATGCGTCCGGTGGGCGCCGTGGTTATTGGCGCGCTAGCGGATCGTTATGGACGGAGACGGCCGCTGATCGCGTCGGTGCTGTATTTTTCCATCATTACCGCGCTGACCCCGTTTGCACCGAACTATGCGGTATTTGTCGCCTTGCGCGGCCTTTATGGCATTGGCATGGGCGGGTACTGGGGCGTCGGCGCCTCACTGGTAATGGAGAGCTCTCCGAAGCGGTGGCGCGGGCTTTTCTCCGGGATTATGCAGGCCGGCTACTCTGTGGGCTACCTGCTGGCAGCGGTCGCGCTGCGGGTTATTGAACCGCGGTACGGATGGCGTTGGATGTTTCTTTGCGGCCTGGGCCTGGCCGCACTAATCGCCGTGCTTACGTTGCTCTCGCCTGAATCCTCTTCCTGGCAGAAACATCGCCTGCATAGCGTTGGCGAAGTGGTCCGGGTAGTGTGGCATCACAAGAAAGATTTCGTCTACCTGATGATCATGATGACAGCCATGATCTGCCTGTCGCACGGCACCCAGGATCTCTATCCGGACTTCCTGAAGACGGTACATAAATTCTCCAATAACGTCGTCTCTAACCTGGCGGTTCTGTACAACATCGGTGCCATCGCCGGAGCGCTGATCATCGGACACTACTCCGATCGCCTCGGGCGCCGCTATGCCATCCTGCTTGCGCTCGTTCTGTGCGCGATTTCCATTCCGCTGTGGGCCTTCGGGTCAACCATGTTGATGCTGGCCATTGGATCTTTCGTTATGCAATTCGGAGTGCAAGGGGCCTTTGGCGTCATCCCTGCGCACCTGAACGAGCTTTCACCCAGCAGCGTGCGCAGCCTGTTTCCGGGCGTGGTCTATCAGTTGGGCGTGCTGGTCGCGGCGCCTTCGGTGGTGGTTGAGTTTGCGCTGCGGAAGCACTTCGGATATCAGTGGGCGCTGACTGTCTTCGAAGTATGCGTGATTCTCTGCCTTTTCGTAATTTTTGGCTTCGGCCCAGAGCGGAGAGGCCACGATTTCCACGCGTCGTAGCGCAGCCGCCGTGCGGTGCGTGGTATTCCAGGAAATCGCTTCTAAAGCGAACACAGAGTTACGCAATCGCTGCTAGCTTAGCTAGCGTCGAGCAATCCAGGTCAACGCGTTCGCGAGCTGCAGATGTTCGTTCTCACTACTCCGAATCAGCAGCTTCTCTTGCTGCGCCGCTACAAGGGCTTCGAGCGCCTCTAGATCCAGTCGGCTCAATAACACTTGCATGCCCATCAGCCGTGGCGCGGAGTATGCCATAGTTATGTCGCAGTCATAGTGCAAAACTAATCCACGAAGCTGCAGACAAACGGGAGAGCGCTTTATCCTATGCACCAGCGACGACAGGTTCAGGCGATCCCTGCTCCTGCCGTCGTTGCGGTAGCCGTTTAGAACGTGTACTTCAGGGCTAACTGAATTTGACGTTCGGTGGAGTTGACGCTGTTGACGAGGCCGAATTGTGGGGAATCTGCCTGCTGATTGGGAGGACCCAGGCTGGCGGTGTTCAGCAAGTTAAAGAAGTCGGCGCGAAATTCGAGGTTGCTGGCTTCGCTGATGGCAAAGCTCTTGCTTGCTGCCATGTCGAAGT
>DATJNV010000167.1:0-3586 GCA_035507705.1 Acidobacteriaceae bacterium
CGTCCGGTTCAGCCGCGAAGCGCTCCGGCGTGATCGAGAAATCCACGCGGCCATAGATTGAGGGAACCTGTCCGGCCTGCGCCGCAATCATCGCGTCTCGTTCTGCGATGGAGATGTTCATTTTCGGTCAACCTCCGGAGCGTCAGAGATTCTGTATGCGAATCTCTGATAGACACCCCAGGCTTGTTAGTGCTACCCCGAGCCATGGGTACCCCAACCTCGATCTTGAGACCTGGGGGGGCGAAAGTTTTCGCCAGCTAAGATTATTCCTCATAAGTCGAATCGATGGCAGAAACTCCTGTATCACAGGCAATCCGGAAGTTGAGACCAATGGACATGTGGGGCTACAATGACCTTGCCCGAAAGGGCGGATTACTCACTAACGGAAAGCGCCCTCTCTCCTTTTCCGGCTGAACCAGCACACCCGTTACACAAGCGATCCGGATCGGCGTCCGGTTTCGGAAGTACTTATGTAATCGCTGATTTCACCGTCTACGAAATCTCGCTCCAGCGGCAGCTTCGGTTTTGTCACTTCGCTCTGGGACTCAGATCACTGACAGATCTTCACAAAAAATGTGAAATGCGAACGGGAGAGCTTTTCGGGGCCTTTTCCCAGCCACCCTATCGGCCCCGCCCGGTGTGAAGTAAGACCTCCGAACCTACCTTCTCCCGAATTTCGCATGGATGAAACTCCCATGAGCAAGCTACAACCTGACGGATCTTTCGCTTTCCCGCCGTCACAAGCGCGGGGCGGGGCGATGTGCTCCACACCGATCATCGCCGGGCTCCTGTGGGTGGCTGCCCCCGTTGGCGTTCTGGTGATCGCAGCCCTGCTGCTATGGCTGTCGGGCGATTGGCGCTGGGTGGAGGGCTGGATCTTCGGCGTCTGGTGGCTGTCCTTCATGGTGGCCCTTTATTTGTGGCTTCGCCTCAGAGACCCTGCGCTTCTGGCCGAGCGCATGCGCAGGCCCGGCAGCGGTGGTGAATCGCGCTCCGATATGGCTATCCTTTTCGCGTTAAAACTCTGCTACATGGCCTCGCTGTTTGTGTCGGCGCTGGATTTGCGCTTCGGTTGGACACCGCGGCTCCCGCTGTGGAGCGAAGTATGCGGCGGCCTTTTGCTCCTCGTGGGTAGCTTCTTCATGTTCCGCGCCTTCACCGATAACACGTATGCGTCGCAGCTGGTGCGGATTCAGAGCGAGCGCGGGCAGCATGTCATCGACACGGGCGTCTATGGCTTGGTTCGCCACCCCATGTATCTTGGGGGGAGTCTAATGTTCGTTGGTGGCCCGTTGCTGCTCGGCTCGGTTTGCGGTCTTCTCCTAGCTCTGGCTGCGGTCGGGTTTCTCGTTCTGCGCACCTTTGGCGAGGAGAAGCTGTTGGCACGCGATCTGGAAGGCTATCGGACATATTGCGAGAAAGTGCGGTACCGTCTTATACCGCACGTCTGGTGAGCACCCCGTCAGCTGATCCCGGTTCTCGACTCACTGGGCGGATAGTCGGCAAACAAGAAGTAATTCCGTTCCTTTTTGTTTCCCCATGATTGGGGGATAATCCCTAGGAAGCGAGGAGTAGCCACATACTGCGGTGAGGAGCACGAGCCTGCCGACATCGCTGAATCTCGAATCAGCTAGTCCTTCCTAACCGGCTCACCGGCGGTGGTGACGAGGGTCACTGACGCACGAGAAACAGAAATGACAACATTTTGCAGGTGTTAATCCCGGGTCCGGGTACGCGACTCTCTCTCTCCAATCGGCCTCTCCTTTAACGATTTATTACGTCGCACGCGGTGCAGGAGGTCCACCATGCCAGACAAGGTTACGAATGTCTCAGCTGCGAAGGCAGGGGAAGGCTCGCTCGAATTGACAGAAGAGTCGATTCGGCTACGGGCCTATCAGCTTTACGAAGGGCGGGGCTGCGAACACGGTCACGACCTGGATGATTGGTTCCAGGCAGAGGCCGAAGTATTCGGCAAGAAATCCGCTGGCACTGCTGAATCAGAGGCTACGGAAGGCAAGGGTAAGGCTGCGGCAGCGTAAAGGAACGCCTTGCTCACTTTCATCACGGTGCAAAGCAAAGGAGGAGGCATGTTTTGCGACCGATGCGGCACCGCTGTGCAGCCGGACCAGCGCTTTTGCGGACGATGTGGCAAAGAGTTCTCGGGGACCATCGCCTCTGCATATCCGCAGCCTAATCGCAGCGTGGCTCTTCCTCTCGGGGCAGTCCCGATAGGGTTCTGACGTTTAATGGGGAGTAATCGGATGCAGAAGCCGACTTGTCTTGGCAGAGCCACTTGTGAGCGAAGGGACGCGAACCCTTCGGCAAGTTCAAGACAGGCTCTGGGCCAGCAGCTTCAAGTTCGAACCCAAGACTCCGCCTACATCTCCGCCAGCACCTGATGCACGAGGTGAATCGCGATCGATCCCTCGCCGACGGCTGACGCCACGCGCTTCACATTGCCTGCCCGGATATCCCCCACCGCAAACACCCCCGGCAGGCTGGTCTCGAGAAGCTGCGGCGGTCGCGACAGCGGCCACGCCTTCTCTTCGAGGGTCGCACGGTCGAGATCGTGGCCGGTTAGCACGAAGCCTTTGTTGTCGAGCGACAAACATCCCTCCAGCCACCCTGTGCGCGGCGAGGCGCCGGTCATCACGAACAGATGGCGTATGTCGTGGGGGACAATCTGCCCGCTATCGCCATCGCGCCAGCTGATGCACTCCAGGTGTCCGTCGCCGTCGACACTGGCGATCTCCGTTTTGTAATGTAGCTCAATCGCCGGGTTTTCTTCGATCCGCCAAATCAGGTAGCGTGACATTGTGTCCGCCAGCTTGCCCGAGCGCACCAGCATGTAAACCTTGCGCGCCTTTCCCGACAGGTAAACCGCCGCCTGTCCCGCAGAATTTCCTCCTCCAACGACCACCACCTCCTCGCCCACGCACAACTGCGATTCCATAGCGGTGGCACCGTAGTAAATGCCGTTGCCCTCGAACTGCGAGAGCTTGGGAATGGGTGGCTTGTTGTATTGGGCGCCGGCGGCCAGCACGATCGAGCGCGTTGGCAGTGGCGTGCCGTCATCGAGGATGACCTGATATGGACGGCGATCACATTCCAGGCGCACGGCGGTGCGCGCGACCATCATGTTCGCGCCGAACTTCTGCGCCTGCGCCAGTGCACGCCCGGCCAACTCCTGGCCCGAAATACCCATAGGGAAGCCGAGATAGTTTTCGATGCGCGAGCTCGATCCTGCCTGTCCGCCCGGACTCCCCGTTTCCACCACCAGCACGTTGAGGCCTTCGGATGCCGCATAGACCGCGGCGGCCAGTCCTGACGGCCCCGCGCCCACGACGATCAGATCGCGCACCTGCGATTCGTCGATGCTCACGTTGAGCCCGAGGCAATCGGCCAGCTTGCGGATCGAGGGATTCCGCAGCACGCTGCGCGCGTTGCAGATGACGACCGGCACTTCGTCCACCTTGACCTGGAAGTGGTCGAGGATCGACTGCGAGCGCTCGTCCGTGTCCAGATCGATGAACTTGTAGGGATAACCGTTGCGGCCCAGGAACTCGCGCAGGCGTAGCGTGTTGGC
>DATJNV010000168.1:0-27064 GCA_035507705.1 Acidobacteriaceae bacterium
TGTACCGGTTGCGTTTACGGTCGCCGCTGGCGCGGCGGTGACACAAATGATCTGGCACAAAGCGCTGAATACGGCGATGCGCAAGAGGTTCCGTAGGGCGCTGGCCCGTTTTTCTGATGGTAGGTTCGATACTCGCTGCCGCTTAGAACATAAAGGTGCAACCCAGGGCAAATTCATAAAAGGACCCAGACTCCGAGTTACCGCATATATTTGATCGGTTATCTGGTCTCTTGAGAGCGGGAGACGTAACTCTTCTTAAGTTACCCTCCGCTCAGTTACCAGATCTGCCGTGAATGCGGGAGAAGTCTAGCAGAACGCCCGAGATCCCTCAAGATGCCCCTTTGGCACTTCTGTAAGCGCAGCAGTGCCCATTCGAGCCCCGCCGTTTTCCATCCGTCACTCCGCCCGAGGAGCCGGCTAGCGGACACGCGGCGATCCAGCGCTATTCTCCGCCGGCCTCATCCGGGCCCACCGCAGCGCTTGATCAAATCCGGAATGCAGGGAACCCACCGGCTCACTGCAGCGTATCTTGCATCATGCCGTCGAAGGAGAGCTACGCGTGTCTTTTGCTGGCCGTTGCCACATCCTTCGGCCTCGCCATCGCCTCTTCCGCGCAGATCATCCACGCGAGCGGCCCGCTTCCCTCCTTCGAAGTCGCGACCATCAAGCCGGCCTCCTCTCAGACGCGACTCTCCAGCACATCTCCCACCGAAGTCCACATCTCCAACGTGAGCGTTCGAAACCTCATCGAACAGGCTTACGGTATCCCCTGGACGTCTGCTGAAAACGACCGCGTTCTCGGCGGTCCGGCGTGGCTCGATACCAACCCCGCGCGCCTCAATCCCGAATCTCAAATCCATGCTTTTTCGCCAACAACAAGAATTCTGCCTCGAACGTCATTTTGTGGTGATGCGCTTTTTTGATTGGCAATGTACTGCCGGATGGTTGCTACCTGGGATCTGCTTACGCTGCAGGCAAAATAACCCTCCTGCCATTCGAAATCGATCCTACCCCGTTCTTTCATCCATCGCGATGAGTTAGCTTTTATCACCTGCACTGCCTTGGCGATCCCGAGATTAGCGCCAAGGTCGATCAGCGCGTGAGCATGATCTGTAAGTCCCCCGATGGCCACCGCGTGGATACCATGGCCCTTTGCAACGCCGGCCATATACGCCCATAACTTGGGTTGCATCTCCTCATGAATCGAATGCGCGCGGCCCCTCGTGCTAAACACGAGATGAACGTAATGGCGCACATAGGAGCAGCCCATGATTTCCGCAATGATGACGTACTTATCTAAGCCTCCGCTTAAAAGGGAGTTAAACAGAATTTATCGATAGCCGCTGAGAAGCCTTGTGCCGTCCCTGCAGGGGACTCGGATCTCACTTGCGCGAATTTCCCGGCACTTTCGTGCCGGGCTCTGGATTGTTCCGTTCCCCTTGCGGGGACTGGTTAGTGCTGGATTCCTTTCCCGGCACCCCCGTGCCGAGTGCCGGGAAATCCGGCCAACCCGGACCAGAGTCCCCTCCGGCAATACGTTGGACCGAGCGCCACACTATGATGAAGAAACAATTGCAAATTCGCGGGGAAGGCACACAAAATGCTTCAGAACACGGACTCCCCGAAAGTCCTGGTTGTCGGCTGCGGAAACATGGGCGCATCGCATGCACGCGCATTTCACAGCATACCCGGAGTCGAGATCGCCGGCCTGGTATCGCGGGGCGAAAGCAAACATCAGCTTGCCGCAAGCCTCTCGCTCCAGGCGCCCCTGTTCGACGATGTGGGCGTTGCGTTGGCTAGCCTCAAACCGGATGCGGTCTGCATCTCGACCTATCCGGATACACACGAAGCCTTCACCCTGGCCGCAATCGAAGCCGGCTGCCACGTCTTTGTGGAGAAGCCACTAGCCCCCGATGCGAAAGGCGCCCGCCGCATGGTGGAGGCGGCACAGCGGGCGGACAGGAAGCTCGTTGTCGGATATATTCTGCGCCACCATCCAACCTGGCAGAAGTTCATCGGCATTGCGCGAACGCTGGGCAGCCCGCTGGTGATGCGCATGAACCTTAATCAGCAGAGTTCCGGCACGGCGTGGCAGGTGCACCGTGATCTGCTGGCGTCTGCTTCGCCTATCGTCGACTGCGGCGTGCACTACGTGGACGTCATGTGCCAAATGGTCGCCGCGAAGCCGATGCGCGTTTCTGCCATTGGAGCCTGCCTCGACCCGAGCCTTCCCGACCGCCGGTATAACTACGGCCAACTGCAGATCGTCTTCAGCGATGGCTCGGTGGGCTGGTACGAGGCCGGGTGGGGACCGATGATGAGCGAGACCGCATTCTTCGTCAAAGACGTGATCGGGCCTCGCGGCGCGGCATCGATCCAGAGCGTTCACTCCGATGCGAACGGCGCGTCGGCCAAGGTGGAAGACCACGTCCGCTCCAATGCCATTCGCGTGCATCACGCCGAGCTGACATCGTCCGGTAGCTTTGCCCGCCCGGACGAATGGCTGACGCAAGCCGACGAACCAGGCCACGACGAGTTGTGTAGGCGCGAGCAGGAATTTTTCATACGGGCCATTCGCGAGCAACTCGACCTGACTTCACACCTGGAGGACAGTCTCGCCAGCCTGTCGATCGTCCTCGCCGCCGACGAGGCCATGCGCACCGGGCAGTCGGTCGATCTCTCCGGCTGTGATTTCTCCCTTCATCCCACCGGCGCCCAGGCAAGTTGAAAACTCCGGCAGGTAGAGAAGCAAAATATTTGCTTGTTTGCCCGGCCCGGCCTTGATGGCGCCGCCACTCCCGCCCTACTCCATCACAAGCTCAGAGACACTGCCGTTCTTCTGAGATAGCTTGCTCGCGCGCAGTTCGCGCCCGTAATGCTGCTTTACATTGCTGGGTGTCAGCAGCTGATGCTTGATGAAAACCGCGCGAGGAACGGAAATCCTATGCGTCAAAATGTCGAGCGCGAGGGCAATGAGCTGTTCTCCATACCGCTCCGGGAAATAGGCTACCGAGCCAAGAAGGCGGGAGTGGGGGCGCTGCATCTCGAGACGAGCCTCGATGGAACAGTTCTGCCCCACGATCGCACAATGTTGCAGGCGTCCCGCATCCTTAAATGCTTCCAGCGCGCCGATGGCGCTGGGATCGTTGATGGTGCTCACCAGGATCTTCTTGGCAGCCGACGTCTCGAGATGACTTCGAACAGCATCGCGGCTTACCTGGCGCCGCCAGTTTCCATCCAGTACGGATACCTTCGCATTGGTCGCATTGGGCAAAACCTCATGGATCCCGAGAAGACTGCCCGTCAGCCTCGCTTCGGGCAACGATCCTGCCCGGGAGGAACCGATCAGCAGAATTTCGTCGACTTGTCCCTTCCAGTTCTGCTCCGCCCAGCGCGCTAGATAGCGGCCGGCCGTGAGCCCCGCCTGGCAATTATCTACGCCGAAATAGATGGCGTTGGGATGCGGGATCTCAATCGCGATGAGCGGTACCTTGCGGCTGCTACCCCGCGCAGAGATCACCGACGCCACCTGGCCGTATATCTGAAACTCAATTGCCAGATCGATATTCTCCGCCAGCAGCCTTTGCGCGTTCGCCAACGCGGCCTCCGGACTGTAGTGGCTATCCAGGGCCACGAGATCGACACCCGCTCGCGCCGCACTCTCCACCAATCCGCGTGTGACCGCGCGATAAAACGAACTTTCCCCGGTCTCCGCGATGTAGCCGATCTTGTATTTGTGGGCAGGCAAAATGCCGTCCGTGAGGCGATATCTGCGATCTTCACCCTTCACCACAAGGCCGCTCGATTGCAGCGTCGCCACCAGGCGGAATACCGTCGGCCTGCTCAGACCGGCCATCTCCGCAAGCTCGAACAAAGGCAAGCTTCCCTTACTTTGCAAAATCCGTATGATCCGGCAAGCGCGGCTCACGGATTCAATCTGGTAGGGCACAGCTGGTTCCGGCTTGCGCGGTTCTCTGCGGGATCGCGTCATCCGTCGACGATTTCATAATGCGAAATCCGATGTCAACGGCGGTCTGCGGGGGATTCTCAGCGGTTTCGCGCCTTGCGCTAATTCCAGCAAACATCAACAGTTCCGATTTCCGTCGCATGGGTGGAAATTTCACTCCACGAAATCAAGCGGCCAGCGCCAGATCTGTCTTGACCGTCGTTTGACTCTGCCTCTAGGGTTCCAACCGAGATTAAGTTCGCCCATTGAAACACGATTGCGGTTCATTCTTCAGGAGGCTTTCGCCATGTTGTTTGCAACAATAAATGTCACTTCAGCCGGACCTCGCCGATCCGGCTCGAGCAAACCGGACCAGGCAGCTCATCGCTTGCCGGAATTGCGACGGCCCGTTCTGCTCTCCCTGGCGATGCTGCTGGCCTTCACCCCGTTCGCCCGGCTGCAGGCGCAAACCAACCTGGCCAGCATCACCGGGACCGTCACCGACGCCACCGGCGCCGCCATTACCAACAGCAACGTGGTGGCCCGCAATACGGCAACCAGCGCCAGCCGTTCCGTGGCTTCGTCGGCTACCGGAGCTTATGCCTTCCCTGCCCTGCCTTTGGGAACCTACACCATTACCGCTTCGGCTTCCGGCTTTGAATCTTCCGCCACCACGGTGGAACTTACGCTGAGCGGAGTGACTGCCAACCTGAGCCTTACGGTCGGCAAGGCGTCAGAAACGGTTACCATCTCAGGCGCTTCGGGAACGGTTGCCTTGCAAACTGAAACCGCCGATGTTTCTCAATCTTTCTCTTCCTCGCAATTATCGCTGCTGCCCAATACTTCGGGACTAAGCGTGCTCAGCATCGCTGTCCTGGGACCTGCTTCGCAACCCGGGACCGACGAGCCGGAAGTCGGCGACGAAGGCTTCTACAATCAGCAGTCGAATGCGGTGAATATCTCCGGCCTGGGAATTGCCCATACGCAGTTCCTGCAGGACGGAGTGGAGAACGTCAATCTGCTCACGGCCACATCGAATATCGTCGCCAACACAGAGGCGACGCAAGGCGTCACGACCACGCTGAACGGTTCACCGGCGCGCTTTGGCCAGCCCGCGGTCATCAATGTCATCACCCGCGGGGGCTCCAACTCCTTCCACGGCTCTGCGTATGACTATCTGCAGAACGACGCCTTCAACGCCACCAACTGGTACGCCACTACGAAGCCGCCGCTTCGCTACAACAACTTTGGCGCCGGACTCGGCGGTCCCATCCTGAGGAACAAGCTCTTTGCCTATTTCAACTACACCGGTTTACGGAGCCACACGGAAACCGTAAATCAGAGCCGGGTGCCGACCGCCGACGAACTGGAAGGCAACTTTGCCAACAACAATGTATCGACCATCATCTACGATCCGTTGACCTACGATCCCGTCACCGGGACATCGAGTCCGTTCCCCAACAATCAGATTCCTGCCAGCCGAATCGACAATTTCGCCAAGCTGTGGCTCAAGAATTATCCCGCCGCCAATCACCCGCTGGGCGCCAACAACGTCAACTATGTCGCCAATCTTCCCAGCATCAACAACCAGGACCAATACATCGCCCGTGGAGACTGGAACGTCGCCGGCAACAATCAACTGGTGGCCACGTTCCTCCACTCGTCCGTCAGCAACGGCAGCGATACCATCACTCCCGGGCTCTTCGGAATCTTTTACAACGTCACCGGCACCAATGCCGCGCTACAGGATAGCTGGGAGCTTAGCCAGCGCATGGTCAACGTTGTAAAGATCGGGTTTAACCGAGGAGACGTGGCCCGAACCCAGCAAGGAACAGGCGCCAAAAACTACGCGGCGTTTTATGGCCTGAACAACGTGAACCCGCTACCCGCCCAGTGGACACCTCCACAAGTGAACATCAACGCGTATTCTGGGCTGGGCGATCCGTACTCTCCCCAGGGAGGTCTGCAAAACCGCTACCAATATGCCGACGAGATGGATTGGCAGGTGGGCAAGCACAGCATCGCCTTCGGCGGACAGTTTGTGCGGACGCAGTTCGACGGGAACTGGGTGGTGCTTAACAACGGCGGTTATACCTTCGATGGCAGCGCAACTTCGCAGTACGTCGCAGGCCAACGCAGTTCCACGTCCATCGGCAATGGGCTGGCGGACCTGCTGCTGGGCTATCCGCAGAGCGGAACCGCGGCCGTCGGCACTTCGCTGGGCGATTTCCGTGAGTCCCAGGTCGCTGCTTATGTGCAGGACGATTGGAAAATCCTGCCCCGCCTGACCCTGAACCTCGGCATTCGCTACGACTTCGACAATCCTCCCTACGACAAGAACGGCAAGTCCGCCCTCTACAATCTCGCGCTGAACGAGCCGATACCCAACACCTGGAACACCAACTACAACGACTGGGGCCCGCGCCTCGGCTTCTCCTGGAGCCCGCTCCACGACACGGTCGTTCGCGGAGGATACGGGATCTACTACGCTCCGATCCTCTACAACAACCTGCAATTCTCCCTGCTCTATGCGCCCAACTTCGTGCTCCAGTCGCATACCATCTCGATTACGAATCCTGTCCTCATCGAGAATCTGATGGGCCCAACGGCATCGGGGAATTCCGGCTACACGATTACCAAGACCCTCAAGGATCAGTCTGCCCAGGAGTGGAATCTGAACATCGAGCGCTCACTCGACCAGAACACCCTGTTCACCATTGCCTACATCGGCAATGTGCTGCGGCACATGTCGGCACGCGCCGACAGCAATCAGCCTTATGGCTTGACGCCCGGCAATACCTCGGGAATTCTCGACTTAAAACCGCAGCCACTGGCGGGCCCGGTCACTACCCAGCTCAACGTCCTCACCGGCAACTACAATGCGCTTGCCGTCTCGGTGCAGCGGCGCTACGCGAGCGGCCTTCAGTTCCTCGCGAGCTATACCTGGTCGAAGGCCATGGACATCGTCGATGGAGATAACAGCGACGTACAGGACTATTACAATCCACGACTGCAGTACTCACCCGCGTCCTTCGATCGCACCAATAATTTCATTGTCAGCGGGATCTATGACTTGCCCTTCGGGCAGGGCAAGCGCTTTGCCAACGGCGCCAACTCGTGGGCTAATGAGGCCATCGGTGGGTGGCGGCTTTCCTTCTTACAGCAACTGGCCAGCGGACAAGCCGTGGCCATCACGGCAAACAACACCGCGGACACCAGTTATGCGCATCCTGTCTACGCGATTGAGACCTGCAATCCGTTGGGGGGATTCACTAAAACCAGGTTCCAGCTATTCAACCCGGCATGCTTCGCCCAGCCCGCGCCCGGCCACTACGGCACAACGCGCAATGTAGGCGCGCTGCGGGATCCGGGACTTTATCCCACCAATCTTTCCCTCTTCAAGGCTTTCCCCGTGTATCGCGAACAGTTGCTTCAGTTCAGAGTGGACGCGTTCAACCTATTCAACCACCCCGAGTTTGGCGGAGGCGGCGGCACCGTCGGTTCGCCGTCCCTGGGAGTGCTCAACTACCAGGCGTCCGGGCTCAGATCACTGCAACTGTCACTGAAGTATCAATTCTAGGGCCTAGAAAAAAAGAAGAGCCCGCGCGGCCACGAGAAAGTTTGACCCAACACTGATGACAACAGACAACCTGAAGGGGCAACAGTGAACAGAAGGGACTTTCTCGCCGGCGCCGCGGCTCTCGCAGTCAACACACAAATCGGCAACCGGCTGGAAGCCGAGAGCGAAGGCCGTTGCTGTGTCGCCGCCTATTATTTTGGCAACTATCACGTTGACAAACGTAACGAGCAGGCTCACGGCCCGCGGTGGACCGAGTGGAATCTCGTGAAAGCAGCCACTCCTCGATTCCCGGGACACAGGCAACCGCGCATTCCGCTTTGGGGCTATGAAGACGAATCGGATCCTGAGGTCTTTGAGAAAAAGATTGATGCCGCAGCTCGCAGTTCTATCGACGCTTTCATCTTTGACTGGTACTGGTACGCGGACGGGCCATTCCTCGAAGCGGCCCTGACCGGCGGCTACCTAGGCGCTTCCAACAACAGGGACGTGAAATTTGCCGTGATGTGGGCCAACCATGATTGGTTTGATATCCACCCGGCCAAAATGCTGGGGCCGCCGACCCTGCAGTTCGTGGGAGCTATCGGCACCGAAGCATTTGACGCAATGGTTGACCGCTTGCTCAAGCTGTTTCAACATCCCTCGTACCTGCGCGTTAACGGCCGGCCCTACTTTTCCATTTATGAGCTTTACCGGTTCATCCAGGGTTTTGGAGGCGTTGAAGGCGCAGCGCAGGCCCTGGAGAGCATGCGCAGCAAGGTACGTGCACTGGGATTTCCCGGACTGCATGTGAATGCAATTACCTGGGGGGTAAAGCTGCTTCCCGGGCAGAGCGAAGTCACGAATCTGCCGGAATTGCTCGACCGGCTGCACATTGACAGTGCAACCTCCTACGTATGGATTCATCACACCCGGTTCGCAAATGCCTTCACCACCGAATATCTGGACATCCGGAATCAGTACGAGCGGTATCGGGCAACCGCGGCGAAGGCTCTGGGAAGACCTTATTTTCCCAATGCCACCGTTGGGTGGGACTCGACACCACGCACCTGCCAGACGGACAACTACAGATTAGGCGCATATCCATATACATCCGTCATCGTGAACAATACGCCGGAGGCATTCAGGGACGCATTGCAGTCCGCCAAAACCTTCGCCCTCACCAATCTCGCGCCCAGCGATCGCATCATCACCTTGAACTCGTGGAATGAATGGACAGAAGGCAGTTACCTGGAGCCGGACACGGTGACGCGTATGGGATATCTTGATGCTGTGCGCGAGGTGTTCCGACGTTCATGAAATGGGTACCTGGAGGTGCGCGGCAGTTTACCTTCGCACGATCGCAGGCATTTGCTGCGTGCCTGCTGCTGCTCTTCTCAGTAAATGCATTGGCGGCGACATATAAAACGCAGCAGTGGCGGGCTGTCGAAATTGTCCTGACGAGCTCTGTAACCTACGGCAACCCGTTCCAGGATGTCGATGTCACCGCAACCTTCACCGGACCCGATCATCGAGTGATACGCCGTCCGGCCTTTTGGGATGGCGGGCTCACCTGGAAAGTGCGGTTTGCGCCTCCGCACACCGGGGTATGGGAAATGACGACCAGCGCCACAGACACCAACAACAAGGGGCTGGCCGGAGTCACGGCAACCGTGCGGTGCGCTCCTTACGCCGGCAACCTTGCAATCTACACGCACGGATTTCTGAAGGTAAGCCCCAACTCCCGCTATTTCTTCTATGCCGACGGCACGCCTTTCTTCTATCTGGGAGATACGCACTGGATACTATCTCACGAGAGATTCAATACATCGAATGCGCCCGGCATTGCTTCGCAGTTCAAATACGTCGTCGACAAGCGCGTGCGCCAGGGATTCACCGTGTTCCAATCGGAGGCCGGGTGGCAAGCGCGTAGCGCGCAAATCCGGGTCACGGACGATCACCGGCCCGATGAAGAAGCAGATGCGGACTTCCAACATGGGTTTAACAGCGCTGATCTCGCGGGCTTCGCAAATCTCGACCGGAAGTTCCAGTACATCGCAGATCGCGGTCTAGTCCACGCCAACGCGGAAATCACCTGGGTCGGAGATCCGGCCAGATTTCCGATTTTCACCGAAGCCTTTATGGCCCGGCTTGGCCGGTACTGGGCCGCCCGCTATGGAGCCTATCCGGTGATCTGGACGGTCGCTCAGGAAATCGATAAGAACTACTACGGAGCGTACGACGCCACGACCATCCAAAAGTGGTTCGCCGCCGCACAGAGTATTGCGGACAATGACGGTTACCATCATCCCTTTATGCCTCACATGGAGAATACGGATCATACGACGGCCGCGAATTCCTGGTGGTCGGGCAAACCGTATCATACCGGCTGGGCTGTCCAATGGCAGGGCGATTTGACCAATATGAACATTGCCAAAGTCTTCTGGAACGCCTCTCCCACCAAGCCCGCGGTACTTTATGAGAGCGCCTATGACCACTTCTGGACCGATTCGCGATCGGCCCTGGGCGCCGCCTATAAGGCTTTTCAATACGGCATGTACGGCTATGGTTACGGCGCGAACGGCATCTGGAACGATATCTATTCCAGGCCAAACGAGCCGGGCGACTACGGCACTGCTTATGAAATGCCCCAGCACTATTTCTGGTGGCGCGACGGAGCCGATTTACACACGGCGGATCAGCTCACGTATTTCAAGGATTTCTACACCAGTCTGGCGTGGTGGAAGCTCGTTCCGCGGTTCAATGATCCGGCGTGGGGCTCCTTCGCCGATGGGTCGCGGTCGCTCCTTTCCTCTGACGGGCAAGATACATTTGTTGTCTTTTTCTTCGGTAGCGGCAAATCGACCGGCACTTTACGTCACATGGCCAACGGCTCCATGTACCGGGCGCAGTGGTTCAACCCACGAGAGGGGCTGTATCGAAACATCGGCGCGTTTCGGCCGCACAGCGGCGAGTGGGAAATTCCAGAGAGGCCAACAGCAGAAGACTGGGTTCTGCTGGTCAAACGCTAGCCTGATTTAGTTCGTCTGATACCCTCGGCGTCCACAAAGTGGACGGTAGTTTCTGTCGCTCGGAGATCATGACGGTTTCGTGGGAACCGAACCCGCTGGAAGACCCTACTCTTCCCGCAATACCTGCAGCGGCTTCTGTCCAAGGATGCGGAAGCTGGCAACCCAACCAGTGACCGTCGCCAGGATCGCAGTTCCGACGAGAGCAATGGCAGTGGCCAGCCACTCGATGTGAAAGGCGACGTCCAGCCGGTGCAGAAGGACGCGGGACAACAGGTTGGCGAAGATGACCCCAACCACGCCGGCCAGCAAGCCCAGCACGATGAACTCCACACTGAAGACGGCGGCAATGTGGTTTCGCTTCGCGCCCAGCGTCTTCAGCACCACGACTTCCCGAATCCTCCGGAATTGGGTGCTGGCAATGCTCGATGCCAGAATCACGGCGCCGGCAAGGATGGAAAAGGCAGCCAGGAAGCGAACCACAATCGTGATCTGCTGCACCACGCTCTGCACGGTTTCAATCACATCCGCGATATTGATCACGGTTACGGTCGGGTAGGCGTTGAAGAGCGCCCTCTGCACCGCGCCCACTTCTTTGGGATCCACATGGGCCGCTCCGTACCAGACGACCGGCAGGCCGGTCAGGGCGCGCGGCGTCAGGATAAATTCGCTGCGACCATATACGTGCTGGCCGTTGTGGCGAATGACGGCGACGATCGTGGCATGAATGGTTCTTCCGTTCGAGTAAAAGACGATCTGCGAGCCGAGATGAAGGTTCAGGCGCTGCGCAATGTGTTCGGTCACCGCCATGGATTGGCCATCGTCCCGGTCCCACCAGCTTCCATGAACCATCCTGGCGCCCTCCGGTAGATCCGTCGACCAGGTCATGGAGACGGTTTGCAACAGGCGTCGCGGATAATTCTTCAGCTTGAGCCCGGCTTCTTCGGTTCCGTCCACGGAGACGATCCGGCCGGCGACCACCGGCAGGGTCTCCAGATCCCCATGGACCGCGGGCTGCTGCGACATCAGGTGTTTCACGCCTTCCAGTTCCCTGCTGCTGATGTCGACCAGGAAAACGTTGGGCAGGTTTGGGCCCGAGGTCATGCGCATCTCACCGATGACATCGTGCTGCATAAGAAAGACGGTCAGGATGAGCATCACGCCCATGCCTAACGCGGCCAGGACCGCGGCAGATTGATTTCCCGGCCGGTAGAGGTTCGCCAGGCCATGGCGCACCGCGGACTGCAAGTGTAACCGGGTGCGCGAGAGGAACGCACGCACCACACGCAGCGTCAGCGCGGAGACCGCGAGGATCACGACCAGCAGCGCAGACAAGGCTCCGGCAAACCAGCGCCCCACAACCACGGAGTCGGAAAGGGCCGCGGCAATGGCCCCCAGGCCAAACAGGATGATCACCGCGGTGATCCATTGCGCCCTGCTTTCCGCCAGGCGCACCCACCAGCTTCGCCGTACCTGCGGCTCTTCCACCATTCTGCGCAGCACCAGGTTAGGGCGCACCTTGCGAATTTGTAACAGCGGCGGGAGACAGAACAGGACCGTAGTCAGGATGCCGGTCGCTAATCCTGCCAGCGCGGACCGCCAGGGCAGGCGAAGATCGAGATGGATGGGCAGGAATTTTCCCAACAACGAGGGGAAGACCCACTCCACGCCGAGCCCCATGGTGACGCCAATCAGACCGCCGGCCAGCCCCAGCATGACGGTTTGAAACAGATAGATGCGGAGGATGTCGGAGGAGCGGGCGCCAATCGACTTCATGATGGCGAGCACATCGATGCGCTGCTGCAAATGGGCGCGCATGGCCATGGCCACACCGATGGCGCCCAGAACCATGGCTACGAGGCAGATGAGGCTCAAGAGGCCGGTGGAGCGTTTGAGGCCGTCGGTCAACGCAGGATTGCTTTCGCGAAAATCCGTCACCTGCGCGTCAGGCAGAACCTGTTCCAGGCGAGCTCGCTCCGCGGCGACGTTGCTTTTGTTCCCTGCCAGCTTGAAGAGGAAGCGCTCGCCGGAGCGGCTGCCCTGCTGCAGCAGGCCGCTCTTCTCAAGCGCGTTCTGGGTCATCATGACGCGTGGGCCAAGCCCCATGCCGGAGCTCATGCGGTCCGGCTCATGCGCCACGACGGCTGCAATGCGGAACGTGGAGTTACCAATCTTCAGGCTTGCCCCCACCCGGGTGCGCAGTCGTATCAGCAGATCCTCGGCGACCACCACGGTGGAGTCGGTGAGCACCTGGCGGAGATCGCCTGCCGGCTCAAGCTGCACTGCCCCATAAAAGGGATAGCGCTGCGGATCGACCGCCTTGAGAGAAACCAGCAGGGGCACCGGATCCCCGGGCGAGGAGACCATGGATACCATCTCGGTGACTTGTGTTCGCTGGATGCCGTGGGAGGCCATTGCGTTCAGTTGCTGTTCTTCTTGCGCTGTGGGCTGGCGGAACATGCGCGCGGAAAGGTCGGCGGCCATGATAGTGCGCGCTTCGCCAAGCAAGGTCTTCTGGAAGGAATCGCTGAAACCACGGACACCGGTCAACGCGGCTACGCCGATGGCGACAGAAATCATCACGAAGAGAAACTTGGCTCTCGAGGCGTGCACTTCGCGCCAGGCAATCTTGGCGGCGGAGGACCAGGTCAGCGACGGTTTCTTATCGAGGTCCATCTTCAGCCTGCTTCTGCATGATGTCTTCCACGATCATGCCGTCGCGCAGCATCACGCGGCGATCGGCGTGAGCCGAGACCTGGGGATCGTGGGTGACGAGCACGAGGGTTGCGCCGCTACTGCGATTCCGTTGCAGCAGGAGCTCGAGCACGTGGGCTCCGTTTGCGGAGTCGAGGTTGCCGGTGGGTTCGTCGGCAAAAATGATGGGCGGTTGCATCACGAAGGCGCGGGCCAGGGCGACGCGCTGCTGCTCTCCTCCGGAAAGCTGAATCGGGTAATGATGTATGCGATCGCCGAGACCCACGCTGCGCAGCAGGTCGGTGGCTGCGACACGACCGTTGCCGCCGCCGTTCAGCTCGTGTGGCAGAAGGACATTCTCGAGTGCAGTAAGAGTTGGGATGAGCTGGAAGGATTGGAAGACGAAGCCCAGCTTGCGTCCGCGCACCTCGGCGAGTTTGTCTTCCGGAAGACGGCTGATTTCGTCCCCATCGATCAGGATGTCGCCTTCGGTGGGGGAATCGAGGCCCGCGAGCAGGCCCAGCAGCGTACTCTTCCCGCTGCCGGAGGCGCCCATGATGGCAACGAATTGTCCCGAGGGTATGAAAAGATCGATCCCTTTGAGGATCTCAATCGTACGATTGCCATTGCGGATGGACTTTTTCAGGCGGCGGACTTCAATCATGCAGATCCCCACGTCTCGCTCCGCCGCCGTGCCCCATCGGAGCAGTCCCGGCGGGACGGCTGAGAATTGCCAGGATGAAATCCTGGGCCGCACTCTCCAACCCAATCGACCCACCTGGCTGGGCTGAAGGCCCACAATCCGTCTGATCGATACGGCAATCTTGTTGAGGGAGAAAGAAATGGCTCGGGAGAGAAGCTGCGGATCCCTGCGCTTCGCCCCGATCGCGACGACAAAAGGGAGATCCGCGCTTCCATTAGAGGCGTTGGCCGAGTGGCCGGCGGGATAACAATCCTGCTGCCAACCTTCCACGGGCTGGAGCCCATCCCTTCCACGAGGAAATGCTCTACAGTGGGCTTGTGAACCATCGAACCCCCGTTGCTCTGCTGCTCGGCGCTTTCCTGCTGGCCGGTTGTCAATCCAAGACTCCTGCGCCCGAGAGTTCGCCCAAACCGGCTGCCTCGGAAGCCCCGGCTTCGGACATGCAGGCTGCGCCCAATCCGTCGCCTGCTGTGGCCCCCGATGGGCGGCCGGTCATCGTGGCCTTTGGCGATAGCCTCACGGCTGGATACGGCGCCGATCCAGGCCAGAGCTATCCCGACTACCTGCAGAATGATCTGGAGGCGAAAGGCTATCACTACCAGGTCATCAATCAGGGAATCAGCGGCAACACTACGAAAGACGGCGTCGACCGCCTGCAGGACGTGCTGCAACTGAAACCCGTGCTGGTGATCGTGGCCTTCGGGGGCAACGACGGGTTGCGGGGACTGCCGATCGCCAGCACGCGCGAAAATCTCGATCGCATCGTTTCCACGCTGCTCCATTCGGGAGCCAAGGTGGTGCTGGGCGGTATCACCCTGCCGCCGAATTATGGGCCTGACTATATCCACCAGTTCAACCAGACGTACGCTCTGCTGGCGGCGAAGTATCATGTGCCAATGCTGCCGTTCCTGCTCAAAAATGTTTGGGGCGTTCCCGGAGATATGCAGGCAGACGGCATCCACGCCACCGACCAGGGAAATGCGCAGGTAGCGAAGAATCTGCTCCCGCTGATCGTGCCTCAGCTCAAGAAGTGACGGCATCAGCCAAGAACCACAATGGGTTGAAACAGTGTGCCCGCCACACGGCGCACAATCGCCACCAGATCGCGCTGGCCGGCGAAAACCTTGGCCAACGGGGCGCTGGAAAATTCCGGCAAATTAACGCTGTTGCCGTTGCGCAGCCGGCCGGCGATCCACAAGTCGGCAGTCGTTGCCGGAAGATCAGGCAACAGGGTACGCGGATGCGGGAGGCTTTGCTCCAGGGTTCCGGCGGCCGCCCGGTCGACCACTTCATCCAGGCTTAGGGCCTGCCCCAGGGTAAACGGACCCGCGGCCACACGGCGCAAGCTGGCGAGATGTGCACCGCAACCGAGGGCTTTTCCCAGATCGTGCGCCACAGAACGCACATATCCTCCGGAGGAAATGCGCATGGTGAACTCGGCGCACTCCCCATTGCGGGGACCGATGGTGAACTCTTCGATCAGCAGCAGTACGGGCTTCAGCACGACTGGTTCGCCCCGCCGGGCTGACCGGTAGGCAGGCTGGCCATCGATTTTCTTAGCGGAGAAAGGTGGCGGCGTCTGCTCCACCTGGCCGCGAAAGTGTGCAGCGGCCGACTGGATTTCCTCGTCGGCCGGCAAATGCCCGGTCGCCGGTGGCACGGCGATTCCGTCCGCGTCATAGGTATCGGTAGCAAATCCGAAGCGGATCGTACCGGTGTAGCTCTTGGGAAGAGGGCCAAAGAACTGCGCCAGACGGGTAAACTTCCCCATCAACATGGGTAGGACCCCTGTCGCGAGCGGGTCCAACGTGCCCAGGTGACCGATAGCCGGTTCGCCGGTGGCACGGCGCAGGCGCGACACCACATCGTGCGATGTCATCGCGCCCGGTTTATCGACGATCAGGAGCCCGTTCACACTCTCTACTATAGAAGTTCCGGATGAGCGCCGCCCTACAGCAGGCTCTGCTGGCGAGCCTGCACAAGGGAGAGGAATTCAGCCCGCGTCTTCTGTTCCTGGAAGACGCCGACCATGGCGGAAGTTACGGTCGAGGAATGCTGCTTCTCTACCCCGCGCATCATCATGCACAAGTGCCGGGCCTCAAACACGACGCCGACACCGCGCGGCTCGATCGCGTCCTGAATGGCATCAGCAATCTGCCGCGTGAGCCGTTCCTGCACTTGCAGCCGCCGGGCGAAGACCTCGACCAGGCGGGGAATCTTGCTCAGCCCGATCACCTTGCCATTGGGAATGTAGGCTACATGCACCTTGCCGAAGAAGGGGAGCATGTGATGCTCGCAGAGGGAGAAAACCTCGATGTCACGGACGATCACCATCTCGTCGTAATCGACGTCGAAGAGCGCGCCGCGCAGAATCTTTTCCGGGTCTTCCTGGTAGCCCTTGGTGAGGAAGCTCATCGCCTGTGAGGTGCGCTGCGGCGTTTTGATCAGCCCATCGCGTCCCGGATCTTCGCCCAGGCGCGCGATCAGCTCGGCATAAAGATCCTCGGTGGAGTATCCGCTCAATCCCCGAGCGGCTGGGGGCTTACGAACGACTGCTGGATGTGCCATGCTTTCCCTCTCCCGCATATTCAAAAAAGTTGTTCCGCGTCTCTTCCACCCTTACTCGTTCCAGATCCGCATGAACAAAATGCTCCGCGAGCAGGTCGTGAATGGCGATACACAGATTCTCGGTGGTGGGCACCTCGGACGCGAAGCGCTCATCAAAGTTCAAATTGGTGTGGTCAAAGCGATCGATCACATTTTTTTGTACGCAACTATCCAGGTCGGCCAGGTTGCAAACCATGCCGGTAACCGGATCTACCTGCCCACCAACCGTCACCTCTACCACGTAGTTATGCCCATGCCCGTGGGGATTGCTGCACTTGCCATACACCACCCGATTTTTCTCCTCGCTGAAGGCCTCGGAGTGTAGGCGATGCGACGCGCTCAGAACATATCTCCGCGATAAGTACGCTCTCATGCTTCTCCGTAGTAATCGGCAAACAGGTCGGGCATTTCGTAAACCCGGATGCGATGCAACTTTGCCCCTTCGATC
Organism: Acidobacteriaceae bacterium; assembly: GCA_035507705.1. Taxonomy (GTDB): domain Bacteria; phylum Acidobacteriota; class Terriglobia; order Terriglobales; family Acidobacteriaceae; genus PALSA-350. The sequence continues at coordinate 16,984 of DATJNV010000168.1, forward strand.
CGATGTTCCAGGCGCTTCCAGATCGCGACTGCCAGGTTCTCGGTGGTCGGAATCACGTCCTTGAATTCCGGAACCTCCAGGTTCAGATGGCGGTGGTCGTAGACGTCAACAACTTCGCGATGAATGATGTCCTTGAGCTCCTTCAGGTCGACGACGAAGCCGGAAACCGGGTCGACTTTTCCTTCAACCGTTACTTCCAGGGTGTAGTTGTGGCCATGTCCGTTTCGATTGGCGCACTTGCCGAAAAGACGCACATTTTCCTCCGGAGACAACTGCTCCGACCAGTAGTAGTGGGAGGAGGAAAACTCGGCTTTTCGAGTAAGCAGGATCATCGGAATCTAGCTGCATTATACGAGCAGCAGCCCGTGCTATAGGATGCACGGAGAGGGCTAACTTATTCATTATTTAGAGGTTGAATATTCAGGGCCATTTCTGTTCGGGAGGAAGAACGGTGGTCGAATCCGACGCTCTCAGCGCACGGGGAAACACCCCGATTCAGGACCTGGAGACGGGGTAAGCCCGGCCCTTCCAGGCGACCTGGCTGCGTACCGTATGCTGCCACCAGCTGCTGGCCAGGAGCAGGCAGAAGAGGGGCAGAGCGAACACAGAAAGAGCGCAGTCCAGCGCCGAAAAGTTCGACTTTGCCACCCGGGCGTAGAAGCGCCACAGGACACGGACCCAGATTGCGGCCAGCGCATAGCGGGCCAGCGGCACGGCAAAGAAACGCCAGAGCAGCAGGGGCAGGCCGACAATCAGCAACAAATCGAGCGCCCGCCACGCCGCCATCATGAGGGGGAAGCCGAAGAGCCGGGCCAGATTTTTGGTCCAGCCCTCGATCATGGCCCCGACGCTGCGGTACATGCGGGTGCTGAGGGCATCAGGCGCGTAGCGGAAGCGAATCGGGTATTTCCTGCGCTTGAGCAGGAAGGCCAGGTCAACGTCTTCGAGCAGAGAACGCGCTACCGCGCTATGGCCGCCGACCTGGAAGTAGGCGGTCCGCTCAACCATCAGGAACTGGCCGTTTGCGGCGGCGACCCGCGAAGCAGGATCGGAAACCTTCTGCGGCGGATAAGCTAAGGCCAGTTCGGCAAAGATCAGCGGCATGAGCGCGCGCTGCCAGAAGCCGGTCACCAACTGCTTAGGCGAATACGAGAGCATCACCGCCTGAGCGCGTTCCGCTTCATGCAGGGCCCGCTGCAGGTTGCCAGGCGAGTGGATGGTATCGGCATCGGTAAACAGGAGCCACGCTCCCTGCGCCTTTCTGGCCGCGGTCCAGACGGCGTTGGCTTTTCCTGTCCAGCCTTTCTGCAGCGGCTCGGGATCGAGCACCGTGACTGCAGGAAACTCGAGAGCGATCGGTCGCGTCTGGTCGGTCGAGCCATCGTCTACCACGAACAGTTCCCAATCTATCCCCAGGGCGAAACCAGGTTCGGATTGAGAGACGAGCGATTCGAGGCAAGGGCGCAGAACATCGGCCTCGTTGCGGGCGGGTACGATGACGGAGAGACGCATCTAGATCCTTTCCCGCATACCAATCAATTTCCGGCTCGTCATTATTATAGAAACGTGGGCAGGTGGATCAGTTCCTTCGTAGTTTTACTGTCGCTGGCGCTGGCCAGCGGATGTGATCGTGGCGATCATCCCAAAAACATCGGGACGCCCGCACCTAATTTCACCCTGGTGAACGGCAAGCAAACCGTGGACCTGAGCTCCTATCGGGGCAAGGTGGTTGTATTGAATTTCTGGGCCACCTGGTGCGTTCCGTGCATCGAAGAGATTCCTTCCTTGAATGAGCTGCAGCGGGAGCTGCCTCAGATTGCTGTCGTCGGCGTTTCGATCGACGAAGATGCGGACGCGTATCGGCAGTTTCTGATCGACCATCAGATCGACTTCACCACTATTCGCGATCCCGAGCGGCGCATCAGCACTCTCTACGGGACCAAGCTTTTTCCGGAAAGCTACGTCATCGATCGCACCGGCCATCTGCGGCGTAAGTTCATCAGTGCCCAGGACTGGACCTCGCCTGAGATTGTCAACTACTTGTCGCATCTCTAGACGACGGATATGGCCCGGGCGGCCGGTGCTTGCTATGATGACCGCATGACCACCAACCTCGATGTTCTGTATCGATACGAACTGCACCCATCCGAAGCAGCCATGAGGGCGCTGGGAAAGCTGCGCGGGGTGTATGGAATTCGCCGGATGGTGATCGACGAGAAGCAAAAAACCGTGCTGGTGGAGTTCGACTTCACGCGCCTGACCCGTGCCGTGGTGGCGGAGCTACTTCGCACGACCGGCCTGGATATCGTGGAAGAGGTTCCGTTGGCGCCGCCGGCGCCCCCTAAAGAACAGCCTGCTGCCGCAACTGCACAGAAGCCAGCCTAGATCGACCGAGTATTTCTCCTTCGTTGCAACCTCGAGACTGTGTGCAACCTGCGGCCAGCGGCTTGAGCGGACCAAAGAGAAAAGCTAAATAAAAGCGGAGTCGCAGGACTTAAAGCCCTTTGCCTTACCAGTTTTGTCCCGCACTCCTGAAGTCGTGACCTGGTACAAAGCGTTTCCAGTATGCCCTTGGAGTGTCTCGTCTTCGTACAGGCGGGGCTCATCGCCATTTGGCCAGGGTAAGACCTAGCTGGTTCCCTCTCTTCGCAGTGCCTCCCCTCATCATTCGACGCCGAAAGCCTGCCGATAAAACCATTTGAGTGTCTGTGCCGGCCCAGCCCGCACCAACTGGCGAAATCCGGACGCGGAAGGCCATGAAGCCAGTCCCGATACGAGCCGTTGTCTGCGCGTTGGTGTTGTCTGAGTGCATGCTCCTCACTGCTCGAGCTCAGGATAAACAGACGGACCTCACGGCTCTGCGAATCGAAGACCTCATGAATATCGATGTGACTTCGGCTTCGAAGAAGGAGCAAAAGCTATCGCAGGTGCCAGCTGCAATTTTCGTGATCACTCAGGAGGATATCCGCCGTTCCGGCGCAACGAATATTCCAGACCTCTTGCGCATGGCGCCGGGATTGGATGTGGCCCAGGTGACGGCGAGTATATGGGCCATCAGCGCGCGCGGATTCAACGGCCAATACGCCAATACGCTTCTCGTATTGATCGATGGCCGTTCTGTCTATACGCCGGTGTTTTCCGGAGTCTATTGGGACGCTCAGGCCGTGCCGCTCGATTCGATCGAGCGTATCGAAATCATTCGCGGGCCCGGAGCGGCGATCTGGGGCGCCAACGCCGTAGATGGAGTGATCAACATCATCACCAAGCGAGCGCGGGAGATGACCGGAGGCCTCGCATCAGGGGAAGGAGGGACGATCGATTACGGGTCCGGGCTGGTGAGTTATGGAGGCCGCCTGGGCGGCAGTGGCGCTTATCGCGTTTTTGCCGATGGTCTGGCGATGGGGCAGCTGCTCACTTTCGATCATCAAGGTGCACAGGATGACTGGCATCGCGCCCACGGTGGTTTCCGCATAGATACGGATTTGCCCAGGGCGCAGTTCCTGACTGTTGAGGGCGAGGGAATACGAGGGAATGCAGGAGAGGTGATCCCCTCCATTGCCTCCATTTCACCCCCTGTAAACGCCACCGTTGCGGTACGCGACATATTCTCCGAGTGGAGTGTGCTGGCGCAATGGAGACGGGCTCCGTCCAGCCGGTCTGAATACACCCTCCAAGCCTACTTCGATCACGGCAACCGTGAAAATGTAATCTCCAGCGTAGACCTGAGCACGTTTGACCTTGATTTCCAGCGCCACGCCGGGTGGGGACAGCGTCAGGATATTGTCTGGGGACTGGGATTCCGCATTAACTCCGACGAGCTTGCGACAACTGTGGACACCTCGTTCCATCCACCGCAGTTCACCGCGCAAATTTACAACGCATTTTTGCAGGACGAGATTGCCGTTCGCCCGAACCGCTTCTACATACACCTGGGATCGAAATTCGAGCACGAGTACTACAACGGATTCAATGTGCAGCCGACGGCGCGGATTAGCTGGACCCCGAGCGATAAGAATATGTTCTGGGCCTCGATCTCTGGAGCACAGTCCACACCTTCGCAGAGTGACGCTTCCATTCGCTACAACATCTACGTATTTCCCGGACCGGATAACCTTCCCGCAATCGCGAGCCTGTTCGGCACTGCCTCGGTAGCAAATGAACGGTTGAAGGCTATCGAAGCCGGCTATCGATGGGGACGATCCTCTGTGCTGTCGTTCGACGCATCCGCGTTCTTCAATCAATATCGCAACCTCATTTCCCAGGAGCCTGGAACCCCAGTGCTGGAGGTAAGCCCCGCACCGGAGCACTGGCTCTTCCCGACGTATATTTCCAACCGGGCGCATGGAGAAACCCACGGGGTCGAGCTGTTTGCCGGCGTGAAGCTGGCGAACCGATGGACTCTCAATCCAGGGTACGCGTTTCTGGCCATGCATCTGCACCCGAACGCAGACAGCGCTGACCTGACGACACCGGCCGAAATTGCGGGAGGTAACCCGCAACAGCAGGCGCAATTGCGCTCACAAGTGAACCTTCCGGGACATTGGCAGTGGACGACATCAGCTTATTTCGTGGGGCGGCTTCCCTATCCCAGGATTCCGTCCTACACGCGGGTGGATACGAACCTGACCTGGCAACTTTTAGAGCGGATATCCCTGGGCCTGGTGGGACAGAACCTCCTCAAAAGTGTTCATCCGGAGTTTTCGGGTTTCGACATAACGGAGAATCCGAGTCTGATGCGCCGGAGTGGATATGCCAGGCTCACGTGGCGGTTCTGAATGCAAATGATGTCCTCGAAACCTGCGGGCTACGCGGTAAAGATGCAGTCCACGGGCTTCGTACATCGGCTGTGCTGCGGGACGATCATTGCGGTCCTGGCCCTGCTTGTCTTGAGCGCCGAGAAAAGCACCGGAGCACAAACGACGGAAGAATACCGGGTAGAGGCGGCATTTCTTTTTCATTTTGCTCAACTCGTGGATTGGCCTCCGGACGCGCAGAAGGGAGTAGACAATTCGCTGCTTCTCTGCACCATCGGGGATGATCCGTTTCAAGGCGCCCTGGAGGAGACGGTGGCGGGCAAGACAGTCGGGAACCGGATAATACACATCCGCCACCTTGGAGAGCCACAAGATATGCAGGCTTGCCAAATCGTGTTTATCGGCAAGACACAAAGCAAGCACATTCCGATGCTGGTAGCGAGCTTGCACAATGCCCCGGTGCTGACGGTGGGAGAGGCTGCGAATTTTCTGGCTGCCGGAGGCATGATCCGTTTTGTGTTGGAAGAAAACAGGGTCCGCTTCGAGATCAATCTGGGCGCAGCCGAATCGGCAAGGCTCAAGATCGGATCCCGGCTGTTGGTTCTGGCTGAGCACGTGGTGGGAGAAGGCCCTGGAAAGTAAGCGATGATCTTCGAAGGCCTGACAATCCGGCGCAAACTTGCTTTGCTGATCCTGGCAGCCAGCATCCTCAGCGTGATTCTCGCCTGCGTCGGTTTCGCCATTTACGAGCGACAGAGATTTCACACCGACATTGCGGATGAGTTGAAGACCTTAGCCGACACGGTTGGCGCAAATACGGCTGCCTCCCTGGCCTTCAACGATCAAAAGAGCGCCCAGGAAATGCTGGCTGCCCTGCGGACCGAACCTCATGTATTAGCGGCTTGCCTCTATGACGTTAACGGCAGGATGTTTGCGGAATACCGTCGAGCAGGCACGAGGGCAGATTTCAGGATGCCATCTCTTTTGCCAGAGGGAGCCTATTTCGGGCCGGACACCCTCACTTTGTTTCGAAGTGTTGCTCTGGAAAATGACAAGACCGGCTCCATCGCCATTGTTTCTGACTTACGGGGAGTTCGCGCCAGATTTGCGGAATACTTCAAGATCGCCTTTCTGGTCCTGTTCATCTCCACGCTGGCAACATATTTCGCCTCAGCCCGCCTGCTGCGGATTCTAAGCAATCCCATTGTGCAGCTGGCGCGGATTGCCAGAAGGGTCACGGCGGAGGAGAACTATTCCCTGCGCGCCGGGGCGCAAAGTAACGACGAGACGGGAATCCTGGTGCGCTCCTTCAACCAGATGCTGGAGCGGATTGAGCAACGAGACCAGGCGTTACAGAACGCGAGGGATGAACTGGAACAACGAGTGGAACAGCGGACCGCGGACCTCCAGATTGAGATAGCGGAACGCATCCGGGCCGAAGAGGAAATGCGGCTGGCCAAGAATGCGGCCGAAGTCGCAAACCAGGCGAAGAGCGAATTTCTCGCGAATATGAGTCATGAAATTCGTACGCCACTCAATGGCGTAATCGGAATGACCGACCTCGCGCTGGACACCGAACTTACCGATGAGCAGCGGGATTGCCTGGAGACGGTAAAACTGTCCGCCGACTCTCTGCTCACGGTCATCAACGACATTCTCGACTACTCGAAGATCGAAGCCGGCAAGATTGAGCTCGAAGAGATTGATTTCAATCTACCCAATTGCGTGGAGGAAGCCCTAAAGACCTTTGCCACAGCGGCCGATGAAAGAAGACTGGAGCTGCTATGCGACATCTCCCACGGCGTGCCGGAGGTGGTTGCTGGAGATCCAGGACGGCTCCGTCAGGTCCTTCTGAATCTGGTGAGCAACGCCATAAAATTTACGGCTCATGGAGAGGTTGGGCTGAGAGTCGAACTTGACGGCGAAAGCCCTCAGAGCAGCCTCATCAAATTTACGGTTTCCGATACCGGCATAGGCATCCCAGCCGAGAAGCAGTCGACGATCTTTTCTCCCTTTACACAAGCCGACTCATCGACCACGCGCAAGTACGGCGGCACGGGACTTGGATTAACGATTTGCACACGCATGGTCACGATGATGGGAGGAAGAATCTGGCTGGAAAGCCAGGTTGGGAAGGGTTCTCAATTCCACTTCACCGTACGTCTGAAGCGGAGCCGCACCGGCGCAGTCGAAGAGATTCTGACTCCGCAGGAAACGCTAAACGGCCTCAAGATCCTCGTGATCGACGACAACAAAACCAATCGCCGAATTCTGCAAGGCATGTTGACCGCATGGAGAGCGGAGCCCACGTGTGTTGAAGGCGCAGATCAGGCCTTGTTGGAACTAAAGTCGGCGTGGCGTTCCGGAAGCCCTTATGAGCTGGTCGTGACGGATATGCATATGCCGGGGACCGACGGCTATGGCATGGTCGAACAGATCCGTAGTAACCCAGACTTATCGCCGGTAACCATTATCATGCTCACCTCCGCTGGACACCCGGGAGATGTGGAGCGTTGCAAGAAGCTAGGCATTCCTTCTCACCTTTACAAGCCTGTGCGTAAGCGCGAATTGCTGAACGCGATCCTGCGCGCATTGGGACGTCCCCAGAGCATCCCTTCTCTTGCCGTGGCAGCCGGAAGGGTGAAGCGCCTGAAGGGCCTGCAGATTCTATTAGCCGAGGACAATCGCACCAACCAGCGGGTGGCCACGCGCGTACTGCAGAAGATGGGACATTCATCGATGCTCGCCGGCAACGGCAAGGAGGCTCTCGCACTCCTTGCATCCCACCACTTCGACCTGGTGCTGATGGACATCCAAATGCCGGAAATGGACGGATTGACGGCTACAGCAAAAATTCGAGAAAGGGAAAGAGGAACCCGTATGCACCTGCCGATTATTGCCATGACAGCACACGCCATGAAGGGAGATCGAGAGCGATGCATCGATGCCGGAATGGATGGGTACGTTTCTAAGCCAATCAACCGGGAAGATCTGGAGACGGCCATTGCCGACGTTTTCCCTGAACAGGCCGAACCTTCACCCGGTTCTCACAGCGCCTCGCCGGATGTTCCGTCGGCCGCCAATACGGTTACCTGGGATATGGCAAAGACGCTGGAACGGTTGGGTGGCGACGAAAGCCTATTGCAAGAGGTGATCGAGATATTCCTGGACGATGTACCCAAGCATATGGAGGGCTTACGGAACGCAATTGCCGAGAAAGATGCCGCAGCGGTCGAACAGGCAGGGCACACCCTCAAGGGGGAGCTGGGGTACATGGGAATTTCCGAGATTTCACTCAAGGCTCGGGAATTGGAAGAGTCGGGCAGAAATTCCGAACTGGAGCGCGCAGCAGTCCTGTATGCAACGCTGGAACCAGAAATCACAGACTTGTTGAGAACGATTCGGAACACTGCCGGCGCAAACCCTCATTCGGAAATGATTGCCGGCAAGCAGGAGGCGATCGAAACATGACCGGCAGCGAAACCAACGGGGATGTTCCTGAGTTCGTACGGCCGGGCGCTTCCTGCAATCGCGTGCTGATTGCGGAAGACGATGCGATGTTCCGTCGAATCTTGCAAAGCTGGCTGGAAAATTGGGGCTACCGGGTTACCGTCGCCGGAGATGGCGCCCGAGCGTGGAAGATTCTGCAGCAGGATTTCCCGCCGCAATTGCTTATCCTCGACTGGATGATGCCGGCCATCAGCGGCCTGGAGTTATGCCGCAAGGTTCGGGAACGTAACCAGAGCCCTTACCAATACATCCTGCTGGCGACCGCGCGCGATGCCAAACAGGACCTGGTCCGGGGACTGGAGGCTGGAGCCGACGACTACCTTACGAAGCCATTCGAGCGCAGCGAACTGCAGGCTCGACTGAGGGCCTGCAATCGCATCCTGACCTTGCAGGACAGCCAGATCCGCGCCCAGGAACAACTTCGTTTTCAGGCGACCCACGATCAGCTGACGGGCGTACTGAACCGGGCAGAGATCCTGGAGACGCTGCGCCGTGAGCTGGGCCGCGCGGCGCAGTCCGGGACGCCTACCGGCGTGCTCATGATCGATATCGATCACTTTAAGAAAATCAACGACAGTTACGGACATCTGGCCGGGGACACGGTTTTGAAGGAAGTGACACAGCGCATCACCAAGGCAGTGCGCGGTTATGACTCTGTCGGGCGCTACGGCGGAGAAGAATTCGTGGTCGTTATGCCAGGCTGCGGCCGGGACCAAATTGATCAGAATGCGGAACGGGTGCGGGCAGCAGTCGATAACGGACCCGTTCTGGCCGGCGAACGACAGGTTCCCGTTACGGTCAGCATCGGCGCCGCGGTGATTGCCAATGGCACCACGTCGGATACGGAAATGCTTGCCGCGGCGGATCGCGCGTTATACCGGGCGAAGGAGATCGGACGCAATCGAACCGTGCTTTCGGATCTGGTCTTCCATTAGGGCAGCTGCGGTATTCGATAGAATGCGGCATGGCTTGCCTGGTAACTGGCGCCAGCGGTTTCCTGGGCGGCAGGCTGGCGCAGATGCTGCACGAGCGGGGTGACCAGGTCGTCATCCTGGCCCGCACAACTTCCAACCTGATCCATCTCAGTTCGGTTCCGGTACGTATCGTGCGCGGGGATCTATCCGACGTTGCGTCGCTGCGGGAAGCCGTTCACGACGTTGGAACCATTTTCCACTGTGCTGCGTGCTCTACCGATTGGGCGCCGAAGCAGAGGTACTACGAAGCGAATGTCGTGGGCACGCAGAACCTCGTGGCGGCCGCGCGAGAGGTGCCGGGACTGCAGCGATTTCTGCATGTGAGCACCACGGATATTTACGGGTATCCGCAGGTGCCTTGCACGGAAGAACAAGCGGCAGTAGATGCCGGCCTGCCCTACAACCAGACCAAGGTGCTGGGCGAAGCCGCGGTCTGGAGTGCCTATCGCGAACATGGCCTTCCAATCACGATCGTGCGTCCGGCAACGATCTACGGTCCTCGCGGAAAGGATTTTACCGTCGAGGTCGCAACCTTGCTCCGTCAGAGGGTGATGGCTACCATTGACGGCGGCGCGGCGCAAGGTGGTTTCACGTACGTGGACTCTGTGGCCGAAGCCATGCTTGATGCCGCGGCAAGCCCGCACACGATCGGCCAGGCCTACAACATTTCCGGCGGCACCGGCGCCACATGGAAGCAATATGCCGCGGAATTCGCAGACCAACTCGGCGTAAAGCCGCCGTGGATCAATCTTCCCTTTTCTGCAGCGATGAGCATGGCGCGCACGATGGAGGCGGCTTATGGGAGCCTTGGGCTACGCGCGCGGCCGCTGCTCACGCGACATG
>DATJNV010000169.1:0-7179 GCA_035507705.1 Acidobacteriaceae bacterium
ATATCGTGCTCGACGCCGTCGACTGGCAATATCACGAAACCATCATGGCCGGATACGGAAAGGCCGCCGAGGCTGCCCTCGACCGCGTGGTCCGTGAAGAGAAAGGCAAATATCTGGTCGTGGTGGAGGGGTCGATTCCGACCGCCGACGACGGTGTCTATTGCACTATCGGCGGTCGCACGGCGCTGGATATCGCGCGAGAGGTGTGTCGCGGCGCGGCGGCCAATATCGCCGTAGGGGCATGCGCGTGGGATGGCGGCCTAGTGCGTTCGAATCCCAACCCAACCGGTGCCTTAGGGCTGCAGGATGCGGTTCCGGGCTTGAACGTGGTGAATCTTCCCGGCTGCCCGCATAACGCAGCCAATACAGCTGCCGTCCTGGTGCACTACCTCACGTTTGGTGAAATGCCGGCGCTCGACCCCTATAACCGGCCACTCTTTGCCTACGGCCAGATCGTTCACGACCAATGTGAGCGGCGCGCCCACTACGATGCCGGCCAGTTTGTCCAGGAATGGGGCGATGATGGCCATCGCAAGGGCTGGTGCCTCTACAAAATGGGCTGTAAGGGACCGGAGGCAACTTACAACTGTCCAACGGTCCGCTGGAATGACGCCACCAGTTGGCCCGTCAAAGCGGGTCATGGCTGTATTGCGTGTGCCTCCCCGCGCTTCTGGGATACGAAATCCCCCTTCTATGACCGCCTCCCCCGTCCGGCTGGGTTCGGCGTGGATGTTACTGCGGGCGAAATCGGCTGGACCGTGGTGGGAGCAGTTGCCGCAGCGACGGCTGCCCACGGCATTGGCCACGCTGTTCGCAACCGCCTGCACCCGGTCGATACGGAAGATACGCTCAGGGGTGACCCGCCCTCTTCTCCGGAGGATAAATAAGTGGCCCGCCTTTTCATCGACCCTGTAACTCGTATCGAAGGTCATCTTCGCATCGAGGCCGAAGTGGACGGACAGCAGGTGAAGGAGGCCTGGAGTTCCGGCACGATGTTCCGCGGCATCGAGTTGATTCTTCGCGGGCGCGATCCCCGTGAAGCCTGGATATGGGCTCAGCGCATTTGCGGTGTGTGTACCACGGTGCATGCTCTGGCATCCGTGCGCGCGGTCGAGAACGCGGTGGGGGCGGAGGTGCCGGAAAATGCGCGTCTGGTGCGTAACATCATTGCCGCTACCCAGAACGTGCAGGACCACGTCATCCACTTCTACCACTTGCATGCCCTCGACTGGGTCGATGTGACGGTCGCGTTGAAAGCTGATCCGGCGAAAACATCGCAACTGGCGCAATCCATCTCCGATTGGCCCAAGTCGAGCACCGTGTATTTCAAAGCCATCCAGGATCGGCTGAAGACCCTGGTTGGGAGTCATCAGTTGAGCCTCTTCAGTAGCGGCGACTGGGGCAACCCGGCCTATCGGCTGTCTCCCGAAGTGAATCTGCTCGCTGTGGCCCATTATCTCGAAGCACTCGAGTTGCAACGGCAGTTCATCCGTATCCATGCCGTGCTGGGAGGCAAGAATCCTCACCCCCAAACCTACTTAGTCGGCGGCATGGCATCAGCCATGGATGCCAGCCAGTCCGAGTCGGCCATTAACCCTGTCAGTATCACCCTGATGAACCAACTGCTGGCCGAAGCTCAAACCTTTGTCCGCCAGGTTTACGTTCCGGATGTGCTGGCGATCGCCGGCTTCTATAAGGATTGGTTTAACTACGGCGAGGGTTTGGGCAATTTCATGGCCTACGGGGACTACACGACCGCGAGCGGCCATGACCCGGCAGGCTTTCTGTTTCCCCGAGGCATCGTCCTCGGACGCGATCTCTCCCAGGTACATCCCTTTGACCCACAGAATGTAACCGAATTCGTGACGCGCTCCTGGTACCAGTATTCGGGGGGAGATCAGGCCGGTAAGGCTCCCTCGCAAGGCCAGACTGATCCGAAGTACTCCGGCCCCAAGCCTCCCTATAAGTTCCTGAAGACGGATGAGAAATATTCCTGGCTGAAATCGCCACGTTACAGCAACAAGGCCGTGGAGGTCGGTCCTTTGGCGAGAGCCCTGGTCGCGTACGCTTCCGGCGACACGCAGGTCAAGAGCCTGGTTGACGGCACGCTCGCGAAGCTCAACCAGCCGCCCACAGCGCTCTTTTCTACCCTGGGCCGCGTGGCCGCGCGCGCTTTGGAAGCCCAGGTCATGGTGGACCGGCTCTCTCTCTGGATTGCGCAGCTCGAGGACAACATGGGACACGGGAACGTGAGCATCCACAACGGTGACAAATGGAACCCTGATACCTGGCCCAAGTCCTGCAAGGGATTTGGTTACCACGAGGCGCCCCGTGGTTCGTTGGGCCACTGGGTAGAGATCGAGGACAAGAAGATCGTCAACTACCAGGTGGTGGCTCCTTCTACCTGGAACGCCGGGCCCCGTGATGCCCAAGGGCAGCCTGGAGCGTATGAAGCGTCTTTGCCTGGAACCCCGATTGGGGACCCAGAACGGCCACTGGAGATTCTGCGCACCGTGCACTCGTTCGATCCCTGCCTGGCTTGTGCCGTACATGTTGTGCGGGCGAAAGGCCGCGCCTACGGCCGCCTGGCTTTAGCGCTTTAAGAGGAGCGGTGCATGGCCACACTAATCGCAACCGAAGAACTTAAGGCGCCGGGCCCCGGCGATCGTGCATTGGTTCCCGTCTATGTTTGGGAATTCCCGGTAAGGTTCGCGCATTGGATGCTGGTGCTCTCTCTTATTGTTCTGACGGTCACCGGCTTTTATATGCACCGCCCGTTCTTCGAAGCCCACGGCTCCCGCGCGTGGGTCATGGGGACGGTTCGCTTTGTGCATGAGCTATTTGGATTTATTCTCATCGCCGCGCTGCTGTTGCGCTTCTACTGGTTCTTCGCCGGGAACAGGTGGGCGCACTGGCGGGCATTGCTGCCCATTACCAAACGCCAATGGACCGGCGCCGCCAGCATGGCGAAGTTCTATGCTTTTCTCCGCCGGGAACCGATTCCGGAGATCGGTCACAATCCGCTAGCGGCTATGGCCTATCTTGCCGTCCTGCTGCTGTTAGTGACGGAGTGCCTCACCGGGTTGATTCTCTACAGCGTCGTCTCCCAAAGCCGAGTACTGACCTACTTTCTTGGCTGGATACCGCGCCTTGTGGACATTCAATACATCCGGTTAGCGCACTACCTGATCATGTTCAGCTTTATGGCGTTCCTGATCCACCACGTCTACAGCGCTGTTTTGGTGGCGATTGAACAAAGGAATGGGTTGATGGAGAGCATATTCAGCGGCTGGAAATTTGTGCCGCAACGGTTGCTCATGGACGATTCCAGGATCGGCAGCCGAACCTCATCCGGAAGGCTGTTCTTCCGAAGTACGCTCCGAGGCCGGGTCAAGTGACAGAGCGGAACGGTCGTATTGCACTCCTGGGTCTTGGCAATCTCATGCGTAGCGACGATGCCGTGGGCATGCTAACCGTACGTAACCTCGCGGCAGACGGGCGGTTGTTGGATGTGGTTCGAGTCATTGAGGGGGAGACGCTGGGTCTCGATCTGATCGATAGTTTCGCCGGGATATCGCAGCTTTTGGCGATCGATGCAGTGGACATCGGGGCCCCGCCGGGAACCCTGGTGCGCTTCGCGGGACAGGAGTTGACTGGTTTGCCGGTTTCCAAGAGCGTTCACCTGCTTGGCTTTTCTGACTTGATAAACGTGCTGCTACTCATGGGGGCGGCCCCAACAGAAATCGTTCTTTTGGGAGTGCAGCCGGCGTCGACGGATTGGGGAACTTCTTTGACACCCGCCGTGGAATCCGCGAGGAAGAAATTGGCTGAAGCTGCCATGCGTCAGATCGCGGAGTGGGCCGGAGCTCCCCCTGACCACAAACCTTCACTGTTTCGATCGACTGCATTTGCTAGGTGAGCGAGTCTCAGAGGACTCATTGCTGCGGGTTGCGGTCTGCGATGGCGGGAGGAATTTGTCACGATTCAGGACGCCTGAAATCGCAATGCTGGTGGAGGTTAGTAACGAATGGCCGTACGCTTTTTGCGGATTGTGACGGATGTCACTGAATCCGTTCTTTCAAGTTTCGTATGCTCGAGCCGATTTCAAGGATGTGGTCAAAAGCCGAGTTAGCAACTCAGGACAAGAACGCCACCTGAAACCCTGATGTGGGGAGCTGCATGAGACGTCTGCTCGTATGCGGTGCGCTGATCGTAGTGCTGTCTGCGCCCTGGAGTGGGTGGTGGGTGCATGCCGCCCCCAGGCACGGACAAGCGGACAATACAACCACCCAGGGCGCGGGTTCAGCGACTGCTACCAAAGCCGGCTACGTAGGTTCTGACACGTGTATGACGTGCCATGCGGACATTGCCAAGGGTTTCAGCGAAAACCCCCACTCTCGGCTGGCGCTCTTGCATGGCGGGAAGGGGGTTACGTGCGAGAGCTGCCACGGACCGGGCCAGGCGCACGTGGATTCCGGGGGGGATGCGACCAAGATCTTTCGCTTCACCAAGGCATCGGCAAAGCAAATTGGTGCCACATGCCTCGGATGCCATGCCGGAGTGCACCCGAATTTCGAGCGTTCTCCACATGCCAGGGCCGGCGTAAGCTGCACCAGTTGTCACAGTGTGCATGCTTTTGCTAAAGATACGAGCCTGCTCAAAGTTGCCCAACCGAAGCTCTGCTACGGCTGTCATGCCGACGTGAAGGGGACCTTTGCCATGCCGTTCCACCACCCGGTGCCCGAAGGCGCGGTTAGCTGCAGCGACTGTCACGATGTGCATGGCTCTTTCAAACCAAACAACCTGAGGTCCACGGCCGATCAGAATCAGATATGTACCAAATGTCACGTGGAGACGCGCGGGCCTTTCGTGTTTGAGCACGCCGCGGTCAAGGCAGAAGGTTGCGTTGGTTGCCATACTCCGCATGGTTCTCAGAATGCTCGGTTACTGAATATGCCGAACATCAACGTGTTGTGCAATCAGTGCCACAGCCCGGTCGCCGCGGGCACGGTTCATAGTATGGGTGCTGGATCGGCAGAGTTGACGCCGTGCACAAATTGTCACACTTGGATCCATGGGTCCAACCTAAACCAGGCTTTCCTCAAGTAACGGCTTATGGCAGAGCTTGCGATTGATGCTCGGGAACACGGTTCACATCGGGTCAAGTGCTTCGATGTGGCGGCGTTACTACAAGTGAGGCTTCCTGTGAAGAAGATTGGCTGGTTTGCTTGGACACACAGCGGCCCGTTTTCTTGCGCAATGGCTCAGCGCATCGTCGGCAGCATCGGAATTGGCGCTTCAATGATGGCCGCTAACGTCGCCACCGCACAGATTGCCGGTCCTTTCCCTATGGTGCCTACCCCGGTTACGCAACCCGTGGTCCCGAACGGGTATACGCTTCACGAGACCATCGATGCAGGTGGCCACATCGTCAACACAACAGGCAGCGGCGCCATGTACAACACGCTGGTCAATATTCAATCCGGGCCGCGCATCCTGGGCGAAACCCTTGAACTGCATGCGCTGCCTGATACCAAACATACGTTGGTTGATTCGCTCACTGCCTTCAGCAACGGATTCGGCGGCGACCCAAATAACTTTGCCCGGCTGGACTTTTTTAAAGGTAAGATCTATGACTTTTCGGGGATGTTTCGCCGGCACCGCGACTATTTCGATTACGATTTGCTGGGTAATCCTAACATTCCTGCAGGGCAGTCGATTCCAATCGGGCCGTCGAATGCGCCAACGGGCTCGCTTGCACTCCCTCAGGTCTACCAATCGCCGTTCCTGGCTAACACGGTACGCCGCATGCTGGACACTCGCCTGACAGTTTTCCCGCTTTCAAAGGTGACCTATCGCGTGGGCTACGCGCAAAATCTGGTGCAAGGACCGGGCCTTAGCCCCGGAACCTCGAGTAACTTTTTTAATCCATCGGCCGGCGCAAATGATCAGCTGTTTGGGGAATATATGCGCAACAACTCCGATGATTTCTTTGGGGAAGTTGATTGGAAGCCCGTAAGGGACACAACGCTGGTCTATGAAGAAGTAGTCGACCATATCAAAATAAACTCGTATCTTACTTTGTCTCCGACAAACTTCCTGGTGCAGGAGGCGAATGGAGTATTAGCTGCCCCAGGCGGCTGGGACAGTTACACCCCCTACGGGATCAGTAGCTGTAATACAGCAAGCATGGGAAGCGCCTATACCAACAAGACGACGTATACCATCCTATCGCCGCCCCAGACCTCAGGCGGGCTTCCCATCATCAATCCGGCATGCGATGTTGCCACCAGCTACCTGCGCTCGCAGCCGACGCGCATTCTCTATCCGACCGAGATTTTCCGGTTTCAGAGCTCCAGCATCAAAAATATCGCCATGAACGGCGACGTGCGCTACACCAGCGCAAATATGAACTTATCTAACTACTACGAAAATTTCCAGGGTCTGGATGGGGCGATCCGCTCCATAACCTTCACCGGCAATGCGACCGCAAAGCGGCAGGTAACCGCGGTTGACTACGGTATCGTCTGGGATGCTGCACCTACCGTGCGCTTCTCTGAGCAGATTGACTTTTCGAATGCGCAACAGCCGGGCATGGCCAATATCTCAAAAGGGATTACCGCCAATACACCGACAACCCCGGGCAACGAGACTATCAACTACGCAGGTCCGTTGACTCCTGGAACTGTGACCGTTGAGGGCAGTCCCAATGGCGCTCCTCTGCCAGGCTTTTTTGGTCAAAAGTTCCTGACCAACGACGTGACCGCGACCTGGGATGGTTGGTCTCGGGCTACACTCTCGCTTACTTATCGTTACCGCATGCAAGAAATTGCCCAGGGCTTTCCTCGTAATACTCCCTTACCGGTAGGCTCAACAACGAACGGAACGGTCACCATTCATGGAAACGGCGGCATCTTCAACGTCGCCTTACGGCCACGAGACCATTGGGACATCAACGGTTCCGTCGAAGCGCTCTACTACGACAATGCGTTTACTCCGGTGAGTGCGCGGCAGATGCAGCGTTATCGCATTCATACTCTATACCGGCCAAGGCCGTGGGCGACTGTCTCCGGAGTCTTCAACGATCTGGAACGGCATAACAACACCAACAATAACCAAAGCGCCGTCGCGGCAGGTAAAGTCGCGTACGCCGGTCCGATTGATCACGTCGATCACAGC
>DATJNV010000170.1:0-74600 GCA_035507705.1 Acidobacteriaceae bacterium
CTGTAGGCCGGAGACGATGGCCATAGGCAGATCCTGACCGGCCAGGGATGCGTGGCCCGACTGCCGCAACACAAGAGTCAGGGTGGTCTCCGGCAGGAGCATCTGCAGGCGGGGTTTCCCGGAGCTGGTCCACAGGATTTCACGTACATACCGTCGCAGTGCTTGCCCGGGCCGGTAAACGAGGTGGCGAGCGTCGCTCATGCGGTCTATTGGATGAGAGAGGGTGGGCGAAGATTCGGCGACCCGCATCCCGGCGCCTCAGGTGTTTGCGTCCCGGCCGCAAACCAGGTTTGATGGATGGATTCTCCGCCCTTCAGGCCTGCTTTCCGGTTGGCGTTTGCTTTGCATCCAAGCTGGAAACGACGAGAGGATGTGGAGTATGGCTGAGCAAAACGAAAAGATGAAAAAAGCAGAGCATCGGGTAGTCCAGGAGTTGGCGAACCAGGCGCACGAGGAACCCGGCAGCCCACAAGAGGATCAGGCAAAAGAACGCCGGGCTCAGGCGGAAAATGAAGTGGCACAGGAACAAAGAAAATAGATCCGGCATATCCCAGTGGAAGCTTTGGCGGGAGCGCGCTTGTTTTTCTCGGGTGGCGAAATGGGCTAGTCTATAGCCCATGAGCCAAGAAACTGCGCAACCGAAGATTGCTCTGGTACGAACATCGGATTATCGCGAGGGTTACGCCAACAGCGTCCAGGTGCAAAAGAGCGTGTGGGATTTCCGCCTGACCTTCGGCATCGCCTCCCAGGAAACACTCGAGGAGATCACCATCAGCAGCTTCCAAACCGTCTACCTGAGCCCGCAACAGGCCAAGGCCCTATGCAGCGTGCTGGAGCAGAACCTGGTCCAATACGAACAGGCCTTCGGGACTATTTCGCTCGAACCCCGGCCCCCTATCATGCCCCAGGGCCCAGTCCACTAATAAGCGGTCCAAGCAAGCGCGGCACGGCACTCGTCGTGCCCTGACACAAGAACCGAGTGGTTCAGCAGCCGGCAACTAAGCTTCGGAGACTCGTGGCCGAACCTTCTTCAGAACAACCTTTCGACCGCCCCCTGCCGCTCCGGCTGATTTTTCCCCTGCTTTTTGTGGGGGTATACCTCACACACCTGACTTTGCTCCGCCTGCCGTATTACTGGGACGAGGCCGGCTACTACATCCCCGCGGCCTACGATTTCTTTCGCACCGGCAGCCTCATTCCCACGACAACGCTGCCCAATGGCCATCCGCCACTTCCCTCCCTTTATTTGGCTCTGTGGTGGCAGTCCGGGTTCACGCCCGCGGTTACACGGACTGCGATGTGCCTGGTTACGGCTATCGCGCTGCTGGCGGTGTACCGGCTGGGGATGCTGCTCAACGGGCGTCCGCGCGTGGCGGCCACGACGACCCTGCTGACCGCTCTCTATCCGATCTGGTTTGCCCAGAGCACCCTGGCGCACGCGGACATGTTCGCCGCGGCTGGAACCTTGTGGGGCCTGGTGTTTGTTTTTCCGAACCGCGGGCGGCCGGCGCGCTGGTGGGCAGCAGCGGCCTGCTTCGCGGCGGCCGCTTGGTCAAAAGAAACAGCCGTGGTTACACCCCTGACGCTCGCGGTTTGGGAGTTTGTGCTCAGCCTGGCCAGCTTGCGGAATCGCAGCGGCGAGGCGCGCAAACATGCATTGGCCGCATTCCTGATGCTATTGGCGCCGGCAACTCTGTTGGGCTGGTATGCCTACTTCCGGCACCGCACCGGATTTTTATTTGGGAATCCGGAATATCTGCGCTATAACGCGACGGCGACCCTCTCACCCTTGCGCATCCTGCTTGCTCTGGCGCACCGGATTCTACAGCTTACGGCGCACATGAATATGTTCGTGCCGGTCCTGTGTACACTGGGCGCCATGCTCCTGCTGCCGGTACGGGAGCGCGACGGTACTCTGCGGCCGCGCATCTCGCCCTCGAACCAGGCAATTCTCTACGCCGTGCTGGCGGCGAATGTCCTGTTCTTTTCGGTCCTTGGCGGAGCGCTCCTGACCCGTTATCTGCTTCCCATGTTTCCGTTGGTTCTGTTGCTGTGCGTTTCCACGTTTTACCGGCGCGTCCCTTACTGGTGGGGTCTGGTCCTGCTGACGGCGGCTGCGTTTGTCATCGGGCTGTTCGTTAACCCACCCTATAAGTTCGCGCCCGAAGACAACCTGAGTTATGCCGATGTGATTCGCCTGCACCAGGCGGGAATACGCCAAATCGTCACGCGGTTCCCCGGGAGCACGGTACTGACAGCGTGGCCGGCGACGGACGAACTCAGCAAGCCGGAGCTGGGCTACGTAAAGAAGCCCGTGCCGGTGGTGGCAATTGCTAACTTCTCGCTGCCCGAGATTCAGAAGGCCGCAGCCTCGCCCAAGGAGTTTAGCGCCAGCTTTGTCTTCTCGACCAAGTACGATCCTCCGCATCTGTGGATGAACCTGGGCGCCCGCAATGAGGCGTTCGATACGCGGTTCTTCGATTTTCATCGCGACCTCGGGCCAGGGGCTATCGCCCATCTGCTGGATGGAAATATCGTCTGGCGCGAAGAGCGGGATGGAGAGTGGGCTGCCGTCCTGCACCTGAATCGTCCTCAGGTCGCAAAGCTTGAGGGTTCCGACTCGATAATCCCCTGAGCGACAGGCTGGAACTATACTGAGGGGGTGCTCCCCCGGCCCTTAATGCGCGTCCTGATGTTGGTGCTGGGGGCTCTTTTCCCCTATAGCATGCTGGCACAAACGGCGGCCCCAGTCCCGGGGCGGCTGCTACTGGTGCTTCCCTTCGACAATCGCAGCGACCAGGCAAACCTGGACTGGATCGGCGAGGCCGTTCCGGAGGTTCTAAACCGGCGGTTGGCCTCGGCCGGCTTTATGCCTATCAGCCGCGACGATCGCTTGTATGCCCTGGATCACCTGGGACTGCCGGCAACGTTTCAGCCGTCACGAGCGAGCGCGATTCGCCTGGCGCAAACGCTGGATGCTGACTACGTGATTGTGGGGTCGTTTTCGACGGCGGGTTCGCGCTTTCAGGCCAAGGCGCAAGTGCTCACTATGGATTCTCTGCATATGTCCGCGCCGCTTCAGGAAGAAGCGGATATGGGACATCTGCTGGATGTGCTGAACAGCCTTGCATGGGGGCTGGCGAAGCAGATCGACCCCAAGCTGGCGGTGGCGCGAAGCACGTTCGTTGCCGCCGACGCCGGACTACGGACAGATGTTTTTGAGAACTACATCCGCGGGCTGGTAGAGCCCGATCCCGCAGAGCAGGTCCGGCACCTGAAAGAAGCGGTGCGGCTGGATCCGGGTTTCGCTCCGGCGCTGTTTGCCCTGGGCAAAGCCTATTTTGCCAACCAGCAATTCGAACAGGCTGCGAACACGCTGGGACGGCTCTCGCGCAATGACCCGAATGCGCGCGAGGCGGATTTTCTGCGCGGCCTGGCCTATTTCTACCTGGGAAGCTATGTGAAGGCGGAGGACGCGTTCGCCTTCGTGAGCAAACAGTTGCCGCTGCCGGAAGTGGTGAATAATCAGGGGGTGGCAGCGAGCCGCCGGGGCCTGGATGCCACTCCCTTTTTTCTGCAAGCCGTAGCGGCAGATCCAAACGATCCGGATTACCAGTTCAATCTCGCGATTGCGTTGAACAAGAAGAAAGACGTCTCCGGGGCCTTGCGAGCGATTGGGCAGACCCTAAAGTTGCGTCCCACGGACACGGAAGCGCAGACGTTTCAGGAGACGCTTCGCGCCGAGCCGGCCCATGCTGTGACCGTGAACTCGACAGCGACCTACCGGGGCAGCGCTGCACTCGATCCCGTGGCGGCAGACAATGCTCCCCTGGAACGGATCAAGCGGACGTTCAACGAAGCCTCATTCCGCCAGGCTGCACAAGAGATGGAGCAGATGGATGAGCAGCGCCTGGCGCTGCTGCCCCCGGAGAAACATGCGGCGGCCCTGACTGAGGCGGGCAAGCGTTTTTTCGACCGCGGGCTGATCCTGGAGGCAGAGCGGGAATTTCAGGCGGCTCTCGCAGTCCAGGCGGATGACTCCGCAGCTCATGCAGGACTGGCGCTGGTGAGAGAGCACGAAGGCGACGCAAAGGAAGCGCGAACTGAAGCTGCCGCTTCGCTGAAAACGCAGCCCAATGTGACAGCATACCTGGTGCTGGCGCGGCTTGACCTGCAATCCAACCTGAAGCCGGCGGCAGCGCAGGAAGTCAGCGATGCGCTCAAACTGGAACCGCAAAACCCGGCGGCGCGTGCGGTGAAACAACAAATCGAGAGCAAGGGACAGCCGGTGCCATGAAACGGGCGCTGGGTCTGCTGCTGCTGATGTGCTGGGCGATGGCATGTCAGGCGCAGCAGCCGCGCGTGGTGTTGATCCGCCTGGATGACACCGTTCAACCCATAAGCGCCGATTATGTAGCGCGCGGCCTGCGGTTCGCAGCAGATCAACACGCCAACGCCGCGCTCATCGAGATCGACACGCCAGGCGGGCTGGTCGATTCCATGCGCCAGATTGTGGGCAAGATCATCGCTTCCCCGGTGCCGGTGATTACCTATGTTGCCCCCTCTGGAAGCCGCGCCGGATCCGCTGGATTCTTCATCCTGGAGGCCGCCGATGTGGCGGCGATGGCGCCGGGCACAAATGCAGGAGCGGCGCACCCAGTGGCCGAGGGTGCCAAGCTGGACGACATCATGAAGCAGAAAGTGGAGAACGATGCGGCAGCCTTTCTTCGCTCCTACGTCCAGCGGCGTGGACGCAATGTGCAGGCGGCCGAAGATGCGGTCCGTTCTTCAAAGTCTTACAGCGACAGCGAAGCGCTGCAACTCAAGCTGATTGACCTGGTTGCGCCGGACGATGCCGACTTGCTGAACAGCATAGACGGACGCACCATTACCCGCTTCGATGGGGCGAAGACGGTGCTGCACACACGAGGTGCGCAACTCATACCGGTTGAGCCGACGCTGCGGGAGAAGATCCTGGACCGGCTGACCGACCCTAACCTGGCCGTCCTGGTCTTGATGGTAGGAGGGCTGCTGATCTACCTGGAGTTCAACGTGCCGGGCACGATTGTTCCGGGTACGTTGGGGACTATCCTGGTGCTGCTGGCAATCTTTTCCCTGAACCTGCTCCCCATACGCTACACATCGGTGATGCTGCTGGTCGCGGCCTTTGTGCTGCTGATCCTGGAAGCGAAGTTTGGGACCCACGGGATTCTGGCAGTAGCAGGCATTATCGCCATGGTTTTGGGCGCACTCACGCTGGTAGAAAGCCCTATCCCGGAACTTAGGGTTCACCTGGCAACTGCGCTGAGCACCGGCTTGGCGTTCGGACTGATTACGGCTTTCCTGTTACGGCTGGCGATCCGGGCACGGCGGGGCAAGGTGAGGCTGGGCGGGGAGGCAATGATCGGCCAGATCGCCGTGGTAACACAACCACTTACACCCAACGGCCAGGTTTTGGTAAACGGTGAACTGTGGCAGGCGGAGTCGACCACGCCAGTTGAGCGCGGGGAGCGAGTGCAGGTGCGGGCGTTGCGGGATTTGACTTTGTTAGTGGACCGGGTTCCTTAGCTAGGCGTAGAGTACTCATCCTGTACAATTTAGGGAGAGCGAGGCCCACATGGGTATAGGCATCCCCGGCCTGATTGTAATTTTCGTCATTGCTCTTTATCTGATTAACTCCATCAAGATTCTCAGAGAGTATGAGCGGGGTGTGGTCTTCCGCCTGGGGCGCGTTCTCCCTGCCCCCAAGGGTCCGGGCGTCATCCTGATCTTTCGACCGTTTGACCAGATAGTACGTGTTTCCCTGCGGCAGGAAGTGCTGGAAGTGCCGCCGCAGGACATCATTACACGGGATAACGTCACCCTTAAGGTCAATGCGGTCATCACACTAAAAGTGATCGACCCTTCGCGGGCGGTGATCGAAGTGATGAATTACGTCTACCAGACATCGCAGTTTGCCCAGACCACGCTACGGTCGGTGCTGGGGGAAGTGGAACTCGATGAGCTGTTGTCTCACCGCGAAATCCTGAATCAAAGGATCCAGACGATCATCGACCAACATACGGCCCCTTGGGGAGTCAAAGTAGTAAGCGTGGAAGTGAAGCAGGTGGACCTGCCGGAATCGATGCTGCGGGCCATGGCCAAGCAAGCGGAAGCGGAACGGGAGAAGCGGGCCAAGGTGATCCACGCCGAGGGTGAATACGCCGCTGCGCAACGGCTTGTGGATGCGGCATCTCTCCTGGCTACCCAGCCCATTACCCTGCAACTGCGTTATCTGCAAACTTTGGCAGAGATTGGCGTAGAAAAGAACACCACCATCGTCTTCCCATTGCCGATAGAAATGATGAAAGTATTTAATAAAGTGGGGGAGACAGGGGAGAAATAGGATGCGAACCCTTTTCGACGAAGAAGTTGAGACTGAAGCCAAAGCCTCCGAGATTACGCTGAGCACCGCCTCATTGCTGGGAATTTTCTTCGGCCTGGTGCTGGTCTGCGGAGTGTTTTTTGGATTTGGTTATTCCATGGGGCGCGGCACCGGATCGAGCACGCAGGCGAAGGCCGCGCCAAACGCGCCCGCGGAAGCTGAAGATATTCCGGCACCGCCCGTGGCGACGAATCCAGCTCCGGCGGCGGCTGCACCAACAAATTCTGCTGCTGCCAGCCCTGCGGCTCCTCCGTCTGTACCTGCGCCCGCAGCGGCGAATCAGCCGGACACTGCGAACGTGGCGGCTAAAGCGGCTTCAGAGCCGCCGCCCCAAGGAGAAACGGCGGCGAACGACACCCCAGCCAAGCCAGTCAGCCTGGTTGCCAGCAAACCTTCTCCAGGCAAAGAAGCTCCTGCGTATACACCTCCGATGGATGCGCCTGTGACCTCAGGTGGAAAACCCATGGTGCAGATTGCAGCGGTTGCACGTATGCAGGACGCCAATGTGCTGGTTTCGGCTCTGCGGCAGCGAGGATACGGCGTAGTGGTTCGCACCGAACCACAGGACAAGTTGCTACATGTGCAGGTTGGGCCTTTTGCTGATCGCACCCAGGCTGCTGCGATGAAGCAGAGGCTTCTTTCGGATGGTTATAACGCGATCATCAAGCAATAGGCGAGCGGCACTTTCTACGCGAAGTTTTGCGGTTCGTCTTCTTCGCTCCACATGTGTTGCGGTAGTCCGGAAGTGATGGATGCGCGGACGGCTTTGGAGAGCTGTTCCCGCGTGGCAAACTGATGTGGGTTCAGTGCTGCATGGAAAGTCAGGTGCGCGATGCCAGGCTTGATGCGCAGGCTGCCCTTGGTCATCATCTGCTCTGAGCCCCAGATCGAGATGGGCACGACCTGCGCATCCGATTCCATAGCCAAATAGAATGGCCCTTTCTTAAACGGCAGCAAGCGGCCAGTTCGGGAGCGCGTTCCTTCCGGAAACGTGGAGATGGAAACACCCGAACGCAACACTTTGTTGGCTGCTTCCACACTTTCTTTTGCCGACTCCGGGCGGCCATCACGGTCGACAGGAATAAAGCCGGCAATGCGCATTCCGACTCCGACGATGGGAATGTTCAGCAGCGATCGTTTGATAAAAAATGCAGTGCGATAAGGCAGGAGAGGCAGCAGGATCGGCGGATCGAGATTGGAGACGTGATTAGCCATGAAGATGGCAGGACGGCCAGGAATATGCTCGCGTCCGGAGACTTCGATCCGAATGCGGCCCAGTTTCAACCCGGTACGTACGATCCACATGCTCCATCGGTAAAGCGGGCCGATGTCCCCGGTGAGCAGGGCCCAGGGGATTCCAGCAACACCCGCGGGTACGCCGAGAATGATATACGTAACAAGAATGGTAATCGAACTGAACATTGAATAATCAGCCAGGACTATCAGTTGCGAGAGAAGCTGCAGATCTCTCCACTACGCTTCGCTCCGGTCGAGATGACAATTCTGTTGCTACCTGATCATTCCTCGCTCAGCTTGCGCCAAGGCAAGTCAGGTGCTCGGTATGGCAATTCCTCGTTCCTCGTAAATGAATCCGTTAACGCTAGGCCCGGTGCTCGAGGTACGCCGGCAGTTTCTCATAGATGCCGTCAAAACCGCCGTTGGAAAGGATCGCGACCACGTCGCCGGAACTCAGCCGTGGGGAAAGTCCCTCCACGATGGCGTCGGCCGTGGGATAAAAGGTTGCATCGTGGCCGGCACCGGCCAGTGCTTCGACCACTTTCTCAGGATGCATTCTTTCTGCGGCCGGAATGCTCTCCTGCTTGAAGACGCCGGCGACGACGACGCCGTCAGCAAGCGCGAGGCTCTCTACCAGCTCACGCTCAAAGACATTTCTACGCAGAGTATTAGAGCGCGGCTCGAGCACGGCCCACAGCTTCTGCCCGGGGTAAGCGGCACGCAAGGCCTTCAGGGTCTCGCGAATAGCGGTTGGGTGATGAGCGAAGTCGTCGACAATGGTGACTCCAGCCGCAACAGCGCGTACCTCGAGCCTGCGCTTCACGCTACGGAAGGTGGCCAGGGCTTCTGCAATCGCAGCGATATCAATTCCCTGCCCCGCTGCCAGAGCGGCCGCGGCAGTGGCGTTGAGGGCATTGTGTTCTCCCGGCATGGGGAGAGAGAGCTTAAGAAATTCGTGTCCGGAACGGAATACCTTCCATCTGGAATTGCGATGGTCGTGGGCCAGATCGCGCAGCTGCCATACTGATTCGGATTTAAAGCCGTATCGCTCGACCGAACAGAAGGCGCGGGATACACATTCGTCCACATTGGGACTGCCGTCGAAGGCGATTACCCGACCGCGCCGCGGCACGAGGTTGACGAGGCGGCGAAATGCGGTCTTGACAGCGGCCAGGTTCTCATAGATA
Source organism: Acidobacteriaceae bacterium (assembly GCA_035507705.1). Taxonomy (GTDB): domain Bacteria; phylum Acidobacteriota; class Terriglobia; order Terriglobales; family Acidobacteriaceae; genus PALSA-350. The sequence continues at coordinate 8,848 of DATJNV010000170.1, forward strand.
TCCGCGTGATCGAATTCAACGTGGGTCAGGATCAGGTCATCGGGAAAGTAATGCATGAACTTCGGGCCCTTATCGAAAAAGGCGGTGTCGTATTCGTCGCCCTCAAGGATGAACGGCTTAGTATCGCGAACATGAAAACTTGTTGCGAAATTTTCGGCGATGCCACCGATCAGGAAGGACGGCGCGAGTTCCGGTTCTGAGCGCGAGGCTACTTCGTAGATCCAGGCCAGCATGCTGGTCGTCGTCGTTTTGCCATGAGTTCCTGCGACTACGAACGATTCCCTTCCGATAAGAAATTCATGTTGGATGGTTTCTGCGAGAGAACGGAAGGGTATGCGTTGATCGAGTACAGCTTCAAGTTCCAGGTTGCCACGCGAGATGGCGTTGCCGACGATTACCAAATCGGGACGAGGGGAGAGGTTCGCTTCGGCGTACGGCTCCATTATCTGGATACCGAGGGAACGGAGCAGATCCGACATGGGCGGATAGGCGGCAGCGTCGGAGCCGGTGACGCGGTAGCCTTTGGTCTGGAGCATGCCGGCAAGCGACGCCATCGCGGAGCCGCAAATCCCGATCAGATGAACGTGTCTCGCCATAGATTTATTTCTCAGTAGCCCGCTCAAGAAAGCTGAGGACGGGGGATCTTTCCAGATGCAGCTCAGCCTGGACGCCAAAGGCGAGAGTCACATTGCGCCGTGAAGCATGGCCGGAACGCAGGCCGGTACCGATGGGGCCTGGGAACCAGTCCAACACGCGGAGGATGATCTCGTCCAATAAGTCGGGCTTTTGTCCTGGCGCCGTACAGTCGATCATCTCGCCAAACACAATGCCGGTGACTCCCTCGAATTTGCCGGCAAGGACCATTTGGCGCAACAGCCGATCCAGTTGGTATGGCTTGACGTCACGGTCTTCCAGGAAAAGGAGCTTGCCTTCGGTTTGCGGGGCGTACGGCGTCCCGAGCGAGGCGACGAGCAGCGTAATGCAGCCGCCGTAGAGAATTCCGCTGGCTTTTCCCGATCTCAGGATGCGGAGTCCGGAAGCATCTCCCACATACCAGGGATCGCCGCCAAGCGCTGCCAGCAGGCTGGTTTCATCGACTCCTTCCGGCTGGGAAAAATCGCCGGCGACCATGGGACCATGGAAAGACTTGAGGCCCAATTTGTCGAGGAGCCAAGTCTGCATGCAGGTCATATCGGAGTGCGCAATGAGTGGCTTGGGATGCTCGCGTATCAGTCCCAGGTCGAGCTCGTTGAGCAGATAATTCGATCCGTAACCACCACGGCTACAAAATATAGCGGCAACGGAAGGATCGAGGAAAGCGGAGTGCAGATCCTCAAGCCTGGCCTGCGTCGTTCCGGCAAAATAATGGTGCGCCTTGTCAAGCGCGTGGCGTCCAACCCAGGGAGAGAAGCCGAGATGCACGAGTGCCTCGACGCCTTTCGCCAGCCGCTCGGGCTGAGGATAGCTTGCAGGGGAGAGCACCGCCACTTTTGCCCCGCGGCGCACGGCTGGAATGGCGAGACTCACCAGACCTCCCCAAAGCAGATCAGCTCTGCCGGCCCGGTGAGCTGGATTTCCGACCCAGGCCCTTGCCAGTCCACGGTTTGAGCTCCGCCGGGGGCGATCACGCGCAGCACTGGGGCAGCACCACGCAGAGCAATGGCCGCACTGGCAGAGGCGCAAGTTCCGGTACCGGATGAAGAGGTGGGCCCAACGCCCCGTTCATAGATGCGAATTTCGATTTCATCACGACTGATGGTCCGCACAAATTCCACATTCGTCTGCTGGGGAGAAAAGATGGGATGGTTGCAGATTTCCTGTCCTATCGACTCCCACGGATAATCGTTGAAGTTGGGCCCGTCAACAAAAATGACGAAATGAGGATTCCCGGTGGAGACGACTGCTCCCTGAACCTGTTCCCCGCTGCTCAGCGGCACCTCGCCTGCAACAACGCCGGGGATGCCCATGGAAGAGGTGATGTGGAACAGGTTGCCTTCGCGGCCATCGATGCGACAGAGGCGCGGGCCGGCGCCGGTTTCAAGAACGATCTCATCCCCCGGACCACTTTTGGTTTCATAACCAACCCAGGCTGCTACGCAGCGGGTGCCATTGCCCGAGATTTCAGCGATAGAGCCATCGGCATTGTGCAGGAGGATTCTTCCTCGGCGCTCGCCTTGCCAGGTGAGGAACTCTACTCCATCGGCGCCGATACCCTGGTTGCGGTGACAGAGTCTCCTGGTGAGCACATCGCGGGGCTCTTCGCCTGCCAAAATTTCCTGAATCACCAGAAAATCATTTCCACACGCGTGCGCCTTTACAAATGGAATCAATCGACCTCCTGCAAGCGTGATGCTAACATCGGGCGGCTATGCGCCGGTGTAACCAGTCTTGTTCAAAGGGACTCGCTCAGATGGGCTTTCACGCCGGGAGATCAGTGGCGCTCCGATAGACGCAGGAACCCGGAGGAGTCAGCGGCCAGGATCGGGCTCTGAGGTCAAGGGTGAGTCGCAAGCCTAGAACGATAAATGCGGGCGCAGGGGTGGCCGCTGGAGCAGATTACATTCAGCAGATCCAGGCCCTGGGGACGGCGCTTCACGGCTTGAGCAACGGGATCTTCATCGACTGCGACTACGATCGCGGCGCTTTGCGCCGGATCCTGGAGTGCGTGCTGCCAAATGAGGTAATCGCCTTCATTGATTGTGCGCCGTAAAGGAATCGAGGCCTGCTGCAATGCGCCCACGTCGCTCGAGACCTGCATCAAGATGGCACCCTTCTGCGGAAGGTCAGCTAGGACTTTGGCCAGAGCGGTTTCAAACGCGACCCGGGTACGCGCATTCACCACTGCCTCCTGAAAAACCAGCGGCTGCGCGCGCAAGAGCATTACGCTGTTGGCAATCACGAGCAACAGGCTTGCCGGCACTGCATAGCTCCGCACTTTCGGCAGGCGCGCCGTGAAGACTGGCAGGAGACAGCCGAGGAAGAGCGCAAAGGCGGGCAGAAGCTCCAAACCGTACCGTGTGTTGTACCAGGAGTAAGGCTTCCAGGGAGGGATGAAGATGGGGACAGATCCGTAGGCGACGGAATAAGCGTAAAACGGCAGCGGCAGCCAGAACAGGAGAGTGGGCCAGATGCGGCGCCGCCGAAAGGACCACAAAGCGGCGAGCGTCCCGGCCGCGCTGAGCCAGCAGAGCAGCCTCCCGAATGCAGGAGGAGCGGCGCCCAGCTCTGCCGTCTTGAGGAAATAGCGTTTCGAGACGCGCAAATCATGCGTGCCGGGATGAAGGGGGGAACCCGGCGGTGTGGTTCTGGCTTCGATGGCACGAGCCGAGTAGGGGCCGCGCATGAAGTCCAGTGGATCTCCAAATTGCTTTGCGTTGTAGGCCAGCCATAAGGAAGGCGCCGCGATCAGCATTGCAGTAAACAAGACCCAGGCGCCAACTAACGGTCCTCGCCAGGGAGGGCGATCTCGCAACAGGGGCCAAGTTGCGAAGAGCCATGCTACGGCCGCATAAATCCATCCGTCGTAGCGAGTCAGAATTGCGCAGACCAGGACGAGGCCGGCAACGACCAGCGGTTTGGCTTGTGGCGACTGTTGGAACTGAACGATCAACAGGACGGCCCAAATCATCTCGGCCAAAAAGAGCGGCTCGGTCATAGCCGTGGTCGCCATGTACAGCAGCCCCGGATTGAGGCCGTAGAAGGCCACAACTACGATCGCAGCGGACCGCGAGAGCCAAATGCGAGCCAGACGATAGATTCCCGCGCAGCCGAGCACGTAACTGGGAATGGAAACACAGGCGCCGGCCAAGCCTGTATGCCACCATTCCATGTTCCAGACAAATGGAAGAAGAAGAAGATGGGGCAGCGGAAGCCAGACGGATCCGAGCTGGCGAAAGCCCGGGGTGAGCGAATCGAAAACCCGGCGCGCGATGTGCAGGTGAGCGACCGCGTCGCCATATAGCAGAAGAGTCCCGTGACGCATGCAATAGGCAAGCGACACCAGGCCAAGAGCGAGAGCCGCCCATGCGACCAACAGCGTCTCGCGGTGAACGATCTCCCGCTCGCTCTGGGCTTCAGTCAAGATGAGAGAGCTCGCGGAAGAGAGCGAAGCGCTGGTCGATCTCCTCCCGCGTGAGCGATTGAACTCGTTCCGTACCAAAACGCTGCACTGCAAAGGAGCCCATCACGCCGCCATAAAACATGGCATGTTTGAAGGTCTGCAAAGTGACTTCGGGCTGGGAGGCCAGGTAGCCAAAGAAACCTCCGGCGAAGGAATCGCCGGCGCCGGTGGGATCTACCACCTGATCGAGAGGAAGAGCTGGGGCGCGAAAAGGCATCAGCGCCTTGCCATCGACTGCTCCACCGAAAGCCTGCTCGCTGAAAAAGGCCGTGGAGCCGTATTCGCCGTGTTTGACGATAAGAGCCTTAGGACCCATGGCGAGAATCTTGCGAGCAGCCAGCACAAGGTTGCTGTTATCGGCCAAGAGCTTCGCCTCTCCGTCGTTGATGAGCAGCGCATCCAGCCCGACCAGCACTTTGAGGAGGTTCTCGCGATGACCGGTGATCCAGTAATTCATGGTGTCCCCGCACACCATACGAACCTTGGGCATCTGCTGGCGAACGCTGCTTTGCAGCACGGGATCGATGTTGGCCAAAAAGAGGAAATCGCTGTCTTTGTAGGCGGCCGGTATTTTGGGGGAGAAGGTTGCGAAGACATTCAGCTCTGTGTTGAGAGTCTGGGCTTCGTTGAGGCTCTTGAGATAGGAGCCGGTCCAATGGAAGCTCTTACCAGACGTGTGCTCGAGCCCCTTGGTATCAACGCCCCGGCGGGTGAGCACGGCTTCCTCCTGGGCGGTGAAATCTTCGCCCACGACACCAATGACGCGAACGTCAGTGAAGTAACTCGCAGAGAGCGCGAAATAGGTGGCTGCCCCACCCAGGCAGCGCTCGCGGCGTCCTTGGGGTGAATCAATGGTGTCAAATGCAACACTGCCTACGACGAGAATGGACATGAGTTTTCTTTCGGTCAGGAACTGTACTTATTGAGGAGGAGATCCAATTTTTTGCGGGTTGCTTCGGGAATCACATCCTGGCTGGTGAGAATCGCGTATTTCAGCGCAGTTGGACAGGCGCAGGTTCTTTCACGGGGCATAGCTGCGACCGTGGCGCGGAGTGCAGTCGCGGCGTTAGCTGAATTTTGATGTAATACGGCAACCACCTGGTCGACGGTAACGTCGTCGTGCCCCTCGTGCCAGCAGTCGTAATCGGTAACCATGGCCATGGTGGCATAGCAGATTTCGGCTTCGCGCGCCAGCTTGGCTTCCTGCATGTTGGTCATGCCAATGACGTCCGCACCCCAACTGCGATAGAGGTTCGATTCGGCGCGAGTGGAAAACTGGGGACCCTCCATGCAGACGTAGACTCCACCCGGTTTGACCACAACGCCGGCACTTTCCGCGCCGTGCTTGATTGCCTTGGCCACGGTGGCGCAAACGGGATCGCCAAAAGCGACGTGGCCCACAATGCCATCTCCGAAAAACGTCGAGGGACGCTGCGTGGTGCGGTCAATGAACTGATCGGGAATCACAAACTCGGTAGGCTTGTGCTCGAGTTTGAGTGAGCCAACGGCGGAAACAGAAATGATCCGTTCCACGCCCAGCTTCTTCATGGCGAAAATATTGGCGCGAAAATTGAGTTCGGTAGGAAGCAGGCGGTGGCCGCGGCCGTGACGAGCCAAAAAGGCGACTTTACGCCCCTCTAAATCGCCGAGGATAAAGGCGTCTGAGGGGTTGCCAAATGGGGTGGTTACTTCGATTTCCTGAGGGTTGGTTAGTCCGGGCATCGTATAGAGCCCGCTTCCGCCGATGATTCCTATTTCCGCCTGCTGCAAACCGGCTCCGCGATCAGTAGTGAAGGATAAGTTCCGCTCTAAGTATATCGTCCCGCGTCGGCCGCCGCGGTGAGTCGGTATGTACCGGCCCTCCGGGCCTACGCCGCCTTGGCCTGGGGATCGAATCGAAGCCAGGGCAGCAGGGCCGACACCTCCGGCTGTTTTCTCGAAAGTCCAGATTGGCCAGAAGGGGCGAGACAGCCAGCAAAGGGTCTTCACGGAGCGCTAAAGCGCTCCTCCCCCGCATGAATGCGGGGGCTGCCTCCCGCTGCCCCATTTTTCATTCCCTATTGCCAGGCCGCAGGTCCAACAGCGATCATGGACCGACTCAAATCCATGCCCCGATGGAAAAATGCCTTCCAGCAGCCTGTTAGTGCAGGAGGGATGCTTTCATCAATCCGCAGCTGGCGATGAACTTTGTCATGTGCGCGTTGAGCTCGTCTGTGGGAACCGTGGCGCGGGCGGCTTGCTGGTTTTCTCCGTCCTGCTGGGCGCCGAAGAAGAGAAACTGCAGCTTATGCGCCGTTGTCAGATCGAAGCTTTCGCTAATGAATACCTGCGTCCCCTGGCGCACAATCAGCACCGGGCCTTCGCTTCCGTTGTAAATGTGCTCGTCGACGGTAACTTCCGCGGCCTTGTCGCGGGTCACATTGGAATACTTCTTGCTCAGTTCATCCGCATACATCCTGGCAAACTCCTTGGCGGCAGCTTCACTTCGCCAAGCAGAAAGGTAAAGTAACGCAACAGAGGCGGTAGAGGCCTGCTGCTCCGGGGTTACGGCCTTTCGACTTTGCACCGCGTAGTAAAGACCACCTTTCCACTGTGGGGTGAGAACCGCGGCCATATCCGGGCCGCCAAAAAGCTCGGACAGAATACGGACGTCGAGCATGCCCATCACGCCAACGTCGTAGGGGCGATAGTCGGCGTCGAGCAGAGGGTGGACATCCGGCATGACCAGTAGCGGAACCGTGGCTTTGCGTTCATAGGCGCCCGGGTTCATGATTTCATAGCTGGTCGAGGGCGGGCGATCAAGGACCCCAGCGAACGCGTACTGCGCACCTTTATCCTTGAGCAATCTTTGCTCAAATCCCAACCCGTCGCGGTAGGGAAAAAGTAGGGATTGCTGCAATAACAGGGGCGCCCTATCCATGACGGGAGAACTTCCGGAAGTATCGAGGTCCTCCTCCGGGACTCGCATCACATCCGGCGAAGTGAGCAGACTTTTGCCCTTCGGCTTCAAAATGTAGTCCAAATAGACAGCCATGGCCTGGCCTTCCAGCACTGCATCACGAGCGGTGTCGCGCTCGTCAGTGGCCAGTCGTTGATTGTCTTCGGCCACATCTTTGGAGATCGTGTCCGGCTCGTCGGGCTCCCATTTGTCCAGGTCGGTGTGCTGATCCTGCAGCGCGTGCGTGAGCTCGTGCGCCATTACCGGCTTCTGTTCCTCCGGCGAAACCCAGTCCAACAGGTTCACCGTCTTCGTTTTGTTGTCGTAATAGCCGGCAATCTGCTCCTTGAGGAGACTCACCAGGAAGGTTTGCAGCTGAAAATCCCGGTCCAGCAGCCCGAACTTCTTGAGCACAATCTCCTCGCGCTGCATGCGCTTGGCGTCTTTGTCTTCGTGGAACTTATCGAGGATGTATTTCTCGACCTGCTCGCGAGTGATGAGTCTGCGTTTCACCTCATGCCTGATGGGCAACTGGGTGTCGTCACTGGCGAAGCTCAGGATCTGATTGAGAGACCGAAAGAGCTCCTTGGTTTGCTCGGGCGTAATCTTGGTTTCTTTCTGTGGAGCAGCGTCCTGGGCGAAGGTTCCCAGCGCGAAGACGAGCAGCACGGCGGCTGCTACGGAACTGCACAACTTGCTAGCGATACGCTTCATTCTTCGACCTTTTCGGGCTCCAACCCGGGTGCACCGCAGTTGCTCTGCTGCAAGGCTATAATTTTATTGTGGTTTCTGCCATGAGCCAGACGGATCAAAGCAGCGTTTCGATCGCTTCCCAGGAAGCCGCTCTCACCCCACTGAGTAGGGAGTTGGGAAGCTCAGCCGAGCCTGTTCTGTATTGCGGCGCGATGACACCTCGGGTTTTTGATGGCACGGAGGGAGAAATTGATTCCCTTCTGCACTCCGCCGGGGTGAGCGACCTGGGCTGGCGAGGCAAGATTCAGGTGACTGGCAGCGATCGTGTGCGCTGGCTGAATGGCATGGTTTCGAACACCGTCCAGTCGCTGCCGGAGGGCGAGGGAAACTACAGTTTTTTGCTCAGCGTCCAGGGGCGCATTCAAGGCGATTGCTATGTATACCGCCGAGGTGAGGATTTGTTGCTCGATACGAGCATGAACCAAGTCTCTACCGTGGTACGGCACCTCGACCACTTCATCATAATGGACGATGTAGAACTGGCAGATGTTAGCCAGCAATGGACAGCGCTTTCGCTGGCCGGACCACACGCGGCGCAGGTATTGGCAGCTCTGGGCTGTGTGCCGATGGGCTCGCCGGCCGAAAACCGGCGGATGAGCCGTGTGCGCGTAGGCGAGATCCCCTGCCTTCTGATTGAAGCCGGGCGCATTATGGTCCCACGGTATGAACTGTGGTTCGCGCCTGAACACGTGTCAGCGGTTTGGGAAACTTTGCAGGCAGCGGGTGCTAATTCCTGCGGATTAGAAGCGACGGAGGCTCTGCGTGTCCTTGAGGCTATCCCGCTGTACGGCGTGGATGTGAACGACCGCGATCTGCCGCAAGAGACCGCCCAAGCGCGCGCGCTGAACTTCAGCAAAGGCTGCTACCTGGGCCAGGAGATCGTGGAGCGCATTCGCTCAAGGGGAAAAGTCAACCGGCAGTTCCGGCAGTTTGACTTGCGCGGCAGGCCACCTGGTGCGTTGCCGGTTGAATTGCGCAGTCAGGACCAGCCGGTCGGCCGGATTACGAGCACAGCATCGCTCGTGGCGTTTGGAATTCCGAACCCGCTGGCGCTGGGATTCGTGCGAGTCGAAGCGTTGGAACGGCATCAGGAGATTGCCTATGACGGAGGAGTGGCCAACGCGCTGGCTACGCCCCCTGAAATCACCCGGCCGATGCCATGACCAGAGAACTGAAGCGGTAAACAAGGGACTCAACCGTGAAGATGAAGAGCCTGGCAGGAGTACGTGACCGTTAGAGTTACACAACGATTGGAAAAACACGATGCGTGAGAAAGAGCCCCAATTTACCGTTACCGACCGCCGCAAGTTTACTGCCGAAGGCGAGTTGCGAGAAGAAAAGGGAGTGGAAAGCGCCTCGGCAGCAGCTGCGGAGCGCGTCCCGCCCCCGGCCAAGCCCCAGGCTGTGGAAGCGGAATTACACGAGGCCAGCTTGATGGGCGCGGAAGAAATGATCCCCGAGCCCACAGCCGCGGAATCCGCGCAGCAAAGCAAAGAGTATCAGGCTTCCGCGAGCCGCCTCGATGACATGCTCAAGAAGGCGAATCCGGGCCAGCCGGCTCCGACGGTCATGAATTTCGAGCGCCTGGTACAGTCCCTCTACATGACGGCAGCGGTGCAGATGGGCGCAGGCACGCCTGCAAATGAGCAGCCTCGTATCGACATCCTGGGAGCCAGGCAAAGCATTGACATGCTCAACGTGCTGGAGGAGAAGACAAAAGGCAATCTCACCGAGCAGGAGAAACGGCTTCTGCAGAATGCGCTGTTTGATTTGCGGATGTCGTTTCTCGAGATCACCAATGCCATTGCCAGCTCCGCGCAGCGGGCGCCCCAGCCGGGCAAACTCCACTAGGGAGCGTACTCATCCGGCCGGCAGAGATCACCATTCTGGGCAGCGGCACTTCCATGGGTGTTCCCACCTTAGGATGCACCTGCCGCGTCTGTACTTCGACTGATCCGCGAAATCGCCGCACGCGCCCGTCCATAGCTGTCACCTGGGAAACCCACCGTGTGTTGATCGATACAGGACCGGATTTTCGCATGCAGGCCCTACGGGAAGGCATCGACCATGTGGACGCGGTGCTGTATACCCATGCGCACGCGGATCACATTCTGGGCCTCGATGACCTGCGGCCACTCAGCTTCAGACTTGAAGGCAAGATACCGTTGTACGCGGAGAATGCTGCCGCGAATGTCATTGAGCGCATCTTTGATTACACCTTCAGCACCGATGGTGGTTATCCTACTCGGGCGCGAGTGGAGATGCATCGGCTGGGAGATTCGGTCGAGATTCAGGGAGCAACTTTCCAGCGCGTACCCCTTACTCACGGGAGGATTACAGTGGCGGGCTTCCGCTTTGGCAAGGCCGCATATCTTACGGACATGAGCGATATCCCGGAAAGCAGCCTGGGAATGCTGAAGGACCTGGATGTGGTCATTCTGGATGCCCTACGGAGGAGGCCGCATCCCAGTCACGCGAACCTGGAACAAGCGCTCGATCTGGTAAACCGTATCCAGCCGCAGCGCGCCTTTTTCACACACATGTCGCACGACCTTCTGCACGCCGAAACCAACCAGGAACTTCCCCCGCACATCCAACTGGCTTACGACGGCTTGCGGATTCCGTTTGAAATCTGACATGCAAGTCTTCCGCAATCCTGATGAGGTTTCCCGCCGCCTTGGACGCACCGCTGTCAGTATCGGCAACTTCGATGGTGTGCATCTTGGCCACAGGTACATTCTCGATCGGCTGAAGGACAGTTCTGCCCGGCGCTCTGTCCGATCTGTCGTGGTTACTTTTGATCCTCATCCGTTACGCTGCCTCCGCCCCGAGGCTTGCCCTCGTTTGATTACCCCGCTTGAGACACGGCTGGAACTACTGGCCGAGACAGGCATCGACGCGGTGGTGGTACTGCCATTCACCGAGGAGCTTTCCCGTATGCGGGCGGCTGAATTCGCAACCATCATCATTCGCGATGCGCTGGGTGCGGTCGAAGTACACGAGGGCAGTAATTTTCGCTTTGGCTATCGCGCGGAGGGCGGTATCGCAGAACTGAGTTCTCTTGGACAGGCCCTGGGCTTTGATGTAATCATTCACGCCCCATGCCGGGTGCGGGGAATCACCTGTTCCAGCAGCAAGATCAGGGAGCTGATTTCGCACGGAGAAATCGGTATTGCACGAAAGCTCCTGGGGCATGGTTTTTTTATCGATTCCACACCGGCGCACGGGCGCGGCATTGGTTCCACGCTGACAGTTCCCACCATCAATCTCGCTCCGTATCCTGAGTTGCTGCCCGCCAACGGCGTTTACGTGACTCGCCTACGGGTAGGGGACGAGTGGTTCGATGCAGTGACGAACGTTGGCAACCGGCCTACCTTTGGAGCAGATTCCTTCACGGTGGAGTCTCATCTGCTCAGCTTTCACCCTGTTTTGCTTGAAGATACGACGCGGTTGCGGCTCCTGTTTTGCCGGCGTCTCAGAGAGGAACGGAAGTGGCCTTCTCCGGAGGCTTTGAAGGCGCAGATCATGCGGGATGTAGCGCAGGCGAAACGGTATCTTCATTTGTTGCGTTGGCTGGGGAGATGAGCGCTGATCCTCAGCTTCGCTCTTGATGCGCAAATTGGCTTGCGGGAGCTAGGCGCCAGCCCAGGCCGGAAGGGCTAAGACATAGGCCCCGGTATCACCTGAGCGCTGGAGGCGCGGTACTTCCGGATAACGATTCTGTTTGTGCAGGGAAAAACGGACTGCCCTTAGCGGGCGACGGCAACGACCGGTTGAGCTGCTGGACGGGCAACCGCTACCTTGGTAGGCGGGGGTTGGCGAATGTCTCCGGGAAAGTGCTCGTCGGGATGGTCCGCGATCGCCGCTTTCATGAAATCTATCCAAATTGGGAGGGCCGCGTGGCCGCCACTTTCTTTATCGCCAATCGAACCGCGGCCGTCGTAACCGACCCAAACACCGCAAGTAACCGAGGGTGAGAAGCCAATAAACCAGGCATCGTTGAAATCGGTTGTGGTGCCCGTTTTGCCCCCCAAAGGATGGTGCAGAATCTCAGCATCTGAAGCTGTACCACCTGGCTGGATGGGCGATTTGAGGAAGGTCATCATGATGCGCGCGGTCTTCATGCTGGTGGATTCCGCCACCGTCGCCGGGCTCTCCGCGAGGACGAGGCCGTCGGCGTTGGTGACCTTGCGAATCAAATGCGGGCCTACACGAACGCCATCATTGGGAAAGCTGCTAAAGGCGGAAACCTGCTCCTGCAGTGTCGCCTCAACCGACCCAAGGGCGACAGGTAGAAAGGGTGGAATGGTGCTGGAAAGGCCAAACCGGTGGGCGACCTCGATTACCTTATGAATGCCAACGCGGTCGGCAAGCTTGACTGCGGGGATGTTGCGTGAATCTGCGAAAGCATGCACCAGCGACACTGTGCCTTCAAATGTGTCGTCATAATTGCGGGGCGTGTATGGACCCACGGCAGTCGAAAACGTAACCGGCGAATCGACAATCGGATCTTCGGGGCGAGCACCGTCCTCTACTGCGGCGGTGTACACGTAAGGCTTGAAGGAAGACCCGGTCTGTCGCTCGGCCTGGGTGGCACGATTAAATTGGGAGAGGTTGAAGTCGCGGCCGCCCACCATGGCGAGGACTTCACCGGATGTGTTGTCCACAGCCATCAAGGATCCCTGGATTCCGGAGTCCTGCTCAAGCTGAGCATGCAGAACCAGGTTTGAGTCGGGCGAGGCCACAATGCGGACATAAATGATGTCACCCGGCTTGAGAAAATTCTCAGCGTCGCGCTGCTTAGTCCATGCAAAATCATCCGGACCGAGGATCACCTGCTGTTGACCGATCCGCGCGGTGACCTGATAAGGCAGAACGTTGGTGACCAGGGCATGGACATAGGAGCCCGGCCCAACGGGCTGGCGCCAGTCCGGGTGACGGAAATCATCCAGAGAACCACCGGCAGCCACCACATTGAGCAGATTGCCCTTCCACCCATGACGGCGCTCGAGGGCGGCTATCCCATTCAGCACGGCGCGATTGGCTGTTTCCTGGAGATCGAGGTCCAGCGTGGTATAGACGCGCAAGCCCTCCTCGTGCACCTGTTCGCTGCCGAACTGGCGTTCCAGTTCCCGGCGAACGTCATCGACAAACCAGGGGGCGATACTGTTCGACGGTGGCTCGATATGCAATCCAAGAGGGGCTGCCTTGGCGGCGTTAGCCTGCGCATTCGTGATGACGCCATCCTCGAGCATGGAATTGATTACCATGTTCCGGCGACGGAAGGCGCGATCGGGGTTGAGGAGCGGCGAATAGGCCGCCGGCCCCTTGGGCAACGCCGCCAACAGAGCCGCCTCCGGTAGTGTTAGATCCTTGGCGTGCTTGCTGAAGTAGTATTCGGCTCCGGCCTCGAAGCCATACACCCCCTGGCCGAGGTAAATCTGGTTGGCGTAGAGGGTAAAAATCTGTTCCTTGGTAAACGCGCGCTCGATCTGGATGGAGAGAAAAACTTCCTGCAGCTTGCGGCCGAAAGTCTGCTGACTGGACAGGAACAGATTGCGCGCCAACTGCATGGTCAGAGTCGAAGCCCCCTGGGCGCGACCAGTCGAAGTCAGGTCATGGTAGGCGGCGCCAATGACGCGGACCAAATTGACGCCCCAATGACTCTCGAAATTTTTGTCCTCTATGGAAATGACTGCTTGCCGCAGGACGGCAGGAATCGCTTCATAGGGAACAACGATACGGCGCTCGAGCGCAAAAGAACCGAACACACGCCCGTGCACATCGAGCAGGTCGGTGGAGGTGATAGGACGATAGCGTTCCAGATCGGCGATCTGGGGAAGATCGACGGTGTAGATAAGCATGAGGCCGGTCAGGGATCCGGCAATGATCGCCAGCACCAGGAAGACCACGAAAGTAATGCTGCCGGCCAGCTTCATGGGCGCAAGGGCAGATTGGCCGGGCGGACGAAAACGAGCGCTGCTCGGAGATGGAGCTTGCCCAGTCAATGAGGGATCCGCTTAATCAGGCGCTTTTCTGCTTCAGGACATCGAGGGCCTTGGTGAGTTGATCATCCGGCTTGGCCTTGCCGCCGGTCTGGTCATCGGTGTCCTGATTGGCAACAACCACAATGTTCGGGGTTACAGCCTCATCTTGAATCTTCTTCCCCAGCGGGGAAGCATACTTGGCAACGGAAAGAATCAGGGCAGCGCCGTCGGGAAGCTCGATGGTCTTCTGTACTGAGCCCTCACCGAAGGTGCGGTCACCCACCACATCGGCACGCTTGTTGTCGAGAACCGCCGCAGCGACAATCTCTCCCGGACCGGAGGTGCCGTGATTTACCAGCACTACCAGCGGAGCGCCGGTGATGAACTTGGTTGGGTCGGCGTTAAAAGCTTCGTAGGGATATTTCTGCCCGGAGAGGGTAGCGATGGTGCCCGACTGCAGGAAGAAGTTCGCCAGGCGCACGCCCTGTTCCTCGTCGCCCTCGGCTACGTCGCGCAGATCCAAAAGGATCTTTTTGTTGCCGTTCTTCTGCATAGCCTTTAGGCGGCTGGCAATTTCATTCACCCGCTCTTTATTCAGCACCTCGGGCTTGAGATAGAGAATGCTGCTATTTTCATACTCAGCCTGGCCAAGAGGAGGGGCGGGCAAAGCGGTACGGGTGAGAGTGATCTTGTCCGGCTCGGCCTTACGCGGGCGGACCAGCGAGAAAGTCACATTAGTTCCAGGCTTGCCTTCCAGCAAGAGACGGATCATCACGAGCGACATTTCCCGGGTCGAATGTCCTTCGATGGCTTCGACGATGTCGCCATCTTCAATCTGTTCCTTTTCCGCGGGGCTGCCCGGTTCAACCGAGACGACGGTCGCGTACCCGTAGCGTTTGGAAATATTCAATCCAACCTGGGCGACGCCTTCGTTCTCGCGCTGCTTGTATGCGGCGTATTCATCCGCAGTCAAGTAGCTGGAATCCGGATCCAAGGACTCCAGGAGACCATGCAGGGCACCCACAGTAACCTTGGTCATGTTGGGATCGGAAACGTAGTCGGTCTGAACCTTCTTCAAAACCTCGCTGTAAACTTCCATCTCGGGGTAGGCACCGTCCGGCTGGGAGTCCGCGCGTACCCGGCTGGGACCCATTCCACCGAGAAACACCAGTGCTACCAACAGGATCGATACACCAAATACTGCGCGTTTGAAGGTTCGGGACATAACACCACTTTGGACCATTGGGATGGTATAGACAAATAATACTACCGGGTTAGACGCAGTCCGGAGCCGGAAGGTGGGTGCGGTTTGCGGTTCGGGCTGGTGGCGGCGAGTGGAATCGAACCACCGACCTACGGGTTATGAGTCCGTCGCTCTAACCATCTGAGCTACGCCGCCTTGTGTTGATTCTACAACAGTTGGGTGGGTTCCATTACAATATCGGGGTTATGTCTTTCCCGGTCAAAACCTGCGTCGTCTGCTCCGAGGAATTTGAGCTGAAGCCGGACAAACCCGGTTTCGCGAATCGCTGCCCGTCGTGCAGTGAGCCTGAGGAAGATGGCAGCGCACCCAATGAACAGGTAGACGCCGAGATGAACGAGGCACGGCGTCGAGCCATGCGCGATCTCCTCTACCGCAAGGATAGCTGAAACTTGCCGGACCCAACGACTCCCGGCCTGCGCATCGTACGGAGCGGTGAGCTCAGCGGCAACACTCCGCAAACTCCCGGCATGACCCGGGCCGAAGCCATCTCCTATGCCCGTGTAGGAGCCCAGAAACTTTGGGCTGGAACCGTGGTCGTCCACCCCAACGCCAAAACGGGACCTCATCATCACGGCGAGTTGGAAACCGTGATCTACATTGTGCGCGGTCGGGCGCGCTTCCGTTGGGGAGATCGCCTGGAATTTGTGGATGAGGCCGGCCCTGGGGACTTTGTGTACGTGCCGCCGTTCGCGCCTCACCAGGAGCTCAATGCCCGCACAGACCAGCCGGTGGAGGCTGTGATCGTTCGCAGCGGACAGGAACCTGTCGTGGTCAACCTGGATATCCCGAGTCCCGAGGACGCGGTCGACGGTGGGGGGTCCGACCCGTTTCACTCCGCCACCTCATGAAAATCATAGCGGTCATCCCGGCTCGACTGGCTTCTACCCGGCTTCCCAGGAAAGTGTTGCGTCCCATTGCGGGCGTTCCTATGCTGGGCTGGGTTTACCGGGCTGCGCTTGCCTGCCCGCAGCTGGACCAGGTGCTGATTGCCACGGACTCGACAGAGGTGGTCGACTACGCTGATTCGCAGGGCTGGCCCAGCCTTATGACTTCCGCGGATCTAGCCAGCGGCACGGATCGCGTACACGCGGTTTCTGCCACGGTAGAAGCGGATATATATGTCAACATTCAGGGGGACGAGCCGTTGCTTCGTCCGGAGCATATCGACGCCCTCCTGCGGCCCTTCGCTGTGCCTTCGGCAGAAGTCACCACGTTGTCAACTCCCTGTGCGCCCGACGAGGTCCATAACCCGAATGCAGTAAAAGTGGTTACGGCAAGCGATGGCCGCGCGCTTTACTTTTCCCGCGCGACAATTCCTTACAACCGCGGCGTCGCCATTACTCCACGCAAACACCTGGGTCTTTATGCGTACCGCAAGGCTGCCCTGCAGCGCTTCGCCTCACTTCCGCCGAGCCCTCTGGAATCCGCCGAGCGGCTCGAACAATTGCGTTTGCTGGAGAACGGGATTTCCATCTACGTGGAGCAAACGACCTTTGACACGATTGGCGTGGATACGGAGCAGGACTTGATTGCAGCGGAAAAGGTTCTGCTTGGGCTTTCCCAATAGGGAGCTTGCCCAAAGGGCCGGCCACAACTTTTGTTGCTTTCACGAACCGGCATGAGTCTGCCAAGATAGTAGGAATGCCGACAGCCACGAAGATCTTCGCCGACCGAATAGGCCGCATTGAAATTTCCGCCACCATGGCGGTTACCGCGGAAGCTGCCAAGCTCCGCGCGCAGGGCGCCCATCTGGTTGATTTCGGGGCCGGGGAGCCCCATTTCGCTACTCCACGCCACATCAAGGATGCCGCCATTGCGGCCATCGAAGCCAATTTCACGCGTTATACGGTGGTTGCCGGGATACCGGAGCTCAGGAAGGCGATCGTGCAGCGCCATGCCTGCGACTTCGGTTCCGACTACACGGCTGACGAGGCCATCTTCACCACCGGCGGGAAGCAGGCACTTTTTAACGCGATTCAGGTACTGGTGGACCATGGGGACGAGGTAATTCTGCCGGTTCCCTACTGGGTGTCCTTTAAGGACATTGTTCAATACGCAGGCGGCAAAGTTGTTTTTCTGCCCACCGCGCAAGCAGAGGGTTTTCGGGTCACGGCGGATGCCATCGAACGCGCCATTACACCGCGTACCAAGGCGATCATCCTGAATTCCCCATCGAATCCAGCCGGATCTGTTGTTCAACCAGGACAACTCGAGCGTATCGCCAAGCTGGCCAGCGCGCGCGGTATCTTCCTGCTGCTGGATGAGTGCTACGTCTACCTGCAGTACGCGGGCGTGCCCGTTTCCGGCGGTTCGTTTGTCGAGGCCAAGGAGCACGTGATCGTAATCGGTTCGCTATCCAAGACCTATGCAATGACCGGGTGGCGCGCGGGATTTGCTCTTGGCCCCAAACCCGTCATCGCCGCGATGTGCAAGCTGCAGAGCCAGTCCACCTCGTCAACGGCCGCCATAGTGCAAAAGGCAAGCATTGCCGCGCTGAATGGCTCGCAGGAGTGCGTGGCGGAGATGCGCGCTGATTACCTGAAGCTGCGGGATCGCATTCTGGAAGGACTCCGGTCGATTCCGGGAATCACCTGCACGACTCCGGCAGGCGCGTTTTATGTTTATCCCAACGTATTGGCTTTTTTGGGCAAGGCGGGTGTGAAGAACACAACCGAACTTGCCTCACGACTGCTGCATGAAGCGCATGTGGTGGCCGTTCCGGGTGAGGCTTTCGGCACCCAGGAACACATCCGGCTTTCCTATGCAGTCGCACACGCTGACGTGGACGAGGGCGTGAAACGGATGAATAACTTCTTCGCGAGTCTTACATAGGAACTCATGAAAGCTAAAAAACAGTTTCGGCCGGTCATCCTGGCCGGCGGCAGCGGAACTCGCTTCTGGCCGCGGAGCCGCCGCTGGCGGGCAAAGCAACTTCTGGTGCTGGATGGCGCTCGCACCATGATTCAAAGCACAGTGGACCGGCTGGGCACACTGGCGGCCTCGAAAGATCTCTGGGTGATCACCAATGATCTACTCTCGAAGGCCATTTCGGAGCAGCTGCAGACGATGCTGGGCGAGCAGATCATCTGTGAGCCGGCTGCACGCAATACCGCGCCTGCGGCTGGGCTGGCGGCGTTCCTTATCGAACGCACCGATCCAGATGCGGTTCTGGGCATCTTCCCTGCCGATCACGTGATCACGGACGAACAAAAGTACCAGGCGACGATTCAGCAAGGGATCGAACTAGCCGCGGCCGGCGAAAATATCGTTGTACTCGGAGTGAAGCCCGTGCGCCCGGAAACCGGCTACGGTTACATCGAGACCGGTGAGACTCTACCGCACGGCGTGATGCGGGTTCGGCGCTTTACGGAAAAGCCAAACCGGGACCGCGCGGAAGAGTTCCTGCTTGCGGGCCGTTACTACTGGAACAGCGGCATTTTTCTTTGGACTGCGAAGACCCTGGCCAACGCCATCCGCGAGCATCTTTCCGAGACCGCGCCCTTTCTGCAGCAGATTGCCGATGCTTATGGAACGCCGCAATTTAACGAGGTGTTCAGCCGGGTTTATCCCTCCTGTGAAAATATCAGCATCGATTACGCCGTTCTGGAACCGCGGTCGGCTAAAGGAGAGCACAGGTCGAACATCTATTGCCTGCCGGCCGAGTTTGGGTGGAACGATCTCGGCTCCTGGGAGGCCCTCTACGAACATCAATTAGGACAGGGCAATGCGAAGAATGGCAACGTCACGGAGTCAAAAGACATGCTGGCCCTGGATGCTCGTAACAATTACGTTTACAGTCCGGAGAAGTTTGTCGCATTGGTAGGCGTCGATGACCTGGTGGTGGTGGAAACGGAAGACGCTATCCTGATAACCACGCGGGAGCGCTCGCAAGACGTGCGTCGTGTTGTCAGCGAGCTTGCCGGCAAACACGACGAACTACTTTGACTCCTGAAAAGCCCATCAAGTTCGGAACGGACGGCTGGCGCGGGATTATTGCGGCCGATTTCACTGAGCGCAATGTCCGCCTGGCGTCGGAAGCTATTGCCGGATATGTCTGCAAGCAGGAGGACCCAGCGCGCGGCCTCTGCGTTGGCTACGACACGCGTTTCCTCTCGCGGCGCTTTGCGGAGATCGTCGCCGAAACAGCTGCCGCGGCGGGGATTCCTGTACGGCTTGCGGACCGCATTACGCCGACGCCCGCACTCTCATACGCAGTAAAGCACCTGGAGGCCGCGGGCGGGGTGATGATCACTTCGAGCCACAATCCTTACAACTGGAATGGCGTGAAGTACAAAGCCTTTTACGGCGGGTCGGGGAGTCCGGCAATCATGGCAGCCGTAGAAAGTTACCTGGGGAAAGAGGCACCCCGGGCTTCTTCCAGCGCCGCCATCACGGAAGCGGATTTTGTCAGCCCTTACGTCGCGGCTATCTCTGCTTTTGCGGATCTGAAACGAGTTGCAGCCAGGAAGCAGAAGTATGCAATCGACTGCATGTATGGCGCGGGCCGGGGTATACTCGCGGGCATTTTCTCTAGCCTGGGGATTGAGCATGTCGAGATCCGCGCTGAGTTGAACCCGCTTTTTCCCGGCATTCAGCCGGAGCCGATTCCGCCGCACATCCGTGCACTGGAAGTTGCAGTACGAAACAATCAATGCCAAGCCGGCTTTGCCACAGACGGCGATGCAGACCGAATCGGTGCTGTGGATGAGGCCGGACAGTTCGTCGACGCCAACAAAATTTATTGCCTTCTGCTCGAGTGGCTTCTCAAACGCAAACAGTGGCCAGGAGATGTGGCCCGCGCATTCAATACCACAAAAATGATCGATCGCATTGCAGCTCGTTACGGCCGCAAAGTTCACGAGCATGGGATTGGCTTTAAGTACGTGTGCGAACTGATGCTCGAAAAAGAAATTCTGATCGGCGGTGAGGAATCGGGCAGCATTGGGATCGGACGGCATCTGCCGGAGCGCGATGGATTGCTCAATTCCCTGCTACTGGCCAGCATCATGGCTGAAGAAGGCCGGACTCTTGGCTCACTTGTCGAAGCACTGCAGCAGGAATATGGCGAGCATCACTATGGAAGGCTCGACCTGCACATCCCAGAGGGGACCAAGCAATCCGCCATCCAAAGTGCGGCAGCTGGGGTGAGGGAGTTTGCGCGCATGCGCGTATTGCGCAAGGAAACACTCGATGGGATCAAGTTTTATTTCGAGAACTCCTCGGCGAACCATGATCCACGAGCGGCGGAAAGCTGGATCCTCTTTCGGGCCTCAGGTACCGAGCCCCTGCTACGGATCTATGCTGAGAGCGGCTCGCGCGAGGCGCTGGATGCTCTACTCGAAGCAGGTCGAAAATTTGCTCTGGGAGACTCGGGATGAACGTGAAAACCAAAGGCCTGCTGTTCGACATGGACGGGGTGCTGATCAGTTCCATCGGTTCGGTCGAGCGCAGCTGGCAAACCTGGGCAGAGAGCCACGGGCTGGATGTTCGTGACACGATCAAGACCGCGCATGGAATGCGGGCCATCGAGACAGTGCGCAAGCTCCGTCCGGATGCCGATCACGCCGCCGAACTGAGAGTCCTCGAAGATTTGGAGATCGGAGATACGGAAGGACTCGAGGTTCTGGAGGGCGTGGCTTCGATTCTAGAAACTCTCCCGCAAAAATACTGGACGATTGTCACGTCGGCCACGGAGCGCCTGGCGCGTAGCCGGCTGGCGTTTGCGGGAATCCCGGTTCCTCAGCGCATTGTGACCGCCGATATGGTGGCCAACGGCAAGCCTCATCCGGAGCCTTATCTCAAAGGCGCAAAGATTCTGGGTGTTTCTCCTGCAGACTGTATCGTGATCGAAGATTCAACCTCGGGCGCCAAAGCCGGCCGTGCGGCGGGTTGCAAAGTTTTGGCCACGACTTTTTCCCACACCGCAGCCCAGCTTGCGGCGGCCGATTGGATCGTCTCATCGCTGGCCAAAGTAAAGATCACAGTCCAGAGCGAGGATGAGGGGCTGGATCTCGAATTCACGCCATTGAAGTAACGATCCGGAACCTCTTAGCGGAGCCGCGCCGGTTCATTTGCTGCGTATTCGGGGTTGGTGGAACGAATCAACGCTGCCGCCTGCGCCACAGTCAGGTCCTGGGGCACGGCTTTGAAATTGTAGTGAGAAGCGTCTTCATCTCGAGCGACTGATTTCATCAGCAGAATTCTTCCATCTACATGCACAAGGATCTTGATATTTTTCCATTGCCCGGCAATCACTTGCGCGCGCCTGACGGAGAAATGGCTCTCCGCGTTTACTTTACCCAGCAATCCAAACCCGAACTCCACGGTATGATTCAGGCGCGCGTCGATCCCGCATAAACGCATGTCGCGGTCATGGATGAACAGTATTCCGGACATGGCATGGAGTATCCGGTCCTGAAAGGACTGCTCCTGAAATTGCGGATTAGGGTCGAAGGCAACGCGAGTGCAATCACCCTCCCTGCCATCCATTTTGAAGATGTAGAGCTTTGGAACCTGCTTCAAAAGATTCGACAAGCGAAACTCGTCCTCTCGAAGACCCTGCCCGTCACGCCGAAACTCCTCAGGATGCTTGACCAGGTTGGCGATGCGTCTCTCCTCTGCGGCTTGTGCGGAACCGGACAGCGGCTTGCCATCGACAGCAAGGAGGCGGCGCATACGGCCATCGGTTGTTTCCACCACCAGTTCATCCCACAGGTGGCCGCCGGTACGAACCGAACGCTCTCTGCTGCGATACATAAAGTGCTGGCGCTCGTTCCGGGCAGAACCCTCCGCCTTCTCCATTTGCCTGACCAACTGGTCGGCGGTCGCCGGCTGTGGCTCCTGCGCCGGTAATTGCAAAGTCACCAACAGGAGAAAGAGAATGGAGGCGGCTTGGCTTAGCCGCGCCGCGCGGCAGATTCGGATTCCTCGAGCCAGATTCAGACCTCACCGCTGTGCAAGGGTGCAAATTTGTCCGACAAGGATAACCTCCATATTGACATCCCTGTCGACCCGCAGAATAAATGTGCTCGGATCTTTCAGTCCCCGCCGAATCTTCGCAGTACAGCTTTCGCCGTCTGTGTGAATCCGCATAGGAACGGTCCTATCACCTGGCGTACCATGCAACGTTAACACTCCGTTTATCTGAACTACTGAATCGCCACCGGGCCGCTCCCACCTCTTAGATGCCCGGGATGGAAACTGGCATCCGCGAATTGCGGGGCGTCGAGTATCTCCAAAGTCATGGGCGATCGACTGCGTCACGGCGATACCGTTCCACAAGAAGCGAGCAAAATCGGCGTGAACCAAGTATCGAACCTCCGAGCTAAGCGACCGCGCCCCCACATGCTTTGGTGCGTTGGCAGAACATCGGTTGACAGACAGTCTTAACTAGTTAAGACTTTAACATGATAGGCGGTGGGCTGAAACGATAGAGGACCCGGACCAGAATTCCTAATGGACCCAGACGAGGACGATATCCCGGCTGTCTATTTGCTGTATATCGTTGCCGTCATGGTTGTGATTGCGGTCACAACAGTCGGCGCATTTCTACTCCTGCTGCGCTGAACTGGTCCGGTACCGAAGAAGCCTCGCGGAAGCCAGCCTTGGTTCTGGGAAGAAGCATAGTGACTCGGTAGGGGCGATCACTCAGCGGCGGTCGAAGGCTGAAAGCCGCTTATAGATGCCGGCCGCCGCAGTTGCGGTTTGCTGTAGAGCTTGTTTGTGGTCACGGTCGGCCTTGCCCGCCTGGTCGGAAGCATCGTTGATCAAGACAGTCGTCCGCTGCGCACCGTGACTTGCGAGTGACGAGGAACCGCGATGGAGTAATTGCGGCCCGCCACTAGCTGGCATGGAAGACATAGCCGGGTTAGGGTCCGGTGCAGGATCTGAGACCGGTACGTTCACGTACAGACGGGCAACCGTGTTGTCCTCAGCGACGGGAGCTGCCGAAGCAGACACGCGGATTTTCCTGGCACCACGTTGACGAGAAACAGTTTTCGCCGGAATAGTCGCTGCACTGGAAATTGCCGATTGTGTGATCTGGCCGCGGGCATAGGTGAGCAGGAGGCCGACGGATGGCTCGACGCTGAGGAATGCAGCAAGGACAACGAACCCGCACGCAACGCGCGAGCAGACCAGCCAGACTGGGGATGTTCTTGAGCCGGCGAGGATCGAATGGACGCGGGCTTTGAGTTGTCTGGAAGAAGAGGCAAAATCTATACCCCAGTTTCTTGCGTCCTGCGCGGAATGCATCCGCGCGAAGCGAATCAGGCATTCGGCATATCGGACTCGCCGCTTAGGAGAATCCGAGACGGCCGCCAAGTCACAGGCCAGTTCCCGAGCGAATTCCATCTCCCGGACCGCATACCAGGCGGCGGGGTGGAAGAAAAGCAGAGTACGGCATCCAACTGCCAAACCATTCCAGAGGAAGTCCCACCTGCGCACGTGGTGGAGTTCGTGGAGCAGGATGTCTTCGAGTTCGGAACGATCTCGTTCCAGGCAAACGTCAGGCAGGACAATGGTGGGTCGGATCCAACCGAAGGTTGCCGGAGACGACGCCCCAGCAAGCACCAGCAGGCGCGAACGCGCGACACGCAGTTTGCTGGCAAGGGGCACGAAAGCTCTTTGAATTTCCGGCGGCGGGGGGCTGGTGAAACCGAGGATCCACCGCAACTGTCTTAATTTTCGAAGCTGCGTCACGACCAGCCAAGCCAAAATCAGAAGGTATGCGACGACAAGGATCCTGAGGCCAACGCCAAGCGGGAATGCCCACGAAGGAGGAATTTGAAACACACCAACAGACGGTGCGACGGATTGCGTTTCAGCTCCGGGCGAAACCAAAGGCACCGGACTCCCGAAAATCGCTTCCCTAATCAGCCAGAACCAATACGCTGTGATCCCGAAAAGAAAACCTAGCCAGAGAATAAATCTTCTACCTGCCGAACCAGCCAAAAGACTCAAAAGGAGACAAACTGCAAAAGCCAGGGTGGTCTTCAGCACATAGCTCGCAAGAGCGGTCACTATGCCAAGCAAGAGGTCTGGGTTCATAGCATCCTGCGTTTAAGTCTGGTTTCAACCGGGTCTGGCGGAACCGAGGCGGACCATAAGCCTGGTTCGGTGGCGGGTCTCCTTTGCGACATCTGCACCGCCTGTCCTAGTCGCGATCACCCAGTTGGTATCTCTTACGATACTCCCGCATGTAGGCCTCAAGCTCATCCAACTCTTTCTTTTTGATCGAGCTGGATTCCAGCAAGTTGATGAGCAGTCCGGCGGCCGAGCCATGAAAATTTCGCGACACCAGCGCTTGAACAGAAAGCTGATCGATCGACTTTCGCGTAGCCAGAGGCCGAAAGACGAACACCCGGCCCCGAACTTCGTGCGTTATAAAGCCTTTATTCTCCATGATCCGCAGCAGCGTTTGTGTAGTTTTGTAGTGCGGCCTCTCTTTTTCCGGGTGAGCATTCACCACATCCTCTACGGTCCCATCCTGAAGATCCCATAGAATTTGCAGGAGACGTAACTCAGCCGGGGTGGGTACGGGAAGTTTCTTATTCCTCATAGATGCCTCACATAGATCTTAACTTTTTAAGAGGACGCCCGGTCCAAATCTTAACCCCTAAAGACTAAAATCACACTATCGATGAGAGCAAAGGGACATTGTAAATCCGGCGTTCGAAAGGTCAGGGCAATGCCTGGTGATCGGATGCGCGCCCGTTTATCAGCCGCTTTCCTGCTCTCCCTGCTGTATTCCGCATCGCAAGCGCAAACCACTTCCGTCATCGTTCCGGTTGCGACCCCCCTCTCGGTAGAACTGGTGAAGCATGTTCCCATGAAGGAAGGGCAGGCAATCGATGGACGTCTGCTCTACCCGGTTTATGTAGATAATCGGGTCGCTATACCGGCGGGGACCGCCGTTCAGGGGCGCGTCACGGAACTGGAGGCCAATCGGAGCCAACGAATCCGCGGGCGACTTCGGGGCGACTTCACTCCATTTCACATCCCTATGGTGCAGTTCGATCAACTGGTCCTTCCGAACGGCGACAGGGAGAGGATCGCCAGTAATAGCACGACTGATGGAGCGCGAGTCTTGCACCTTTCCCCACCTCCCAGCAAGAAGAAGGGCTCAGTCATCTCGCGCGAGATTGCGGCGGAAAAGCAGCGCGTCAAGGATGCCGCCGCACAAGTCACCGCACCGGGCCGGGGAGATCGCCTGTTGCAATTCCTGTACACCCAATTGCCCTATCACCCGCAACGGATTGATGCCGGCACCACCTGGGTGGTTGAACTGTCCCAGCCGCTGGATTTGAAGATTGCATTTCCCCCGGCGACGCCAGCTACCGATCCACCCAGCCTCGCGAGCAGAAAACCGGAAGCCCCTGAATGGCGACTACGCGCTTACCTGCAACAGACGATCAGTTCCGCAAACGCGAAAACCGGGGATAAGTTTCAGGCGCTGGTTTCGGAGCCAGTGTTCAATGCCGAGAACGCGGTCGTGGTGCCTCAAGGTTCCGTTTTGGTGGGTGAAATTACGCGGACGAAACCGGCCCGTTCCTTTGGCCGGCAGGGAAAGCTTCGTTTCCGGTTCCGGGAGCTCAAGCTTCCCAGCGGGTTCATACAACCGGTAGAGGGGACCCTTGCCGGAGCTGATTCGGACAAGTCTGCGAATCTGCGAATCGATTCCGAAGGCGGGATCCAGCCTAAATCGCAAAACCGCGTCATCCTGCCTCTGGTATTAACCCTGTTGGCAGGGCGCGCTTTCGATGATGACGGGAGTGTGGCCGCACATAACGCGGTTGCCTCCAATGGATTTGGAATCGTAGGCCGGGTGGTCGGGATCGCTGCAGGATCGCGTAACCTCGCAGCGGGCATTGGACTGTATGCAGCCGCTCTCTCCTTCTATGATCTTTGGCTGGCCCACGGCAAAAATGTGACGTTTGCGAAGGACACGCGCATTGAGGTCACGACCACACCGGCACGGAACGAAATCAATGCTCCGCAAGCCGGAGAGAAGCCGGCCGACGCGAAATAGGACCGCCTGTCTTAGACCGGCAAGGCCCGGCTCTGGATGGCGCGCCGCAGAGCCATCCGGGCCAGCAATCGGGTCGAGTCGAGTGTGGGCAGTGGGGAATTTGAGTCGTTCATGATGAGCGGGATCTCGGTGCAACCAAGTACCACGGCATCACAGCCTTCGCCCTTCATGCGCCGCATGATTTGTTGGAATACTGCAACAGATTCGGGTTTGAAAACTCCGCAGACCAATTCCTCGAAGATGATGCGATTCATCGCGTTGCGTTCGGCCGGCGTGGGCTGGACGTATTCGAGAGCCCGTGCCTTCAGTTTCTCCGGGTAAACGTCGCTCTCCACCAAGTAACGGGTTCCCATCAGACCGAGACGCCGGAAGTTCCGCCCGACGGCCTGGGACGCAACAACTTCCGCTATATGCAACCAGCGCAGCGGCAATTCCGACGCGACGAATGGCAATGCCCGGTGAATGGTGTTATCCGGGCAGATGAGGAAATCGGCGCCGATCTGCGCCAGTTTGTTCGCCGATGAGAGCATCAGGCGGCCCACGCCTTGCCAGTCCTCGCGATCGATGTATTTCATGTACTCGGCCAAGGAGTGCGTGTGCAACGAGATTTCGGGATGATCGTGCGGCCCGAGGAGATCCGCGCCCCCGAGACAAATCGAGCGATAACAGAGCGCGGCGCCCTCCGCAGAACAGGCGACGATACCAATGTGCTGGGCCATACGCTGACGGTTTGATTCTATGATAGGAGCGATGTCCGCCCATCCAACAGCTCTTCTCCTGATTTTGGGCTTTCTCGCAACAGCGCCTTGTCTGCACGCAGAGACAGGAGAAGAAGGCTGGCTCCGATACGCGCCTCTGCCCGCGCAAGCGGCACAGCAGTACCGCAATGTGCCTCATAGTATCGTCGCGCCCGGCCAGTCTGTGATTGCCCGCAGTGCGGCTGAGGAACTGGTGCGGGGGCTGCATTCCATGCTGGGGACCAGCCTGCAGATCACGTCCACCCTTGCAGGTGAGGATTCGTTCGTTGTCGGAACTGCTGCTGAAGTCCGGCAGGTGCTGCCAGGGTGGAAATTGACGGCGCCCATTCCGGCGGAAGGTTTTGCTTTCTCCCGGTTTGCGGCGAATGGACACAACTACTGGATCGTCGCCGGAGGAAGCGACCGGGGCGAGTTGTATGGTGTTTTCCACGTGCTGGAGCAGGTTGGGCAGGAAAAGGCTTTGCCTTCGGCTGCTGAAGCCCCTTCCTCTCCTATTCGCTGGGTCAACCAGTGGGACAACTTCGACGGCAGCATCGAGCGAGGCTACGCCGGTCGCAGCATCTTTTTTGACCAAGGCCATGTGCGCTCTGATCTTCATCGAGTGTCGGAATACGGACGGTTGCTGGCGTCGGTTGGGATTAACGGGGCAACGGTAAACAACGTGAACTCCGACTTGCGGACGCTGGATCCGGAGATGATCCACGAACTCGCGCGGATCGCAGACGCCTTTCGTCCCTGGGGTGTGCGGATGTCGCTGTCTATTGACCTTTCCAGCCCCCAAGTGGTGGGACATCTGCCCACTTTCGATCCGGTGAATCCGGCGGTGGCGGCGTGGTGGCGGAGGAAGGCCGATGAAATCTATCGTGTCATCCCGGACTTTGGCGGTTTTGTCATCAAGGCCGACTCAGAGGGCCGCGTGGGCCCATCGAAATACCACCGCACGCCTGCGCAAGCTGCAAATGCGGTTGCCCGCGCGCTGCGTCCCCATGGCGGCGTGGTTCTCTATCGCGGCTTCGTTTACAACAATCATCTCGACTGGCACGACCTGAAGGCGGACCGCGCTCGCGCCGGCTACGATAATTTCCGTGCTCTCGACGGCTCGTTTGAGCCGAACGTCATCATCCAGATCAAGCACGGCCCGATTGATTTCCAGGTGCGCGAGCCGGTGTCCCCCCTGTTTGCCGCTCTTCGCCACACCAATCAGGCAATCGAGCTCCAGATCACGCAGGAATACACCGGTCAGCAACGTCACATGGTCTTTCCTGTGCCTATGTGGAAGGTTGCTCTAGATACGGATCTCAGGGCCGAGAACCGGTATACGCCGGTTAGCGAGATTGTCGAGGGAAAAACTTTCCATCGCCCTTTAGGTGGCTTCGTCGGTGTGGCCAATATTGGCCTCGACAGCAACTGGCTGCATCACCCGATGGCGATGGCGAACCTGTACGGCTTCGGCAGGCTGGCGTGGAATCCGGATCTGACGACGCACGAAATTATCGACTCCTGGACGCGGCTTACTTTCGGCAACGATCCCAAGGTGCTTTTTGTGATCGACGGCCTGCAGGAGAATTCATGGCGCGTGTATGAGCTGTACACAGGCCCCCTGGGCATGGGAACGCTGACGAATATTCTTGGCATTCACTATGGACCCGGCATCGAGTCGGCCGAGCGCAACGGCTGGGGACAATGGTTCCGCGCCGACAACAAGGGCATCGGCATGGATCGGACGGTCGCCACGGGTACGGGTTATATCGGGCAATATCCGCCTCAATTGGCGAAGGTCTATGAATCTTTGGACACTTGCCCCGACAGCCTGCTGCTCTTCATGCACCATGTCCCCTATAACTACGTGCTGCACGATGGGAAGACGCTGGTGCAGTATGTCTATGACTCACACTATGAAGGGGCAGCGTTGGCGGGCTCCTACCCGTCGCGGTGGGAGACGCTTCGTGGCCGCATCGATGACCAGCGCTATTGGCAGACTCTCGCGCTGTTTCAGTACCAGGCCGGGCACGCAATCGTGTGGCGCGATGCGGTGACGAAGTGGTTCCAGAATATTTCCGGGATTCCCGACAAGCTTGGCCGCGTTGGGCATTACCCAGACCGGATCGAGGCTGAAGCCATGCAACCGGATGGTTATACCACGGTGGACGTGACGCCCTGGGAGACCGCGTCCGGCGGCAAAGCTGTGGTATGCAATCGTGCAACGCCTTGCACACTGACGGCGAAGCCGGGCCGGCCGGAAGGCACCTACTCCATTGGCGTGCGCTATTTCGATTTGCGCACAGGTGTGTCGCAATTCGACTTGATGGTCAACGGAAAGTCCGTGGCGCGCTGGAGCGCGGATGCAACGCTACCCCCGGCGGCGATGGATGCCCACCTGGATGGCAGCACCAGTACGCTGTTTACTGCGCCCGGGGTTTACCTGAAACCTGGAGATACCGTTACGCTGCGCGGAACTCCGAATGGGGAAGAGCCCGCTCCTGTGGATTACATTGAGCTGGTGAAGAAGTAGGCTTGCGAGAGCAGAGGGCCCCGTCCAACCGATGAATGCGCTTGAACGCGTGAGAATTCACAAATTGTCAAAGCGGCGGTGACTCAAGGGCTAAAGCTCAAACTATTTTCTGGCATGGGGACACGACTAAAAGTCGCGCCCCGATACAAACAGCGCGAAGCTGCTTGTTCATTCCTCCCTTGACTTGATGCAGGCAAGCCAGGTGCCCGGGATGACAAGGGCAGGCTTGTGGCCTAGCGATTTTTATTGGGTAGGACGCGGGCCTGAAGGCGGCTGACTACTGCCTGCGGGACCAGCCCATCCACGGAACCGCCCAGTTCGAAAACATTCTTGATCAAGCGCGAGCTGACATAGGAGTACTTTTCGTCGGCCATCAGAAAGACGGTTTCCACCTGCGGGGCGAGGCGCCGATTCATCAGCGCCATCTGTAATTCATATTCGTAATCGCTGATGGCACGAATGCCACGGACGATGACCTGGGCACACTGTTGCACCACAAACTCCACCAATAGGCCATCGAAGGTAGCGACCGAAACGTTGCCGAAGGACTGCACCGACTCGGTAAGCATCTCGATCCGCTCCGGGACGGAAAAGAGCGGCGCCTTTTCCGAATTCTTCAGGATCGCGACCACCAGGTGATCGAAGATCTTGGCGCCGCGCGCAATGAGGTCCAGATGGCCGTTGGTCAGCGGATCGAAGCTGCCGGGATAAATGGCTTTGACTGTGCTCAACTTTTACTGCCGCAGGCGGACGGGCGCCTTTACAGCTTCGGCAGCCTGGGCCGATCCATTCACTGGCACAGCAGGGATCTCTGCCGGCTTCACCGCCGTCAAGCCAAGCTTCTGACGAATCTGCTGATCGATGCGGGCAAAGATATCCGGATGATCTTTCAGGAATGTGCGGACATTCTCCCGGCCTTGACCAATGCGTTCCCCTGCATAGCTGTACCATGCGCCTGACTTCTCCACGATATTCTGTGCCACGGCAAGATCGAGCACATCGCCCTCGCGGGAGATGCCCTCACCGTACAGAATGTCAAACTCCGCCTCGCGGAAAGGCGCCGCGACCTTGTTCTTGACGACTTTAACTTTGGTGCGTGACCCGACAACGGTATCGCCTTCCTTGACTGCCGCGATACGGCGAATATCGACTCGAACGGAAGCATAAAATTTGAGCGCGCGGCCACCGGTCGTGGTCTCTGGGTTGCCGAACATGACGCCGATCTTCTCGCGAATCTGGTTGATGAAGATCAACGAGGTGCGCGATTTCGAAACCGTACCGGTCAGCTTGCGCAGGGCCTGGGACATGAGCCGTGCTTGCAAGCCCATGTGCGAATCCCCCATTTCCCCATCAAGCTCTGCTTTGGGCACCAGCGCGGCTACGGAGTCGACGACCAGGACGTCAATTGCTCCCGATCGAACCAGGGCTTCCGTGATCTCAAGAGCCTGCTCGCCGTAATCGGGCTGGGAAACGAGCAAGTTGTCCACATCGACGCCAAGCTTCTTCGCGTAGATGGGATCAAGCGCGTGCTCGGCATCGACGAATGCCGCCATGCCGCCCTGCTTCTGCGCTTCGGCAATGATCTGCAGCGTGATGGTGGTTTTGCCCGAAGACTCAGGGCCGAAAATCTCAATCACGCGGCCGCGTGGAACGCCCCCTACTCCAAGCGCAGAGTCGAACGAAATCGAGCCGGTGGAAATCACCGAGATGGGAACGATCGCCTCTTTGCTGCCGAGGCGCATGATCGAGCCTTTGCCGAACTGTTTTTCAATTTGCGCTAGTGCCAGGTCAATGGCGCGGGAACGATCGTCTGCCATGAGAAATCTCCAATAGGAATGTAGTGGATCATACCACCGCAACGAGACCTATCGCTGCAGTAGGTCGACCGGCTGCTGAATGTCGGCAACGCGAAAGTACTGTGCGAGTGCCGGATGTCTGCGCGCCACCGCCTGATACATCTCCCAGGCAACGCGGCGGTATGAGAAGTGGCCGGCAGGCGCAGAGCGCAGCTCCGCAATGTACAGAGCTTCTGCAAAATCCATTTTGAAGAGAGCGCGCGTGCGCGTTCCCAGGGGTAGAGCATAGCGAGCATTTTCCACCAGGCCGGCGCGCGAAACATGAACAAACGCTTCATGTGCCTGCGTCATGGCCGCATCGTATTGGCGGCGCAGACCTGCCTCAATGAGACCATCGGGGATTTCATATCCGTGAACATTGGTGAACGGCTGCAGGATCTGAATGCAGCGGCGGTGGCGGTGCATGTCGCGGAAGCCGCCGATATCCATCAGGATGTCAAACCGCAAGCTCTGCCCTGAGGAAAACTCGCGCAGTAATTCGTCGTGACGGCCCCGGTGGCGCGCGCCCAAAGCGATGATTTCGTTGCGCCGCGCTTCTTCGAGCGAACCGACCTGGCGGGCAATCTGGCGATACGAATAATGGCTGGCGCCATAGAGCAACGTGGTCGCCAGGTCGATCTCCAACGACTCATCGTCGAGCAGGTCAACCACGCCTGCCGGGCGCTCGACCGTTGCGCCTTTCATCAATTCGGTGGCGGCCTGCGCCAACTCGCTCCGCGTGGCCAGCACATAGTCATTCGGGGCTGCGTACTTCACTAATGTCGGCGCGATCCTGATGTCGCGGGTCAACAGCGCGTCCGCATCTGCTCCCAGAGCTGGGTCGAGCGAGGTGATCTCGCGCTGCAATTTGCTCAGAGCCTCACCCTGCACATTCCAGGCTGAACCGGCGGCGGCTTCGCGCAGGCGCTCACCCAGATTGCGGACTTCTTCGTGCGTATCGGAGAGCAGCCGCGAAATCTGGGTCTCAAGCGTACGTGCGTTCACAATCTGGCCGAGAGAAGTATTGGTGGCGAGGGGAAGCAGGTAACGCGAGACATCGAAGGCGCGCGCGCGAAGCGCACGGTTGAATGCCTCTTCTTTCATCTCCGCCGGTCGCGGAGTACGCCCTTTCAGGTAACCGAACATTGCCTCCGAACAGGCGTGATATTCGGCGAAAAGAGCATCGATGGCTTCGGTGAAGACAGAACGGCTGGCCGGGTTGTTGGAAAAATCGGGCAGATACCATCCGCTCTTTTGAAAATTCTGGTAGCGGGTAGAACGCTCCTGGCCATCCCAGCGTTGCTCGTCAACCAGGATGATAGCGGCCAGCAACGAAAGCCGCTCGATGGCGAACGCGACGTGAGCCAAATCCGCAATGGAGCGGTGCCCATACTGGAAGTAGAAGGTGTTGAGGAAGTGTTCGGCGCGCTGGCTGGAGATTTCGCGCAGCGAATCCTTCATCGAAAGAGCGGACCGGGAGTATTTCGCCATGGCGTACGCCAGGACTTCAGGATCGGCCCCGTGCACGGCGTAAACTTCGGTTTGGTTTCGCGGCGCTTCAGCTGGGGTGGACAAAGTAACGCTTTCGGTTTGAGTCATGACCTGAAGTTCAGAATAGTCGATTTTGCGGGGCCTGCGACCCTTGAGTACCTCCGATACCTAGTAAGTAATGCCCACGCCTGGGGAAGCGGAACTGAGATAAGATTGACCTGCAACCGCGGTACGGATTGTGCCTTTTTGGAGTGAGTTCGCTCTTATGGCCACGAGCCGCAATTTGACCTGGTATTCGCAGCCTGAAGACACTCTTTCGGTGATAAAACATCGACCGTACGCGTTGCCGAAGCGCCCCTGGTCGATGATGCAGCGCTGGAATGACCTTCTATTTGCTCACTGGCCGATTCCGGCCGCCAAGCTGGAGTCCTTACTTCCTTCCGGCCTGCAGGTGGATACCTTCGACCAATCGGCGTGGGTCGGAGTGGTGCCTTTCTGGATGGACCGGGTGCAGTTGCGGGGTGTGCCAAAAATTCCAGGAGCCAGCCGCTTTCCAGAACTCAACCTGAGAACCTACGTCCGGGAACAGAATACGAACCGCGCGGGAGTCTATTTCTTCTGCCTCGAAGCTTCTAACCCGCTGGCTGTGATTTTTGCGAAAGCCGTTTTTCATTTGCCGTATCACTGGGCCCGGATGTCGATCCGGACACGCGGTGAGCGGGAATTTACCTATCAGAGCGAGCGTCTTTTAAGCTCGAAGCCGGTCCGGTTCCGGGCCCACTACCGCGGCCTGGGACAAATTCGCGCGTTGGACCAGAGCCGACCCGGCACGATCGAGCACTTCCTCACCGAACGCTATTGTCTCTTTACCACCAATCGCAGCGGACAACTGCTCCGAGGAGACATCCACCACATGCCCTGGCCTCTGGAAGCAGCCGAGGCAGAGATCGAGCTCAACGACCTTCCCGCCACCTATGGCATCGAGTTGCCTTCCACTCCCCCTCTCCTGCATTACTCCCGTGAGCTTGTGGTTTACATCTGGTCCCTGGACAAGATGTGGGGCAAGCTGCCTGTCCTTGAAGCTGCAGCGGTGCGTACGGCAGAAATCGTGTAGCCGGCGAGCGGAAAACAGCGTTGGAGCACGCGAGGCTACAAGATGTGTCTTACACGCAACAAGGAATGAGCGCTTTGCCCGGTGTTTCGGCGCGTTTTTCCGCAGCTTGCAGGCTCAGTTCCCACGAGCCACCCCGCGCATCTGGTACCCTCACTCTTTTGTAGAGTGAAAGCATGGGAAACCTCGAAGGCAAGACAGCGCTAGTGACCGGCGCATCACAGGGAATCGGCCGCGCGTGTGCGCTCGAATTAGCACGGAAAGGCGCGGGAATCGCATTGGCCGCACGCAATGAGGCCAAACTCGAATCCGTGGCGGCAGAAATCGCCGCTGCGGGCGGACAGGCCAAGACATTTATCATGGACGTCTCCGACGAGGCATCGATTCAAGCCACTGCCAAAGCGGCCATCGCACAGTTCGGCACTGTAGACATATTGGTAAACAATGCGGGCATTACCCGGGATACTTTGCTGCTGCGTATGAAGCGTTCTGACTGGGACGCGGTAATAACGACCAATCTGACGGGGGCGTTTTTGCTTACGCAGGCTTTGCTAAATCCTATGTTGCGTGGCCGCTGGGGCAGAATCATTAGCATCACCAGTGTAGTCGGGCGGACCGGCCAGGCTGGGCAAGCAAATTATGCCGCCAGCAAAGCCGGGCTCATTGGCTTCACCCGTTCCATGGCCCGAGAACTGGCGCCCCGGTCCATAACTGTCAACGCGGTGGCGCCTGGATACATCGAGACCGCCATGACGGCGGTCCTGGATCAGAAGCAGCGCGATGCGCTGCTGAGCCATATACCGTTGGGTCGCCCGGGAACCGATCAGGACGTGGCCAACGCGGTAGCCTTCCTCGCCTCCCCAGACGCAGCCTACATCACAGGGCACGTGCTGGATGTGAACGGCGGCCTGTTCATGAACTGAGCATGAACCACGGTAGATACATAAGGCCGATTAGGAAAAATTAGATTCCAACGCTGAAGAAAATTCTTGCTAGTCGTCTACTCGGCGTGTTAACTATGCTGCCAACACTTGGAAACACAGCTTCAAGTCTGCACCAGCGACATAACCTTGTTTTTGGTCAATGACGGCAAACGTGCGAACGAAGGTCTGAGTATATGAAGATAGGAATTACGATTCGAGGATACCGGCTACAGAAGGGTTTGTCGCAGGGGGATATTGAGAAGCGCACCGGCCTGCTGCGCTGCTACTTGTCGCGGGTGGAGAACGGACATACCGTTCCCTCTCTTGACACTCTTGCCAAGATTGCGCAGGCGCTGGATATCCCACTGGCCCAGTTTTTCGCCGAGGATTCGCTGGGCCGCGAAATGAACACGCAGAAGCTGACGGATGACGAATTGCGTTTCCTGACGCAAATCCGCCGCTACGCGACCAATCTCAACGATAGCGACCGCAAGTTGCTGTTAGCGATGGTAAAGAAATTTGCCGCCACGGCAGTTCGCTAAAGCGTTTCCTAAGGTTTTGGTCTAGTGAGGCCGGTTCTGTGCGGCCTCTCTTCGATGGGATAACCTCGTCTCGCGGTGTCATCCGGTCAAAACCACGAGGAAAAAATGTTCTAGCCTCGCCAGAACTGAGCAACGCCGCGAGCAAAAATCAGCAGCAGTAAGGTCATGCCTCCGTAGGCTACCCAGGAACGAAAAGCGTACTGATTCCTGGCAGAGCCGATCCTGGGCACCAGGGGCGCTCCCAAACCCAGACCGCAAAGGAACCCACCCAGGTGGGCCATGTTGTCGATCTGAATGCTGGTGCGAAAGAACAGCGTGGTACCCCCGATCACAAAATTCAACAGGGCAAAGTAAATCACGCTCTTGCGCAGGCGGTTGACCTCTCGCGAAGGCACAGGAAGCAATCTCGCCTTCAACAGCAGAATCAGCACCCCGGCCAAACCGAAGACTGCTCCTGACGCACCAGCGCCCACAATTTGCGGATGAACAGCGGTGCTCAGGAGATTCCCGGCAACTCCCGTCAGCACGTAAACCGCGATGACTCCGGCTGGTCCCAGGAGGGGTTCCCCGAGCAAGCCAAGGTTCCATAAACACCACATGTTGGTTGCGAGGTGCAGGATGCCGACGTGTACGAACGCGGCGGTGAGGAGACGCCACCATTGGCCGGCGAGCACATATCCGCCAAAATTGGCGCCCCAATGGACCAAGTCCTGAACATCGGGGTTGGTAGGCGAAACGCCACGCAAGACCATGCCGATGTAAACCGCACAGTTGATGCCGACCAGCAGGTAGGTCGCGGGCGCGGAAGCCCAGCGAACTCCCCTGCCGTTTTTGGGGGGCTGGGGCGGCAAAGGCCGTGGATCCCCATCGTATCCGCCCATTCTTCCGTCAGGGTACGTTCCCGGATAGACGCGATCCTCCGGCGGCAAAATTTCCGCCGGGCTTTGCGGCGTTCTACTTCCAGGCCAATCTGAGGGCATACGGCTAAGCTATCCTGAGGAAGATCCTCTGACAAATGAGGTATCTCACGAGTCTCTGCTTCATCTGATTATCAACGGTGCAAAACGAAACACTTCAAAATCAAAAAATCGGGGCGGTCGCGGTGGAATACAGGCAGATTAAACGGGCCCTTTTGAGCGTAACGGATAAGACCGGGCTGGTCGAGTTTGCCCGTCAGCTACAGGGCATGGGCGTGGAACTGATTTCTACCGGGGGTACGGCCCGCACCTTGCGAGAGGCCGGCCTGCAGGTGCGCGATGTGTCTGATCTCACTGGTTTTCCTGAGATGTTGGACGGCCGGGTGAAAACCCTTCACCCCAAGGTCCATGGGGGCATCCTGCATCTACGCAGCAGTGCTGAGCACGTGGCCGCGGTTGCCGAGCAGGGTATTGAACCCATCGACATGGTGGTGGTGAACCTGTACGCTTTCGAAGAAACCGCGCGCAAACCTGGAGCCTCATTCGGAGAGCTGGTCGAGAACATCGACATAGGTGGGCCGTCGATGGTTCGTTCAGCGGCCAAGAATTTCGAAGATGTGGCCGTGGTCACTTCCGCAACGGACTATGAGGTCCTGGCAACCGAAATGCTTACCCACAACGGGGCTCTCTCCCTCGAGACCCGGTGGCGACTGGCGCGCCAGGCGTTCGCTCTAACGGCTGGCTACGATGCGGCCATTGCCAGAACCTTCAATAAGATCGCCTCAGAGCGCCCGGAGCTGAGTCCACCCCGATTTCCGCAAACGCTGCTGATCGCGCTCTCCAAGACGGCGGATCTCCGCTACGGAGAGAACCCCCATCAGGGCGCGGCGTTGTATACAGATGGCTCCAACACCGGAGTGGCAGGCGCGCGGCAACTTCAAGGCAAAGAACTTAGCTACAACAACCTGGTCGACCTGGATGCCGCATGGGAGCTGGTGCAGGAATTTGAGCAGCCTGCGGTGGCAATTATCAAACACAGCAACCCGAGCGGAGCGGCCATCGGTAGTTCGGTGGTAGAGGCATACCAGAAAGCTCTGGCTACCGACCCGGTCTCCGCATTTGGCAGCGTGATCGGGGTGAACCGTGAGGTGGACGACTCCCTGGCAGAGGAAATGGGAAAGCTCTTTGTGGAGGCCGTCGCGGCGCCTTCCTTTAGCGAAGGCGCGAAGGCAAAGCTGAGCACAAAGAAGAATTTGCGGCTGCTGGAGGTCAAGTCCGTTCATCCCGGGAAGGTGGTTAAGCAAATTTCTGGTGGCCTGCTGCTCCAGGATGCGGATGTGGGGGAAATCCCATCGTCCGACCTGAAGGTGGTGACGGCTCGGCAGCCGACAAAAGAAGAGATGGACGCACTCCTTTTTGCCTGGCGCGTCGCAAAACATGTGAAATCAAATGCGATCGTCTATGCCCGGGATGGGCAGACCGTCGGGGTAGGTGCGGGCCAGATGAGCCGGGTAGATGCCGCAAAGTTCGGCGCTCTGAAGGCGGTCCTACCCCTGACGCAGAGTGTGGCGGCTTCGGACGCATTCTTTCCCTTCCCGGATGGACTGGAAGCGGTAGCTGCAGCCGGCGCCACCGCGGTCATTCAGCCCGGCGGATCGGTTCGCGACCAGGAAGTAATCGACGCCGCCGACAAGCTTGGCGTCGCCATGGTGTTCACGGGGATACGCCACTTCCGGCACTAGGACGGGTTTCAGGCATTTAATGCCCAACGGAAAGTAGGTTTGGTGCCGTGAACGGCATGTCTTTCCCAAAGGAAAATAGTCTAAACTCGTGAATGGTGTACCAGAACAAACTTGGCGGATGCCGCGAATTGGGGAGTGCCGGCATTTTTTGGCCGGGGTTACAATTCGCTTTTAAGACCGATTGGTGCGCTGGCGTGAAGCAGCACGCGCAAAATGACCAAAAAATGCGGGTTCCTCTGCACCGCGTTTGGACCGCCGGGCGTCAGTTTATTAACGGAACGTCAGCCCGGGCATAGGAACACCCAGTAATGACCAATAAGGTTAAACCGCAAATTTCCAGCAGAATTCGTGAGACAGGCGTCCTTGCATGCGCGACCATGATCCTGTCTGGCGCCGCCTTGGCACAACAAGCTGTTTCGCCGGCGCCGAGCACACCGCCTAAGCCGGCCGCGACTACTTCGGCCCAGCACGAGCCGGATCGCGCAGCCGCCTATTACCACTTCGCCCTGGCTCACATGTACGAGGACATGGCCACCAACTATGGCCGCCCCGAGTACGCTACCCGGGCCATTGAAGAATACAAGTTGGCGCTGGATGCGGATCCCACCTCGAAGTATCTGAATAACGGGCTGGCGGAACTTTATTTGCGCACCGGACGGGTACGCGACGCGGTTCTGGCGGCGCAGGAAATCCTGAAAAACGAACCCGACAACCTCGATGCCCACAAGCTGCTGGGCAAGGTCTACCTGCAGTCGTTGGGCAACGTGCAAAGCGGCGGCCCCTCGGAGAAGGTCCTGCAACTCGCGATATCCGAATACACCAAGATTGTGGCCCTGCAGCCAAACGATATAGAGAACAGGCTGCTCCTGGGTCAGCTTTATTCACTGGCGCACGACACTCCCCATGCGGAGGAGCAATTCAAGGCTGCGGAACATATCGATCCAAACTCCGAGGACGTGGTACTCAACCTCGCCCGCCTGTACAGCGACGCAGGCGATATGACCCATGCGATCCAGGTGCTGAACGCTGTTCCCGAGGACGATCGCACGGCGAAGATGGACTATGCGCTGGGCATGAGCTATGACCAGCTCAAGCAGAACAAGAATGCCATCGACGCCTACTCCAAGGCGCTCGATATGGAGCCGGACAACCTGGATGCTGAGCGCGGCCTTGCCCAGGCTCTTTTGAATGACAACCAGCTAGTGCCTGCCCTGAAGCACTTCGAAGCAATCTCGGCCGCAGACCCGCAGGACGCCCAAACATACCTGCGGATAGCTGAAATCGAGCGCCGGCAGGGTCACTATGAGCAGGCCCTTACCACCCTCAAAAAGGCCAAGGCGCTGGCCTCCGATTCCCTGGAAGTCAGTTATAACGAGGCATTGATCGACGACTCGCTGGGCCGGTATGACGACGGGGCCCAGGTCTTGCAGCAGTTGGTGAAGGACAGTACGCATCCGGACGGCCAGTATGCGGAAGCGGAAAAGAACAATCGCTCCATTTTCCTTGACCGGCTGGCTAACGTTTACCGCGAACAAAACAAGACGGATCAAGCGGTTCAAACGTATCAGTTGATGGTCGCTTTGGGCGGTGAATACGCAGAGCGTGGTTACCAGGGGCAAGTGGATGCCTACAGGGACGCCAAGCAATATGACAAGGCGACGCAGGTCGCTCAGCAGGCCGCTCAGGCCATGCCCAAAGATAAAACGATCCAACTGATGCTCGCCTCGCAATTGGCGGACACCGGCAAAGCAGATGAAGGCATCAAGTTGGCCAAAGCGCAACTCCGGGGTAACTCAGGCGACCGGGAAGTCGACCTCGCTCTGGCTCAGATCTATACCCGGCTCAAGCGCTGGAAAGAGGCCTCGGAATCGATCGACGCAGCCGATGTCTATTCCACCAAGCAGGACGACAAAATCTACATCTATTTCCTCCGCGGAGCGCTCAACGAGCGCCAGAAGCACTACGATTCCGCAGAAGAGGAGTTTCGCAAGATCCTGGCTATTGATCCCAATAACAGCATGACGCTCAACTACCTGGGTTACATGCTGGGCGACCGCGGCGTGAAGCTGGACGATGCGCTGGCTATGGTCCAGAAGGCAGTTCAACTGGATCCACAGAATGGCGCCTACCTGGATTCGCTCGGATGGGTCTACTTCAAGATGGGTCAGTATGCGCTGGCGGAAGCTAACCTGAGGAAGGCGATCGAACGGATTGGGCAAGACCCGCAGGTTCACGACCACCTGGGTGAGCTGTTTGAGAAGACGGGACGCCTGAAGATGGCTGCGGGACAATGGGAACAGAGCCTGCAGGAATATTCCCGCACAATACCTGCCGATGCGGAACCCAGCGATGTAAGCAAAGTCCAGAAGAAACTGGATAGCGCCCGGGTCAAGCTGGCAAAGGAAGAGGGCGCCAGCCCGAAACAGTAATGTGACGTTTGCTCTCCCCCCTGGCTGTGCGGTCAGTGAAGATCCGGGGAGCCAGTTGATAGAGCGGGTGTATCCGGAACCCGCTCATCCTTACCGGACTCCGTTTCAACGCGACCGTGCGCGCGTAATCCATGCGCGCGCCTTCCGTCGTCTGGCGGGAAAAACGCAGGTCTTCACCCACCGCCATTCCGATCATTTCCGCAGCCGGTTGACTCATACCATGGAAGTGGCGCAGATCGCGCGTGCCATGGCGTCAGCGCTTGGCCTGAATGAGGATTTGACCGAGGCTTTGGCACTGGTTCACGACATTGGCCATCCGCCTTTCGGCCATGCGGGTGAGCGGGCGCTGGATGAAGCGCTGCAGGAATTCAGACTACGCTTCGACCACAATTTGCACGCCTTACGCATTGTGGAGTACTTCGAGGTTCGCTACGCTGCCTTTCGTGGGTTGAACCTCACGCTAGGGGTGCGCGAAGGGATCATCAAGCATTCGCGGACCTATTCCCCGGCGGAACATCCGGAGCTACGCACTTACTTCTTGGACCAGCAGCCTCCTCTGGAAGCCCAACTCATTGACCTGG
This sequence comes from Acidobacteriaceae bacterium, assembly GCA_035507705.1. GTDB lineage: Bacteria > Acidobacteriota > Terriglobia > Terriglobales > Acidobacteriaceae > PALSA-350. The sequence continues at coordinate 49,780 of DATJNV010000170.1, forward strand.
CTGACGAGATCGCCTATCTCACCGCCGATATGGATGACGGGATGGAGGCCGGCATGCTCCAACCCGAGCAGCTCCGCCAGCATGTGCGCATCTTCGACGAATCTTTGGGCGCAGCGGAGAGGGAGTATCCCAAAGTTCGCGGGTTTCTGCTGGCCAACGAAGCCTTAAAAAAGATGCTGAATACGCTGGTCGGTGACCTCCTACGAGAGACGGCCCAACGGGTCAAGCAAGGTGGCGTGGCCACGCTGGAAGGCATCCGGCATTTCCCAGAACGGCTGGTGGCGTTCTCTCCACCAGTCGAGGAACTGAGGCGCGAAGCCAAGCAGTATCTTTACGCCACGCTCTACAGCAGCGAAGAACTCCAGCGCGACCTACGGGAGGCGGCGCTGGTCGTTCGCAATCTTTTTACCTGCTGGGTGAATGACCCTTCTCTTCTGCCGCCCGCCAACCAATCACAGATTGCGGATCAGGGCATCGCCCGGGTGGTCGCCGACTATATTGCGGGGATGACCGACAACTACATCCTGCTGCAATATTCCGACTGGATCAAAGGTCGACGATCTGCGTCGGACTAAGCGTTCCCAGCAAAAGATCGCGGAACGCGGCGAGATTGCCATGGAACCTTCCCATCCGGTCCACATGGGCTTCAGGAACGAAGCTACGCACAAAATTCTTCAGAAACGGCCCCAGGATGAACTTCAGCACATGCGACCAGGGAAATGTTCCCTTGCGTGCGAGATAGATGGGATTCGCGACCTGGGCATATCCCATTCGCGTACCGGTGATCCGTCCAATCTTGGTACTGAGATGGACCCCACAAGCGTTGGAGATCTGGACGACAGATCCGAGGGAGGCCATTTGCCGGGAAAAGTCCCAGTCTTCGTACCAGCCATAGAGAGGTAATGTTTCATCAAACCGAAGCCTGTGCTGTCGAATCGGAGCCAAGCGAAAAGACATATTGCACCCGTAAGCAAAGAAGACCGGGATGATCCGCTGCGCTAATTCTGTGGCCTCGCTGGCCGCGAGAATGGCTTTGGCCTGTGACACCGTCAAGCCGGGTCCCTTCACATCATCTGCCAGCACGTTTCCCGTTGCAGCCATCACCTCGGGTTTTTCAAGAAAAATCTGCTCGGTGATCTCGAGATAGAGCGGGTCCAGGTAGAAGTCGTCGTCAATGAAGAGCAATATATCGCTGTCCAGAACCAGGTCCAGGATGGCATTCCGCTGACGAGTGAGCCCGAGTGCGGTCTGGATGAATGTGACCTGCGGGAACCGCTCTGGGGCAACGCCAATGTCTGAAAACTCCGCGTACGCGACGACGATTCGATCCGGCTGGCGCCGTTGACTGGCCAAAAAGGCTATGGTTTCGGCGAGTATTGCCGGGCGATTGCAAGTAGCTATACCAACAACGAGCGTGGTTTGGCTTGCCATCGCTACAGCTTAACTGCGGGTCAGAGGATCGGATGTTAATTGAAGAGTGACCGGACGGATTCAGCTACGCCCGAGCCACCAGCACCGTCCTGAATGGAGCAGGCGCCGTTCGCTCATTCCGCCACTGCTCTGAACGGGATTTGCGAGCCTGCCTTTGTCACCCGGAACGAAGCGCCCGTGCGTACATAGGGTCCGGGACCCGTCCTAGCGGGAACCGTTCTGCGGCAAGATCAATCGCTGAATCAGTAACTAAGCGGGATTGATAAAATAACCGGATGCATGTTCTGCTCTACTCCGCCACATGGTGCCGCGACTGCCGCGAAGCCAAGCGCTTTCTAGACAAGCACCAGATCCCTTATACCGAAATCGATATCGAGACGAACCCCGGGGCCGCAGAGGAAGTTATCCGAAATGTCGGCAAACGGGCTATCCCTCAATTCGTTGTCGACGGAAAGTGGATCCAACCCTACCGACCCGGGCGGGGTTTCCTTCATCAGGAAATGACCGAGTTCTTCCAGCTAAATCCTCGTTAAGAGACCGAGTCAACTTCAGCATCCGGCGGTCCAGGATCGTTCAGGATACTGCGTGCGTCTTCTTCATCTCTGGGGCTCACCTGAAGCTGTAACCCACCGAGTCCATTTCCGTACAGGATGGCGGATTCCTCACCCACCAGGAAACAGGTGATGCCAGCGGAATCCAAACGGGTCTTGGCCAAGTCCGCTTCCAGCTGATCGCTATATCGTTCAATCGTGATTAGTTCCGGTTGCTCTTCCATCCATCACCCCCCAAGGTCAGTAAGATGCACCAACGATAGAATGATAGTTGTTTCGGGGAGGTTTGGTTGATTGCTCGTTACACCCGTCCGGCCATGGGCAGGATCTGGAGTGAGGAAAACAAATATTGCATGTGGCTGGAGGTCGAAGCCACGGCGTCCGAGGTTCTTGCTGAGGCCGGCATTGTTCCACAGTCCGCGGCTCATGCCATCCGAGCCCACAGAGGCGTCGATGTGGCCCGGATTCACGAAATCGAGGCTGAGGTTAAGCACGACGTCATTGCCTTCACCACTTCAATCGCTGAGAAAATCGGGCCTGAATCCCGCTGGCTGCACTACGGCCTCACCTCGAACGACGTGGTGGATACAGCGCAGGCGCTGCAAATCAAAGAAGTCTCCCGGCTTATTCGCCAGGGAATCCTTGCGCTCGCGGCGATACTTCGCCAGCGTGCCTTGGAATTCAAGCATACCCCCACCATCGGCCGCACCCATGGGATTCATGCCGAACCGACAACCTTCGGCCTTAAATTGCTGAACTGGTATGCCGAGGTCCAACGCGACCTGGCGCGCTTCGATGCCGCCGCGGAGGATATGCGGGTGGGCAAACTTTCAGGAGCGGTTGGAACCTTCGGGCACCTCAAGCCGGAACACGAAGAGGCCATTTGCAGCCGGCTCGGACTTCGCGCGGATCCCATTGCGACGCAAGTGATCCAACGCGACCGTCACGCGGCCTACATCGGAACCCTGGCGCTGCTGGCGTCCACATTGGATAAAATCGCCGTCGAGATCCGCCATCTACAACGCACTGAGGTACGTGAGGCCGAAGAGTTCTTTTCCGAGAAGCAGAAGGGATCGTCCGCGATGCCCCACAAGCGGAACCCCATCACTTCGGAGCAGATCAGCGGGTTGGCGCGTGTGGTTCGATCCAATAGCCAGGCTGCCCTGGAAAACGTGGCTTTGTGGCACGAGCGCGACATCTCCCACTCATCCGTCGAGCGAATTATTTTTCCGGACTCTACAATCCTCATCGACTATCTGCTGGCCAAAACCACTACGCTGATCGAGAAATTGCTGGTATATCCCCAGCGGATGCTCAAAAACCTCGAGAGCACCGGCGGCCTGATATTCTCCGGCCAGCTTTTGCTGGATCTGGCAGAAGCCGGCATGTCACGCGAAGAGGCATACAAGCTGGTGCAGGGTCATGCGATGAATGCCTGGAAGGACGACCTGGTGTTCCGGGATCTGGTGGAGCAAGACGCGGCGATCCGAAGCCATCTCCCCCACCTGGACAAGACTTTTAAGCTCGACCGCCAGCTAGCCAATGTAAACACGATCTTCGAGCGGGTTCTGGCGTGAATCTGACGGTAGCGCTCACCGGAGCCAGCGGATCGATCTTCGGTCAATGCCTGCTGCGGATGCTGGAACGTGACGCCCGGGTCGAGCACGTCAACTTTATCGCCTCGGAAAATTCGCTACGGGTCATCGCCGAGGAATTGCAATTGCGCGGCCGAAGCGAACTCGTGACGAAACTGCTGGGCAAGCCGGCCTCCAAGATCCAACAGCACGCGGAAAGCGATGTCGGCGCGGGGCCGGCCAGCGGCAGCTACCCTTCCAATGGAATGATCATATTGCCTTGCAGTATGGGTACCCTCGCGGGCATCGCGAACGGACTTGCTTCCAACCTGATTGAAAGAGCCGCCGACGTGACCCTGAAGGAGCGCCGCCCGCTCATTCTTTGTGTGCGGGAAACGCCGTTCAACAAGATTCACCTGCGCAATATGACTCTTGCCGCGGACTCGGGCGCGGTAATCTTCCCCGTGATTCCCAGCTTTTATAACCAGCCGGTTTCGAGCGTCGAGATGGCGGAGCAGTTCGTCTGCCGGGTGTTGGCGCACATTGGGTTACCGCAGGCCGAAGGCTATATCTGGAAAGGCCCGGCCAATCTGCCGGCTGATCAGTGAGTGGCTGAAATCTTACCGGAACCGGAGATATGGCGGGTCATTGCCATCCTGGCTGGTTGCGCATTCAGAAAATCCACCACGCTCGGGCCTACCTGACTTACGCATCGTCCGGGCGCTAGATGACCACAGCCTGCATAGATATCCAGGACCGATTGCAGAATATCGCGATGGAGTTGGTATGCCACGGAGAGAGGAATCAAGCGGTCCTGGTCACCCCAGCCGATCAGTACCGGCATCGTCAGGGAAGCCAATTTGCCGTCCACCAGATCCTTGCCGGTCATCATGGATTGCACACTCCGCCCTACTACCCATTCCACGTGATCGCCTCTGCGCAGCATCGCCATGGCAAGAAAGCGCGGCAAAGGTTGAGGGTGCGGAATGAGTAATTCCTCGAGGGCTGCAATGTCCTTAGGGGAAGCCGGCTGAAAGAGAGACGGGTCGAAACCCAACTTGAAGCGCAGGCCCGCACTGTCGAGCAGGACAAGGCGGCGAACACGCTCCGGCTCGTGCAACGCCACCTTCATGGCAATCCATCCGCCCATCGACCACCCTCCCAGGTCGACCTGCGGCAGATGTTGACTATCGAGAAAGCCTTCGACCAATCCGGCCTGCTGCGAAATGGAGTAGTCCGCGTCGCGGGGCTGGGCAGATTTTCCGTAGCCCAGTAAGTCCAGGGCGTACACGCGATGACCGCCGGCAATCAACTGCGGGATCAGATTGGCCCAGTCTTCGGCGCGGCTGCCCAGGCCATGAATGAGCACCAGAGGACGCCCGCTGCCGCCTGCGAGAAAATGCACTTTGTAACCATTCACGGTTACATAATTCCCATGAACTCCATTGAGGCGCAGCCTGGCATCAATTTGCCGGTCGACCAGCCAAAGAGGGTGCCGCCACGCAAGGACACCGAAGGCCACGGCCAGTAAAAGCATCAGTCCTAAAAGAACCTGGCCGACCCTCTGCGTGGACCCAACAGCCTCGGTCACCTTTTCTTCAACTCTCATCCGCTTCATCCCTACTCAGCAAGCCGGCCGGTCTCGTCCATCGCAAACGCCTTCTCGATCACCCCGACCGTAAAAGGCGCGACCCGATAATGATCCGGCCGATGCAGTTCCTGTCGGGTCACCCATCTCACCTCGTCCGCGTCACTGCCCGGGAGCAACGCTCCTCCTGCCACACGGCACAGGAAATCCACCAGCACATAGTGGTAGCGGATGCGTCCTGTTCCCTCTTCACGGGTAATCCTGTCGAATACCTCGACCATTTCCGCCGGGACTACGATCAGGCCGGTCTCCTCCAACACCTCACGCACTACACCCTGCTGCAATGTTTCCCCTAGCTCCAGGGCGCCCCCAGGCAAAGACCACTCGCCCTTCAGGGGTTCATGGCCGCGGCGCACAAGCAGTACATCGGTACCGTCGATGACCACGGCGCCTACGCCTATGATCGGCGCCTCGGGATACTCTCGACGCACAAAAACACTCCCGCGCAAGGCACTTGCCTTGAGTGACTCATGCTTCTGAGCTGGTAGAGGGAAGTTTGTTACAGCCTGATTAATACTACTCTGAAAACCGGAGCGGCTTGCCAAATTCCTCGGCAAAAACCGTCCGGCCCATGCTGAAACGGTCCCCGTAGAACTTGTCTGGACCTTTCAGGTGTCCGATGGCCAGCAGAGCCACCACGACATAGCTCAGTGGAAGCTTGAGGACCTCATGTACTTTTTCCTCTTCGAAACCCTCCATGGGCGCCGTGTCGTAGCCCAGGACCTCAGCCATCAGCAGCATGTGGGTAAAGGCCAGCATCACGTTGCGGTTGAGCCATGCAGTGATGTTGGGGTGGTTGGATAAATAATTGGGAATATTTGATTTAGCCTGCTCGGCATAATTTTCCGGCATGCCCCCCTGCCGGCCCATGCGAAGCATTTCGTCCAGATCGCCGCTACGCCATCCGTCGCCATCGCCACAAGCAACAATGACCACAGAGGCTTCCTCTACTTTCGCCTGGTTAAAGCTGGCTGCTCTGAGCCGCTTCTTTTGCTCGGGGCTGCGTACCACGACAAAGCGCCACGGCTGCAGGTTGTAGCCACTCGGAGATTGCAAGCCTGCCTGCAGAATTTTCTGCAGATCCCCATCGGGGATCGGGCTCTCATCGAAACTCGGCGAGGCTCTTCTGTCGGCAATAGCCCGTGATAAAGGCTTCTCCAACTCGTAGGACATCAATGGATCTCGCTCATCGGGAGCTCATTGCCGTAGGGACGCTGATTGGGGGCTTCGGCGAACACCCACAAACCGTGGAATCCCTCTCGAAGTTCGGGATGAGCTGCAAGCATCGCCTTCATAAGATCGAGATTTCGCGCACGGCTGGCAACTGGGTCGCTGGTATCCGTTGCGGTATAGCGAAGCACCAAATCCAGGCCGCCGAGAGAGCCGTCCGTATGTACGTCGGTGACAGGAAAGGACTGGCCTCCCGCTGTCACCACCATCGGCTGGGCGCCGGGCAAGCCATCTGGCCTGGCGGCCGCCGCCTCCTGGTTTAACTTGTCCAGATTCGCGCTGGTCATGAAATCCGCAGGAGCCGCCAGGTAGGCGGCTGTCATGTAATAGAAGTAGGCGTTCCACTTCTGATTTTTTTGTTCAAAGGCGCGAGCTTTGGTCCAGTACCAAACACTGTCATGCCCAGCGATCAGAAGCGGCTTGATGAAAAAGCCGGCAAGCTGCCAGGTTCCGTCCTGCTGCAGCAGAAACGCCATTTGTTGAGGCTTCTGAACCCCAGTGGCATGCACCAGCTCTAGTGCATATTTACCCTTGGGAAGCTGCGGAATGGTGACGTTCACGTGTACGGGAGAGTTTGCTGCCCCGCAGAAGAAGCTGGTATCTTCCGCAGACTCTTTCAGATCCGAAGCGTCCAGCTCATAAAGCGCGTCTATCGTAATGGTGGCGCCGGCCAGCATAGAAGCGGCCTGTTGAATTGTGTTTGCGATGGGGTCAAACTGGGCTCTTACCTTCGGTATCGTCATGGCCTGGACAGCCGAAGCGTTACCGCTCTGGACTGCCGACGCAAGGGTGTGTGCAGCCTGAATCAGAGCGTTACGCTGGCTTTCGGTCATCTGGGCCTGCGTGGTACAGGACACGGCGAAGGTCCGAACAGGGACTAACACCGCGGTGATCAGAAGAGGGAGGCAGTGGCGAAACCGAGGCATAGAAGTCAGACCACTGCTAGTCTAGTACACAGAGGGCTAAGGAGATGAAACGAGCGAGTGCAGCGAGAGCATGGGTGCTCGTGCTTTTGCCGGTTCTGGGTGTTTCGACGATGCACTCTCAGACTCCTCGCCTGCGCGGCTTGGACCATGTACTTCCGCCAGAGACACCTGCGCAAGCGGCGCCAGTTCAGCCATCGGCGGTGACGCCCGTACCGCAACCCGCGGCGCCTACTCCGCCGGCTGCCGCAGCGACACCGCAAACCTCCCCTGAGCCGGCGGTGCCGCCTTCAATGCTGCAGCAGCCTGCTCAGCCAGCCCAAATCGTCTTCGAAGACGAAAATCTATCGATCAAAGCCAACAATTCCAGCCTGAGCGAAATTCTGCATGAGATTGCAGCTAAGAGCGGAATGAAAGTGGAAGGTCTGGGCACCGACGAACGAGTGTTTGGCAGCTTCGGCCCTGGCGCGCCGCGCGATGTGCTCGCTGATTTGCTGAACGGCACTGCCTACGACCAGGTCCTGCTTGGCGACCTGAGCGATGGCGCACCGCGTGAGCTTATTCTGACTCCCGCTACTCACGGCGGCCCTGCCGCCGCAGCAGCGCCGTCTCAGGTCGCGGAAGAAGAGACCGAACCAGAAACGCAGGAGACCCCACTACCCCAGCCCGAACCGCAACAGCCAGCAAGCGCAACGCAGCCTCCAACACCGGGAGTGAGAACGCCGCAGCAGATATTCGAACAACTGCAGCGTATGCGTCAGGGGCAAGGCCAGCAGCAGCAACCGGTGCAGCAGGACTCACCCCTGCAATAGAGCTTTTAGGTAGAAGAGAAGCTGGATTGCGCTCCGCGTGCGTTCACAATCGGGTGCGCCCTAAGATAGGAGGCAAGGTCGCAGAGGAAACAACAAACGGCTGTGGAGGATTTTAAGCGTTTCGGGGGAGGGATCAGGATGCAGCAGTCAGGCGAACAGCCCAGGTCAGACCTGTACCACCTGCGTTTCCGGTTTTGCGCTCTCCGCTGGCGACATACGAGCATGGAATCGCAAAACGTCGAACAGCGTCTTGCAGCACAGATAGCCGAGCATGACACCAAGCGCAAGGGCGGCGATCACCGCACAAAATACCATCAGCATGTTGATTTGATTTTCCATAACGATCCTTCAATCCCGGAGTTAGCTCGCCCTTTGTACGTTCTATCGCGCACTTGTCGATCGTAATCGCCAGTGTGTCATTGTTACAGACAGCAGTACCGCGTTGACCCTCGTTTCTATTGCCGAATAAGATACATATAGTGTTACTCGTGCCGCTCTCATTTAGCCCGTAGCTTCCGAGCCCTCATGCCCATTACAGATATCACCGTGCGGGGAGCGCGTCAGCATAATCTGCGCGACATCAATGTACGAATTCCCCGTAACACACTTACCGTGGTCACCGGCCTTTCGGGATCAGGCAAGTCTTCGCTCGCATTCGATACCATCTATGCCGAGGGGCAGCGGCGATACGTAGAGACGCTTTCTGCGTATGCCCGCCAGTTCCTCGATCAGATCGAGCGCCCTGATGTCGATTCCATCGAAGGCCTCAGTCCTGCTATCTCCATCGAGCAAAAAACAACCAGCCGCAGTCCCCGGTCCACTGTTGGCACCATCACTGAGATCTACGACTACCTCCGTCTTCTCTACGCATCGATCGGCGTGCCTCACTGCCCCAGTTGCGGCAAACCGATTTCGCGTCAGTCCGCCGAGCAGATCGTGGAGCGGATACTTTCCTTCGCTCCAGGAGAACGCGTCGTCATCTATGCGCCGATCGTGCGCGGCCGTAAAGGCGAATTCAAGGACCTGCTCGACGAACTGGATCAGCAGGGCTTTCGCGCCCGCATCGATGGCGAGATGCGCGATCTCGCCGACCCCATTCGCCTCGAGCGCCACAAGAAACACACCATCGAGGCTGTGATCGATCGTGTCGTCCTCAAATCGGGTGTGGAACGGCGGCTGGAAACGTCCGTGGCCAAAGCCTTGCAGATGGCCAATGGTCTCGTTCTGACTGCCGTTGCCGGAGAAGAAGAGCAGCTCTACTCCTCTTCGATGGCGTGTCCCGACTGCGGACTTGACATTCCAAAGTTGGAGCCTCGAAGCTTTTCGTTCAATAGCACTTATGGCGCATGCGCCGAATGCCATGGCCTGGGAAGCATCTATGACTTCGATGCAGCCAAAGTGATTACGGATTGGTCGAAGCCGCTGATGGACGGCGCGCTCGGGCCGGGAGGCGGATCGCAGTATCTGAACCGTCTTCTGCAACTGGCCGCGCAGCGATACAAGATCGACCTCAGCAAGCCCTTCGAGGAACTCACGGAAAAGCAGCAGAAGCTGTTGCTCTATGGACCCGGGCAGGAAGCTCCGCGCACCGGCTTTCACGGCGTTCTTGCCTACCTCCGCGATTCGCTCGAAGAATCGAAGTCGGAGAGCTATCGCGATTGGCTGTTGAACTACATGTCGGCCACGGTCTGCCCGGTCTGCCAGGGTAAACGGCTGCGGCCCGAATCACTGGCGGTTAAGGTAGGCTCCCTCTCCATATCGGATTTCACCGCGCTGCCGTTGTGCAAGGCCCTCGACGCGGCGCGCGCACTGGAGTTTACCCAGCGCGAGGCGATGGTGGCCGAGCGTCTTCGCCGTGAAATTGTTGAGCGGCTGGAGTTTCTGGACTCCGTCGGGCTCAGCTATCTCTCTCTCGATCGCAATGCTGCCACGCTGTCCGGCGGTGAAGGCCAGCGCATCCGCCTGGCCACGCAGATTGGTTCGCGGTTACGAGGAGTCCTTTACGTACTGGATGAACCCTCGATCGGCTTGCACCAGCGCGACAACCAGCGGCTGATCGAGGCGCTGAAATCGCTTCGTGACCTAGGTAATACCGTGCTGGTGGTGGAACACGATGAGGACACCATTCGCCATGCCGATTATGTCGTCGACCTGGGTCCCGGTGCGGGGAAACTCGGGGGCCACGTGGTTGCTTCCGGAACACCGCAGCAGATCATGGAAACGGATATTTCCCTGACTGGGCGTTACCTTTCCGGTCAGCTGCAGACCATCAGCCGTAGCGCGCCACGCCCCCTGAGCGGCAAGTGGATCACGATGGAGGGAGCCAGCGGTCACAACCTGAAGAACCTCACGGTCCGCTTTCCCTTAAACGTAATGACCGTAGTAACAGGCGTCTCGGGCTCCGGCAAGAGCACGCTGGTGAACGACACGCTTTATCGTGCCCTGGCGGCTCAGCTTTACGGCTCGCGTGAATCACCTGCGGCTCACAAACAGATCAAGGGCTTCGAATACATCGATAAGGCGGTCCGCATCGACCAGTCTCCGATCGGCCGGACACCGCGGTCGAATCCGGCAACCTATACCGGCGTCTTTACGGCGATCCGTGATCTGTTCGCGCGACTGCCGGAGTCACGGGAACGAGGTTATAAACCTGGGCGCTTCTCTTTCAATGTCTCCGGCGGCCGATGCGAAGCATGCCAGGGTGAGGGACAGCGGCGCATCGAGATGAACTTTCTGCCCGATGTGTATGTTCTGTGCGAGGTCTGCAATGGCCGCCGTTACAATCAGGAAACTTTGGCCGTCAAATTCAACGGCTATTCGATCGCGGACATCCTGGACCTCGCCATTGAGGATGCGCTACCGGTTCTGACGGACATTCCCCAGGTGCGACAGAAGCTGGAGACGCTGGTGGATGTGGGGCTTGGCTATATCCACCTGGGACAGGCTGCAACGACCCTCTCCGGAGGCGAGGCGCAGCGCATGAAGCTGGCTCGCGAACTTTCGAAGCGGCAAACCGGGAAGACACTCTACCTGCTCGATGAGCCGACCACCGGCCTGCACTTCGATGATGTGCGCAGGTTGCTGGAAGTACTCCATCGCCTGGCTGATCTTGGGAATACCGTCATCGTGATCGAACACAATCTGGACATTATCCGGAGCGCGGACTGGATCCTCGATCTGGGACCGGAGGGCGGAGAAGGTGGTGGCAATCTGGTCGCTCAGGGGCCGCCTGCCGATGTAGCTGCTACCCTTGGCTCGTATACCGGGGAGTTTCTCCGCCGTTACTTTGCTCCTCACGAGCTGAAATCTATGGCCGTCTCGGCCGCGGGTGGTAACGGCAGTCACGTCTCACGCCGGCGCACAGCAAGATAGGACCGCCCTTGTCAGAAGATCCAGATACCTTTTCCTCGCCTATCCTGCCGGGCAGCCTGCTGCCACCGCCGCCGCCGCGCCGAATTCCTAACTTTGGCGACGCCGTTTTGTTCTTCACCGTGGCCTTCATCGTAATGCTGTTCACCAGCATTTCGGTGTTTGCCATGGCGATGGGGTTCCACTGGTTCGGCACGGAGACAGCGGAGCAGTTGCTACGTGAGCCTCGCCTCATCATTCCGGCAATGGCTGTGGGGTACCTGATCGCCGGAGCTATGGTGTGGGCGATCTTTACTTACTTGTGGCGGCAGTCCTTCAGTAATGCTTTGCACTGGAACTTCGACGTCGTACGCCGGCGTTGGCCTTGGCTGCTGGGCGGCGGCGCCGTCCTCAGCCTGGGAGTACAGTTTCTGTCGAATTTCCTGCCCATACCCAAAAGTCTCCCTATTGACGATTTCTTTCGTACTTCTGCCGACGTGTGGATGGTTGCGCTGTTCGGGACGTTCGTGGCCCCTCTTTTTGAAGAACTGGCTTTTCGCGGCTTCCTGGTGCCGTCGCTGGCCTCGGCCTGGGACTGGCTGCAAGGCAGACGGGACCAAGCGAGGCTGGGTAGCGATCCGCAGTGGAGCATTGCCGCGCTGGGGGTTTCCTGCATTGTCACCAGCATTGCTTTCGCCCTGGTCCATGCCGACCAGCTCGCACATGCATGGGCTCCGCTAGCAGTCCTGTTCACGGTGAGCCTGGTGCTTTGCGCGGTGCGGCTATGGACCCAGTCCCTGGCCGCGAGCGCCATGATCCACGCGACCTACAACGGGACCATCTTCACCATCGTGTTTTTCGGCACCGGCGGCTTTCGCCATCTGGATAAAATCACCTAATGACTATGGCCCACCGTGAAGCACTGCTCAAGATGCTGGCCCGCATCTCTTTCCGCCTGGGCGAGTTCAAGCTCTCGTCCGGCGGCACCAGCGATTACTACATCGACTGCCGGACCACCACGCTTACCGGTGAGGGTGGGCGGCTGACTGGGCTCGCAGTGCTTGATCTCATTCGCCATCACGAATTACGTCCAAGGGCCGTCGGGGGCCTGACACTGGGCGCCGACCCAATCGTCTGCAACGTGGCAGCGGCCAGCGCCTGGCATGCGCTGGAAGCGCCAGGCTCGCCGGTAATGGACGGCTTTCTGGTGCGCAAAGCTGAGAAGACACACGGAACAGGGCGGCGTATCGAAGGATTTCAGGAGGCGGGTGCACCTGTAGTCATCGTGGACGACGTCTGCACCACGGGCGCTTCTACAATCACGGCCATCGAGGCGGCGCGGGAGGCGGGTATGCCGGTAATTGGCGTGATCTGCCTGGTAGAACGAGAGGACGCGAGGGGAAGGCCGGCAGTCGAAAACGCAGCCCATGGAGCGCCCTTCTATCGCCTGTTCAGTGCCAATGACCTGCGCGCCGAGCATGTGAGCCACCTGGCTCTCTGAATTCATAACGTCCCACACAATGGAAAAGGCCCGACCAAGCCGGGCCTTTCCCAAAGCAGAGCGGCCTGATCGTTAGCGTACCTGCGACACCGCCGTACCCGTTACGCCCGGTGCATTGGACAAGATCTGTACCTGCACGCGGCGGTTTTGCGCACGCCCAGCGGCCGTGCGGTTGCTGGCCACTTCCTGATCTTTGCCGATCCCAATCAGGTAGAACTTGTGAGCAGGCACATTGAACTTTTCTGCCAGATACTGCACTACCGCCTCGGCACGTCGTTGGCTCAATTGGTAGTTGTACTCGGCACTCCCAACGGAATCTGTGCCGCCGGTCACTTCCAGGATGTAGCTCTTGACGGAATTAAGCTGAGCCCCGAAAGTGTCCAACTGCGCCTTGTCATTTTTGGTCAGCACATCCTTATCAAATCCAAACGTCACCGAGATATCGCCAACCTGCTTGTAGTTGTCCAGGTTCGAGACCACACTGGCCAAAGAGTCGGCGCGATTTACGGCTTCCTGGGCACTTCCCTGCGCCTGAGTCGCGGCCTGGGTTGCCGCCTGCGCGTTTTGAGTGGCGGTGTTAGCGCTTTGCTGAGCCTGTTGGATCCCGGCCTGAGCGCGTTCATTGGTGCTCTGAATCGAGCGGTTGTTGGCTGCGACGGCATCGTCCAGTTCGTTCGTTTTCTGCACCAACGGAGCGGTTTGCGAGCGAACATAATTCTTCGTTGAGCAACCGGCGCTCATCAACAAGGACACAGCCCCCAACACAACGGCTGTCTGTTGCAACCTATTGGCAATTTGGTTCATAAAGAATCTGCTCCCTCGTACTTCTGGTAATGTGCCCATCTTCTGGTATGTAGCACGATTGTTGCCAAAGTATTCGTCCCCGTTACCAGTGTCCCTGCAATCACTTACGCCCAAAGTGTACAACTTGATCCAGCAGGCATGGAGTAAACAGGGAAACTTTTACCTATTCCAGGGCAGTCCCGGCCCAAGTCAGGCAACAGGTCAGGCGCAATACCAAAGGCCGGAAAAACCGCTGTTCCGTTGGAAGGAAGTTCCTTAGATTCTGTTGCTTCGATCATCTTTCCATGGCGAAACGGCAGCAACGTCTAAACTTTAGGTTCAGGGATTACTTGATGGACCTCCACGAAAAGATGCGCACGCTGCCCACCCGGCCAGGTGTGTATCTGTACCGGAATGCCCAGGGCGACGTGATTTACGTGGGCAAGGCCAAGAACCTTCGCGCCCGGGTGCGCTCTTACCTTCTTCCCGAATCTCAGGCAAATGCAAAGACCGGTTCGTTGATGCGCGAAGCCGTGGATGTGGACTACATCCTGGTGGAAAACGAAGGTGAGGCGCTGGCACTGGAAAACAACCTCATCAAGCAACGCAAGCCTCGTTTCAACATCCTGCTGCGCGACGATAAGACCTACCCCTACGTCAAGCTGACCCTGGCCGATCGCTATCCCAAAGTATTTGTGACCCGGCGCCTGCGCAAAGACGGCAGCGCGTACTATGGACCGTTTTTTCCCGGTAACCTTGCCCATCGCGTGGTGGACTTAATTCACCGCAGCTTTCTGCTGCCCAGCTGCAAGGTTGATCTTTCACGCTACCATCCACGCCCCTGCTTGCAGTACTACATCAAGCGCTGTCTTGGTCCATGTGTGGAGAATCTGACGACACCTGAGACCTATCGCGAGGCGGTACGCGACACGCAGATGTTTCTGGAAGGACGCCAGACCGAGCTGAGTCGTTCCCTGGAAGAACGCATGGAAGCCGCGGCCGACTCGGAGCAATTCGAACTAGCTGCGAGATACCGCGATCTCCTGATCACGCTGAACCAGGTTCAAGAGAGACAGCGCATGGCGACCGCGGACAACGACGACGCAGACGTGTATGGCTATCACCACGAGAACGGCATGCTGGCGGTAAACCTCTTCCACATGCGCGGTGGTAAGATCGTCGATCGGCGCGAATTCTTCTGGGAAGAACTGCCGGAGGATTTGCCAGAGATCGACGAGGCCGAGTCGGCATCGCCATCAGTGACTGGAGCATTTGACGCTTCCTCTTTCTTCTCGGCGTTATTGAAGCAGGTTTACATCGACCAGCAGTACGTGCCGCGGATGGTGTACATCCCGGTCGATTTCGCTGACCGGGAAACCCTGGAGACGCTGCTCAGCGATCGCGCGCAGCACAAGGTCGAGCTTTGCGTACCTCGGCGCGGAGAGAAGCGCTCTCTGGTGGATCTCGCGGGCCAGAATGCCAAGCAAAGTTACGATCAGCGTTTCCGCGTACTGCAGCCCACGCGGAAGATGATCGAGGAGTCGCTGCAGGATCTGATGACTTTGCCCGAATTGCCCAAGCGCATCGAGTGCTTCGACATTTCTCATATCCAGGGAGCGGAGACGGTCGCCTCCATGGTGGTTTGGGAGGACGGTGCGATGAAGAAGTCGGAGTACCGCAAATTCCAGATCAAGACCGTCGAAGGAGTGGATGACTTTGCCGCCATGCGGGAAGTTGTCGGCCGCCGCTATCGCCGCGTGCAGGACGAACAGAAATCGATGCCGAACCTGGTCCTGATCGATGGCGGGCTGGGCCAGTTGCACGCCGCTGCCGAAGCCCTGGAACTGCTTGGCATCACCACCCAGCCGCTGGCCTCGATCGCCAAACGAGAAGAAATCATCTACGTCTATGGGCAGGAAGACGAACCTATCGTACTCGACCGGCGTTCCCCCGTCCTCCACCTGGTGCAGAAGATTCGCGATGAGTCGCATCGTTTTGCCATCACCTACCACCGTAAGCGCCGTGAGATTCGCGACCGTGAAGCCAACCTGCTGACCATCCCCGGCGTAGGCCGGCAAACCCGCAACCGGCTGGTCGCGCACTTCGGCAGCCTGCGCGGAGTGCAGGATGCAAGCCTGCAGGCGCTCTCCTCGGTAGTGACGCCGAATCTGGCCGCCGCGATCCACAACTACTTCCATCCCGTCGATACGCAGGCGATGTAAGCGCACACAGTACAATTTGTCATCCTCGTGCACGATCAACCGCATCTTCAGCCAGGTGTGTCCTCGACACCCGATCTTCCGCGTGTACTTGGCGTATGGCACGCCACGGCCATCGTGGTGGGTACGATCATCGGCAGCGGCATTTTCCTCGTGCCGCAGGAAATGATGCGTGCGGTGGGCTCTGGGAAGATGGTTTACCTCGCATGGATCGTTGGCGGGCTACTCAGCCTATTTGGCGCCATGACCTACGCGGAGCTAGGCGCCATGATGCCAAGGGCCGGCGGCGAATACGTCTTCCTCCGCCATGCCTACGGAGATTTGCCGGCTTTTCTCTATATGTGGACCTGGTTCGCGGTCGCAAAGCCCGCATCAATTGCCAGCGTCACGACCGGGCTTGCCCGCGTACTGGGCATCTTCCCGGCTTTTGCCTGGCTGGATGGAGTGGCGCTGCATTCTCCGCTGTTAATCAGCTGGTCACAGATCTTCGCCATCATTGCCGCGTGGCTCATCACGGGGTTGAATTACCTGGGCATCAAAAAGGCGGGCGACTTTCAGCTCTTCTTCACATGGCTGAAGGTGATTCTGGTTGTGATCATTACCGGCTTCTGCTTCGCCAGCCCGCTTGGTTCGATTGCTAACTTCCAAACCAGATTTGCAAGCGCCCAGGGCGGCCTCGAAGGTTTTATGGTGGCCCTCATCGCTTCCCTGTGGGCGTATGACGGCTGGAATGACCTCACCATGGTGGCGGGTGAAGTGCGACGCCCGGAGCGCAGTCTGCCGATCGCTTTGATTGCCGGAGTAGGCGTCGTCGGGGCACTCTACATGGCCACGAATGCAGCCATTCAATACATCCTGCCTGCAGCCCGGATCGCCGATTCGCCACGACCGGCAGTCACCGCAATGTCGATCGTCTCGGGCCACTGGGGAGCATCTTTTGTTTCTGCTGCTATGGCACTGAGTATTCTGGTCACGCTCAATGGAACTACGATGTCTGGCGCTCGCGTGCCTTTCGCCGCCGCACGGGACCGGCTTTTCCCGGCGAGCATGGCCCATATTCATCCACGGTTCCAGAGCCCCTCAACCGCACTGGCGGCGCAGGGTCTTCTCAGCACGCTGTTATTGCTTTTGGTGGGACGCTTCCAGCAACTGTTCGAACTGGCCATCTTTGCGGAGTGGCTTTTCTACCTGCTCACCACTACAACGATTTTTATCTATCGGCGCCGCATCCCGGCAACAGAGCGGCCGTTTCAGAGCTGGGGATATCCGGTATTCCCGGCGCTCTTCATTCTTGCCGCGGGGTTTCTGCTTTACTACTCGTTTGCCGCCAATCTGCACAGCTCATTGCTGGGCATGACAATCATTCTGGCCGGCATACCAATCTACCTCTACATCCGTGCCAGACACGCAGTGCCGCATTAGGACCTTCGCCGCGCAATCTCTTCATACAGCCGGATATACTTCTTGGCTGGCTGGGTCCAGGAATAATCGCATGCCATGCCATTCTGCATCAGTTTCCGCCACTGTTGCTTGTTCCTGAAAGCGGTCAACGCCTCGTGGAGAGTCTTCAATAATTCCTCGGGACGATACTCGTAAAACTTGAAACCCGTACCCGTCTCGGCCTCGGGAGACCATTGCTGCACGGTATCATCGAGGCCACCCGTTCCTCGCACTACGGGTACAGTCCCATATTTCATGCCGTAGAACTGGTTTAGTCCACACGGCTCAGAGCGTGAAGGCATCAGGATCATGTCGGAACCAGCGATTATTTTGTGCGCAAGCGTCTCATCATAGGTAATCGCAACGGCAACTTTCTGCGGAAGCCGCTCCTGCCAACCGCGCAGCAGATTCTCGTAATATGGTTCGCCCGTGCCCAGAATCACCAGGAAGATGTTCTCCTGCACCAGCTGGTCAAATATCTGGGCCAGCAAGTCGTAGCCTTTCTGTGTCGCCAGGCGGGAAACCATGCCCACGAGAGGCGCATCTTCGCCCAGGTTGGAAACACCAAAGGCGTGTAGCAGATCTTTGCGGCAGGCCAGCTTTCCTTCCAGACGTTCGGGGGTATAGTGGGCCGCAATTTTGCTGTCAGTACATGGATTCCAAATCTGGTAGTCAACCCCGTTCAGGATGCCATGAAGATCTTTCGCCCGGACACGCAACACGCCGTCCAGTCCATTCCCATATTCCGGCGTTTGGATTTCCTCCGCATATTTGGGACTAACTGTGCTGATGGCGTCGGAATAGACGATTCCGCCCTTGAGGAAATCGAACGTCCCGTAGTACTCAGCCCGATCAGGGGTGTAGACATCCCATGGCAAGAGAAGTTTTTCTACCGTATCGCGGGAAAACCATCCCTGGCGGTCGGCATTGTGAATGGTCAGCAGGCAAGCCACGTTTTTTAGTACGGGGTCGAAGTAGTACACCGTGCGCAGCAAGACTGCGAGCACTCCGGCCGGCCAGCCGTGAATATGAAAAACATCGGGCACCCCGAGGAACTTGGTGCTATCCAACACGGCCCGGCAAAAGAGTCCGAACCGTTCGGCGTTGTCGGCATAGTCACCCGACGCTGTCTCGTAAAGAAACTCGCGATCAAAAAGCTCGGGGCAATCCACAAAATAAAATTGCACTCCGTCCGGAGTGCCTCCGTTCACAACAGTTGCAAACCGGTTGTAGTAGGAAAAAGGAATAGTGAGGCTGCGGATCGCGATCTTTCGTTCCTTCAGATGTTTTTGCACCTGACGGTAGAGTGGTACGTAGACCGTCACCTGGTGGCCTTGCCGAACCAGTTCCTTGGGCAGCGCTCCGACAACTTCCGCTACTCCCCCCGTCTTGACATAAGGAACACACTCCGACGCGGCAAAAACGATATGCATTGCAACCCCTTCTAAGTCGACGCCTCTTCCGTATGATGCTGAGCAGGAGGAACCGCCGCAAATGCGTAGTCTACCTGCCAGATTTGACCGCAGCAATCGGCGGGGCCATAAGCCTAAGCTGGGACAGAACTTCCTTGTCAGCCCGACAGCCCCGCGCGCGATCGTAGACGCCCTGGGCGACCTAAGCCATGAGACGGTAGTGGAAATCGGTCCCGGACGCGGAGCGCTGACTGGCTTGCTTGCGGCACGCGCCAAGCAAGTCATTGCGGTTGAGATTGACCCAACTCTGGCTGCCGCGTTGCAGGGAGACGCAATAGAGGTGCATCGGCAGGACATTCTGAGCCTCGACCTTACGCGGCTCGCCACCGAGCGAGATGTCCGGCTGCAGATTATCGGTAACCTGCCCTATTACATCTCAACGCCAATCCTCATGCACCTGTTTGCCCACAGCGCGGTGATCGACCGTGCTGTGTTGATGGCGCAACGCGAGGTCGCAGCTCGCATTGGGTCAGAGCCGGGCTCACGCGACTACGGTCTGCTGTCCGCAACAACGCAGATGTACGCCAACGTCGAGAATCTCTTCACTCTGCCGCCGGAAGCATTTAGCCCGGAGCCGGAGGTTTACTCTACAGTCTTTCGCTTAACGATACGCCCACGTTTTGAAGAACTGCGGGTTCAGGCGAGTAGCTTTAAGCGGTTTCTCCAGCAAATATTCGCCCAGAAGCGCAAGACCTTAGCGAATAACCTACGCGCGGCGGGATACGACCCTGCAACTGTGGAGTCCGCCTTTGCACAATGCAAGGTGGCAAACACGCACATTCGCGCGGAAGCAGTTGCATTGGAAACGATGGCATGTCTTTTCCGCGCGCTGAACGCTGAGCCTATGTAGTTTTGGGGGCGTCCGCGGTAACTTCGCGCAGTGCAGACACCCCCAAATGAGGACAGCTCAGCGATGGCCGCCGCCGGGCGGCGCAGACATATGCGGCGCCGGTGGTGACGAATAATGGGGCTGAGGCGGAGGCGAGTAGTGCGGAGCAGGCATCGGCCGTTGCACGTAGTTCGACCTCTGATTGAAAGACTGCTGCGGAGCATAACCCACGTTGGGGCGTGGGTTAACCGCTTGCGGCGGTCTCATGGCGGTTGGTCCTGGTTGTGGCCGCGCCATCTGGCTTTGCGGCACATAGGTCCGGTTGGGACCTCCCATGTAAGTGCTGTTCGCACTCACCCGCACTCCTCCCCCCGGCGGGGTGCCTGCCAGAATCGCACGGGACCCGGGAGCGGTGCCCCGAGCCGCCGCAAAAGCCTCCGGACGTACGTTCGTTCGCTGCACAGGAGCGATCGGGTGTCCGTTAAAGTTCAGCGATGCCTGATGGTCGGGCCGCGGCAACGGATGGTTGAACGCCCATGGCCCTTGGGCAACCGGGCCACGATCGACAGCGACCAAACGTCCCGGCAGAGGACGGGCGCCCCCCGGCGGATGGAGCGGTGGACGGATTGGCATTGTCCATCCGGGAGGGTGATTGCGAACTACGATCAC
Organism: Acidobacteriaceae bacterium; assembly: GCA_035507705.1. GTDB lineage: Bacteria > Acidobacteriota > Terriglobia > Terriglobales > Acidobacteriaceae > PALSA-350. The sequence continues at coordinate 70,210 of DATJNV010000170.1, forward strand.
GGGAGACCACACGGTCCCGCAACCACCAGGAGCCCAGCCCCAACCGAAGGAGTAGTAGCTCCAGGCGCCGCAGTGATAAGGTAGCCAGCCCCACGGGTAGGCGGAAATCCAGGTATAGCCAAGCGTTGGGTAGTAGCCCCAGTAGCCGGCGCCATAGGGGTCCCATCCCGCTCCGACACCAGCGGGAACCCAGACATTGTTACCGTCTACCGGATACCAATTGCCATAGGCGTCCAGATCATTCCAGTTTTCGCTTTGTGGGTTAGCCGAATCGTCCCGTACCGGAGTCTGATCGGAAGCTTCCTGCGCAATCGCCTGGTCGCGATCCTGATTCCAGTTATCCCAGGAGTCGGGGTTGATTCCCTGCGCCACGGCAAATGGAGCACCGTTTTCCCCGAGACGAATGCTTTGATTCTCCGCAACAGCCGTCGCGGGAAAGTTCTGTCCCTGTACGCTCACCGAGCCGCTGATCACAGCGACATCCCATCCCGCGTCCAGCCCCACCCGCACGATGGTGTTGGCAGTGGGCTGCACAGAGACATCGCCAAATTGCACACTGAATGGCGGGTGCCCCTCTCCGACATTGAATTCGTAATAGTCCAAACCTGAGAGCTGCTGCAGCTGAACCGAGTCCTGCCCCAGATGATCGAACTGGAGAGAGCTGTTTGGTGTTAGCCGGGCCACGCTTCCGTCTCCAAATTCAACTTCGAGCTGCCCGTCCTCGCCGGTTTGCAGGCGCGAGCCGTCCAGTACCGGCATATTGATCACTGCCTGCTGGAAATCTGTTCCCTGCGCTGCGGCCAGCTGCGCAGTACCTTGGACGAAGCTGATCCGCGCAACATTGGAACCGGCAGTCTGTTCCTGGGCAAAACTCATGGCCGCCAGCCAGACCGCGGTTACGGCGATCACATGCTTAATTTTCAGGTGCCGCATCGTGAAGCACCTCCATTTCCCCTATAAGCTTTAACAGTTTTCGAGGTAATTAGTTTCTAATTAGACGTCCCCTGCCCGCTAATCGCTCTTTGCCTGCTGGAGGAGGGCCCGTGCGCGCCGCTGGACCCGTTGCAGGACTGCATCATCCCCAGCCAAGGTCTGCAGAATCGGAGCAATGTTTTCAAGCTCGATGGCTCGCCCATCCTGTACCAGTTGCTGCAGTACTTCGATCTCTGGATCCAGGCTGAGGCGGCCGTGCTCGTATTCACGCTGCAGCTTACTTCCTTCGTCCAGAGTCGCGGCGATGGCCTCGAATTGGTCCGTCAGCTTATCAATCTGAGGGTTCTTACTCCAATTGTACGAACAACTGCCCTTGCCTTCGGGACCCTCGTACTCCAACGTCTTGGTGCCCTGAAATGCAACGTTTTTACCCCCGTCCTCGCAGGAGGTCGAAAAGCGTTTATTTTTGCGAGCTGTGGCAAACATGAATTCGCGTACCGTTTTGGAGATTTGGATTGGGCGGTCCTGGGATTCGGAGCCGAAGCTTTGCTCCAAGGGGTTCGGTGTGGCTTCGGAAAGAAAATGCCCGCTGCCGTCTTCCTGCACGGTGATGACGTACTTGTGCGGTTGCAGCTTGGGATTCTCATAGCTGAAGCGGATCTCGGCCCCGGGGAGGTTTGCAGCCAATACCAGTGGCGCCATTGCCCATACAACGCTTCGCAGCAGATTCAATCGCACCTCAAGCGCGGGACTCCGCCTGCAGGATCAGAGTCTGCGCGGTATTTGCATGGCAAATCGCGATGGCCAGTGCATCAGCTGCGTCGGCAGGTTCCGGCGCCGCTTCGAGATTCAACAGGCGGGCCACCATGAACTGCACCTGTGCTTTCTGCGCCAAACCATAACCCACAACCGCGGATTTGATTGCGAGCGGGGCATATTCCGCTACCGGAACACCATGAACGGCGGCCGCCAGTAGAGCCACTCCGCGTACGTGCCCTAATTTGAGAGCTGATTTAGCGTTCACGGAATAGAACACGCCTTCGACAGCCACCACATCGGGCCGGTGTGCTTCCAGTAAGGATAAGAGCTCTCCGTAAATGTAGGCCAGACGCAACGGAAGAGGCTGCGTTTTAGCGAGCTTCAATCCGCCGGCGGCCACTGCGCGGAGGCGTGTTTCGCGTGCTCCGGCGTGCGCATCGACCACTCCGTAGCCGGTACAGTTCGTTCCGCAATCAATACCGAACACGCGCATGTGCCGAGTCTATCCCACAGCCGAGGACGCCTGTAATAGTCACGTGGATGCTACTTGGAAAGGCCTTCGAGGGGTGAACTGGCCGTCGCGTATAACTTTCTCGGCATGCGTCCGGCCAGGAATGATTGCCGGCCGGCGAGCACGGCGTGTTGCATCGCCTCCGCCATCAGAACCGGCTTGGCAGCATGGGCGATTGCGGAGTTGATCAAGACCGCATCGGCCCCCATGTCCATTGCCAGGCAGACATCGGAAGCCATTCCAACACCGGCGTCAACGATCAGCGGAACCTCGGTTATCATCTCGCGCAGGATGCGCAGGGTAGCCAGATTCTGCAGCCCCATGCCACTGCCGATGGGGGCGCCCAGAGGCATAACGGCAGCCGCGCCGGCATCGATCAATCGTCGCGCGAAGACCACGTCGTCGGAGGTGTAAGGCAGGACGGTAAACCCTTCTTTCACAAGAACGCGGGTGGCTTCGAGCGTTGCCTGCACATCCGGATAGAGGGTAGCCTGATCCCCGATGACTTCGATCTTTACCCAGTCCGAGATACCCACCTCGCGTGCCAATCTGGCGGCGCGAATGGCTTCCTCCGCGGTATAACACCCAGCGGTATTAGGCAGCAGGAAATAGCGTTGCGGATCGATGTAGTCGAGCAGCGACTCTCGGCTGCGGTCAAGATTCACGCGCCGCACTGCGACCGTTACCATCTCCGCTCCGGAAGCTTCAATGGCCGCCTGCGTTTCTTTGCCGTCTTTGTACTTCCCCGTGCCAACGATCAGACGGGACTGAAACGCCTTGCCTGCAATGACCAGTGGTTCCATCTCTCAATTGTAAGCCTGAGAACAACATCGAACAGGCGGCGCCCCATTCATGTGGAATGCATGCTGGAGGGTCAGCCAATGTGAAAGGCCCACGCCAGGGTGGCCGCGGGCCTTGATCACCGGTGAAACTGTTGGGTTTGGCTGAGGCGTCCGCTTTCCTCGCTATGGAGAAGTGGGCCTCGGCGGAGGAAGTTGCTTTACCGCCAGGTCTAGAGCGAACGCTCTATGCCTCAGTCACCTCACGTATCAAGCTACAACTACCATCAGAATTCTTCATTCGCTGGATCATCCTCCTTTCCCGTGTACCCATAAACTAAAACGGCTCCCTGCCGCCGGTCAAGCCGTGCACTTTTGTGAAATCACAAGCGGTCACCAGGAATGCCAGTAACCCTTGCGCTCGGTCAGCTCCAGTTCGATTCCGAAGAGATCCTGCAACTTCTCCGTCCGTAACAATTCCGCTTTGAATCCGTCGGCAACGATCCGTCCGCCGCGCATCATGACCACGCGATCAATTTCGGGAAGTATGTCGGCCAGGTGGTGTGTCACCATGATGATGCCGGTGCCGGGGCGGCCGTTCGAGCCCACGGCTACCTCGCGGAGAATCTCCCGCAGTTCGCGCTGGGCCGCCAGATCAAGCGCATTGCTCGGTTCATCGAGGAGCAACATCTCTGGACGGTGCACCAGCGCGCGCGCGATCATCACCCGCCTCTTCTCTCCCGCGGACATCTCCCCCACCCAGCGGTCGCGCAGGTATTCCGCGTTCAACAGCGAGAGGGCCTCCGTTGCGCTGACACGCATGCTGTCGGTCACCGCAAGATTCGGCCACAAGGTTGAGCTGGAAAAAAATCCGCTGACGACAGCGTCCAGACCGCGCGTCACAGCAGTCCTCTCTCCGGGCAATTCCGCTGCGACCACTCCGAGATGTTTGCGCAGCTCCTGTACATCCCAGCGGTCGCGGCCAAAAACCTTCAACTCCATTCCCGGACGAACGATGGGATAGCACTCGCACGTCATCGCCTTGATCAACGTCGATTTTCCGCATCCATTGGGCCCCAGGATGGCGATATGCTCCCCGCTCGCGATCCGGAGATTTACATCCTGCAACACTGTTTTCTGGCCGCGCGCAACGTCCACGTTGCGCATGCTGAGAAACTCCGTCTGTATCGTCATCATGATGATCGGTTCTTGATAGAGTAAAGGCCACATGGCTGAAACGTCCCAAGCTGCCCTCCTCCGTGATGACCAAATCCCGCAGGGCTTTTCATTCGCCGCCGTGCGCGCCGGATTGAAGGCCAGCGGCAACCCTGATCTTGCCTGCGCGGTCGCCGACCGGTCCGCGTCCGCCGCGGCCATGTTCACCAGCAACAAAGTGATCGCAGCCCCAC